>CAYPBJ010000004.1:0-133572 GCA_964408945.1 uncultured Rhizobium sp. | reverse complement strand
ACGTAACCGCTTTAAACACCAAGATTGCATCACTTGAAGCTCAATTGGCAGAAGCGAAGAAATCTACTACTTCCGCACAAATACAGGTAACGTCATTACAAGCTGAATTGAAAAAATGCAATGAAGAAAAATCAGCTCTTCAAGCCTCAGCTTCTTCTTCAAACAACAATGCCCAACTAGAAGCTCAAATTGCAGAATTACAAAAGCAATTAACTTCAAAGAATTCTGAAATTCAGAATTTGAAATCTAAATTGGATGAATGCGACAATGCAAAGTCTCAAATTCAAGCGTCATTGAATAAATGCAATGAAGAAAAAGCAAAAACATCTGATGAATATGAGCAATTAAAAGCACAAATTATACAAATGGACGAAGATATGGGTAAGCTTGGCGAAATTATCAAAAAGAATAATGCTGAAATAACTCGTTTAAAATCTGAGGTTTCAACACTTCAG
Organism: uncultured Rhizobium sp.; assembly: GCA_964408945.1. Classification (GTDB taxonomy): domain Bacteria; phylum Bacteroidota; class Bacteroidia; order NS11-12g; family UBA955; genus VMCP01. Next base: position 133,117 of record CAYPBJ010000004.1, on the reverse strand, counting down.
ACTCAATTAAAAGAGTGTAAATCACAGCTAGCACCTGCGCCAGGCAACCCGGAAGCGAATTAATTAATAGGAGTTGGGTATCGGGTTTCGGGCATCAGATTTTGGTTTTCAGAATCCCGCTACCCGCTACCCGCTACCCGAAACCCGGTATTAAAACCCTAAGAAGAATCTCACATTTAACCGACGGCCAGTTAAATACTCTGGCACACCATAACGGTTATTCTCTAGATCCTTTACCCAACTGTATGCAATTACATTGTTTATGTCCAATAAGTTAAAGACATCAACGGATAACCAAGATTGTTTTATAAATGAGTATTTCTTTGATTTTGATCCTGGTTCCCTTAAGGTCTTGCTAAAACCAATATCGACACGCCTGTAAGGTGGTACTATGCTCGGTGTGTTAGAATATCTGGCCGTTCCGTCTAAATAATAAGGGATATTCGTGCCTATTACCATACTTAAATTGACTCTGATACTTGGATTTTGTTTTAGCCTATCTTGGAAAATAACAGCAAAATTAGCTCGTCTATCTGTAGGGCGCCTCAACCAGTCAGAAGTAATAGCATTTCCATTAGCATCTGTGTATGTGATTCTCTCTTTGCTTTGAAGCAAGCTCAGAGTAAACCAACTTTCTAATCCTTTGTTGAATTGCCCATACAAACGATTATCAAATCCTGCAGCATATCCTTTAGAAGTGTTTTCAGCAAAATATCTGATTCTTATATTATCGTAATAATATGGTATTAAATCATCCAAGTATTTATAATAAGCCTCACTCGTATATTTAAATTTTCGATTCCATAACGTAACAACTCGGTCCATTCCCAATACCCAATGAAATGATTTTTGCGCTCGCGTCATTGGATTTAATGATCCACTCAATCCCCTGATTTCGCGATAAAATGGAGGTTGATGGTAAGCACCAAATGAAAATCTATAAGTTACAGGTAGTTTTTGATTGGTATCTCTAGAATTATATTTCAATAATTTATTAGGTTCATAGAACAAAGAAATCCGGGGCATCAATAATAATTCCTCGTTTACAGACCACCATGATGCTCGAATCCCGGCATTTAGAGATAGTTTCTTGTTTCGGTCAATAAAATGCTTTACTTGCACAAAACCGTTGATTCTGGTTGAATTTAAACGGTTGTTTGAACGTGTAATGTCATCAAGGATGATGGTGTCTTTGGCAAATGACCAAGGAGCTAAATTGTAATCTGCACTATCCATGTACAACCATTCATAAAATCGATCTACAATGAATTCTTTGTTTAAGCGAATACCATATTTTAGTTGGGTTTGAGCATTTTGCTTTCCGAAATTCCCTAAATGTGAAAAATTGAAGATTCGGCTTTGCATTTGATTTCTGCCATGATCTAAATAATAACCATAACCTAAGGTTTTTAGAGGTTTCCCTAAGTTAGACGAACCCAAATCGCGGTCTAATTCAGACAAATTATATGCCCCTTGTACATCAAAATGCTCTTCTTCGTTAATGGCTGTTGCGCTTAGAATCCATTTGAAATTTTGTCTAACATTAGGACGATAATTTAAAGTAAGCGCCCCTAACGAGTAGTTGTAGTTTAAATTCTCTTGGCCTGCCATAAATACGTTCAATTGATATGCGCTTTGAATAGTACCAAATTCAGTTGTCTTACTTTCTGGAATCAACTGAAAAGCATTTCCTGCTAAGTTGCCCAAAAAATCAATTGACCATCGTTTTGATATATCCCATTTTAAAAACGACTGCACATCAGCGAAATTCATGGAATAAGTACCTTTTGTATTTAAGGTGCCCGTCAATAATGAATTGGTAAAATGTCGAATAGATAAAAGGCCAGAAACATGCTTCTTAGAACCTTCAACGGTGAAACTGTTAATCATCGTGCCTAAGGAAATTGAAGCACGCGTAGAATCAGGTTTGATGTATTGTACATCCAATACAGAACTCATTTTATCACCATATTGCGATTCAAATCCACCGGCAGAAAACTTAATCTTATCTACCAATTGCGGATTGATGAAGCTGAGGCCTTCTTGTTGACCATTTTGGATTAATTGTGGCCGATATATTTCAATATCGTTGACGTATATCAAATTTTCATCAAAATTACCACCTCTAACTGAAAATTGCGATGAAAGCTCATTATTGCTACTTACGCCACCTAAGGTTTTGATTAAATTTTCAACGCCTGATCCAACTCCTGCATTTAGAGTTAAATCTCGCATTTTAATCTCATCCATAAATGGGGTAGAACCTTCAATATTTACCTCTACTTGTCCAATTAAATCGAGTCCTGCACCAATTGAAATTGAATCTATTGATGTGCTTATGCGAGCGTACTTTCCAAAAATCTTCTCATCATTTGAAGTTCCAAAAGTCCCAAAGAAAAGATAGGGTTCATAGGGTAGCGTTAATTCAAATTTGCCCACTGAATCAACAGAAGTCAAAACAGCACCTTCTGAATCAATGATTTTAATTTGGGTACAGTTTTTACAGCCTACAACTTTTGCTCTGTAAATATTCGATTGAGAATAAACAGGCAGTACAATTAATAAAACTGCAATGAGAGAGAATAACTTCACTGTGGCATCTAAACGCTGCAATGCCTGAATTTATTTTGATAAAGCCAATAATTGTGAAATAGTATCAGATGGATTTTCGGCAGAAAAAACAGTATTGCCAGCGACCAATACGTTTGCGCCAGCATGAAACAATGTTTGAGCATTATCGAGGGTTACACCGCCATCGATTTCAATCAAAGTATTTAATCCTCTGTTTTCAATCTCTGTTTTTAACGCCTTAATTTTATTGATGGTATTCGGAATGAATTTTTGTCCACCAAAACCTGGATTAACACTCATTAAACAAACCAAATCAACATCGTCCAAAACATCAAATAAACTTGAAATAGGAGTGTGGGGATTCAATGCCACACCAGCTTTCATTCCAGCAGCTTTAATTTGTTGCAAACTTCGGTGTAAATGAGTTGAAGCTTCAATGTGAACAGTTAGAATGTTTGCCCCCGCATGAGCAAAATCTTCAATATACCTTTCCGGCTGAACAATCATTAAATGAACATCCAATGTTTTTTCCGCTCTTTTTTGAAGGGATTTCATTACAGGAAAACCGAAGGAAATATTTGGAACGAATACTCCATCCATAACATCAACGTGAAACCACTGAGCCTCACTTTGATTTATCATATCAATGTCTTGATTTAAATTGCCAAAATTGGCAGATAAGATTGATGGAGCAATAATTTTCATTGGGCAAAGTTATGCAAAGCAGCATGCAATTTCAAAACTTCATTCGCGGCTTTTACATCGTGTACCCTCAAAATTTTCGCGCCCTTTTCTAAAGCTAAAAGATTTAGAGAAGATGTTGCATTGAGTGTGTCTTCTAGGTTGATTTCCAGAAGTTTATAAATCATACTTTTACGAGAAATTCCCACCAAGACCCCAAAATCAGTTTGGCAAAATCGACTTAATTGAGAAAAAAGAGAATAATTCTGTTCAATACTTTTACCAAAACCAAATCCTGGATCAATCCAAACGTTCCTCACTCCTGCAAAAGAAAAATCTATAGATCTCTTAATTAAATATTCAAAAACTTCATCAACAACAGAATCATAACTAGGATTTTCTTGCATGGTTTTCGGATCGCCTTTTTTATGCATACCTATGTAAGTAATGTCTTTATTGGCAATCACCGATAACATCTTAGGGTCATCTTCCCCAAAAGAAATATCATTAATAATTTCCACACCAGCGTCAATACATGTTTTTGCAACTTCGGAATAATACGTGTCTACACTTATCCAAGCATCTTGAAAGTTCATTCTGAGTGCTTCAATTATCGGTAAAACGCGTTGTAGCTCTTCCGAAGAAGTTATACGATTCGAACCAGGCCTAGAACTTTGTCCGCCAATATCTAAAATGGTTGCCCCATCTTTTAACATTTGTTCAGCTACAATCAGAGCATGCTTAACTGAATTTATTCGGCTATTGCTAAAATATGAGTCAGGGGTAATATTTAAAATGCCCATAATCAATGGTTTTGTGACTTCCAAAGATTTGGATTGTCCAACCAATTGAATTATGGGCATTTGGATAGGGTTATTTAAATTATTTAATTACTTCGTCAGGATTTCCAACCATGCTTTCAGGTTTTACCCATTCATCAAATTGTTCTGAAGTTAAAAGTCCCAAGGAAAGAGCAGCTTCTTTCAAAGTTGTACCCTCTTTGTGGGCTTTTTTAGCAATTTTAGCAGCGTTCTCATATCCAATATGGGTATTTAAAGCAGTGACTAACATCAAACTTTGGTCTACCAAACGTTTGATATTTTCATGATTAGGCTCAATACCAATGGCACAATTATCATTGAAACTTAAACAAGCTTGTCCCAATAAACGAGCACTCTGTAGCATATTTGCGGCAATCAAAGGTTTGTATACGTTCAATTCAAAATGTCCTTGAGTTGCACCAAATGAAATAGCTACATCATTACCCAAAATTTGAGCACACACCATTGTCAGTGCTTCAGGTTGCGTTGGATTGACCTTTCCGGGCATAATGGATGAACCTGGTTCATTTTCAGGTATTAAAATCTCACCAATACCGCTTCTTGGTCCAGAACTTAACATTCTAATATCATTGGCAATTTTGAATGCACTCACTGCAGCTCTTTTAATTGCACCGTGTAGTTCAACCATGGCATCATGTGCAGCCAATGCTTCAAATTTATTTTCTGCAGTCACAAAAGGCAAACCACTTTCTTCAGCAATGAAACGCGCAACCAACTCAGAATATCCCTTAGGCGTATTCAAGCCAGTTCCAACAGCTGTTCCGCCCAAGGCCAATTCAGCAGCTGGTTTCATGGCACGATTAATGGCAGCAATTCCATTGTCAAGTTGAGTAACGTAGCCACTGAATTCTTGTCCCAAAGTTAAAGGTGTTGCATCCATGAAATGCGTACGACCAATCTTAACAATGTCCTTATACTCCCTTGCTTTATGCTTCAAGGTTGTTTTCAATGCTTGCAGCCCTGGTAAAGTGTAATCAATAACCTGCTTGAAAACAGCTATACTCATTGCAGTAGGGAAAGTATCGTTACTGCTTTGACTCTTATTTACATCATCATTAGGATGTAAAACCTTTTTCTCATCTGTGAGTTTTCCACCTTTTAATACATGCGCTCGGTTAGCAATGACCTCGTTGACATTCATATTGCTTTGAGTGCCGCTTCCGGTTTGCCAGATTACCAAAGGGAATTCTTTATCGTGCTTACCATCAAAAATTTCGTCGCAAACTTCTGCGATTAACTCATATTTCTCTTTCGATAATACGCCCAATTCATGATTGGCTTTTGCTGCACATTTTTTTAAAATAGCAAATGCACGAATGATTTCAACAGGCATAGAACCTTCAGGTCCGATGCGGAAATTATTTCGACTTCTCTCTGTTTGGGCTCCCCAATAAGCACCTGCTGGTACTTTCACCTCACCCATGGTGTCGTGTTCAATACGAAATTCAGTCATGATACTGCAAAAATACAAAAGTGAATCCACCAAATCGAATTAACTATTTAAAGGTTTGGCATTAATTTTGACCATTCCATATCATCATGAAAATCAGGATTTTATTATTTGGAATTATTCTTCTGTTTATAACAAACTTGCAAGCGCAAAATACCACCATTTTCAAAAATCAAACCAACGATAAGTTCTACCATATTGTAGGCGGGGCATTGATATCCTTCATTGCTTATGATTTTACAACTCAGAACTTTAAACTTGAGAGTCCCCTTGCTACACAAAGAAGAGGACTCCGAGTTGCAATGGGATCAACTCTTGCTGCTGCCCTCATTAAAGAGGCATATGATTTTAATAAAAATAAAAGAGCCGGCACTTGGGATGCCGCAAAACGTACCGACTCTATTACAGACATTGCCGTTACAGCAATTTCAGGGTTGACAGTAGCTGTGATTTTATCTTTTTAGTCTAATTTGCCTTGGCCATTGGTTGGCTGAATGACAATTTTAGTATTAAAGTACATTTGGTCAATAATTACAGTTACCACATAAATGCCCGGTTTTACTAATGGTAAATTCAATCGATATTTTTTATCTAAAGGCTTAACAGTTAATATTTTCTGTCCATTGAAGCCACTAATGTTAATTTCGTTGATGTTCTTGCTACTCTCAAAATCTAAGTATTCCGTTGCTGGATTGGGATAACATTGAATGATTACGTCTTTATTGCCAAAATTTACAAAATTAGGGTCTTGCTGCGGATTATTGGGCTCTTGATCAGGATTGCAATCTGGAGTTAAGCAAAATTTCTTAAGCACTTTCACTACTTGGTTTGTCAATAAGTCTACATTTTCCTTTATTCCTGTTGGCTTTAAATGAGAACCGCCAACTCCACTATGATCAGTAATATACAAATATTCTCCGTTTGTAGCAATGGCCATCTGTTTCATCAGTATTTCAGTAGAAGCATCAATTCCTGAAGCTGTAATTGGAATTATTTTTATCCCTTTTAAAGCAGCAAATCTAATTTGCTCTTGAATTTTTCCTTGCTCAGAAGCATGCGGCGGGGCATCTAAGATTAAAAAATTGATTTTTGCCACAGCCTCTGATGACCAATTTAGTTCTTCATTTGAAACTTTCAATCCTTCTTCTACCGCTTCTGGAAAATCTCCACCACCACCAGCACTTTGATTTCCAATGAACATCAATGCGTTTTCGACATATGGAGAAAAATCAAATTTGCGAGTTACATATTCGTCACCTTTATCTCTGTAAAATACAGAACCCACCCTGATTTCTGTGCAAGGACTTGCTTTCTTTAAGCTTTGAATGATGTGTATCAAGTCCTCTTTCAAGTAGTTGATCTCATCGCCCATGGATCCAGTTGCATCAACAGTGAAACAGATGTCTACTTTTTTTGGGGATATTTTAGCCGTATTCAAAAATAAAGTGCTTCTTGCGAAACCCGTTTCTTTTAATTTTCCCAAGGGTCGGTAATTCTCACCACGTTTTTCAAATAATTGGTAGGATTCTTTTTCATCGTTTTTTTCTGATGAATAAATGCCAGACCATAACTCAGCGTAACCTCTGTTATCAGTTTGACTCTGCCAAACAGATTCTCCGCTGCCTTTTTTCAATATCAAGGTTACTCCAATTGCGGGTGTTTTATCTGGATTTAAAATTTCTACTGAAAATCTCTTTTTTGTAAAATCCAATCCCCAAAAACCATGAGTATTTGGATAAGTAGTAAAATATGTATCCCAATTTTCTAAATCGCTCCAAATTCCGGCTGTAACAACTCCTGATTTTGCCTTCACATCAGCTTCATCTCTGTCCATCATGGGTTCGCTGTAAACACCAATTTTTGATTCTATCATTGATTCATCTCCATCTTCACTCCTTGTAGTCATGGGAGCAGCCATGGACATACTGGGATACGCAGACCGTAGTGCCGTTTTTTTGCCTGTACGAACAACGGCAACTTCCGAGTAACTGTTCATTGAATTAAACTGATAATTATGTATTCCGGGTTTCAAATTAAATCCCATCACAATTCCAGTTGAATCTTTCGTTTTAGATAAATAGGCCAATCGTTGCTTCTGACTCGAAATATTCACTTGTCCAATTGGTGATACATAAACCGAACAAATGGTATGTTTATTCGAATCAAGCACGAAGAAGTTTGTTGAATTTACTGAGGTTTTGTCTTTTTGGGATACCAATACAGACATCGCTGCAACGCCCATTAAACTAAGAATAATTGGTTTCATCATGGGCCTTTATACCTTTAAGGTGGAAAAGGTAAACGAGAATGTAAATTGAAAACTTAAATTTGCGGCAATGTTAAATAAGAATAAGAAGTACTTTGATGCGTTGTCATATCACGCTGAAGGCAGACCTGGTAAAATTGAAGTGATTTCTACCAAGCCTACTAGAACTCAATTTGATCTTGCATTGGCTTATTCACCCGGAGTTGCTGAACCTTGTGAGAAAATTGCTGAAAATAAAGAAGATGTCTATAAATATACGGCCAAAGGAAATCTAGTTGCTGTCATATCAAACGGTACTGCCGTTTTAGGTTTGGGAGATATTGGTCCTGAAGCTTCTAAACCCGTAATGGAAGGGAAGGGTGTATTATTCAAATTATTTGCAGATATTGATGTTTTCGATATTGAATTAGACTGCAAAAATGTGGAAGACTTCATTAAAGTGGTAAAAGCGATGGAACCCACTTTTGGTGGTATTAACTTGGAAGACATAAAAGCTCCCGAAAGCTTTGAGATAGAAGAACGATTGAAAGAGGAGCTTAACATCCCAATCATGCACGATGATCAACATGGAACAGCCATTATCTCCGCTGCGGGATTATTGAATGCTCTAGAAATAGTTGGAAAGAATATTGAAGATGTAAAACTCGTTGTAAACGGGGCAGGTGCAAGTGCTATTGCTTGTACCAAACTTTTTGTGAGTCTTGGGATTCAAAAAAAGAATCTGATTATGCTTGATTCAAAAGGGGTAATCTCTGTTAGACGCGATAATCTAGATAAATACAAGAGCCAATTTGCGACTACATCTACCGCTGAAACATTGGAAGAATCATTAGTTGGTGCTGATGTTTTTGTTGGATTAAGTAAAGGAAACATTCTCTCTCCAGAAATGATTCTCAGCATGGCGGAAAAACCCATCGTTTTTGCCATGGCGAACCCAACCCCTGAGATTGATTATAATTTGGCTATACAAACTCGTCCTGATCTAATCATGGCCACTGGACGAAGTGATTTCCCCAACCAAGTGAACAACGTTCTTGGTTTTCCATTCATTTTTAGAGGGGCCTTAGATGTTAGAGCAACTGCAATTAATGAAGAAATGAAATTAGCTGCAGTTAGAGCAATTGCATCCTTGGCTAAAGAACCTGTTCCCGAAGTGGTTATGATGGCCTACAATGAAAAAAACATGACGTTTGGTCCTAATTACATCATTCCCAAACCCATGGATCCACGCTTGATTACTACTGTAGCTCCAGCAGTTGCAAAAGCAGCAATGGATAGCGGCGTTTCTAAGGCTCCAATTACAGATTGGAACGCTTACGAGAATGACCTCAGAAAACGATTGGGTATAGACAATGATTTTGTGAATCGTTTAATGATTAGGGCCAAAAAATCTCCCAAAAGAGTTGTTTTTGCTGAAGCAGATAATGTTAGAATTCTTAGAGCTGCCGAAGGAAGTCTCAACGAAAAAATTGCTAAACCCATTCTTCTAGGTAAAGAAGAGGTGATCAGAAAGATGATGGAAGAAAACAACATCAATATTCCTGATGCTGTAATCATCGATCCAAGGAAAGAAGATCAAAAGAGAGCAGAATATGGTGCAAGATTCTTTGAGAAGCGTGGAAGAAAAGGTGTTACCTCTTACGAGGCTGAATATCAAATGCGCAACAGAAACTATTTTGGCTCTATGATGGTGGAGACTGGTGACGCCGATGTTTTTATATCTGGCTTAACAAGAAATTATCCATTAGCTCTGAAGCCAGCACTTTTTTCAATAGGAATTTCAAAAGATTCAGGTCGGATTGCCGGCATGCACATCATGATGACAAAACAAGGTCCATTGTTTTTTGCCGATACAACCGTAAATGTAGAGCTATCCGAAGACGAACTTTATTCTTTGGTTAAATTAGTACATAAACGAGTAAAAGATTTTCAAATTGAACCTAAGATTGCTATGCTATCGTATTCCAACTTTGGATCAAACACCGGAAAATCCCCCGAAATAATCAGAAATGTAGTTACCAAATTGCATCAGACTGACCCTGAAATATTGGTTGACGGCGAAATGCAACCTATATACGCTCTAGACGGGGAACAACGTGCTGAGCTATACCCATTTAATAAATTAGGCTCAAGTTCAGCCAATACATTTATTTTCCCTGATTTGAATAGTGCAAATGCTGCGTATCAAATTCTTAGAACTATGGGAATGGCTGAAGCAATTGGACCTGTATTGTTGGGAATGAATAAAACCGTTCATATTCTTCATCACAGTTCCAATGTTCGTGAAATTATGAATATGGTTGCCCTTGGTGTTTGCGAAGCCCAAAGTCGTCAATGAATTTGAGTTTACTCTCAACACGTTGGTTTGATTACAGGTCTTCAGAGTATTACCAATCTCTCGCATTGAGAAATCAAGTACTGCGAAAACCTATCAATCTTCAATTTTCAAAGGAACAATTAGCGCCAGATAAACGAGATTGGCACTTAGGGGTGTTTTTTCAATCAGAATGTATAGCATGTCTGATAATTTCTCCCATGAGTGATCTTAACGTTGCTAAAATGAGGCAAGTTGCTGTCAGTGAAAAATACCAAGGCCAAGGAATTGGTAAAATCATGGTCATTGAAGCTGAGCGGCTTTTAAAATCAAGGAATTTCAATGAAATTTCATTGCATGCTCGCGAAAACGCTATTCCCTTTTATTTGACCTTAGGATATACTTTGGTCGGAGATTGGTTTACCGAGGTCGGAATACCGCACAAAAAAATGATAAAACCCCTTTAGTTATCTTAAATTTGCAAATCACATGAATACGTTAATAACTCTGCTCCAGTTTTTTGCCGCTCTTGGACTTATTGTAACGCTGCACGAATTGGGGCATTTTTTAGCCGCAAGGGCATTTGGTATAAAAGTTGAAAAATTCTATCTCTTTTTTGATGCTTGGGGATTTAAACTATTTAGCTTTAAAAAAGGCGATACAGAATACGGTATTGGTTGGTTGCCGCTAGGGGGATATGTAAAAATTGCTGGTATGATTGATGAGAGTTTAGACAAAAACCAGTTAGCTTCTGAGCCTCAACCTTGGGAGTTTAGGTCTAAGCCCGCATGGCAACGACTGATTGTCATGATTGGTGGAGTAGTGGTGAACGTTATTTTAGGTGTTGTAATAATTTCTGGATTAATCTTCAGTCAAGGAGAATCATACATCCCCAATAAAGCCATCAACTCAAACGGCGGTATTTATGCCAGTCCTAATGCACGAACTTTGGGTCTTCAAACAGGCGATCAAATCACCAAACTGAATGGAAATACAGTTGAAAATCTATTATCTGAATTTGCCGATCCTTCTTTTCTAACAAATGAACATAAAGAAATATCTTTGATTAGAAATGGCCGTGATACCAATGTTCTTCTTCCTGCGGACATTGAAAATAAACTAAGCTTAAATTCAGACCTTCCCCTCATTTCACCTCGTTTTCAATTTTCAGTTAAACAGGTAGTTGGTGGAAGTCCTGCATCCAAATCTGGAATAAAAGAGGGTGATAAATTTATCAGTATTGATTCGCAATTATTCGGTTCATTCTTTGAATTTAAAGAAATTCTTCAAAACAAGGCAGGCGAAACCGCTGAATTTATGGTTGAAGATTCTAAAGGTGCAACAAGAAAGGCATATATAACCATAAATGAAGACGGAACCTTAGGATTTCAACCCAAAATTTATGGATTCGAAGGATTAGAGAAAACGGTTAGCTATTCACTCGGAGAATCTATGGTAATGGGAGCAGAAAAGTCTGCCGGTTTAATTTCTGCGAATGCCGCAGGTTTATCCAAAATGGTCTCTGGTAAAGTCAATCCTAAAAACTCTTTGGCAGGTCCAATAGGTATCGCTCAAATGTATGGAAGTACTTGGGATTGGCTCAATTTTTGGTCATTAACTGCCACTATTTCACTTGCCTTGGCGTTGATGAATATTCTTCCTATCCCTGCATTAGATGGTGGACACGTAATGTTCTTGATGTATGAAATTATCTTCCGCCGACCAGTAAACGATAAAGTACTTTACATTGGCCAAATCATAGGAATGGCTATACTATTGAGTCTTTTTGTTTTTATCTTCTGGGTAGATATTTCAAGAGCCCTAGGTTTTTAATTTGTAATTTGCGATGAATGCTTTTGAAGTTTTTAATCTGCCTATTTCTGTAGAAATAGACTTAGTAAATCTCAGAAAAGCATATATCCAAGAACAACAAAACGCACATCCAGATCATGGCGGAAACATTTTAGATTCTGAACAAATCAATAAAGCGTACACCATACTGAAAGACAGAGAAAGCAGGATAAAATTGATTCTTGAGTTAAATCAAATTGAAACTAATGACGCAACTACATTGCCACCCGGTTTCCTATTTGAAATGATGGAAATCAGTGAAATGATGGAAGATGAGAATAAAGAATCTTTTAAATCAAAAATTGATGAATTAATACAAACTTCAGATGCTGAATTTTTAGAAATTGCAAGAAGTTTCGATAATTCCGAAGAAAGCATTGTTAAATTAGCAGTTTGGTATCAAAAAAATAAATATTATAATCGCCTAGAGAAAAACTCAAAAGGTATTCAAGAATTTTAACACTATGAGTCGCCAAATAATTTTAAAACATAAAGAAATCCAACTCATTATTGAACGTTTGGCAGTTCAAGTGGCCGAGAGTAATTTAAATTCATCCAATTTAGTCTTAATTGGATTGAATGAAAGGGGGCATTTCATTGCGGAGATGGTTCTTGAATTTTTGAAGAAATACCTACCCAATATTCAATTAGATCTTCAAAATATTTCAATCAACTCAGAAGGTGAGATCAATAGTTCTGCAGAAAATCTCAATGAAAGCCATACCGTTGTGATCATTGATGACGTATTAAATTCTGGTAAAACAGCTTTTATAGCAGCAGATTATTGTTTTAAAAAAGGTGTAAACAAAATAGAAACTCTATTCTTAGCACAAAGGGAATACCGCAATTTTCCGATTCATGCAAACTTTGTGGGAGTGTCAATTGCAACCACGTTAAGAGATCATGTGTATTTTGACAATACACAAAACTCTGATTTACAGGTATATCTGTCGTAAATTCTTACACAAAAAGCAACATTCTTTGATACTTTTGTGTCATATGTTTGTTGTAACATTGATATTGAAGTAACTTAGACTTGTGTAAATTATTTGTGAAGAACATTACGGTCATACTGCTCATTTTTTTAAGATTATTTGATCTTGAGGCAACCCATATTGTGGGCGGTGAAATGACGTATAAATACTTAGGCAATAATCAATACAGAATCCGACTTGATGTTTACATTGATTGTTTGAATGGGAATGCGGATGCCATCCAATCTGATGAAACTGCAATCATTGGAATTTTCAATGGAGACACACGGAATATTCTTTCAGGATATCCAATTTATGTATCAAGAAAAGGTCCAACAAGAATTCAAAAAACTAATTACAACTGTTTAAAAGTTACACCTAATGCTTGCGTAGATCATTATTATTATGAAACTACTGTAACGCTTCCAGCGACCAAAGGTGGTTATTTCATGTCTTTTCAAAGATGCTGTAGAAACGGCTCAATAACTAATATTGTCGCTCCCGGAGCTACTGGTGCAAATTATTGGGCATTCATACCCAATGTGAGTGACGTTGGATTTGCAAATACTTCAGCTGTTTTTAAAGAATTACCCCCCAATTTTTTATGCACAAATACAGCTTTAAAGTTCGATCATAGCGCAACAGATGCAGATGGTGATAGTTTGGTGTACTCATTGATTACCCCCTATTTAGGAGCCGATCAAAATAATCCGCGTCCAAACAATGGAAACTCTGGTTTGCTTGAAAAACCACCCTTTACCCAATTACAATGGCGCAATTCATACACTTTTGATGACCCAATTGATGGTAATCCCTCTATGAATATCAATCCTGAAACGGGTCTTTTAACCCTTACTCCAACAAGAGTAGGTCAATTTGTGGTTGGTATTTCTGTAAAAGAATATAGAAAAGGCAAGTTGGTAGCAGAAGGTATCAGAGATTATCAGTTTAATGTGCAAAGTTGTGTAGTTGATGTAGTTGCATCGTTTTTTGCACCCAAATATGTTTGTGGTTACTCCTATCAATTTCAAAATTTAAGTTCTGGCGCCCAAAGGTATCATTGGGACTTTGGCGTATCAGGTACAAATGCAGATACGTCAAATATAGCGAGACCAACATTTAGTTTTCCAGGCCCGGGGACATACGAAGTAACGTTAATTGCCTATAAAACCACCTGCGCGGATAGCTTCAAAGCCAAAGTAATTGTGGTGGAGCCACAAAAACCAAAGTTACCACGAGATACCACACTCTGTGATAAAGTAACTATGACTTTAAAATCGAATATTCCAGGTGAAGAATATAGGTGGAGCTCAGGTGCTAGAACAGATTCTTTGGTAGTTAGTAACGCTGGAACCTACATCTTAGCGGTAACAAATAAAACATGTACTTGGTATGATACAATAATAATCGCCTACGACAGAGAAAAAGTAGACGCCAAAGGAGATACAATTTTTTGTAGCTATGATGATTTTACGAGAGTTTTAACCACCAACATGAGCTCCACAACCACTTTCCTTTGGAGTAATGGTCAAACGACGCCCAATATTACTGTTAATAAGCCTTCCAAATATAAGGTAACAGCTACAACCATTAATAAATGCTTAAGTCAAGATTCAATTCAAATTATTCAACAATCAGATGTCAAAGTTTTTGTAAATGATACGCAGGTTTGTCCAAATTATAATGTGACATTTACTGCTCTTAGTCCAGATCCAACAGCGCTTTTTACTTGGAGCAATGGAGTTTCAGGTAAAAATATGACCACTAAAATTCCTGGAGAATATTATGTTAGGGCTCAAGTTGCACTTTGTTCTGCAAGAGATACATTCACCTTAACCAATTTCCCAAATGAATTGGAATTAGGAAATGATTTGCGATTCTGTAACAAGATAGATACCCTGATTAAAAGTCCCTCAAATAATTTTAAATCAGTAGTTTGGAATAACGAAGTTACCAATACAACGTTTAGACTCACAAAATCTGGTCCACTTTATATTACCGTAATAAATTCGAATGGGTGTATTGAAAAAGATTCAATCAATATACAATTATTTCCAAATCCGGCGTTGAATCTAGGGCCGGATACAACGTATTGTTTATCTGAGAAACCACTTTTAACAGCTGGGTCTGGTATGCGAAGTTACTTATGGAATACAGGATCCACTAAAAAAGAAATAATTGCATACGACTCTGGAGTGTATTGGGTAGAAATCATAGATTTCGAAGGGTGTAAGTCTAGAGATTCTGTGCTAATAATCAAAAGAAAGAATTTATTCCCCGTTGATATTTATATGCCAAGTGCCTTCACGCCCAATGGAGATGAATTAAACGATATTTATCCTAATTCCCAATATAAAGTTGAAGGTGCGGAATACAACGTTAAATTATTTAATCGATGGGGTGAAAAATTAGCTGAATTCAATAATCCAAACTTAAATTGGGATGGGAGAATTAATGGACAAGAAGCACCAGAAGGGGTATATGTATACACGATTACTTGGGTAGGATGCGACAATGTAAGAAGAACTCTGTACGGTGACTTCTTATTACTTCGTTAAAAGATATCTCCCAAAAGATAAAATGAGTGTTGAATATGACGTGGGATATTATTGAACTTAAATAGTAGGACGGTTATTGCTAACTCTTCTAATACCATTTTTGAGAAGTGTAGAGTTGAAGTTGATAATCAAACCTAATTTAAAATCATTGCTTCTAATTGTTTTTAGCATTCTTTGAATGTAAATATCAGAAACCTCGATATCAGTAATTACTTCAATACAAACTTGTCCGGATACAATAAAATCCAACTGAATAACATCTTCAATACGTAAACCTTTATAGACAACGGGTAAAAGCTGGTTGTATTGAAAATCCATGGAGTCTTCTTGGAATTCTAATTCAAGGCATTGAATGTAAACTTCCTTGGGCAAGCCTGGACCAAGTTGTTTATGTATTTCAATGGCTTTGCCAATAATGACGTGTGCTAATTCTTCCTCGTTATTTAAATATTCAGTCATAAAATTCAGACAGTACACAAAGTTAAGTGAAATTATGCTAATGTTATCGATTGTTACATCTTATCAGTTATATTTATGCCAAAATTATAACAGAAATCTGCATGCATTTAGTGAGGAGCTTATTATCTTTGGTGAGTAAATGGAAGTAAATTCAAGATTTTTAATCAAAAATGCTCAATTGATTAACGAAGGCAGAATCATTACAGCTGATGTACTAATTCAAAATAAACGAATTGAAAAAATAGCCGATAATATCAACTTGAGTCCATCAACAATTGTTCAAGAAATCGATGCAACGGGGATGTATCTAATTCCCGGTGTAATTGATGATCAAGTTCATTTTAGAGAACCAGGGCTAACGCATAAGGCTTCTATATTTACAGAGAGTAGAGCTGCTTTGGCTGGTGGTGTTACATCTTATATGGAAATGCCTAATGTTCTTCCAAAAACCACTACAAATGAACTTTTAGAGGAGAAGTACTTAATTGGCCAAAATAACTCCGCAGTGAATTACTCCTTTTATTTAGGTGCAACCAATGACAATATTGATGAATTAAAGAACATTGACTCCGCAAATGTTTGTGGTGTAAAAATCTTCATGGGAAGTTCAACTGGCGATATGTTGGTTGACGATTCTCATATACTACATCAAATATTCTCTCAAGTTCCATCATTAATTGCCACCCACTGTGAATGTGAGACCAGAGTTAAAGAAAGATTGCATCAAGCTAAAATCGATTTTCCGAATGGCATTCCAGCTGAATACCACCCCATAATTAGAGATGCACAAGCTTGTTATTTAAGTTCTTCTTTTGCAAGTGCTCTTGCTAAAAAATACAACACCCGTCTGCACATTTTACATATCACATCCGAAATAGAAACTCATTTATTTGATAATACACTTCCGTTAGATAAAAAAAGAATTACCAGTGAAGTATGCGTGCATCACTTACATTTTAGTGATCAAGATTATTCTCAACTTTCTCATCAAATCAAATGCAATCCTGCAGTAAAAACACAAAAAGACCAAGATGCCCTTTGGGCTGCTTTGCTTGATGATAGATTAGATGTAATAGCTACAGATCATGCACCTCATACCAAAGACGAAAAATTATGTGAAAACTATATAGATGCACATGCCGGATTACCCCTCATTCAGCATACATTATTGTTAATGCTTGAAAAAAGTAAACAAGGTAAAATTTCCATGGAAAAGGTGGTAGAAAAAATGTGTCATGCCCCTGCAATAGCATATAAATTAAAAGAGAGGGGATTTATAAGAGAAGGATATTTCGCAGATTTGGTATTAATAAATCCAAATGAAATTCATCAAGTCACTGAAAATAATATTTTATATAAGTGTCAATGGTCTCCATTGATGAATTCACAGTTTAGTAATTCAATTGAACATGTATTTGTAAATGGTACTTTGAGCTACTCAAATGGACAGATTTTAGAATTGGATCCAATGAGACTTCAATTTGAAAAGGATCGCTAATTATTTTAGCTTGTTTCGCTCCTTGTAAAATTGCATAATGGCATAATCAAGAGGGAAGGAGACGTCTCCTTCAAAATATGAAATTCCAAGTAGTTGACAGTTTCGTATCACACTTTCTGTGAAATTAGTTTGTGTGATATGATACGCATCTCGAATTTCATCGGGATTTAATTTTATTCGTGATTGGTTTTCCAAGTCAACAAATTCATAGGGAATAGCTTCTAAATCTAATTTCAACTCATGATTATTGTGCTGTACATGGATCAATAAAATTTCACATTTCAGGAATTTCAAGTACTTCAATGTTTCCCAAAAATCGGTTTCATTTTCAAGCAACATGTCGGTGCATATTACAATCATACTTCTACGAGGAATGACGGATGCAAGTTTGGCATAGGTAAAATCTTGATTCCATTGACTATCAAAATTTTTCAAATTCCATAGATCTTCAAGTTTTGAGAATATATTAGAAAGATGACCTTTTGTAGATTTAATATCTGATTGCCACTTTAATTTTTGCTCATCGAGAAGTGAGAATTGAAAAGCATCACGTTGTTTAGACAAAGCAAGTGCTAGAATACTTCCCAACGCTAGTGAATATTTCAATTTCAGTTCTTCTCCTTCGGGATATTTCATGCTCTTTGAAATATCCATCCAAAAAAAGCACCTTAAATTTGTCTCTTCAATGGTTTGTTTTATGTATTTTTTCTCTGTTTTTGCAAGTAATTTCCAATCTAAGTTTCTAATACTATCACCTTGATTGTAACTTCTATGTTCAGCAAATTCAACCGAAAATCCTCTTAACGGACTTTTATGCAATCCCGAAATAAATCCTTCCATGGCCTTTTGAGCCAACATAGAAAGCTGATTAAATACCAACAGGTCTTTCAGGAATAACATAACAATATCTAAAAAAATAAAGGCTGCTTGAATTTTGTCAAACAGCCTCTATATGAATTTGTTAAAGGATTAAAGGTGAGATTCCAATTGTTTGGTCAATTGCGACTTAGGCACTGCTCCAACAATCTTATCAACGATTACACCGCCTTTGAAAATTAACAAGGTTGGTATGCTTCTCACGCTATAGTTCATGGCAATGTCAGGATTTTCATCCACATTCAATTTGCCAATTACAGCTTTTCCGAGGTATTCGTTGTGAATTTCTTCCACAACTGGACCAATCATCTTGCAAGGGCCACACCATTCAGCCCAAAAATCAACCAAAACGGGTTTATCAGATGCCAAAACTTCGTTTTGAAAATTGCTACTTGTAAATTCAACTGCCATAAGTACAAATTTACGACATATTTCTGTTATTCACTCCCATCCCAAATAGGGCAAAGTCAAAAAATACTGGATCAGATGGGTGAATTTGCGAAAAAATATTTGTTAACTCCAAGCATCCTTTCCAATCGCCTTTTAAATCTGATATGATGCCTAATTCTTGCACAACTCTAATCACATGTGTATCTAGAGGCATTTTCAAAATAGACGGGTTTATTGTTTTCCAAATACCGAAGTCAACGCCGTCATTTGGACGTACCATCCACCGTAAAAACATGTTTAATCGTTTACAAGCACTGTTTTTTTCTGGGGTCGCAATGTGTTTTTGAGTTCTATTAGAATCTAAATTATTTGCAAACATAGTTCTTCTAAACTGAATCAAGGTTTGTTCAATAGTTGATGTTGATTCGATAAAAAATATATTCTCTAGAGAATTGTATTCTCTCAAAAGTTCGCCCAATCTATTGACCAGAAAAATAAGATCAACATCATTAAATGTTCGATGTACAAATCCCATTAGCGCCTTTTGATCACCTTGAGATGAATTCAGAATAAACTCATAAGGAGAATTATCCATTCTTAGCATGAGCTCTTTGGCCTTGCTAATGATGGTTTTTCGTTGTCCCCAAGCAATTAAAGCAGTAAAAAAACCAGCCAATTCAATATCTCGCGCATCATTAAATAAGTGCGGAATTAGAATGGGGTCATTCTCTATGAAACCTGGCTCGTTATAGAATTTGGCTGCATCCCACAGTGTTTCTACTAAACGAGTATCAATTATCATTATACGGTGGCAGATTTCTCTAAAGCTTGCGCTAAGTCCTGTTTCAAATCATCAACATGCTCAATACCCACACTCAACCTAATTAAACTGTCTTTAAGGCCGTTTTTGATTCTTTGTTCTCTGGGGATACTCGCATGAGTCATACTAGCAGGGTGTCCAATCAATGACTCTACGCCTCCTAGGCTTTCTGCTAAGGAGAAAACCTGGGTGCTTTTTAAGAATTCTATAGCCGCCTCTAATGAATCGTTTTTCAAAGTAAAGGAAATCATTCCGCCAAAGCCTTTCATTTGTTTTTTCGCAACCAAATGATTGGGATGAGTTTCAAATCCAGGCCAATATACTTCACCAACAAGTGGGTGCGATTGCAAAAATTGGGCGATTTCTCTACCATTTTGACAGTGACGTTCCATACGAATATGTAAAGTTTTTATGCCTCGTAAAACCAAAAAACAATCCATAGGTCCTGGCGTTGCACCACAAGTGTTTTGTAAAAATGCTAGCCTTGAATGTGTTTCATCGTCATTTACGCATAAAACGCCCATGACTACATCAGAGTGGCCGTTTATATATTTAGTAGCGGAGTGCATAATGATATCTGCACCAAAACTAGCAGGTTGTTGAAGGTATGGAGATGAAAAAGTGTTATCAACCACCACCAATGCACCGTATTCATGTCCAATTTTAGACATGAGTTCAATATCAATTATTTTCAATAGTGGGTTAGTAGGAGTCTCAACCCAAATCATTTTGGTATTTTCATTCATTGCTGTTCGAACTTCTTGCTCGTTGGCCATGTCAACAAAATGAAACTTGATACCCATTTTTTGAAAAACGGTTGTAAATATTCTGTAAGTGCCGCCATATAGATCGTTTGTTGAAACCACTTCATCACCAGGTGAGAGTAACTTAATACAGGCATCTACAGCACCCATACCCGTTGAAAAACACAACGCATGATTCATGTTCTCAAGCGCCGCAAGATTCTTTTGTAACGCATCTCTTGTTGGATTTTGTGTACGGGCATACTCATATCCTTTGTGTTCACCCGGAGCGGATTGCACATAAGTACTAGTTTGGAATATTGGAGTCATAATAGCTCCTGTAGTAGGGTCTGGTTCAATGCCAGCATGCAAAACTTTGGTTTCTATATGATTACTTTTCATTTTGAATTTCTTTAAGTACGATTTCTGGAAAATATTGATGTTCTAATTCATGAATTTTATTTGCCAATGATTCGGGCGATTCACCTTCCTCAATTTTAACGGATTGTTGAAATAAAATTTCACCTTCGTCATAATGTTCGTTTACTAGGTGAATTGTAATCCCTGACTCTTTCTCATGGCTATCTATAACAGCTTTATGAACATTCATACCATACATTCCTTTTCCTCCAAATTTTGGTAATAGACTTGGATGTATATTAATAATTTTATTGAAAGCTTGAACAAAATCTGAAGGTATTTTCCATAGGAATCCTGCTAGAATGATTAAATCAGGATTCAGGTCCTTAATGGACGTAATTACGTCATTCCATTCGTTTCGTTTGAATAATTTCAAGGGAATACTTAAGCGATTCGCTCTTTCAATGACCCCAGCAAATTCATTGTTGCAAAAAATAGCTTCAACCGTATAAAATTTATTGTGATGTAATTGAATTAAGTTCTCTGCATTGCTACCACTACCTGAAGCAAAAATGACCACTTTTTTCATGGTACTAAACTAATGTTTTTGATTAAGTGTTTGAGAAACTCTACATCATTTGACATGTTGTCTGATTCAGTGCAAAAAACATCAATCAACAAGGTGTGTTTTTCTTTGGGGTTAAAAATATATTTTGTAAAATATGGACCTCTTCTGGTAGTCGCCTCTTCCGTGTACCATCCTTGAAATAAATTATTTTCAATTTCTTTAGATTGGTAAATGGGTATTTCACTTATCACCATTTTAGTGCCTTCGTCATTATGGAAATAGTTTTTGGTCGCGAAGTTTCTCAAAGAAAAATGCTCGTTTAAAGTAACTAACTCTTTTGTTTGCCCAATTTTGGTAATCCACAAACTGGAGAATCCTCCAGCAGGATTTAACTTACCTAACCATAAAAATCCTGAATCAGTACCAAATATTTTCCAATCATTGGGAATTTGAACTGATATACCCCAAATTGATTCAATTTCAGATTGGATGGTTCTTACGTAATCAGTAGGGTTGTTTTGCTCAAAATAACCTTCAAGACCTAAATTATCACTTAGTTTCTTGATGGTGTTTTTTAATTGTATCCAATCTAATTTTGATAAGGATTTCACATCTACATTTCCAACATCTACGAGCCATTGACCCGTTGCACACGGATTTTTATATGCCTTTAAATTATATTTTCCCAATTGGAAGTTGATTGCCGAATCAAAGTGAGACGGTTTGTAATGTTCAATAAATCCAATTCGAATTGAAGATAGTTGAGAAAGATCTAAAGATGTCCTAGAGTGAATAACAAATGAGTGGGCCGATAAATAACGATTTTGAAAAAATAGACTAGAATCTAATGGGTAGTGTTGTATAAGTTGATTCAACCACCTTTGGCTTGATGCACTGTCTACATAGAGGTGTATTGCTCCTTGAGCATCATTAACAGATTTTCGGTTGTTTTTTTCTATACTTAAATCTGAATAATTATTGCATGAGACCAATAATGCAACTGCAATTAAAATGTTTATATGTAAATATTTACACATTTTAATTTAAAAATTACCTATAATTTCGTTGGTGGGTTTGACCGTTTTTGACAATCAGTCTTTGTCCGATACCTATTCTAGAATTACGCAAATTATTCATTTGCATTATTTTATTTACTGAAGTGCCATATTTTCGAGCTATTGAAGATATTGTTTCACCTGATCTGACAACATGTACCGTTTTTGAATGTCCAGTGACCGTTCCAACTGATTTCTTCGGCTTTGAATTAGACCCAGAATAGTGTTTGCTGGCATTTTGAGATGTAACCACTTCATATGAAGATAACAGAGTATTTTGAATTAAAGAATCATTGTCTCTCCAATAGCACATAGAATATTGGTAGGGTAGTAAAATGGTATTATTCGTAGCCAATTGTGTGTTTGGCTTGATGAATTCTCGATTTAATTTTAACAAATCTTCTTGATCAGATCCTGCAATGTAATTGCACATTTTTACCAAGTGGAAACTCGTGTCAACTCTGGTGGGAATTAACACTTCTGAAATGCTGTTGTATTTATCTCTTTTGGCATGTTTGGTGAAATTCAAAACATAGGCTGCCGCAATGAATTTCGGCACATAATACTGTGTCTCTTTGGGTAAGTATCTTAAAATGGCCCAAAAATCTTTGGTTTTGCCACCAGCTCTTCTCATA
This sequence comes from uncultured Rhizobium sp., assembly GCA_964408945.1. GTDB lineage: Bacteria > Bacteroidota > Bacteroidia > NS11-12g > UBA955 > VMCP01. The sequence goes on along the minus strand of CAYPBJ010000004.1, from coordinate 110,206 downwards.
GCCTTCATTACATTGCCTGCACCACAGTTGTATGAAGCTATGCTCAATAACCAATTGTCAAAAATATTTTGTGAGTTCTGAAAGTATTCACAAGCTTTCTCGGTAGAAGCCATGATGCTTTTTCTTTCGTCAACTGAGTAATTTATTTTCATTCCCATCAATTTGCCTGTGTAGGGCATAAATTGCCATAAACCAGTTGCCCCGCACCAAGAAACAGCATTAGGATTTAGCGCTGATTCAATAACAGAGACGTACTTCAATTCAGTTGGCATGGAATTTTTATCCAGAATTTCTTCAAAAATGGGGAAATACAAACTCATTCTCTGGTGAATTCTATCAAAATATGCATCAGGCAATGCCATGAAATATTGGATCTGTTGCCTTACTAGATTATGATATTCGAATGGTATTTCGCTGCCCAATTGAGCGAAATTATCGGTGAAATCTTTTTCATTAAATTCAAAACCGTTGTTTAATAATGGTTTATGACTAGGTATCTCACGGTAAAATTGCATTGTCAGGCTATCAATACGTGAGAGGCTATTTTCCGTCTGATTGGGTGGCAAAGGTGCTTGCGCACCAGAATTGTAAATAAATGAGAATATTATAAATAACCCTGCAGCAAATCTTTTCATTATAAAGTTAGAATCTTTTTTGAGCCATAAAATTACTACTTTTTTTTGTTACAACCCGATTTTCGATTGCATTTTTGTATTCATTTTGTGGAAAAGACCTCAATTTCTGGTTCAAATTGAACAGAAAACTATCCATTTATTTTAATTAAATTGCATCAATATGAACGGCCAGTCGCCTACCCAATTTTCCACTGAAACTCAAGTTCAACTAAAACAGTTGACCAAAAACATCAACCATACAAGCATTGGAATACCAAAAGAAATAACCTTCCAAGAGAATAGGGTGCCTCTGACCCCATCAGCAGTCCAATATTTAGTTAGTCAAGGAATTGAAATTAAAATTCAGTCTGGCTGTGGAGAGAATGCCAATTTCTCAGACCACCTGTACAGCGAAGCTGGTGCTGAAATTGTTTACCAACCAGAACCCATCTTTCAATCAGACATAATTCTTAAAATTGATCCCCCAACAGAATCAGAAATTGAGTTAATGAAACCCTCTCAATTGTTGATTTCTGCATTGCAGTTGAACCAATTGGAAGAAGTATTACTTCGTAAACTTCAAAACAAGAAGATTACTGCATTGGCTTATGAATTTATCCAAGATGATTCAGGTGCTCTACCCATAATTAGAGCAATGAGCGAAATTGCTGGAACGGCCTCAATTCTTATTGCAGCAGAATACCTCAATAATACTCATATTGGTAAAGGAGAATTATTGGGCGGATTTGCTGGCGTTCCTCCCACGCAAGTGGTGGTTATCGGTGCTGGTGCCGTAGGAGAGTACGCTACCAAAGCAGCACTTGGCTTGGGTGCAAATGTTAAAATATTTGATAATAACATTTACAGGCTCCGTCGAATTCAAAAATCATTTGGTTTGCATTTGTATACTTCCACGTTACAACCCAATGTATTAGCATCTAGTATCGAAAAAGCGGATGTTGTGATTGGAGCTTATTCCGGCACCGGACATAGAAGTCCTATGGTAGTTTCAGAAGAAATGATTATGAGAATGAAGCCTTACTCTGTTATAATTGATGTTGCAATTGATAGAGGAGGGAATTTTGAAACTTCGGAATTAACAAACCACGACAATCCCGTGTTTAAAAAACATGGTGTATTGCACTATTGTGTGCCCAATATACCTTCAAGGGTTAGTAGAACAGCTTCTTATGCCCTAAGTAATATTTTTACTCCAATGATCGATGAAATGGTGAAAGATGGAGGATTTTCAAATTCCCTTAGAAATCATGCATGGATTAGAAAAGGAACTTACCTTTTTAATGGCAATCTTACCAATAAAAGCTTAGCCGATAAATTCCAACTTAAATACCGTGATTTAGATTTATTGGTAGGGTTATTTAACTAACGTAAAATGTTTTTGATCAACATTAAAGGGATTAAAATGGTCTATTATCCTCTCGGAATGAGTATCACTTATAAAGATTTGACCAAATTCATTCGAACACATTCTTTCCATTAGTTTTTGGGATCTTTGAGCGTCAATCTTTTCAAAAATATCATCAAGCAATAGAATGGGATATTGCTGGCTATTTTCTTTGAAATATTGATATTGAGCAATTTTTAAAGCAATAACAAAGCTTTTAATTTGACCCTGTGATCCGAATTTCTTTAATGGCTGACTATTTAATAAGAACTCAATGTCGTCTTTGTGAATTCCTAATCCAGTTCTTTGACTGAGAATATCAGTGCTTCTATTTTCTTCTAAAACACTCAACATTAATTTATTGCTTAGTGGCGATAAATAATCAATTTGCGGAACTTCACTTGATTCTGATATGAATTTATAGTTTTCTTCAAATAAAGGTGTAAACTCAGCGATAAAGGCTTTTCTTGCTTTATGAATTTCATCGGCAATGGGGCTAATTTTCACATCAAAACTTTCCAGAATTAAAGAGTCTATATTTCTTCCAAAATTGTTTTTTAAAAAAGCATTTCTTTGATCTAGATACTTTCGGTATTCAACTAAAGCGAACAAATAGTTTTTGTTGATCTGACTTATAGTGAAATCAATGAATTTTCTTCGTTCTTCAGATCCCTCGAAAACAAGTGAAATATCATAGGGAGTAATAAAAACAGTTTGAATGGTTCCAATATGCTCCAATAACCGAGAATAAGGCTTGCCATTTTTCTTTAACGACTTCTTCTTGTTTTGAAGTGTCAATAAAATTTGGAAGTCCAAATTTGAATCTGACTCATTGTTGCGAAACTTCCCATTCAAAGAATATTCGTCTTTTCCAAATTGAATGAGTTGCTGATCAATGTGGTTGAAGTAAGATTTTGTATTTGATAAAGTGTAAATTGCATCTAGGATATTGGTCTTGCCACTTCCGTTTGGACCACTAATACTATTGATTTTATCGCAAAAATCAAATAATGAATTTTCGTGGTTTTTGAATTGATGTAAACGTAAATGCGATAATATCACTCAACGAAAATAATCTTCATTCTCGGGTAACCCTATCAATGTTTACAAATTGAGAATAAAACTGAATGTTTCCACCAACCCAAATGATTAAATTGCATCTATGAAATTTCATAAACAAACATGGAAATTGTTTGCAATTTTTACATTGATAATCAGTGTTTTGTCTTGCAAAGAAAATATTAAGTTAACCAGATATCAGCCATATAAATTTGATATTCGCCCGCTTGATAGTTTAGTGAAATTAGGTCAGGTTATTCTCGATGAATCGTTTCGTCCAGATAGTACCCTCCAAGAACAAAGGTATTATTTGGGTGATACGGTGAAATATCATCTAACTTATAATAAATCCGGATATCTGCTTAATGTCAGTAAGTTCGTGGGTCCGGAAGAAGTATGGACAGAAAACTATTGGCCAAATGGACAAAGAATGTCACACTTCGATAAAATGCTAGATCCAACTACTGGAGGATCCTATTTCCACGGCCCATACAAAGCCTATTATGAATCTGGTTGGTTAAAAGAAGAAGGTGAATATAAATTAGATCAACCCACTTGGGTCGTTAATTTTACAGAAGACGGTACAAGCGGGGATACTATAGTATATGTTTATAATGACGGTGGATTTGAGGCCAATAAATAAATATGCCTAAATTTTCGCATCTACACGTTCATACTCAATATTCCTTACTCGATGGAGCGGCTGAAATAAATAAATTAGTTCAAAAGGCAAAAGCCGATGGAATGCCTGCAATGGCCATTACAGATCATGGAAATATGTTCGGGGCCTTTGATTTTTATAAATCAGTCACTAAAGCGGGAATGCTCCCAGTAATTGGTTGTGAGTTCTATTTGGTAGAAAATAGACATGAAAAATCCTTCGGACAAGGAAAAAAAGACAAGCGTTATCACCAACTCCTTTTAGCAAAAAATCAAAAAGGGTATGAGAACCTTAGCAAACTATGTTCCTTGGGTTATTTGGAAGGACTCTATTCCAAATATCCTCGAATTGATAAGGAATTATTGAAACAATACGGTGAAGGACTAATAGCAACTTCTTGTTGTATAGGTGCCGAAATTCCTCAAGCCATCATTCATAAAGGGGAAGAAGAAGCAGAAAAGATTTTCTGTGAATGGCACCAAATGTTTGGGCATGACTTCTATGTGGAGTTACAAAGGCATCATCTTTGCAACATAGACAACACTGGAATTGATCAAGAAGATATCAACCAGACTTTAATCAAATTTGCCCGAAAATACAATGTTCCTATCATTGCAACAAACGATTCACATTACGTTGAAAAAGACGATGCAAACGCCCATGATATATTACTCTGTATAAATACATCTGAGTTTCAATCCACTCCTAAGGCAACGAATGAAGAATCAGGTAAAGGCTTTAGATTTGGCTTTCCCAATGAAGAGTTTTATTTTAAAACTCAATCGGAAATGGAGAAACTATTTCAAGATATTCCCGAAGCACTAGATAACACCAATCGTTTAATTGACTCCATTCAAAGTCCTGAATTAGAGCGAGATATAGTTTTGCCTAATTACATTCTTCCCGATGGATTTTTATCTCAAAAAGATTATCTCACTCATCTCTCTTATGAAGGATGTAAGCAAAAATTTGGGGGGGCAATTCCCACCGATGTAGAGGAACGTCTAAAATTTGAATTAAATACGATTTGTAATTCGGGCTACGAAGGATATTTCTTGATTGTACAAGATTTTACATCTGCAGCAAGAAAAATGGGGGTTTGGGTAGGACCAGGACGCGGATCTGCAGCAGGATCATTAGTTGCTTACGCATTGGGAATTACCAATGTTGATCCAGTGAAATATGATTTGCTGTTTGAGCGTTTCCTAAATCCTGAACGTGTAAGTATGCCTGACGTCGATATTGACTTTGATGACCAAGGAAGAGATCGCGTCATTGAATATGTGGCAAAAAAATATGGCGAACGCAGAATTGCTCAAATCATTACCTATGGTACGATGGCTGCCAAAAGTGCAATTAGAGATGTAGGTAGAGTGCTTCAATATCCACTAAATCAAACAGTTGGATTAACCAAGTTAGTTCCTGGGAATCTCAACTTAAAAACCATGCTTCATGCGGATATAGATAAATTGGCAAAAGACGATTCGGTCAATTTGAAGCCTGAAGAAATTGAGAATCTCAAAGAACTACAGAATATTTATAAATCAAATGATGCCGCAAGTCAGGTTTTGAAAGATGCTGAGAAATTGGAGGGATCAGTCAGAAATACAGGTGTACATGCTTGCGGAATCATAATAGCCCCCAAAGATATTGACGAGGTTGTTCCAGTGGCTCGATCAAAAGATTCGCCATGGATGCAGGTTCAATACGATGTAAATCAGATTGAAAAAGCGGGTTTACTAAAAATGGACTTTTTGGGGTTATCTACCTTAACAATTCTGAAAGATGCAATTGCAATCATAAAGGAAACAACTGGAGATGAAATTGATATAGATCAAATTCCCTTAGAAGATACACTCACATATGAATTGTTTCAACGTGGCGATACCAATGGAATTTTCCAGTTTGAAAGTCCCGGAATGCAGAAGTATATGCGTGATCTAAAACCTACGCAGTTTGGAGATTTGATAGCAATGAACGCACTTTATCGGCCGGGACCGATGAAATATATACCAGATTTTGTTGATAGAAAACACGGTCGTAAACCGGTAGAATATGACCTTCCTGAAATGGAAGAATATTTAAAGGAGACCTACGGAATTACGGTTTACCAAGAGCAGGTAATGTTGCTCAGTCAAAAATTGGCGGGATTTTCTAAAGGTAAAGCCGATGTATTGCGTAAAGCAATGGGTAAGAAAAACAAACAGCTTATCGATGAATTAAAATCCGACTTTATGGCAGGTGCTTTAGAAAAAGGGTTTCCCGAAAAAGTGTTACATAAAATCTATTCGGATTGGGAAGAGTTTGCTCAATACGCGTTTAATAAAAGCCATTCTACCTGTTATGCGGTAATTGCCTTCCAAACGGCTTATCTTAAGGCGCATTATCCGGCTCAATTCATGTCAGCGGTTCTGAAAAGTAATATGGGTGATATTAAAAAAATCACCTTTTATATGGAAGAATGCAGAAGAATGGGTACAAAAGTACTTGGACCTGACCTCAATGAAAGTAGATCAGCCTTTACCGTTACCAAAAATGGAGAAATTAGATTTGGAATGAACGCTGTTAAAGGAGTTGGAGAAAATGCTGTTGATGAAATTTTATCGGAAAGAGATAAAAATGGCCCTTTTTCAAGCATTTTTGATTTGACTGGACGAGTAAATTTGAGGGCTGTAAACAAACGCAATTTGGAGAATTTAGCGAAAGCGGGAGTGTTTGATTTTGATCAAAGATACCATAGAGCTCAGTATTTGGCAAGTGCCAATGATGGATTGATAGGTGTTGAGTTAGCGCTTAAATTTGGTCAAAAACTTCAAGCAGATAAACAAAGTGGTCAAATGGGTTTATTTGGCGGAGGTGAAGCAACGGTTCCTCAGGAACCAAAACTTCCTGCAGTTGAAAAATTTACATTAATGGATGAACTTAAAATTGAAGAAGAGTTGGTTGGAGTATTTCTCAGTAAACATCCATTAGATGAATATAAATTCATACACAGTGTTCTAAAACCCACTCCTGTCAGCGAATTTTCTCAAGCAGTTGATCAGAATGAGCCTTTAAATTTCAAAATGATGGGCATTGTTACTTCTGTCAGAGAAGCAATGACTCAAAGAGGTGCTCCCTTTGGAAAAATCAATTTTCTTGATTACACAGGTACCATAGAATTGGCATTTTTCAATAAGCAATATATTGACAACAAAAACTTATTGTCTCAAGACTACATCTTATGGATTACCGGTTCAGTAAAACCTGGAGTTGATGGAAATAGAGCCAGAGTTGATTATAATCAAGTTAAACTTATTGCAGATATTAATGTCAAATCATTGGTTAGAGCATTGAATGTATACATGCACCCCAAGGAGCTTTTTGACGGAAAACATCAAACTGTTTCTAATGTACTTGAACAATTTCCTGGAAATGTGCAATTATGGTTTCATTTTCAAGATTATGACGAAGATATGGGGGTCTCTTTAGTATCGAATTTCAAAGTTGATTTTAATGAAGAAGTGCAAGTGATATTGGATGAAATGGAAGTGAGGTTTCAGTTTCAATTGGAGGATAGAATTTGATGAAGGTTTCAGGATTTGCCATTGCACGTAATGTGATCAAAGCTGATTATCCCATTGGAGAATCTTTGAAATCAATAGAGCCTTTGTGTGATGAAATTGTTGTAGCAATTGGCGCGTCAGACGATGGAACACGTGAATTCATCGTTAATTTAGGATTAAACAACCTGAAGATAATTGACACTATTTGGGATGATGAATTAAGAGTTGGAGGGAAAGTACTTGCAGATGAAACAAATAAAGCTTTAGCTGGTGTATCTTCTGATTCAGATTGGTGTTTTTATATTCAGGCAGATGAATGCATCCACGAGGACGATATACCCATAATAAAGAATGCACTCCTTCAACATAAGGACAACCCCAATATAGAAGGATTATTGTTTAATTACAGGCACTTTTATGGAAGTTATGATTATATAGGAGATTCTCGACGTTGGTATAGAAAGGAAATCAGAATCATTAAAAATACGGGCAAAATTAAAAGCTGGAAAGATGCCCAAGGATTTAGAACAATCCAAAATGAGAAATTAAAAGTTGTTCCAATTAAGGCTCGTATTTTTCATTATGGTTGGGTTAAACATCCCAAGGAACAACAAATAAAACAAGAGCAATTTCATAGACTTTGGCATGACGATCAATACATGCAAAAGAATGTATATCAACAACAAGAATTCAATTATTCAGGAATAGACTCCTTGGTTAAATTCACAGAGACTCACCCGCAAATAATGAAAGACCGTATAAATCGAATCAATTGGAAATTTGATTTCGATGTGAGTAGAAAGAACTTCAACCTGAAAACGTTTTTTCTCTATTGGTTTGAAAAATTCACTGGAAAACGAATTGGGGAATACAAAAACTACAAAGTTGTCAATCCATGATAGATGTTGCTGTCATTGGTGGTGGTGCATCAGGATTTTATTGCGCCATTCGAATAAAGGAACTCGCACCCCATTTATCGGTTGCCATTTTTGAAAAAACAGGGAAAACCTTGACAAAAGTGAGGGTTAGTGGCGGCGGTCGTTGCAATGTTACCCATGACTGCAGTAAAACTTCAGAATTAATTGCAAACTATCCGCGTGGAGCATCATTTTTAAAGAAAGTTTTTCAGGAGTTTGGGGTAGATCAGTTTCTTGATTGGTTACACTCTCATAATGTTCAAACCAAGATTGAGACAGATGGACGTATTTTTCCTACATCCAATTCATCGGAAACAATTGCTGGACTTTTTGAATATTTGGCCAAAAAATATAAAATCGACATTTATAAAAATCATGAATGGCTAGGATTCACCCGTATTGACAATCAATTTCATCAAGAATTTAACGATAGATTAAACTTAAAAAAAGTTAATGTAATTTCTAAATACATCGTAATTGCGACAGGTGGAATTCCAGATTTGAGTAAAATTATTTGGAAATCATCCTTTGAATGGGTGAATCCTGTACCGTCTCTATTTTCTTTCAATGCTGATAAATCAGACTTGAATAAATTAAAACCGCTGTCAGGGGTTTCTGTATCCAATTGTAAAATTAAAATAATGGGAGATAAGGAAGCGTTTCAAGGACCTTTATTAATCACTCATTGGGGAATTAGTGGTCCGGCAGTATTGAAAACGAGTGCTTGGATGGCGCGTAGATTATTTGATCAACATTATAAATTCAAAGTACTTATTTCTTGGGTGGGTGATTTTACAGAGGATGAAATTAGAGAAATGGTTTACAAAGAGATCGATAACAATCCCAAGAAACTTTGGAAGAACATTTCCATATTTGAACTTCCAAATAGGTTATGGGAGTTAATTTTGAACGAAAGCGGAATTGATTTGAATTCAGTAGGAAGTAGTCTAAATAAAAAGTTAGTTAACAGACTAACTGAACATGTAATGAGGTTTCCGATTGAGATTTCAGGAAAAACCACCTTCAAAGAAGAGTTTGTGACCGCAGGTGGCATATCTACAGAAAGTATTTCCAATAAAAATATGGAAGTTAAAAATCAATCGGGTATCTATGCCTGCGGAGAGGTTTTAGACATCGATGGAATAACTGGCGGATTTAATTTCCAAGGAGCATGGAGTACAGCAGAAGTTGCTGCTCGAGCTATTTCGAAATTGAATTAATCTTCTTCAGTATACTTATATCCAACACCTCTAAGGCTTAAAAAGTACCTTGGATTTTTAGCATCTTCTTCAAAATATTTTCTAAACGCCAGAATAAAGTTGTCAATAGTTCTGGTACTTGGAAAAACAGTGTAACCCCATACAGTTTTAAGAATTTCCTCTCTGGTTACAACCAAATTTTTCTTTTCGATCAATAATTTCAATAACTGAGCCTCCTTCTTGGTCAATTTGAATTCACCAGATTTCCCAACGGCCCTGTATGAATTGAAATCTATGGTGTTGCCACCAAAGCTGTATTCTTGTAGAGTTAATCTAGGAGTGTTTTGCTGGGTTCTACGAATTAACTTCTGCACTCTCAACATCATTTCCTCTAATTCAAATGGTTTGGCCAAATAATCATCGGCACCTGCTTTTAAACCACCTATTCGATCTTTACTGCTATTGCTTGCAGAGAGTATCATGATAGGTATATCGTTATTTGACAATCGAATGTGCTGAGTAGCGGTAATTCCATCCATAGACGGCATCATAATATCCATAATAACCAAATCAAAACTCTCAGATTTTAACTTTTGGATAGCAATTGCTCCGTGACCGGCAACAGCCACTTTATAACCCTCCATTTCGAGATTGATTCTAATCAATTCTGCTAAATCTGCTTCATCTTCAACCAAAAGAATTCGATGGGACTTCATATTATTTAGTTTGTTGTTGTTTGTTGATTTTTAAAATAAAAACGGTTCCTTGAGGTTTATTGTCAAGGATTGATACTTTTCCGCCATGCATTTCGGTAATTTGCTTGACCAAATAAAGACCTAAACCAGACCCCGGCTGTGAACGAGTTTTTTCTTCACCCACTCTATAAAACTTCTCAAAAACCCTTTTTTTATCAGAATCTAAAATACCAATACCTTGGTCTTTTACTTGGATTTGATACTGGGACATTGAATCGGTTAAAATTAATTCTACTACCGATTCGTTTTCAGAATATTTAAATGCATTGGTAATCAAGTTTTTAATTACCGTTTTGAGCATTTTTTCATCAACCTCTCCAATGAGTCCATCAGGGGTGTTAGTTATTAACCTACTTTTATTTTCAGCCGTTAGTTCTAAAGAGGTGATGGCTTCTTGAATTAACTCACCAATATTTTTTTCGGAAAAAACAGGATCTACAAATTTGCTTTCGAATCGAGTAGCCATCAAAATTTGCTCCACCATATTTGACAATCTCAGTAGGTTTGAGTTAGCCATTTCCAACATTTTTGGTAGCAGTTTTAATGATGTATCCTTCTTAACTGTTTGAAGGGCTAAACGCGCTGCAGATATGGGTGTCTTTAATTCATGCGTAACTGCCAACAAGAAATTATTTTGTTGGGCATTTAACCGAAGAATTTTATCTACATATACAAACATCGCACCTCCAATGATTAAAGTTATGATTCCAAGAGTAATACCTTCATAAATCCACGCTTTCTTTTTATTTAAAAGGGTGTTGTTTACTTCTAGTATTATCTCTTCACGAAGAGATAGACCAATTTCTACATAATTTCGTTGCCTATTTGTCACAAAAAAAACACGAAAATCTTTAAACTCTTGATTTACAATGGATTTAATTTTTACTGAATCGCAAATTCCTACGGTTTGATTGATTTTGTAGACATCTCCATTGGAAATCCCCAGTTTTTGGGAATCCGACATTATTGAAAGATTAAAATTTTGATGTGCTAGCAAATAATTCTCAATTTTTACCTCAACGAGCTGCTTTTTAAGGTCAAGCTTCTCAATTTGAGATTCATAGTTTCTCTCTTGAAAACGAACCAATGCAAATGCCCACCAAACTAGGGCGCTCAACATATACAAATTGATTGCCCCAATGGCCAACATTATTTTAATCCTATTATTTACCATTGTCAATATTAAATACCTTTGCTTACGATATGGTCCCCCAACAACCTTTTACTCAAAACCATGTTCAATGGTTTATTGAACTTCTGGGTCACGCGAATGTAAGTCAAAATTTGAATGACTTAGAATCAGTCTCAAGAGATTACACTGAAGATCTATCATTTTTACCCGATTTATTATTGATTCCATCGAATACTGAGCAGTTATCGAATATCTTAAAATATTGTAACGAACATAAAATTTCCGTCTATACCCGTGGTGCAGGAACAGGCCTATCTGGAGCATGTTTACCTGTTCTTGGAGGGGTGGTTATTTCTATGAAAAAATTCAATAGAATTTTGGCAATTGATAATGAGAATTTCCAAGTGACAGTTGAATCTGGGGTTGTAAATGCCGAACTAAAAGAAATGTTGAAACCTTTTGGATTGACTTATCCTCCAGATCCTGCAAGTATGGGATCATCAACTATTGGCGGTAATATTGCTCACGGTGCTGGTGGTCCGAAAGCGGTAAAATATGGAACTACTAGAGATTATGTACTTAATTTAGAAGTGGTGCTTCCTACTGGAGATGTAATTTGGACAGGTGCAAATACCTTAAAAAACTCCACAGGGTTTTCTTTAACCCATTTGATGATTGGAAGCGAAGGGCTTCTTGGTATTGTCACGAAGGCTGTTTTAAAGTTGATTCCATTGAAAACTCAAGAATTGTTGATGCTCGCAACATTCGATAATGCTTCTAAGGCAGCATCGTGTGTAAACTCAATATTAATCAATGGATTTGAGCCAGCAGGTATTGAGCTTATGGAAGTTTCAGGTGTTGAAATTGCTATGGATATTTTGAAAATACCCTTTCCCAAACCCGCAAATACGGCATTTTACCTTCTTATCATCTTAGATGGCAACAATATAGATGAACTTAACTCGACCGCCGAGAATTTATATCCATTTCTTGAGGAGGAAGGAGCCATTGAAGTCTATTTACCCAATAATTCCGAAATGTCTGCTGATTGGTGGAAAATCAGAAGATCATTGGGGGAATTGGTAAAACAACAGAGTGTTTACAAGGAAGAAGATACTGTTGTACCTCGTTCGAAACTTCCGGAATTATTGAGTGGGGTTAAAGAAATAGGCAATAAATATGGATTTCGAAGTGTTTGTTATGGTCACGCTGGAGATGGAAATCTGCATGTAAATATCCTAAAAGATCAAATGACAGAAGATCAATGGAAAAATGAAGTGCCAATGGGAATTGTCGAAATTTTTCAACTTTGTAAATCCTTAGGGGGAACCATTAGCGGAGAACATGGAATAGGACTCGTGCAAGCGCCTTATTTAAAGATTGTACTCAGTGATGTACATCTAAATATCATGAAGGGAATAAAACAATCATTTGATCCCAACGGAATATTGAATCCAGGTAAATGGCTTTGAGAAAACCTAGTTATAATCGGTAAATCACGTTAAACGTACTGGTCTGAGCCTTTTCCTTAAAATGGATTTTGGTTTTTCTCCAAGTTTGGATGAATAGTTCGCTATTTCTGTAATTTTCCAAATCTTCAATGGCTCGCCAAATACTTGACGTGTAAATGATACTTGGGTCTTCAACATCTACAATTAAATTGAGCGCTAAACAACCAGGGAAATTCCTTATTTTCTCTTTAGAATCTTCAAATACTTCCATAAAATCGGAAATGTGATCAGTTTGGAAACTCATTCTCACAAGACGTTGTATTTCGCTCATATATTTAATCTAAAAATTCTACAATTATCTGGGAATTCGGTTCAATTGCAAGGGCATGAGCTACATTTCCGGCATTTTGTGCAATTTGAAATATATCTCCATTTCCAAATAAACACAATATTTGCCCTTCAGGAACGTCATCATAGTCAGTTGAAATACGATCAAAGGTTTCAAAAAGGGTTTTAATTCTGAATTTCCTATTATTACATAATTCGTAGAATTCAGATTTATGAATGTTAAAAAATGCATTGCCGCCGTTGTCAACATAGGTACAAGTTAATCTGATGGTATTTCCTGCGATGGTAGGATTTAATGCTAATGGCTTGACCATGTGTACCTTGGGCTCATAAACGGTGTCAATAATATCAAAAAGGTTATTATCTAGAATACGTTTAACTGCAGGAATATAAATATCTGTCAATGCTTTTATGGGTAATTGAATTCCTTGTGTTGGAATGATATAATAAGAAACATCATCTTGAGGAAAGGCCAAATAGAAAAATCCATTGTCTGGTCCTAAAAATAGTTGATGGTTGTATTTAGCAATGATATAACGTTTTGTTTGAATGGCAATAAATGAAAGATTGCAGATGTGAATGGTTCCGTAAGGAAATTCATTCATAAATTGGCGTAATACCACACTTTGGTACACAGAGTGTCCTTTTTTGATATCTGATGGACTTAATGCTATCGAATATTCGCTAAAATTGGAAAATAATTTAGACTGTGCAATGGTGAAATCGACCGAATCAAACCGGTTGTCAGACCAATAATGTATGATTTTTGGCTTATTTCCATGGGCGCTTTCCATATATTTGTAAAAATAATCCAAAACAGTTTGACGGAGTTAATCTATACCCTCGAAATTATCAACCCACAGTTGTTTTATGGGCCAAATAATCAACATTTGAATCTCATAAAATCAAAATATCCCAAGCTTCAATTTGTAGCTAGAGGAGATGAAATCAAGGTGTTTGGCGACCAAGAAAGCCTTGTTAATTTCAGAAGTGGGATGGGAGTGTTAGAAAAATTGTACATCAACACAGGAGAGTTAAATGAGAGAACCATCTCAGATGCTTTGGAAATCCCCGAAGGCACAGAGCCAGAAGCCCGTGAACTAAACGATGATGTATTATTTATCGGAACTCGTGGACAAAAAATCAAGGCTAAAACGCGCAATCAACGAAAAATGCTCGATGCGTGTAAATCAAACGATGTACTTTTTGCCATTGGACCAGCAGGCACTGGTAAAACCTACACAGCTGTGGCATTGGCAGTGTTGGCGCTAAAAAATAGAGAAATTAGAAAGATCATTCTCACTAGGCCGGCTGTTGAAGCTGGTGAAAACCTCGGTTTTCTGCCCGGTGATTTAAAGGAAAAAATCGATCCATATTTGAGGCCACTTTATGATGCGCTTGAGGATATGATTCCTTTAGATAAACTCAAAAGTATGATTGAAAGCCGAACCGTCGAAATTGCTCCGCTTGCCTTCATGAGAGGGAGAACGTTAGATAATTGTTTTGTTATTTTAGATGAAGCCCAAAATGCTACAGAACTTCAATTAAAAATGTTTTTAACCAGAATGGGACCCAATGCTAAAATGATCATTACTGGTGATATGAGTCAAATAGATTTACCCAAAAAGCAAATGAGCGGATTATTCAAAGCTTTAAGAATTTTAACTAATATTGAAGGAATTAGTATCATTGAACTTGATACATCTGACGTAGTTAGACACAAATTAGTCCGAGAAATTATTAAAGCATACGAAAAATCTGAGGATCAAAATCAATAATCAATGGAAACACAATCACTTACATCTACCAATTTCTATTTTCCAAATCAAACATCTTTTTATCGAGGAAAAGTAAGAGATGTATATGGTATTGGAAATGATAAACTCGTAATTGTTGCAACAGATCGTATTTCAGCATTTGACCATGTTCTACCTAAAAGTATTCCGTTTAAAGGGCAAGTGTTAACCCAGGTTGCAAACTTATTTTTAGATTTAACTTCTCATATAATACCCAATTGGAAAATCTCAAACCCAGATCCACATGTTACCATGGGTTGGAAATGTAATGCAATTCCTATTGAATTTGTTGTGAGAAATTATCTAACCGGGCATGCTTGGAGGGTTTATAAGTCTGGAGGAAGAGTTCTTTGCGGAGTTTCTCTTCCTGAAGGATTAAAAGAAAATGATAGATTGCCTAACCCCATCATAACTCCAGCAACAAAAGCCACTTCTGGGCACGACGAGGACACATCTTATGATGAAATATTGGCTAAAAATATCATTTCCAAAGAGCATCTTGATTATCTGTATCAAAAATCAATTGAACTTTTCAACTTTGGTACTCAATATGCCCAAAAGCAAGGTTTAATATTGGTTGATACTAAATATGAATTTGGGATTAAAGACGGCGAACCCATGTTGATTGATGAAATTCACACACCTGATAGTAGCCGATTTTTCTACATTGATTCTTACGATCAACTCCAAGCTGAAGGAAAACCCCAAAAACAGTTATCTAAAGAATTTGTTAGAGAATGGCTCATGGAAAATGGTTTTCAAGGACTTGAAGGCCAATTAATTCCAACGATGACCGACGAATGGTTGGTTAACATTTCTTCAAGATATTTAGAATTATACAAAGCCATGATTGGTAAGGACTTGGAAAAACGTTCGTATTCAGATATTTACAACAAAATTGAACAAAGCATCTTATTGGGGATAAGTAGTTTAGAGAATTAAACAATTATTAATTTATTTCGGCTCATGCAAAGATCTTTTCTTTACACGGGCCTTTTATTGGGTTTGACTATTTCGATTTTCGAATTAAAAGCTCAAACCGTCTCAACTATTGCTGGTATCCAATATACTGATTCGGCCAAGTTTAATGCTACAGCAGCCAATGATGTTACGCAAGAATATTTCAGTAGACCACTGGGTGTAGCTATAGATACAAACAATAGAATCTATATCACCGATGAGCACAATGTGATGCTAATTATTGGTAATATCTCTAGAAATAGAGGAGGATTCAGGGGGGATCCAACTGATTTCCAAGCCCTTGGAAGCACCGATGGAACAGGTTTAATTTCTAGGTTTTCAACGCCAGCAGGTTGTGCAGTTCATCCCAAAACCAATGATATTTATATTGCAGATAAAAATAATTGCCTGATTAGAAAAGGAATGAGATTTGTAAACTCATCTAATGAGGCCGTTTGGTCTACCATGACAGGAAAGGTTTCTTTTCTTGGAGGATATAAAGACGGTGCTCTAAGTGATGCAGAATTTGCTTCTCCAGAAGATTTGGAATTTGATTCTAAGGGCAGACTTTTTGTTTGTGACTTTGATAATCATGCCATCCGATTGATCAATGGAAGCAATGTATCAACCGTAGCTGGTAACGGTTCTTTAGGTTTCAAAAATGGAACTGGTTCAAATGCTCAATTTTCATATCCTTCCGGCATTGGACTTGAAAGTGATTCTTTTTTATTGGTTGCAGATAGAAACAATAAAGCAATTCGAAGAGTAAATACATTCACCGGTGAAGTTACCACTATTATTTCTCAAGGATTGGATTATCCATTGGATGTAATTAAAGTTGAAAATGTCATTTATATTCTGGAAGCACAGTGCATAAAAATGTATGTCAATGGAAAACTCACTGTGTATACGGGGAAAGAAGGGACATCTGGATATGTTAACGGCGACATTTCAATTGCGCGCTTTGGTCGAATGTATCATTTTGCATATATGAAGGCCCAAAAGAGTTTTTACATTCCTGATCATTATAATAATGTTATTCGAAGAGTTCCTTTGCTTTTAAGTGTTAACTCCTCTTTTTCTGCTAACAACACTTCACCCATTGTTGATCAAACCATTTCTATAAAAAGTTCTACTGAATATGCTACAAGTTTAAATTGGGAAATCACTCCATCTACATATACCTTGCAAGCAGGATCCAAATTGACCGATTCAATAATCTATGTTTCGTTTAACTCTGCTGGTTCTTATTCAGTAAAATTGAAAGCAAGTAATTCATCCTCTTCTGACGAAGAATTGAAGAATAACTATATCAATGTTTCAACTAACAGCACAGCAAAACCTGTTGTTGATTTTACAGCGACCAAAACCAAGCCAATGGTTAATGAGAACATCACTCTTGTTGATTTAACAGCGAACAATCCTACATCTTACACTTGGACAATCACTCCTAACACATACTTATTGCAAAATTCAACAACACTTACATCTAGGAACCCACAATTAAAATTCACTCAAACAGGCCAGTATACGGTTAAATTAGATGCAAGCAATTCATTTGGAAGTCATTCTGTCACAAAAACATCCTACATCCAAGTGGTTTTAACTTCAGTAATGAATGATCTTCAACAGCCAATCTCATTGAAATTATATCCAAATCCAAGCGATGGAATTGTGAACATTGATGGATTACCTGAATCTTCAATAATAACAGTGTATGATGCTACAGGTCGTAATGTATTGAACACTACAAATGCTCAATTTGTATTAAATCCCGGTGCCTACTATATTTCGGTGCATAACAACGAAAATCGTTGGTCACTTGGAAAAATAATCGTCATTGATTAATGTTATCACACCTGATCAAATCACTAAAGAAAAACCTGCTTTCGAGTAGGTTTTTCTTGTTTTATGGTACACTGTGGATTGTTTTTATTGTAATTCAAGGCATTTTGAGAATAGCGGTGAGCCTGTCGTTTCAAGACGTTAGATTAGGTGAAATTTGGTATTCTGGATTATTGCAAGATATTTCATGGAGTTCTTATGGCTTAATCCTTATTTTGATGATTGGTTTAATTTCAGGGAAATTAGGCGAGAAGTTAGCTTTATTTTCATGGTTTTTAATAACAGTTTCGACCAACTTTGCTGACTTCATTTTATTGCGACAATGGGGCAGTAGAATCAATTCTCAGGCACTATTTTACCTGAAGAATCCATCTGAAGCATTTGCTTCGTTGAGTTTTGCTAATTGGATTATCTTAGTGATTGTAATCTTTTTGGTTTTCGGATTTGCATATTGGGGATACTCTAAATTATCTAAACTTATATACCCAGAGTATAAGTCTGCGCCATTTAAAATAGTTATTTTATGTGCGTTTCTTGCTATTACCGCCAGGGGTGGATTAGGAAAAAGTCCACTAACCATTGAAAATGCAATGCGCTTCAATACGAATTTTGAAAATCAGCTTGCTTTAAATAGCAGTTGGAATTTCATGTATTCTCTGATTCAAGGAAATCAAATTCCCGATGTATCGCATTTCAAAGATTCAAGTTTTTTTGATACAACTTACTATTATAAATTATTTCCAAAATCAGAAAATGATTCAATTAAATTACAGAAAACTAGTCCGCACATCATCCTGATAGTTTTAGAAGGACTTTCTGCAGAATTATCTCATTTTTTTAATGGAAAAATCGCTGCAGTCACACCGAATTTAGATCATATTGCGCAAGAGGGACTAGCGTTTACCCATGCATATGCCACGGGCGATAGAACTGATAAAGGTTTAGTTTCAATTTTTAGTGGTTGGCCTGGACATCCTTGGCAAGGAATGTTGGCGTTTCCGGAGAAATCATCACAATTGCCAAATATAATTTCAGATTTGAAATCACTGAATTATCATACTTCATTTTACTACGGTTCTGATCTTCATTTTGCAAATCAGAGATATTACTTTGAACAATCTGGAATTGATGAAATTCACGATCTGAATTCATTATCAACTAAAACTAAATACAATTTAGGCAGCTGGGGAATTCAAGATGCTGATATGCTGCAAGTAATTTCAAAACGATTTTTGACATCTTCTAATAATGAAAATCCACAATTTATTAGTTTATTGACACTCAGTACGCACGATCCGTATGATGCGGTGCCTAATAATAGGGGCTCAGATAAGCAAAAGATGATTAGAACGGCAAAGTATTTGGATCATGAATTGGGAGAGTTTTTTCGTAAAATAAAAAAATCAAATAAATATCAAAATACACTGGTTGTGCTAGTTTCTGACCATGGAAAGAATTTGGGTTCACAACAAACCAACTTTGGACAAAAGGACTTTTTTCATATTCCAATTATTTTCGCAGGTGGAGCGTTAAAGTCAACATTTAGAAATAAGAGAATTGATTATACGATTTCTCAAACAGATATATATTCAACGATGTTTCATCTGATGGGATGGAGCCAAAATGAAATTAGAAATGAAAAGTTATTTCCAAAAGGCAATCGGAGTTTACTTAGATATTCTAGACCTGCGCTTGAGGCAAATCACCCAAGATTTGCTTGGTTTAATATACCTGGAGTTACGGGATTAATAAATGACGAAGGTGTTTTTTGGCTAGGGACTGACAAAGTGTCAATTGATGCTGAAAAGCCATTAAATAAAGAAGATTCTAGCATTTTGAACTTATCAACAGTTATTGTGAATGATTTTTTTAACCTTAAATGAAACATTTTGTCACTTAAATACGTCTAACACTCAATTGGCATAAATATTGATATTAGATATTTAAATTATGGCACAGAAAGTAAATAAGAAAATCATCATATTGATCGGCCTGCTTGTCATTAATTTGGTCGGTTACATTGCAGCTAGTTATTATTTTGCAGAAAGCAACACTCCAAAGTTATTTTCATTAGATTTTCTGCATTCAGCGGCTCATTCTAGTACAAGAATTTTAAATACCGAAAGAATTTTAAACATTGGTTTAGAATTGTTTAGAAACATCGGTAATTAATCGTTTGCCAAATCCTCAAAAAACATACCTCCAAAGACTTGAACATAACTTTCTGAGTTGGAAGTTAGACCATCTATTGTTTTGGACTTCATATGCATGGATTTATAGCTTTGTTTTGCCCCTTGGGGTGAATTCTTTTGAGTCCTTTATCATTGCTAACGGTATTTTAGTATTGCATGCTGTAATTGCATATTTTAATAATGATTTCTTGATTCCAAGGTTTCTGCTAAATAGGCACTATTTGATTTATCTAATTAGCTTATCCCTGGGAATCCTCAGTGTATGCTTTCCGCTGAGCATTTTGGTTCACATGGTAATTAATAATGCCGAACTTCAAAATCTCGTTTGGTCAGATACATTTTTCTTGTTTCTGGTAATAAATGTGATTTTTTCGGTCATATTAACTATGGTGCTTAAATTAGTAAAGCAGTGGTATGGCGATCAAAAAATAAATAAAGACCTTAGGCAAATTCAATTACAAACGGAATTGAAATTTTTAAAATCACAGATTAACCCACATTTCTTGTTTAATTCTTTGAACAATTTGTATGCTCTAACCTTGTCAAAATCAGATGCGGCTCCAGAGGTAGTTTTAAGATTGTCAAATATTCTACGTTACATTCTTTATGAGAGCAACCAAGGAAAAGTATCTGTTAAAAAAGAAATGGCTCACGTTGCAGATTATGTTTCAATTGAAAGACTTAGATTGGGTGATAAAGTTAAAATTGATGTCAATATTGAGGAGGATTTGAATGATGAACCAGTTGAACCTATGTTATTTCTTACTTTGGTAGAAAATGCATTCAAACATTCTGAATCTGTGCTACCTGATCATAGATTCATAAGATTGTTTGCAAACAAGACACCCAAAGGATTCCGATTTCTTATCGAAAATTCTTTTATCCCGTCGAAGAAAAACGAAGAATTAGGGGGTATCGGATTGCAAAACATAAAAAAACGACTTAATTTAATCTATCCTAACGAACATGATTTAAAATCATCTGCAAAAGATGGGGTGTATCGTGTGGATCTTATAATAAATATTTAACATGAACAATCAAATTAAAGCTGTTATCATTGATGATGAACCATTGGCAATCACCGTATTGGAAAGTCTTTTAAAAGCATATTCTAATATTCAAATTGTGGGTACGTTTTCTTCTACCCAAGGTCTATCTGAGCAATTATCATCACTCTCTCCAGATGTTGTTTTTACAGACATTCAAATGCCGGGTGAAACTGGGTTAGACTTTGTTAAAAGTCAATATCCAATGCCTTATGCAGTTATTTTTACAACAGCATTTTCCGACTATGCTGCTGAAGCCTTTGAATTTGAAGCTTTAGATTATATGCTAAAGCCTATTTCACCAGATAGATTGAATAAAGCTATAAAGAGATTAGAAGAATATCTCGAGTACAGATCTTCAATTACCGTTGAACCAGCCAATACGGAAAATGATTACGTTTATGTCAAAGTTGATGGTGAATTTCAAAAAATCTTTTTTAATGAAATTCATCACATCGAAGCCTTTGCTGATTACGTGAAAATCTGGGTATCTGCCGATAAAAGAATTGTAACCCTTCAAACAATGAGAAATATGGAAGCTGGACTGCCTAAAGATCAATTCATAAGAATTCACAGGAGTT
This sequence comes from uncultured Rhizobium sp., assembly GCA_964408945.1. GTDB lineage: Bacteria > Bacteroidota > Bacteroidia > NS11-12g > UBA955 > VMCP01. Next base: position 88,700 of record CAYPBJ010000004.1, on the reverse strand, counting down.
TTATTATTGCATTGAATAAAATAAAAGCCATTCAAAATTCAACCATTATACTTGAAGATGGAGTAGAAGTGCCCATTGGTAAAAATTACAAAGAGGCCGTAAATTCCATATTGAGCAAGAATAGAATTAAAAACTAGAAATCCATTATTGTTAATTTTAATTTCAGTCCTACTATTGTCATAATGAAATTTTCTTATTTCCTTGCAAAATAAAAAAGTAAAAAGTCAGTTTATACATTATGCTGATAAATGCATAAGTATAATATGATAAACTAATACCAAAAAGGAAGTGAGTAAATTAGATTACAACAAGATTAAAAATCTTGCTGCGGCGAAGAGAATCCCGATTAAAGAGTTAGCAAGATTATGTGGGTTGAGCGAACAAGGTTTTCACTATATGCTTAAAAAGCAGTCCATGAGAGTAGATACCATGGAGAAAATATGTGAAGCTTTGGGAATATCTCCTTTCGATTTATTTGAAAATGAAGATTCAGGCAATCAAACAAACCCTTCATCAATCATTATCAGAGCAAAAGAATCAGATTACAACGATTCTATCTTGCAAAAATTAGATGTAATCATTGAATTATTGAGATACCAAAAGGTGCATTAATCAATGAATTAAAAACCACTGTATGCTTTGGCCGCCTCTTCTAGTAAGTCGCGGCCAATTTTTTTGCCTAACTTTTCCATGAGTAACTCGGTAGGCACGTTCCCAATTAGTTCATCATTAGCGAATGGACACCCTCCGAAACCTAAAATAGCCCCATCAAGTCGTCTACAACCACCTCTCAAGGCCGCCTCTATCTTTGTTGATGATTCAGCTAAAGTCGCATGGAAATGGCCACCGATTTTTACATGCGGAAGATGCGGAATGATTTTTTTATAGGTTATTTCTATTTGTTCTGGCGTGGCAAGACCTGTTGTGTCTGCCAAACTGATTACTCTGATTCCTAAACCCGCAATTTTCTCAGACCACTCCTGAATCATTTCATTGTTGTGGTCATCTCCATACGGATTTCCAAAAGCCATACTGATATATGCAACCACTTGTTTGCCTGAAGCTAAGGCAATTTCTTGTATTTTAGCCAATTGTAAAAATGCATCTTGGCGTGTTTGATTGGTATTTCGCCGCTGAAATGTTTCACTGATTGAAAACGGATACCCCAAATATTTTATTTTGGGAAAAGCAGCAGCTCTTATTGCTCCTCTCTCATTGGCCACAATGACTAATAACTTAGTGGAGGTTTCAATTTTACTTATTGCCTCTATTACTTCGGCAGTGTCAGCCATTTGAGGCACTGCTGCCGGACTGACAAAGCTTCCACAATCTAGAACATCAAAATTCTGAGCAAGTAACTTGCTAATATATTTTATCTTAGTTTCAGTTGGGATAAATTGCTTTATCCCTTGCATGGCATCCCTCGGGCATTCAACCACCTCTACATTCTCACCGTTGTAATTGAAATTGCCCATTTTAATTATAAATGATCAAAGAAGTATTGACTCACTTTTTTGTAAAGATGAATTCTGTCACGTCCAGACACATTGTGTTTATGTCCTGGGTAGACAAAATAATCTAGATTAGGATTAGATAATTCAACTGATTTTTTAACAAACATCATACTGTGCTGCCAAACAACAACATCGTCATCAGCTCCATGGATTTGCAACAACCTGCCTTGCAATTTATCAGCATGGTTGATCAAGTTATTTGCATTATATCCTTCAGGATTTTCTTCAGGTTTATCCATGTATCGCTCGGTATACATGATTTCATAGTATTTCCAATCAATAACCGGCCCACCAGCAACACCTACCTTATACTTACCTGCTTGTCTTGTCATTAAACTCGTAGTCATAAATCCACCGAAGCTCCAACCATGAACGCCAATTCTCGATGAATCTATATAAGACTGGGACTTCAACCATTCTAGTCCAGCCAATTGATCAGACATTTCTAGGGTGCCCAATTGCCTATGTACTGCACTTTCAAACTCAAATCCGCGATGAGAAGAACCTCTGTTATCAAGGGTAAAAACAATATATCCTTTTGAAGCCATGTATGCCATCCATAAGTTTCCGCCGCCTAACCAAGAGTTGGTAACCATTTGCGCATGTGGGCCACCATAAACATAAACTACCACAGGATACTTCTTTGTAGCATCAAAATTAGGAGGGTAGAAGGTTCTAGTAAACAAGGTAACCTTGTCAGTTGAATGCTCAATGCTGCTCAATTCTATTTTCCCGATATTGAAATCTTCGATGGGGTTTTTGTTTTCATAAAGCAATGTTGGTATGGTATATACCTTTTGATTCATTTTCTCAGTCCAGTTTATGGCAATAATTTCTCGATTTACATTGATATGACTGCAAGTTGCCACAATAAAAGGATTCATTTTATGAAATACCAATGAAGGTGCGCCGCCCAAATTATAATTGATCAACTCACTTTTATTTTTTGTGATATCAATTTTGAAAATGGCTCTATTTAATGCAGTGTTATAAGTTCCCACACAAATAATGGTTTTTTCATCTGAAGAAAGGCCCAAAACTTCAGTTACTTCGTAAATGCCTTCGGGAAGTTGAAGTTTGGTTACTTTTCCATTTGAGTACAAATACAACTTATTGAAACCGTCAAGTTCGCTTTGCCAAATGAATTTATTTGTACTTCCAAGAAATATGGGTCCGTTTTCTGGTTCTACGTATTTAGAATCTGATTCTGAAAAATGATATTTTAACAGTTCACCAGTTTCAGAAGAGTACTCTAAAAGGTCCATTTTGTTTTGACCACGATTTACACGAGCAATGAAAATGGATTTTGAATCGGGAGACCAAGTTACATTGGTTAAATATTGATCATATTCGCCGTCTGTCTTTAAATAAACGCTTTTTCCTGTGTAAGGGTCATAAACTCCTATGGTTACTGTATGACTGCTGTCTCCAGCCATGGGATATCTAATTTCAGTTGGTTTTGCAGGTCGTTCGTTGATAGAAAACATGGGGTACTTTGTGACCCTGCGCTCGTCCATTCGGTAAAAAGCCAATTTGTGAGCGTTAGGTGACCAAAACAACCCTTTGGTGATGCCAAATTCATTTCTATGAACAGATTGTCCGTATACAATACCTTCTTGTCCGTCAAATGTGATTTGAGTGGTTTTTTCGAGATCTGAAACGTAAATGTTGTGATTTTCAACATAAGCCGCCATTCTGCAGGTGGTTTTTCCCTTGGGATAAATACAAGCTTGGTCAGTTGTAGAGATTTCTTCAGCTACACGGTCTTTTGATAGCTTCAACATGGAGTAGGCTTCAAAACGTCCTCCGGGACGGAGAAAAAAATTGAAAACCTGATCACCTGCCAAGAACCAGCCGGCCTCTTCTGTATCAAAATGGAAGCTTAAAAATCCAACAGAAACCCCTAACGTTTTCATGGCAGCTTGTACTGAATCAAAATGAACCAAAATTTGTTCAGAATACTTCAATTCACCCATTCCAGGATTGGCTTTATAAATATGGTTCCCTTTCTCCTTATTTCTAATGTACTGATATGCAACAAAAGTCGAAGAGGGATACGAAGTAAATATGGGACCAGAAGGGTAGTTCTTTGGATTGAAAGCGTCTTCGATGGTTAAATTTTTACTTCCTTTTTGTTCTAAAAAAACCGTATTTCTAGATTTTTCCTGCCAGTTGGGAGTTGACATTTGTCCAAATAGAGGAAACATTGATGCGGCGAAAAGGCACATCGCTAAATTTTTGTTAATTACTCTCATATATCTCTTCAAAAACATTTCGCAACTTTGCGAAACAATTTTGTTGCAATTTAGGAAATGACAATGGAAAACCACCGCACACTTATCGAGGAAATTTGGGAAAACAGAGAACTTTTAAAAGAATCTGCCAATGTTAAAGTTATTGAAGAAATTATTGAGGCCTTAGACAAAGGGCATTTGAGAGTAGCTCAGCCTCTAGAAGATGGAACTTGGCAAGTGAACGATTGGGTTAAAAAGGCCGTAATTATGTACTTCCCAACTAGACAGATGGAGAAATTCAATGCCGGTCCATTGGAATTTTACGATAAAATGCCATTGAAAAAGAATTACGATGAATTGGGAATTCGCGTGGTTCCACATGCGGTTGCAAGACATGGAGCTTTTATTGCTCCAGGAGTAATTCTTATGCCGTCATATGTGAACATTGGAGCTTACGTAGATTCTGGAACAATGGTTGATACTTGGGCAACAGTAGGAAGCTGCGCTCAAATTGGAAAAAATGTGCATTTGTCTGGTGGTGTAGGAATTGGCGGTGTTTTAGAACCTGTTCAAGCAGCTCCAGTGATCATTGAGGATGGATGCTTTGTAGGATCAAGATGCATTGTTGTTGAAGGAGTTCACGTAGGTAAGGAGGCTGTTCTTGGCGCTGGATTGACTCTTACAATGAGTACTAAGATTATAGATGCCAATACAGGTGAAGAATTGCCGAAAGGATACATACCTCCAAGGTCTGTGGTTATTCCTTCGAGCATCAAGAAAGAATTTAAAGGTGGGGAATTTTATGTGCCCATCGCTTTGATCATTGGACAAAGAAAAGAAAGCACTGACCAAAAAACCACTTTGAATGATGCTTTAAGAGACTTCGGGGTATCTGTTTAAACGATTGTTCCATGAAAATTGCTTTCGACGCAAAAAGATATTTTCACAATTCATCAGGGCTCGGGAATTACTCCCGAACCTTGGTGGATGGTTTAAAATCAAAGTATGCATCGGAGCTTGAAGTGAATTTATTGGATAAACCCAATGGTGCATTTCCCTGGTGGAGGTCGTACGGACTTGGAAAGGCAGCTTCAAAATGGGGAGCAGATATATTTCACGGATTATCGAATGAAATCCCATTTGATCTTCCAACATCTATGAAAACGGTTGTTACCATTCACGATGTTCTATTTAAAAGCCGTCCGAATGATTATCCTTTTTTGGATAGATTGATTTATGATTTCAAAACACAGTATGCTTTAAAAAGAGCAGATATCATTATTGCAACTAGTGAATTTACCGCCTCTGAAATCAAGAAGTATTACACATCTGAGCTCGATAAGTATTACTTTAGAAAAAGATTGAATATTAAAGTTTTATATCAATCTATTTCAACAAAATATTCAATCGGATCTTGGGTGCCAGATTTGGAATTTCCTTATTTCATATATCACTCATCATATGTTTCTAGGAAGAACCATTTGAATTTGATTAATGCCTTTTCCAAAGTCTGTCATTTGTTTCCACATAATCTAATTTTAGCAGGAAAAGGCAATTTGGAGCAAGATCTAAGAAAGCTTGTTGTAAATTTGAATTTAACTGATCGAGTGCTATTTTATCAATATCCCTCAGATGAACAACTAGAGAAATTATTGATAAAGAGTTCAGGATTTATCTATCCATCTTTTTCTGAGGGATTTGGAATCCCGTTAGTGGAGGCTGCAACCATTGGAATTCCCATGGCAGTTTCAAAAATCCCAGTATTTCAGGAGTTGGTAAATGGCGTCGAATCGGTTATTTGGTTTGATCCAAAAAATGTGACAGATATTTCCCAGTCGATTTTACAACTCACACAATCAAAACATCCCGACTATACTAAATTACTGACCAAAATGGATGCGACAAACATCAGTAATCAGTATTACGAACTATATAAATCGCTCCTAGACTAAAGTCTTAAAGATTGGTTTTAAAGAGTTTAACGGCAATTGCCAATAGAATTATTCCGAAGAATTTTCTCATCACCATCATTCCAGATTTTCCGATTTTACGCTCAAACCATCCGGTGGCATTCAGAACAATAAAAATCAATACCACATTTAGTATAATACCACTTAAAATAGTGGTTTTATCGTAAATTGCCTTTAGTGATAATATAGTGGTAAGAGTTCCTGATCCTGCAATAATGGGGAAGGCTACAGGTACAATACTTCCAGCTTGAGTGTCAGGGTCATTTCTGAAAATATCAACACCTAGAACCATTTCAAGTCCCAAGATAAACATCACAATGCTACCTGCTAGAGCAAAAGATGCGAGATCAATCCCTAAGTATTTTAAAAAATACTCACCAATGAAAAGAAATCCGATCATCAGTGCAGAGCTAGCTAATGTTACTTTACCAGGATGAATGTCAGGGATTTTTCTTTTTAAACTCACTAAAATTGGCACTGCACCGAGAATATCTATTACCGCAAATAGGGTAAAAAACACGGTAATAACTTCGTTGATATTTATATTCATGGCTTATTTGAATGGGCTATCGGGTTCTTTAGAAATGACGTTATAGGTCAATCTATCTGCAAGTTTTGGAAACCATTTATTGATAAATACGGCTAATTTCCCTTGAAGAGTCATGATGATGTACCAACGTTTTTGTTTTATGCCTTTCCAAATTTCAATGGCAACAGCTTCAGAACTCATTAATTTAGATTCATTTAATGGTGTTTCACCTTGGGCAACACCTTGAGAATTCAGGGCTGACTTTCTGATATTTGATTCAGTATAGCCAGGACAGGCAATCATCACATGCAGACCAGTTTTTAAATTTTCGTTTCGCAGACTTTCTAAAAATCCTTGCAACGCAAATTTGCTTGCGCTGTATCCTGTTCTAGCTGGCAAACCTTTATAACCTGCAATAGAAGAAACCCCAACAATAGACCCTTTAGTTTGTAAAATGTAAGGCAAAGCGAACTTGGTACAATAAACAGATCCCCAAAAATTTATATTCATAAGTTCTTTTAAAACAGGAATTTCAGTTTCATTGAAAATCCCTCTCATGGAGATCCCAGCATTATTGATTAAAACATTAATATGTCCGTGTTTAGAAATACCTTCTTCAACAAAACGTTTACAATCGGATTCTTGACTTACATCGGTCACAGAATAGGTTGAAAGGATACCAAATTGGTTGTTTATTGTTTGGCAAATTTCTTTGAGAGCATTTTCATTACGTGCTGCAAGATGGGTGGCATATCCTTCATGAGCAGCCCTAAAAGCTAACGATTTGCCTATGCCACTTGAGGCCCCTGTTATAAAAGCAACTTTTACTTCCATTTAACTGAGCAACCAACTGCAGGTACTTCTGGATAGTCTATATCTACTCCGTCAAGTGCGTATTCAATTGCGTCTTCTAAGTATACCGAAGTTACTGTTGCTTCATTTTCCCAGCTATCATCAATGGCGCCTTTGTATACGAGTTCTCTTTTTGAGTTGAATAAGAAAACCTCTGGGGTTCTTTCTGCGCCTAGTGCTTTTAATACTGTTTGATTTTCATCATGTAGATATTCAAATGGAAATTGACGTTGATTGGCTATTTCAACCATATTTGTAAAGCTATCTTGAGGATATTGAATCACGTCATTTCCGCAAATAGCTACTATACCTAAATTGTCTTCTTCGTATTTATGAGCTAGCTTGATGATTCTATTCCAATAGGATTGTGAGTATTTGCAATGATTACAGGTAACAATTACTAAAAAAGCCGATTTGTCAGCGTAATCAAACGAACTTACATTTTTGCCCGATACAGAAGGCAATTCAAACGGATTTAACACGTCTCCAATTATCATGATGAATCAAATTTAAAGAGTAATTACTGAATTTATCAGCATTGGGGATAAATCCTGCATTCGGTGTATAAAATGGGGTTGTTTAGATTGTTGGATTAAAATACTTCGTTTTAATTTGCAGTGTGCAACAATTTATAGTTTCTGCTCGAAAATACCGTCCAATGTCTTTTGACGATGTTGTTGGACAAAAACATGTGGCTGAAACGCTCATGCACGAGATCAAGAACAATAAATTAGCCCAAGCTTTTTTATTTACCGGTCCTAGAGGGGTTGGAAAAACTACCTGTGCAAGAATCTTAGCAAAGGTGATAAATACTACCGATGAGGTAAATGAAAATCATGATTTTGCTTTTAATGTTTTCGAATTAGATGCTGCCTCGAATAATTCCGTAGATGACATACGTCATTTGATGGATCAAGTTCGGATTCCACCGCAAGTTGGAAAATACAAAGTGTATATTATTGACGAGGTTCATATGTTATCTACGGCGGCATTTAATGCTTTCTTGAAAACATTAGAAGAGCCTCCGAGCTATGCAATTTTTATTCTGGCCACAACCGAAAGACACAAAATTCTTCCAACCATATTAAGCAGGTGCCAAGTCTTTAATTTTAATCGAATTTTAGTAACCGATATGGTGAAACATTTGGTTGGAATTGCTGAAAAGGAAGGAATTAAAGTAAGCGAAGACGCACTTCACCTCATTGCCCGGAAAGCAGATGGTGGATTGAGAGATGCACTAAGCATGTTTGATCAGTTGGTGAGCTTTTCTGGAGGTGAAATCACCTATGAGAAAGCCGTAGAAATGTTGAGCATTCTTGACATGGATACGTATTTTTCGTTGGCAGACAATATGCTCAACAATGATTCAGCCTCTGCCTTGTTAACCATAAATTCGGTACTTAATCAAGGATTTGACGCTTCTCTGATTACCAGTGGAATGTCTCAACATTTCAGAAATCTGATAGTCAGTCTTGACCCAATGACCAATTCGTTATTGGATGTTTCTGAATCATTCAAAGAAAAATACAAAGAGCAATCCAAGAAATTCGATATTCATTTCTTGCTTAATGCTTTAAATATTTCAAATGAAGCAGATGAGAAATATAGGATTTCAAGAAATCATCGCCTTCTTATTGAATTGATGATTTTAAAATTGGTGAATCTTCGTTCTTTCATGAAAGACATTCCCAATCTAAATGACTTTAAAAAAAAACTAGTTGATACATCAACAACTGCTTCAACAAAATCTCCTCAAACAGCTTCATTTAAAACAACTCCATCCATAAAAGAAGATGTAGTTAAAAAAATTGAGTCCACTAGAATGGGATTACTCAGTAGGGAAGCATTCAAACAAAAAAAGCGATCTTCTGTTGAAAATTTTCAAGATTCCATAGAAGAACTACCCAAACCTATAGAAGAAGATTCCAAACCAATAGAAGATTTAGATACAGGTAAGATTATAGCTGAAATAGTCAAGAATCAGGGTCCAAGAATCGCCGGATTGTTGAATTCAATTAAAACGGAATTACACGATGAAACTCTGAAATTCATAGTTAATTCCAAAATGCACATTCATACTATTGAAGAAATAAGGCTTGAATTACTCAGGGAACTCAATCAACTTTCCAATGGTAGAATCAAACAAATATTAGTTGAAATGGGAGAGGTAGAAGCCGTATCCCGAAAACCCTACACAGACAAAGAAAAATTGGAGTTTTTAATGTCAAAACACCCACTGCTTCAAGAAGCTATTGAAAAACTTCAATTGCGATTGCCTTAAGTCGGTCTTTTTATCGTTATTTTGTATCAAATTAGTATGAAGGAGGGGTTAAATATTTCCTTTGAAAACACTGAAATTGCCTTTAATGGCAAGTCTTTCAGCGACTTGAAGAAAGCTAAAACACTGTTTAAATCATTTGATTACCCAATTCTATTGAAATGGGGGCCTGCGTTGGCGCAAATTGCCGTTCGCTTGGGATTTAAATTCATCATTAAAAAGACCATTTTTGAACAGTTTTGTGGTGGTGAAAACATTCAAGAATGTGATCAAGCCATATCTTCCCTTTCTTCAAGAAATGTAGGTACCATTCTTGATTATTCTGTGGAAGGTGAAGACAATGAAGCAGTTTTCAACGAGACTTGTTCTGAAATCATCAAAACCATTGAAAAAGCGAAGAATAACAAAGACATTCCTTTTTCGGTATTTAAGGTTACCGGAATAGTTTCATCTAAAATTCTTGAAAAAGTATCCTCTTCCCAAGAATTATCAAAATCTGAACAATCAGAATGGAATGACGGTATGGAGAGATTCTACAAAATCTGTAAAACTGCATTTGACTTGAAAGTAAGACTTTTTGTAGATGCAGAAGAATCTTGGATTCAAAAAGCCATTGATGATTTGGCAGAAGATGCAATGAGATCTTATAATCAAGATCAGTGCATCATTTATAACACACTTCAAATGTATAGACACGATCGTTTGCAATACTTGAAGAAACAACTTTCTGCGGGTAATCACTTTCTTGGATTTAAATTGGTTCGTGGAGCATATATGGAAAAAGAACGTTCAAGAGCCATTGAATTTAATTATCCAAGTCCTATTCAACCCAACAAAGAAGCAACAGATAAAGATTATAATGAAGCTATTGAACTGTGTATTCAAAACATCGATCGCGTTTCAATCTGTATTGGCACTCATAATGAGCTTAGTTCCATTTTGGGAGCAAAGAAAATGAGTGAACTAAACATCGACCCAACAGATACTCGTGTTTTCTTCTCGCAATTATTAGGTATGAGCGATCACATTAGTTTTAATCTATCAAATTCAGGTTATAAAGTGGCTAAATATGTGCCATATGGACCCGTTTTAGCAGTTATTCCCTACTTGACGCGTAGAGCTCAAGAAAACTCTGGAATGGCCGGACAAATGGGCAGGGAATTAGGACTTATCAATCAAGAAATTCAAAGAAGGTCAAATCTAAAATCTTGAAACACTTAAATAAATATCGAATCTTATTCTTTTTTGCGTCGGCTTTGGTGTTGTATTCGCTAATTGGTGGACTCACCATCAAATTAAAACCAGGAATTTCTGCTGTTGATAAAACATTGATTATGTCTGACTCAACACAATTTTTAGGTATTGAACTTTATAATTGTCCTGAAGAAACAAAGATTAATAAACTAGTAGTAGTAAAAAAAGATCTACTTTGGGAAACTCCCGGAAGTCAGCTTGTTCGTAAGGACAATCATCTGTCTACTCCAATTAGTATCAATTTAGGAAAGACTTCATCTGGACTTTGCGATATATTATTAGAAGTTGAAACTAAAGAAAACACTCCATCATGGATGTATTTTCCACAAGCATTTTGGATTGAAAAATCAATGAGCGATACATTATCAACAGGAAATGGCAAGGTCGCTAAGTTGGAAGAGATTTCTAGTTCAGGGGAGCTTAAATTGATTGATGAAGTGGAATTTGGCTTTCCAAACAGAACCATTTTGAACGAAAGCATACGCAATCTTCTGTATCATGTACCCATGTGGTTTAGCATGATTTTCTTATTAGGTGTTTCTGCGGTGGCTTCAATACTTTATTTAAGAAAAGGCGATATGTTCTATGATTTACTATCAGATAGCTTTTTGAAAATTGGAATATTAAACGGTATTTTGGGATGTTTAACTGGTGCAGCATGGGCAAGAGTAACTTGGCAAAGTTGGTGGCCAGCCGAAGATCCTAAGTTAAATGGAGTTGCAATAGGCATGTCTATGTACCTAGCATATTTGATATTAAGATCTTCCATTCAAGACCCATATCAAAAGGCCAGAATTTCTTCTGTATACAGTGTCTTGATTTATCCAATTTTTATGGCTTTGATTGCTATAATGCCCAAACTTACAGAGGGTTCACTTCATCCTGGTTCTGGAGGATCTGTTGGTTTTAACCAATACGATCTTGACAATACCTTAAGAATGTTCTTTTATCCAGCTATTTTGGGTTGGATAGGAGTATTTAGTTGGATAGCCATTATGCGGATAAGAATTAAAAAACTCGAAGAATTAACTTTAGAACAAGACTAGAATGAATATTTTCCAAACATCAGATAAAGCAGCAAAATTGCTCGCTAACAATGCTAAGTTTAACGTGGTTATTGCCGTTCTGTCGATTATCTTCATAGGCATAGTCATTTATTTAGTAAAATTGGATCGAAAAGTTTCCAAACTCGAAAAGAATCAAAAATGAAACCATTACAAATTGCTTTAATCGTTATTGCTGGGCTAGGTGTAGCAAGCGTTGTAAGTTTATACGGCAATACCACAAAATACGTTTCATTCAAAGAAGCCGATCAACTCAAAGTTGAAAATCCAAACAAAAGTTACCACATAGCTTGCAAATTAAACAAGGCTAAACCCATAGTTTACGACGCTCAAAAAGATGCAAATCATTTGGAATTTACCGCTATAGATTCTTTGAATTTCGAAAAAAAGGTCATCTTTTTACAACCAAAGCCGCAAGATTTGGAAAGAACAGAAACCATCGTAATTATTGGTAAAAGTCAAGGTGATTATTTTCTAGCAGAAACTATATTGAGCAAATGTCCTTCAAAATATGAAGATGCTCCTGTTAAACAAGCCTCTGTTGCAAACTGATATGCTGACAATTTTATCGTCATTGCCCAATAATAATAAGATGCCAGCATTTAACAACGAATGGCTTTGGCTAGGAAATCTTGGGCATTCATTTGTTGTTATTAGCTTCATCGCTACATTGCTATTTAGTTATTTTTATTTCCAAGATGCGCGTTCAGAAAATAGCACTTTTAAAAAATGGGCTAGAAATTTTCTGTATTTGCATTCCTTCTCTGTAGTTGCAGTATTCTCAATTTTATTCTCCATCATATTTTTTCATCGATATGAATTCTTCTACGCTTGGAGACATTCAAGCAATGCTCTTCCAGTGTATTACATGATTTCATGTTTTTGGGAAGGACAAGAGGGTTCATTCTTGTTGTGGATCTTTTGGAATTCTATCATCGCACTTATTTTAAGACGATCCGCAGGAAAATGGGAGAGTCCGGTCATTGCCATTATTGGATTAGGTCAAATTGCATTAGGTTCCATGCTTCTAGGGTTTCATTGGGGTGATCTGAAAATTGGTAGTAGCCCGTTTGACTTATTAAGAGATGTTAGACCCGAATTCTTGAATATTCCTATCCTTGGTAGTATTGGCGTTGAAAATTACCTGCAAGTTTTTAAAGATGGAAACGGCTTAAACAAGTTATTACAAAACTATTGGATGGTCATTCATCCGCCCACATTGTTCCTTGGATTTGCTTTGGCCATTGTCCCTTTTGCATATAGTGTTGCGGCTCTATGGAAAAGAGATCAAAGATCATGGATTCACCCTGCAATCATTTGGAGCATTGCTTGTGTAGGTATTTTGGGTGCCGGAATCATAATGGGTGGATTTTGGGCATACGAGAGTTTATCTTTCGGGGGATATTGGGCCTGGGATCCTGTTGAGAATGCATCTTTATTGCCCTGGTTGATTATGACATCTGCTTTGCATATGTTGCTAATCAGCAAAAACACAGGAAGACATTTATTTACTTCACATTTATTGACACAAATTTCGTTTTGGCTTGTTCTTTACGCTACTTTTTTAACCAGAAGCGGAATATTAGGAGAGGCAAGCGTTCACTCGTTTACTGATTTGGGACTCAGCGGACAATTACTGTTGTTTTTGTTTGGATTTATTGGACTATCAACTGCAGTATCTTTCGTAGATACTGATAAACGATTAAAATTTACGATTGCAATATTATCATTTTTTGCGGTAGTCGTTATAGCATCTTATTCAATACCTGCAAGTTGGAAAGATAATTACACAACGGCAATTAAATACATTGGCATTGGACTATTCGTAGCTGTTTTGGGTTTGTATTTGAAAAACTTGTATAAATCTCAAAAAACCGAATTAGCAGATGAACACTTATTGAGCCGTGAATTTTGGATATTTCTAGGTTCATTGTTCATCATATTGTCACTGGTTCAAGTTTTTAGCGCTACTTCCATTCCAGTTTTCAATAAACTGTTTGGGTTAAAAAATGCAGTGCCTCAAGCCCAAGATTACAACAACATCCAACTTTGGATGGCGATGCCTATCATGTTGTTGATGTCTGTTGGACAATATTTCAGATACAAAGAAACCCAATGGTCTGATTTATTGCGTGATTTAAAATGGCCAGCAATCATAAGTATCATTGTTTTTGGCGTGCTTACTTGGGGTTTTGAAATCGAAGAATTTCAATTTATTCTCTTTTTGTTCTTTGGAGTTTTACTTAGTGGATTGAATTTCGCATTTCTATTTAGAAAAAGAAAAAATCAAGTACTAAGATGGGGAGCATCAATCTCCCATTTTGGATTTGGTGTTTTGTTAATCGGTGTCTTGGTTTCATCTGTTAAGAAGAACGTTCTTACTACTTCACAAGAAGGCATTAATCTTGCGCCGGAACAAGATCAATCGGGTAAAATCGATGAAAAAGGCATCCAATTCAACAGAGAAAATAAAATTCTCTATCAAGGTGAGCCCGTGGATTTGATTGGTTATAAAGCAGTTTATTTGGGATCTAAAAAAGGGATTCATTACGATTCATTGGATGAATTCTTTACGGTGTCATTTGTATCAAAAACCAATCCGAAAGATTCATTTAAACTTGTACCCAAAACTCAGAATAACCCTCAAATGGGCTTATTGGCTGAGCCATCTACCAAGCATTACTTGCACAAAGATGTTTTTACGCACGTCAATTATCAAAGCGGGATGGATAAGACAGAACCTTATAGTTCTTTCAAGTTAGACACTCTTTATGTAGGACAAAAAGGGACTAGTTCTTCTGGTAAATGCCAATATATTGTGAAAGCCATTGAAAAAGCTAGCCGTGAAAATGGATTAGCCTTGAGGTTGGAAGTAGAAGTTGAGAGATTGAATGAAAAGGAAATCATTCATCCCGAAATTCTAATTAATGAGCAAACTGGAAGTTTAGAATCATTACCGGTACAACTGGATAAACTAGGATTTTTCATGACCATCAATAGTTTTGATATTCAAGATCCAGATCCTTCAAAACAAAAAATAGCCTTTGTAGTTCAAACCGGTGAGAAGACTCCAGTCAAGAATTACATTGTTGTAAAGATTATTGAATTCCCATGGATTAATTTAGTTTGGTTTGGAACCATTATCATGGTTATTGGTTTTGCTTTCGCAATAATTGATAGAATTTTAGCTCAAAAAAGAGTCATGGCTTAAAGACTTATGAATAACCATCCTATTTATATCATTGGCAAAGGTAATTTAGGGTGGCATTTGGTTAAGTTGTTTGAATTCAATCAAATAGAAACGAAAGGATGGTTATCATCCAGAGAATCATTTGAATGTTTTGATTTGACTAACGAAGCCATTCTATTTTTAACAGTATCAGATAGTGTGATTGAGAAAATTGTATGCGAATTACTCAATAGAAACAATCGGTTAATCATTGTTTACTGTAGCGGTTCAATAGACATAGTTACAAAATACCCCCAAAACGTAAGTTGTTGGTATCCATTGTATTCCTTTACAAAAGGAATAACCGTTGATTGGCACAAAGTACCCATTTTTACTGAAATTCAGGATTTCACAATTCAAAAGACAATTGAAAATTTAAACAACAGGTTAAATTTAAAGTCAGTAGAGATTTCAGCAGAAACACGTAAAAGACTTCATTTGTCAGCAGTCTTCATAAATAATTTTACCACGGCTTGTGCAATTGCTGCGAATACAGTATTGAATGATCCAAAATTATTTACCTATTTATTGCCTATACTTCATCAAACCGTTGAAAAAATTTCTAATTCAAGCGGCATAGATTTAGAGAGTGTTTTAACAGGCCCTGCTAAAAGAAAAGATAACATTATACTTGAAGAACATTTGGCATTATTAATATCTTTAGTGCCAGAACATCAATTTTATGATGCTATATCTAAATATATTCAACAAAAAACAAAATAAATAGTTGTTTTATTAAACATTTTGTTTTAATTTGTTTAAAAATTCAACAAAATGTCTCCTGTAGCTGGTTATTTGTCAAACGAAAAGCATCTTTTCGAATATTTGGGTCTCGAAATTTATTTGAGTACCCGCGATCAGCAACCATTGGTTATTTATGGTAGATCTGAAGATCAATTGTCAACTGTTGTCATCCACTTTGAAGATGGAGTTTATAAAGGGATTGAATTACAACATGTTCCTGATTTTCAAGAATTATCGCCGAAAGACAAAGAAAAACTACTTGAAATCATTGATTATAATCTCCCCGATATTATTAAGTTTTGGATTGATGTATTTGTATACAATAAGAAAGTGCCGTTTGAAAAAGTCCTAAAACCCATTCAAACGACACAAACATCTCAAACTCGTTAGAAAATATCGTATCTCAGTCCAATATAGATCATTCTACCATTAGCCGGAGCCCAGTTAAAGGCCGCATCAAAGATTCGATCTCCACCAACTGGAGGGACTGATATTATTGGCATATTTAAAATGGGGTCATTTTGCCTAAAGTTAAAAACATTTTCAATACCTAAATAAGCCTCAAATTTCTTACTGAATGATTTTCTCGTTTGAAAATTAAATATAGTGAACCAAGGACTATTGTTCACTTGCTCGTTGAATGGAACTAGATTGATTAATCTCTTTGGGCCATTAAGCTGAAATACGCCGTCAAAATACCAATTGTTTCTAGTTTTATGGTGTAAGGTAATTAATCCTCGGTGAACGCTTTGAAATGGATTCATCCTTAATTGTCCAGCGATGAATTTTTGATTATCAATAAATCTGTAAGCGAATTTAACATCTGTTCGTCTCCGAGGTGTAAAAGACCATTCTAAATGCACACTTCTAGTATATCCTGCTTGATTTTTTGACCTTCCTGCAATGTTGACCTCATACGGATGCGCTTCTCGATCAATCACTATTTGATAATCGAATAAAGTTTGAAATACATCAATTGTAATGCTTGAAGGATATTCCATAAACATGAAATTCTTGTAATACGATATACCCATATTCCAACCTCTCTCTTGTTCAAGTCCAAAAGTGGGAGAACTTAAACTTGCATCTTTTACATTCATTGAATTGATGTACAAGGATCTATTGCTGATTAAATTGGGCAGATGCTCTGCAAAAACATAAGGTGTTCTTCTGGCATACCCCCCTTGAAAAAACAACTTATTGTTTGGATTGAATTCCCATTTACCATGAAGTCGGGGAGTAGCATACCAACCAAAAATATTGTGACAATCAGTGCGTATACCACCAACCATAGTGAGTTTGCCTGAATTATAAACCCATTCGGCAAATCCGCCTAACTGAATTTCATTGAATTGGTTATTAACCTTAGTTGAATTTGGTACATAAAACCAACTGTCTACATCAGTAAATTCCTCAGCCAATTGAGTAAAAAGGGTAGATATTCCCGTTTTAAGTCCCCAATTTTCATTTAATTCAGCCTGGTAAAGACCTGAATAGCTAAAACGCATCTCACGAGCTTGATACTTCCTATCTAATACATCCCCAGAAACCTTAAAAGGCATTAGATTATAATCCATATTGTGAACGGAAAGATTTAAAATATTCCCAAAGGTGTTTTCCGAGTTTGATGGTATAATTCCAAGCTTAGCATAAACATCGAGTCTTGATTCATTGCTTTTAAAATTAAAAACATCAGAATTGGGATCTATTTGCGTGCCACCCACAGAATTCGTTACACCAGCCACTTTTTTATCGTTCCAAAATGTAGCTCCAAGTTTACCTTCTAAATTCTTTGTTTGAAAATCACTGTGATTGCCTAGATATATTCTATCTGTCATTGGCATATCAGAGTAACCATCATTATTTCTATCAGTAGTCATCCATTGCTGTCCAGAGTGCAGATAGGTGAAGTTTTTCCAGTTCTTTTTATTTGCTGTATAAATAATAGAATTTACTTCTGTTCGGCCCTGGTCATTTTGATATGCATTAAAATGGAATCGTGGTTCGTTGTGTTTGGATTTAAGTGCATAATCAATTCCACCTGTAATACCTTCAAATCCTAGTGTTGCAGAACCAACCCCTTTGGCGATTCTCACATCGCTTACAAAATCACCGGGAATATTCGACAATCCATTCAGTGTAACAATCCCATTAAATTGAGGTAAATTATCTCTGGTTAATAGGATGTATTTGCTGTTTAATCCCATCATCTCAACCTGTTTGATGCCTGAGATTCCATCGCTGTTCGAAACTTCAACAGCATTACTCAGCTCAAAACTCTCGGATAAAGTACAACATGCCGCCTTTTTAAATTCATTTTCTGACATGAGTGTTTTTAACTGGGCACCTTTGTGATCGTTAGAAGTGCCTTGTTCTTCAATTGTTACATCAACTTGTTCAATCTTTGTAGTATCTTCAATTTGCGCGCTCAAGTTACCGGCCTGAATGACGCAAATAAAAAGTACCAATGCTGCTTTCGACAGCGATTTTAAATCTGTGAACATTTTGAAGTTAAAAATCATCATCAGATCGATACTTACAACAGCCCGGTAAATTGTTGTAAACTAAATCATCAGCTTTAACTTGTTCAGTGTCATGTCCTGTACTAGCAATAATGTTGTGTAATTGGATTTCCTTAAATTGTGCGGCGTTATAAACAATAAATATTTTTTTATTATTTAGATCATAAATTGCTTGATAGACACCTTTTATATCTAATGCATTTTCGATTCGCTCTTTACACATTTCACAATTGCCACCGACACCAAAGGTTATTTGGGCTTTGATTTTTTTTGTTTTTGACGTTCCGCATTGGGTGAATGACACCAATGCAAGTGCAGCTACAAAAAGAGCTTTTACTATATTTTGTATTTTTTTCATTTGTATTTTGTTTAAATTATTTGGATCTATCGAATAAATACGATAAATCTAAATTACCCAAACATCATACTGAACCAACAACGATGGCGGAACTTTTTTTCTCAACCTATGCTGAACTAAGAACTTATTTGAACATTTTGAGAAACGACCCAAATCTATCAGTGCCAATTGTTGGCGATGATTTGTAAAATCAATTTGAACTGTTGATTTAATATTCTCTTGTTTCTCTGTATTTTGGAATTTTGCTGTAAAATAATAGAAATGATTTTCAGATTCTGTACAGCAGCAGCCATTGGCAACTAACTGTTCAGATGGATTCGTATTTTTATTTTCGTCAGCAGGAAGGCAGCAATTAATTTCATCATTTTCGCAGCAACTATCAATGGCAAACTCAACCAAACCTGAACTTATCAGATTGACTAAAACCAACAATATAGCGGCGATTTGCCTCATTTCATACGAATATACAAGTTAATTTGTTGTACTGACAAATCATGGTTAATATCGTAAGTAATTCCACATGATTTCTCAACTTTTTCGACGAAAAACTGACTTTTCTATCCAATCTGGTCATCAAATGCCTAGAATTCTATCAGTTAGGGATTTGACATTTTTTGGTATTGCAGCAATTATTGGTGGAGGTATATTTTCTTCCATTGGAAAGGCTTGTGCCGCTGGTGGTCCGGGTGTAATCTGGTTATTTGTAATTAGTGCGATAGCTTGTGGTTTCGCTGCATTAAGTTATGCAGAATTTGCAGGAAGAATACCCGTTTCAGGTAGCGCATACACCTATGCATATGCATCTTTTGGAGAATTATTTGCTTGGATCATTGGTTGGGCATTGTTGATGGAGTATGCTATTGGGAACATTTATATTGCCTTTTCCTGGTCAGGTTATTTCACTCATTTATTAGACGCAATTGGATTGGAATTGCCAAGATGGTTAATAACAGATTATTCATCGGTAAAATTATTCATTTCCAATAAGGATTTAGAACTTTTAACCAACATTCAAAAATCAGAAGTTGGTCAATTATGGACAAACTCAAATTTAATAGGCGAGGAGCTTGATTTTTATCAAGCCTGGGTAAATGCTCCTGTGGTTTTAGGACAAAGAATCATTTTTGACCTACCCGCTGTTTTAATAAACATTCTGATTACCATTTTAGTATACCGTGGAATCAGCGAAAGCAGAAAGGCTAGTAATGCCATGGTGGTTTTGAAAGTTGTTATCATTTTATTGGTGATTGTGGTTGGAGCTTTTCACATTGACTTTGATAATTTCACCCCATTTAACCCGAATGGAATGTCTGGAATTATGACGGGGGTTTCAGCGGTGTTCTTTACTTATATTGGATTTGATGCTGTGAGTACCTTAGCTGAAGAAAGTAAAAATCCAAAAAGAGATCTCCCAAGGGGTATGTTTTATTCACTGTTGATTTGTACGGTTCTATACATATTGATTTCACTAGTTCTTACTGGAATGGTACCCTTTGATTTACTTGGTGTTGATGATCCGTTGGCTTTTGCATTAAATTATAAAGGAATACATTGGCTTGAATATATAGTATCTGTATCGGCCATCGTGGCCATGACTTCCGTATTATTGGTATTCCAAATGGGTCAACCTCGAATTTGGATGTCTATGAGCAGAGATGGTCTACTACCTGAAAAATTTTCTAAAATTCATCCTAAATTTAAAACGCCTGGTTTCGCAACAATTATTACTGGTTTAGTAGTTGGCGTTCCTATCTTTTTTACCAATGAAACATTCGTATTAGATTTTACTTCCATTGGAACCATTTTTGCTTTTGTGCTTGTTTGTGGTGGGGTGTTATTATTGCCACTAAGGACAGATTCACAGGAAACAGGATTCAAATTGATTCACATAAATGCACAGTACTTATTTCCTGCGTTGGTTATACTTTCAAGTGTTTTAACTCAAATTTATATACCAGATTATTTTAGGAGTTTGTTAACACTAGATTTTTATGGAATCAGTCATCTAATTATGTGGGTGTTTTTAATAGCACTATCCATTTTTACATTTTTTAGAAAATGGAATATTATACCTTTAATGGGTGTTTCGACGTGCATGTTTTTGTTGACTGGAATGACATTAGATAATTGGAAATGGTTTGGTTTGTGGTTTCTCTTGGGACTAATACTCTACTTCAGTTACGGATTTAAACACAGTAAACTTAAAAACGTCCAAAGTTAAAAATGAAAAAAGAAAAAAAAGACAACCACATCAGTTCTGTGATTCAAGCTATGTATAAGCGTTATCATCTTGATTCCAAGCTGGATGAAATGAGTATTGAAAAAGATTGGGAACAGATAGTGGGCAAGTTAATTGCAAAATACACAACCGATATAACTTTAAAGTCAAAGACCTTATATATAAAAGTGGATAATCCTGTACTCAAGAACGAAGTATTTCTGCAACGTAATGAGTTATTGGGAAAGGTTAACGAATATTATCAGAAGGTAGTTGCTGAGAAGATATTTGTTTCTTCTTGATTCGAACTCGCGCAATTTCAGCCTTATCAATACTTGTATTCAGTTCAAATCCAATAATCATAGAGAACGTGTTGATATAAATCAATACCATCAATGCAATGATTGCCCCAATTGAACCGTAAACCTTATTGTAACTATCAAAATTATTTACGTATAAGGTGAAACCGAAGGTGGCAATTATGGATAACGCACCGGCTAAAAGGGCACCTATAGAAAAAAACGTCCAACGTTCTGTTTTAGATGGAGCGAAGTAATAAATGGAAGAAATAGTGAAGACAAAAACCGCTGCAACTAATAAATATTCAATTAATACAATCAAAAAACTGTACAAACTCACCAGAGGCCAGTCGTTTTCAATCATAAAAGTTTCAATTTGAACTGAAACTGTAACAATCGCTAAGAAGATAATAATTAGAACAGTTAATAAGAATGTTAAAAATATAGCCCTTGCCCTGATTACAAACCAATTCTGTTTGGCACGCATATCAGTTCCAGCTAAACGTCGATTGAATGTATTGATAAGAATATGGAATGCATTGGACGCAAAATAAATGGTTAACAAAAATCCAAAAGACAATAAACTCGAATTTTGTTTTCTTAAAATTTCGAGAATGGTTTGACTAATTTCCTCATAGGTACGCTCTGGAAGTATCAAAGATAATTGCTCTATTAATTGAGTCTTCATTCCATGAAAGGGTAAATAGGCAATCAAAGTCAGTAAAAAAAGTAGGGCAGGGAAAAGCGCCAAAAAGAAATTAAAACTTAGTGATGAAGCACTAAGGCTAATATTCTCCATGAAAATGGATCTTAAAAAATATCTGCCAACCTCATAAAATGACAATCCCTTAAAACCTCGAATTGTTTTCTTTTGAAGATATTCCCTTAATTTCCGAGCAAGGAAATGCTCCTTATCGGTTGAAATTTCTTCAATCAATTCTTGTTTCTGAGGGGTTTCTGATTTCATTGGAATCAATACATTTTGTTCAAGAATTTCTCAGGAAGAGCCATCGGTCTCATATTTGATTTATTAACAAAAAATAATTCGGTTTCGGCATCTGACAAAAAATCTCCATTTTCATTATAAATCTCATATTTGAATGTCATTCTAACCTTTGGCTCACCTAAAATGGAAACACGAACAGTAAGAAGATCATCATAAATAGCTGCTTTTTTGAATAAAAACTTCATTGACCTTACCGGCATAATGATTCCTTCGTCCTCCATTTCTTTATAAGTAATGCCACGCGATCTTAATATTTCAGTTCGCGCTTCTTCGAAGTAAACAGCATATACACTATGGTGTAAAAAACCCATCCGATCACATTCGTGATATCTAACTCTAATTTTGTGTTCGTAAAAGGGTAGTTCTGACATAATTCAAATGTATAGTATCTTTTAGTATCTAAGTTGAAAATGTTCTTTAATTTGGTGTGTACGTTTCATTGCAATTCCCAAATAATAGCAATCAATGGTAACGTGAAAATCTGGGTGATTTATAATTCGTTGCCAGTTTAATCGTGAATTCCCATTGTGATAGGGGTGTGTAAAAACAAAGAAATCTTGATTGTTTGAATCCAATAATTCACTCTCAAGTGAATTCCAAAAATCAGAATCTCTATCTAATCTATGAAATAATAACAGCTTTTTTGTTAAATCACCAGATGTAAGGCATTCATTATTTAGAACTTCTTCATGTTCGGTTTTTTGGGGAAATACTTTATTAAACTCTCTTTGACTTTTATTGAAAAGAGAAGAATAAGGTTCTAACTTATCAGTTGAAATCAACTTAAGACCAGGCGCTAAATCAGTAGCGATCAAATATCGTAAGTAATTAAATTCTATGCCTGTTGAAGGTCCTATTTCACTTACTAGTTTAATATCATAGAAAAGTACTATACGTTGAAGTAATTCACAATACTTCGATGGTAAGGTGTAAATATTTACATATTCAGACAAAGAAACACCATCAAAGCCTGTACTTTTACTTTGAACCATCAACGTTCGCTGATATTCCAAGAATTCATTTTTTGATGAGGCACTATTATACAAGACCTTGTCAACGAATTCATAAACAAATGGAGAATGAACTCCATGTCTATTGGTTGAATACAATAAATAAGATAAGTAATCGAACCACTTGCCGATTCGGTTAATCATATTAGAGTGCTTTCTCTACTATTCCTAATTCAGTTTTTAATCTATCTTTTTGCTGATTCAATTTGTTGATTTTATCATCAAACTGTTTTAAAACAGCATCGGCATTTTTCGATAAAGCAAAGAAAGACTTATTATTGTCAATAGTTGAAATTTCTTCCTCTAGTTTCTTGATAGTTTCTTTTAATCTTCTTTGTTCAGATTTTAACTTTGACTTACCATCAGCAGATTGATTGAGGTTCTCAACATAATCTGACATTGTTTTTTTACGGTCTTCATTGTTTTGCTCTCGCAAAGATTGAAACAAAGGGTCGATTAGATTTTGAAACTTTGTATTTAAAGAATGAAATCTTTTTCCTGAAACAAAACCACTGTTATTCCATTCGGTCTGAATTTGTTTTAAATCGGCGAAAGTAAAATTCTTTTCAGCATGTGCAATTAAACCTTCAAGTTTTTTAACAACAGCTTCTCTTGCTTGCACTGCACCTGATTCTTGAGATTTTCTCTCATCAAACCACTGATTTCTTCGTTGATAAAAATGATCAAATGCAGCTCTAAATCGCTTCCAAATTAGTTCATTTTGTTCTTCAGGAACGGGACCAATCTTTTTCCACTCTTCTTGGAGACTTTGGAATTTATCAGCTGTTTTATTGAATTCAGATGCATCCTTTAAACTTTCAGCTTTTTCGCAAAGCTCAAGTTTCAATTTAAGATTATCTTTCTTATTGGATTGTAATTCTTTAAAGAATAACTTTCTTTCAGAATAATACGAGTTTCTAGCGGTTTGGAATTTATTCCAGGTTTCCTCGTTTAAAGCTGTAGGAACAGGACCAATTTTTTTCCATTCTTCAAATAATTGATCTAATTCAGTGCCTAATTTTTGCCAATCTTTATTGTTTACTGGCCAAACTGAAATCGCCGCTTCGGCTTTTTCAATAAGAACTACTTTCTTTTCTAAATTGGCTTTCCTTTTTTCATCCAATTCATTTTGAACAGCCTTGATGGCGTTTAAAATTTCATCACTAGCGCCTTTAAATCTAGACCAAATTTCTTCAGAAATATCTTTTCTTACTGGCCCAGCATTTTTCCAATCTTCATGGTATTTATGCAGAGCAATATAAGACTTTCGGATATTTTGTTCATTTTTTAGAGCTTCAACCTTTTTAATCAATTCTATTTTAATCTCGAGGTTTTTTTCTCTATCCAAATCCTTAAGTTCATTGTAAATTGTAAGGTTATCATAAAACCTATCAATCAATGCTTTGTATTGAGACGAAACTTCGTCTTGAAATTCTTTAGGTATAATCCTGATCTCTCTCCATTCTCGCATACATTCACGAATATGTCCAAGGCTAGCCTCAGTTTCTTCGCTCTCAACTAAAGTCTTTATTTTATCTAATATGGCTTTCTTCTTAACCAAATTTGCCAATTTCTCTTCCTCAGCACGTTTTTTTTCTTCTTCTCGTAGTTTTTGAAATTGATTGAATATGTCTAGTAATTTAGTTTTGAGTTCATCTTGTGGAGGAACAAATTCACGGACATCATTTCCTGAATCAATCCAAGCTTTAATTTGGGCTGGTTTCTCTGCAGAAACAAGTGCTTCAAAAATTGATTTTAGTTCTAGCAATTTCTGATAAGAAGCTTTCACATCAGCAGTCTGAATAAGAGATTCTGCTTCTTTGATAATTTCTTCTTTGCTAAGTTTACTGTATTGGTCTCGAAAAGTACTAGACTCTTCTTGACTGTGAATCAGTTTCTCAGCCTCGCTCAATTGCTCGTGATAATTTTCAGTAAACATATTCAATAGGAATGAATTTTTTTATAACGTGTAGAATTCTGTAAGCATATGAACTGCCGTTTGAGCAGCCTCTTTGCCTTTGTGTCCATGACTACCACCAATCCGATCTAAAGCTTGTTGCTCCGTTAATGTAGTAATCAAACCGTAAATACACGGCTTACTATATTTTAAACCAACATTCATAATACCATCAGTGGCTCCTTGACAAACAAAATCAAAATGTGGGGTATCACCTTTAATTACTGCACCTAAGCAAATTACTGCATCGACTTGCGCAAGTTCAAATAATTTTTGAGCTCCTAACGGCAATTCAAATGCCCCAGGAACATCACACTGTACAATTTGTTCCATTGAAAAACCAAGATCAACTAATTCAGACATACATCCATGTTTCAAGGCATGAGTAATATGTTTATTCCATATTGAAGTAACTACCCCAATTTTAAGGTTGTTAAATGGAATATCTGATGGAGTAGGTGGAGAATAATGGAATCCGGCGTTCGACACAAAACTGGACTTATGGATTGAATTCGCCTAATTTGGCTTTCATCTTACCGATATATTTTTCAATATCAGTACCTTCTGATGAAGTTGAATATTTTTGTGCAATTTCCTGGTAACAACTTAATGCGCTGCTGAAATCTTCAGTCATTTCATAATGGATACCTGCTTTCTTCAAGTACATAGCAGAGAAGTCGTTCTCATCGATTCTAGCAGCCTGCTCATAAAGACTTGCTGCTTCTTTAATATCACCCAATTCAGCATTACATACTGCTTTCATTGCTATAATAGAGGCACTTAAGATTTTATCGTTTGCTTTTGTTTTTCCAAGATACTTTAATGCTTCTTCAAACTTTTTATCTTTCATCAAAGCAATTGATGCGCACAATGCAGCTTCTCTTCCTTTCACAGTAGATCCAAACTCATCAGCAATTCTTGTTGCTGACCATATATTTCTTTTTGCATCACCTTTTAAGACAATTGAGGTTGAATCTGACTTAAAGTAATAATACATAGGTGCAAATTTTTCTGCGGCCTTTATTTCCTGTGTTGGTTTGTAACTAAGAGTGTAGAATAAAATCCCACCAACCACAGCAACAACAGATAATCCGATTATGTTGTAATTTCTTTTGTTGTTCGCGTATTTATCTGAAAACTCAGTTTTGAATGCGTTCCAAGAATGTCTAATGTCCATAATAAGGGGGCGAATATACTATAATTGATTTAAGTTTGGACAATTAGTCCATTATGAAAGGATAATCATTTTCTACATATACCTCAGTAAATAACTTTGAGGCATCTGGATAAGGCGAAGATTCAGCGAATTCAACACTCTCTTGAACGAGTTTAACAAGCTCCTCTTCCATAGCATCTAACTCAGCCTCTGTCGCATATTTTTTCTTCAAAATAGTTGACTTAGTTGTTTCAATCGGATCTTTTTCCTTGTACTCAGCTAGTTCTTCTTTTGTGCGGTAAGTTGCAGGATCACTCATCGAATGGCCTCTATATCTGTATGTTTTTATTTCCAAGAATGTTGGACCATCACCGCGTCTTGCTCTATCAGCAGCTTCAGCGATGGCTTCATGTACAGTCTCACACTTCATGCCATCAACTTGAAAACTAGGCATATCATAGGCAAGACCAATTTTGTAAATGTCTAACATATTTGTGGTCCTCGCAACACTAGTTCCCATTGCATATTCATTATTTTCACAAATAAAAATAGCAGGTAACTTCCAAAGCATAGCCATATTAAAGGTTTCATGTAAAGCTCCTTGTCTAGCTGCGCCATCACCGAAAAATGTTAAACTGATATTTTGGGTTCCTTGATATTGTTCAGCCAAAGCTAAACCAGCACCCATAGGTATTTGTGCTCCAACTATTCCATGTCCACCAAAAAAGTTATGCTCTTTTGAAAACATATGCATACTTCCACCTTTTCCACCTGAACAACCTGTAGCTTTACCGTACAATTCAGCCATCACTTCATTTGCGGAAACACCCATGGCTAATGCATGTCCGTGGTCACGATAAGCAGTAATAACTTTATCATCTTTTGTAATTGCTGACATCATACCAGCAACGAGAGCTTCTTGACCAATATAAAGATGACAAAATCCTTTTATTTTTTGTTGTCCGTACAACTGTGCTGACTTCTCTTCAAATCGACGAATCAATAGCATGGATCTGTACCACTCCAAATATGTTTCTTTGTTGAATTTCATAGAAAATGATTTCTTCGGCTGCGAAGATAATAAGGACAACCCAAAATGTTAATGAGAGTTTGTCAAATTTTATCTTCAATATTCTTCACTTTATCTTTAATAAAGCCAATTTCCCTTTGTATCATGCGTAAAGTTGGCCCAACATTATCATTGTCACTTTGTTGTGGTTCTTCGAATTTGGGATTGATATAGTTCACAAATTTCCAAATTTCTAAGATATCTTGGACTTTGAGCGGATATGGCTGGTATAAAGAATTGGTGCTGCATAAAAGAAATGTACCATCTTCCTCTATACGATTGTAAAGAATTTTGAATACAATGCCCTCATCTTTTGATACCACAATATATGGATGTCCATTTCTGACCATATTCCAATCTTGTAAGTATTCTCCCGTAACGAATGCACCATCAACCACTGGTGGCATACTATCACCCGAAATTGGAAAGGTTCTATACTTTTTATTAGGTGATAAAAAAGGAAGATTAAATGCTGGTAATACCTTAATATAATTAGGGTCAGCATATCCCGTGGTATATCCAGCTTTTGCTTTTATTGGCACCAGTTCTATGTTCTCCTCATTGTCAAGACTCACTGAAGTGGCTAAAATCCGCAATCGCGTACCTGTAATATCCAAATCAAATCCTTTTTCAAGTTGTGTTAAATGATTTTCTGGAATTTCATTAAGATCAACACGAATAAGTTTATCTATGTTGATTTGAAAAAAATCAGAAAATTTTATTAAGATGTTTATACCTGGTTCAGCGACACCATTTTCGTAGCTGTTATAGGCAGAACGAGTAATACCTAAACTAGCAGCAACTTCTTCTTGACTCCGTTTTTTTCTTTTTCTCAATAATTTGATATTTTCTTTCAAATACATCATGCCGTGAAATTAATGCTTTTCTCTTAAATGTCAAATTAATTATCAATAAATTGACACAATAATTATCAATGTTTCGATAAAGATTCAAGAATTATATAAGTGAACCGAATTTGTTTAAATTTGCATTAATGAACTATTGGTTGATCAAGTCAGAGCCCTTTAAATACAGTTGGGAACAGTTTGAAAAAGATCAGCAAACTTTTTGGGATGGGGTAAGAAATTACCAAGCTCGAAACAATCTGCGCGAAATGAAATTTGGCGACCTTTGTCTTTTTTATCATTCAAATGAGGGAAAAGAAGTAGTTGGAATTGCAGAAGTAATTAAAGAATCATATCAAGATCCTACAACATCTGACCCGCAATGGGTGGTTGTAGAAGTTAGACCACATTCTAAATTGAAGAATACGGTTACATTGAGCCAGATGAAATCAGATGAAAGACTATCTCAAATGGGATTGTTAAAACAACCTAGGCTATCTGTAATTAAATTAACACCTCAAGAATTTGATACTGTTTTAGAAATGTCAAACAATGCCCAATAAAGGTAAAATATTGCTCAGTTTGGATCATACTAAATTGATCTTGAAACGATTTGCATTAGAATTGATTGAAAAACATCAGTCTTTTGATGATACTGCTATTATAGGTCTTCAACCAAGAGGAATAGAATTGGCAAATGCGTTAAGACAAGAAATTGAAAATTTGATAGGTCACAACATTAAATACGGTCAATTAGATCACACGTTTTTTAGGGATGATATTGGAAGAGGTGAAATCCACATTCCAAAACCGTCTAAAATTGACTTTTCAACCGAAAATCTAAACATCATTATTGTTGATGACGTTTTGTTCACGGGAAGAAGCGTTCGTTCGGCCATTGATGCAGTTATGAGTTTTGGTAGGCCTAAAAGAATTGAATTGTTGGTTTTAGTAGAGCGATTATTTGAACGCGAATTACCGATAAAACCAGATTATTACGGAGTACTTGTTGATAGTAGAAATACAAATAACTACGTTAGAGTGGAATGGGAGGCTTCAAATGAAGTACAAGTTTGGCTTTTAGAAAATAAAGAACATGAGTAAAAATGTGCATCATTTACTTGGTATCAAAGGCTTAGAAAAAGGTCAAATTGAAACCATTTTAGATACAGCCACCAATTTTTCGGAGTTATTACAGGCGCCAGTAAAAAAAACACCTGCGCTTAGAGATATCACCATTGCCAATTTATTCTTTGAAAATTCTACAAGAACCAGGGTCTCATTTGAACTTGCTGAGAAAAGATTAGGCGCTGATATTATCAATTTTTCCTCTTCATCATCAAGCGTAAAAAAAGGAGAAACTCTCATCGATACCGTTAATAATATTTTATCAATGAAGGTTGATATGGTTGTAATGCGACATCCAGCTCCGGGTGCTTGTTTGTTTCTATCTAAACATATTAACGCTCAAATTGTAAATGCTGGAGATGGCACTCATGAACATCCAACTCAAGCTTTATTAGACGCATTCTCAATCAAGCAAAAATTAGGAGATGTCTCAGGTAAAAAAATAGTAATTGTTGGCGATATCAAACATTCAAGAGTGGCACTTAGTAATATTTATTGTTTACAATTACTTGGTGCTGAGGTGATGGTATGCGGTCCAGCTACTTTGATTCCCAAACATATTGATAAATTAGGTGTTAAAATATCGCATAATCTCGATGAAGCCCTTAAATGGTGTGATGTAGCAAATATGTTGCGAATTCAACTTGAACGACAAGATCAACGTTTCTTTCCTTCACTGAGAGAATATTCAACGTTGTATGGCTTGGATCTGAATCGTTTAAATAGATTAGATAAAGAAATTACTATCATGCACCCTGGACCTATAAATCGTGGAGTTGAAATTAGCAGCGATATTGCTGATAGTGAACACAGCATCATTCTTCAACAAGTAGAAAATGGAGTTGCAGTCAGAATGTCGGTTTTGTTTCTATTGGCCCAAAACAAATTATGAATCCCATTTTAGTAGAATTACATAGAGGTGAGGTGAATGAGAGTTTTCACCGCGGAGTAGTTTGCGTAGTAAATAGCACAAATGAAATTGTATTTTCGAGAGGTGATGTAACACAAGTTTGTTATCCACGCAGTGCGATGAAACTATTTCAGCATATTCCACTGATTGTTTCAGGTGCATTTAATCATTACAATTTTACTCTTCAAGAACTTGCCGTTATGTGCGGATCTCACAATGGGGAACAAATGCACATGGTAGTAGTTGATACTATATTACAGAAAATTGGACTTTCTGAGTCAAATCTAAAATGCGGAACTCAAGCGCCTACTTTAAAATCAGATTTACATCAACTTATTAAAAATGATTTAAAACCAAGACAATTACATAATAACTGTAGTGGTAAGCATGCTGGTTTTCTAGCTTATTGCACTTTCAAAGGATTGAATTTTGATGAGTATATTGCTGATAACTCTGAACTTCAAAAGGAGATTAAAAAAGTGGTATCGATTTTCTATGAGTTTCCTGAGGACGAATTAAAGTGTGGTATGGATGGTTGTAGCGCGCCAACTTTTGCAATGCCTGTTTTAAATCAGGCCATTGCATTTAAAAATCTTATAAGTCCTTCTTCTCATATCCCAGAAGAATATAAAAATGCAGCAGCACTTATTGTTAAAGCTTGCTCAGAATTTCCTGAAATGTTGGCTGGTACAAATAGATATTGTACGGATTTAATCAAAATCACTCAAGGCAGAATTATTGGTAAAACAGGAGCGGATGGGGTCTATTGTATTGCAGACAAACAGAAGAATCTTGGCATATCCATCAAAATTGATGATGGCAAAATGGGTCCACAGTATCAGGTTGCTCAAGAATTATTAAGCCACCTTGATTTGATATCCCCAGAAGAAATAAATGAACTTGAACCTTACCATGAATTTGAATTAAGTAATTTTTCAGGAAACATTGTAGGTAAATCAGTTGCGGTAAATTTTGAATGACTAATTTAAGACATCTTGCCATTGTTGCTGCGACAATGAGCCAGAGTTTATATGCGCAGTATCGAGTAATTAAGGCACATTCAATTCTTGAAGATCGTTTGATTTCTTCGAACTTAGAGGAATTTAATTCCATGCGATTTCATAGACAAACACCTGAATTAATGTCAAAATTGTCTGGGAAAATACCATATGACACTTTGATAAATTCAAAGTCATTTTCGAATAAGGAATACAATTTCGTTGAATGGAATAATCCTGAATATTTTGGTAATACCAGACAAGGTTTCGGAAATTGGAAATTGACCCAAAAATTAGGTGAACATTTCTTCGCTAGTCCCAATAGAGCTTACTCTTGGGAATCAACTGATAAGCAAGATTATGTTGTCATCAACCCTATATTAGACTTACTATCCAGTCCCAATATGGGAAGAATTTTTGATACTGCGCTTGTTAATGGGAGAGGTGTTGAAATTCAAGCACAATTCTCAGATAAAATAACTTTACACTCTCAAGTTTTTGATTATCAACACAACTACACCAAAAATCTAGATGATTTCTACACACAAAACAAGGTTTATCAAGGTATTACGTATTATCAAAGAACAAAAAATGGATTAGTATCGAATTTTTATGCAACCGGTTATATTCAAGCGAAAATAATTGAAAAGAAAAATTCCTATCAAATATCAACTACTTTCGGGCATGATAGACCATTTGTAGGATCTGGATTTCGGAGTTTAATATTAAGCAATTTCGCACCCCCAAGTTTATTTCTACAAGTAAATTACTCTTTGGGTCCATTCAAATATCAAAACCTATTTAAAGAGTTGGCACGAGATATGACGGAAGACACTTTTGGAGTGCTTAATAAAAAATTCCTTGCTATGCACAGGGGCTCATTGGAATTTAAAAAATTGAATTTCGAAGTCGGTTTTTCGGAGATGATTATTCACTCTCGTACTAATAACCAATTTGATGCTAATTACTTTAATCCTATTATTTTGTATAGGTCAGTTGAAAGAGATTTAGGTTCCCCAGATAATGCCATGCTTGCATTTGATTTTAAATGGACCCCTAAAAATCATTGGTTGGTATATGGTCAACTTCTTCTAGATGAATTTACCATGGGAAAAGTGATTAATCAAAAGAATTATTACGGCAATAAATTCGGTCAACAATTGGGCATATATTATTCTACGAATTCTCGTAAAACTCAAATAAAAGACCAAGCATATGTGCAATTGGAATATAATAGAGTTCGTCCACATACATATTCACACTTTAGTAGCAGTTATTACAGTCATTTTAGTCATGCCTTGGCACATCCTTTAGAAAGTAATTTTAGAGAATTTGCATTGCGTGCATTTTGGGTACCCGCTAAAGTCCAAAAGTTGGAACTTAAATGCGTGGGTATTTTTGCTCAGAAAGGGCAGGACACCGCTGGATTGAATTTTGGGGGAAGTTTATTTAAATCATATAGAACAGCCTATGATCGACAAAATGCGATGATGCTTCAGGGCGCCAAGCAATCAATAATACAAGCTCAAATAACCGCTAGATATTATTTGTTTCCAGGTGGAAGCATTGAATTAAACTATCAATTAATGAAGAATGTTGGCTTCAATGCTTATACCAGAAACTACTTAGGATTTGGAATTAGA
Organism: uncultured Rhizobium sp.; assembly: GCA_964408945.1. Classification (GTDB taxonomy): domain Bacteria; phylum Bacteroidota; class Bacteroidia; order NS11-12g; family UBA955; genus VMCP01. The sequence goes on along the minus strand of CAYPBJ010000004.1, from coordinate 55,913 downwards.
TGGAATTTCTACGATCAAAGAGATAATACACTAAGATGATGGATAAACTATCATCATTCAATCTTTCTGAAAATACGATCCCAGCGAATAAAGCTCATTGAATTTTCGCTCTTCGCTTTTGTTTCGTAAATCATATTATTTCCTTCAATGAGAGGCTCTCCAATGTCATTAATACCAATCACTTTTCTCAAAGAGAAGAAAGTAAACAATGGTTTCCCTAAAATGTGATCTTCGGGCACATAACCCCACATTCTAGAATCATAACTATTGTAACGATTATCTCCCATCATCCAATAATATCCGTATTTAAAGGTGTATTCTGTAATTTCAACTGAACCTCCATTTTTATAAAAACGGCCATCCTGTTCGCTGATGTCCGCTTTTTCGTAAACATTTATAGCCGCTTTGAACCAATCCCAATTGCCTTTTGTCAAACGAATTTTATCGCCTCTTTTAGGAAGGTAGAATGGCCCATAGTTGTTCAAATCCCAGTTGTGTTTCAAATAAGCCGTATTCATGGTGTCGGGGAATAAATGACGGTTATAACCCTCATCAATGATATCTTCAAATAAACCGCGTACACTCTTAACATTTCTAATTTTATCGGCATTTTCAGGCCATGTATAAATGTGGTAAGGAATCAACATTTCACCTTGTTTTTTGGTGGATTCCAATATTTCAGGTGCTACTCTGTATGGAATAGTGTAATCTCCTAAGTCGTTATTAACTAAAAAGTCTTGTGAAATGAACTCATTCATCAATAATAAGTACCTCTTTTGTTGCTTTTTTACAGCTGGAAGTGCTTTTCCATTCACATAAACCACAGCATCTTTAATATAAATAGAATCGCCCGGAATTCCTATGCAACGCTTTACGTAATTATCTTTCTTATCAATTGGAAATCCTGCATCAGCTGGCCAGTTGAATACGATTACATCATTATTTTTGATTTTGTACCAACCAGGCAATCTCATGTATGGAAATTCAACCAATTCCGAATATGCTTTTAGTCCCATAATTTCTTTAGGAGCTAAAACTGGCACAGAGACAGGGGTTAATGGTATTCTCATTCCAATGTTGGTTCTAGATACCACTAAATAATCACCCACCATCAAATTAGACTCCATAGAAGGAGTTGGAATTTGATACAAATCAAAAAATAAAGCCCGCATTCCGCCAGCAACATAAGCAGCAAACAATAGGGCGTCTGCCCACTCACGTCCGCCAGATGATTTTTTAAGATTCTCGGTTCTCCAATCTTTATTTCCAGCAGAACCTACAAAGGCTAAGTTTTTATCAAACAATAAATAAGGGAAGTACGCAAAAGTCAAAACAATACCCGCAAATTGTTCCCAGAATGTATTCTTTCCAAAGCTTCTGAGTAAGTCAAGTTTTATATTGAAACTAAATAGAATATTTAAACCCGGTATAACCATCCCCAACATATACCATTTTGGTCGGTCAACTAATTTGATCCAAAACCACCAGTTCAGGATAGGAATCCATGCCAACAGTGGGTTTAACCCTGCAAGCTTAAACATTCTTGAAAGTCCTAAACGAGTAAGAATAAAGGCTGCCGTCCAAATGGCAATAAATATCTGGAGATTAAAACTATCCATAAGTTACAAATGTAAATTCAAAATTGATTAATTCGCTAATGTTCAAAGTTTGAGAAGATCATTCATCGAAAAAACTCCTTTTTTACCAAGCAAATACTTGGCGGCATAGACCGATCCTTGAGCAAAGCCCAATCGACTTTTTGCTTCATGTTTAATTTCAATAAAGTCAATGGCACTGTCCCATTTCACGATATGAGTTCCAGGTACGTGCGGTTCTCTTAATGCCTCAATGTATAACGCACCATTAGGTTCTAATGAAGTATTTGTATGCACTGTCCACTTATCGTAGTTGTGATTATTGGCACAAATTTGATTCGCTAAAGATATCGCGGTTCCACTGGGCGCATCTTTTTTTTCTGTGTGATGGATTTCCTGCATTGAAGCAGAATATGGTGTTTGTTGATCCATCAATTTGGCTAGTAGTGCATTAATTTGAAAAAATATGTTAACCCCAACTGAAAAATTTGAAGCGTAGAAAAGGCTTCCATTTTTTGAAATGGTCTGTTGTTTAACTTCATCAAATTCATCATACCAACCTGTGGTTCCAACTACAATGGGTATTCCTAAGTTATGCGCATGCAAAATGTGTTTAACGGCTAACTCAGGTATTGAAAATTCAATTGCTACATCGGCATTTGTAGATGAACATTCTAAAAACGGATTGTGGGAATTATATCTCTCAACAACTTCAAAACCCATTTCGGAAGATAAACTTTCAATGGTTTTACCCATTTTACCAGCTCCAATAATTGCTACTTTCACCTCGCAAAAATACGGTTCAAAAAATTAAACTCTTTGATTTGAGAAAAAAGTTGATTTTTGCGTTTTGTAAAAGTATGAAGAAAAGCAAAAAGTGGGTAATTCTCTTGGTGTTAAGTGTTGTATTAATGGCAACAATTGCCATCTTTTTTTTACAAACTTCCAGCAATAAAAATCACCAAGAGGTTATAATTAAAAATAATTGGAATTCAGATAGTTTGAATAACTACTTCAATCAAAACTTTAATGTTGAGATGCCTTTAGGGTTGTCATTTTGGGCCGAAAAAGCCGGTTATAAAATCACACCGTGCAAGTTTTTTCTACCACCTAACAGTACTCCATTTAAAATAATTCGCTCATTACGAGAAAATAGAAATCAAACCGTAAATCTTGTAATTATTCCAGGAATTTGGGCCGAAAGTTTGTGTGAAAGGGTTTCATCAAAATTGATATTAGACTATGGAGAATTACATCGTGAGTTGATCTCACCACAATTACTTTTGAACTACGGTTTTAACGACACCACTTGGCCAGCATTGTTTGTACCCAATACTTACAATATATCTGTGGGTGTATCATTAGAAGGGTTCTTTGATCGAATGAAAGCAGAACAAGAATTATTTTGGGATAGCATTCGTATTTCGAAATTGAAAAGTCAAGATTTAACTCTTATACAAGCGGTTATTATCGCTAGTTTGGTACAAAAAGAAAGTAATAAAAAAGCTGAATATATTCAGATTGCCGGTGTTTACATGAATCGATTCAGAAAAGGCATGAAATTGCAAGCTGATCCTACAATTGTATTTGCAAAAGGCAAGGCTGAGCGGGTTAGGGGCAAAGAAGACTTATTTATCAATTCGCCTTATAACACATACATTCATAAAGGCTTACCTCCTGGACCCATTTGTATCCCTTCTGTAGATGCGATTGATGCTGTTTTAAATTATACAAAACATAATTACTTGTATTTCTGTGCCAAGTCTGACTTCTCAGGCTATCATATTTTCGAATCAGATTACAACAAACACAAAAAAAACGCCTCTGCTTTTCACAGGGCGTTGAATAAAGAGGAGAAAAGAAGTAAATAGTTACTCTATTACCGAGAATTGTTCAGAAAATCGATTGCCTGTTTGATCAATTCCTTGAAGGACATAATTTCCATTTTGCAATTTTGAAATATTCAAGCTGTTACAATTGGTTTGTTTAAAAACAACTTGACCATTCAAATTCCAAACTACGGCTAATTTCAACGTTTGATTTATAAACAATTCATTTCCCTTGGAAATTGGATTTCCCAATATTTTCACGCCTGTCTGTGAAAGCACTGTTGTTGAATTTGCATTCGCTTTCAACTGTTGAACCGCGGTTTTAACATCGTCACCGTTATCTGAACCGTTTCCATTTGAAATTACAGATGCTGCATATATATTTAGGTTTCCTGTAATTGAACTTGGAGCTTGCCAATCAATTTCCCATACATTTTGTCCGTTTGACATTCCTGGGGATGTATGTCCCCAAACTTTTGATGAGCTCACGTTTGTTTTAGATGGAGCAGTACCAAAAGTTCCAGCGGCTGCATTTGATGCGTCCAAAATTACCGCTTGAAATCCCATTTTTGAAGAATTACCCTTGGCAGTAATTCTGAGGGTGTAATTAGTTGATGGAATAATATCTGTAACTGCGGTATTTGTTGATTTATCTAATATCTCAGCAGTTAATGATGAGGCTAAATTATTATTAGACCCGTGACAAGACGTACAGGTGCCTGAACTCCCAGGTGAACCAGTTCTATTTCCTCCGGGACCAGAGGAATTTGAGGTAAGAACAACAGTTAGTACCGCCATTGCTAAAATTGAAGTAATTCCGAGTATTTTTCTTTGTTTCATAATTTAAATCTGATGCAATTTCAGTCAAATTGTCTGATAAATCCATCAGTGATTCGAAAATGTGATAAAACTTGGATATTTTTTTACACAAAAGGTCAATCATTGAACAATTCATATAGTGCGTTGTATTATTTTTGTCGCAAGTCATGAATAGTCCAGAAAGTTACATTCCGATATTGATCCAATTGGGTTTTTCCATTGGGTTTGTAGTTTTAGCCTTGTTTTTGTCGCAGCTCTTGGGTCCTAAGAAAAAGACTGTCAAAAAAATAGAAACTTTTGAATGTGGAATTGAGTCTCAAGGAGATGCTAGATTTCCTGTTTCGGTAAAGTACTTTCTATCGGCAATCCTGTTTGTTTTGTTTGACGTGGAAGTGATATTCTTTTACCCTTATGCAGTCAATTTTAAAGAAATGGGTTGGGAAGGATTCATGGCAGTTGTCACTTTTGTGGGATTTTTCTTGACTGGATTCATATATGTGTGGAAAAAAGGCGCCCTGGAATGGGAACGTTAATCGATTAAAATTGTTGTATAGTTATGGTTAAAGTAGTTGAAGCACCAGAAGGATTCGAAGGACAAGGTTTCTTCGCAACTTCTTTAGATAAAGTTATAGGAATGGCAAGAGCCAACTCATTATGGCCATTGCCTTTTGCGACTTCATGTTGTGGAATTGAGTTTATGGCAACTATGGGTGCAAATTATGATTTGGCTCGTTTCGGGTCAGAACGTATGTCTTTCAGTCCAAGACAAGCAGATTTATTGATTGTAGCTGGAACAATTTCTAAAAAACTAGGTCCTGTGCTTAAACAAGTTTACGATCAAATGGCTGAACCTAAATGGGTTCTTTCTGTTGGAGCTTGTGCTTCTAGCGGAGGAATATTTGATACTTATAGTGTTCTTCAAGGTATTGATCACGTAATTCCAGTAGACGTTTACGTACCTGGTTGCCCTCCAAGGCCAGAACAAATCATTGAGGGTGTTTTGAAAATTCAGCACTTAGCAAAAAATGAAAGTTTGAGAAGAAGAGATTCTGATGAATACCGTAAAATGCTAGAAACTTACAACATCGAAACTACAAAATGAGTACATCGTCTTTTTTAGATAAAACTATAGAAGGATTGAATTCAAAAGGATTTATCCTCGAATATATTCTAGATTCTTACAACGAACACAACATTGTAATCAATGCAAATAACGCTCTAGAAGTTGTAAAATATCTTAATTCTGAATTGGGCTATAATTTCTTGGTTGATTTAACAGGGTCACATTATCCTGATAAAGAAAACCAAGAGTATCAAGTGGTATTCCATATTCAAAACCTGATAGAAAATACCCGATTGAGATTAAAATCTAACTTGAGTAAAGATCAAATGGAGTTTCCTTCGTTGACACCTGTTTTCTCTGCTTCAAATTGGATGGAACGAGAAACTTTTGATTTTTTTGGAATTCAATTTACAGGACATCCAGATCTACGCAGAATTTTGAATGTCGATGATATGGATTATCATCCCATGAGAAAAGAATACGCACTTGAAGACGAAACACGTAGAGATAAAAACGATACATTTTTTGGAAGATGAGCGAATTAGAGGTAAACAAAAAATACAACGTCCAAGTCAGCACAGAAACGATCGATGGCGAAATCGCTACGCTGAATTTAGGTCCAACGCACCCAGCAACACACGGTATTTTCCAAAACGTGTTGAAAGTGGATGGAGAACGCATTTTACATGCTGAACAAACTGTGGGATATATTCACCGCGCATTCGAGAAATTGGCGGAGCGGAGACCATACAATCAAATAACACCAATCACTGACCGACTAAACTACTGTTCATCACCCATAAATAATATGGGATGGCATATGACCGTAGAAAAACTCATTGGCGCTGAAATGCCAAAGCGTGTTGACTACATGCGAGTAATTGTTATGGAGCTATCGAGAATTGCTGACCATTTGGTTTGCAATTCTGTTATTGGTGTTGATACAGGCGCCTTGACTGGATTCACATACATGTTTCAAGAACGTGAAAAAATCTACGATATATTCGAGGAAATATGTGGAGCCCGACTTACTACCAACGTAGGAAGAATTGGTGGTTTTGATCGTGATTTTAGTCCAGAATTCTTTAGTAAGCTAAATACATTTTTAAAAGAATTCCCCAAGAATTTTGATGAATTTGGAAGTTTATTGGAAAGAAATAGAATCTTCATGGACCGGACAATTGGTGCTGGTCCAATTTCTGCAGAAAGGGCATTGAATTATTCTTTCGCAGGTCCAAACCTAAGAGCGGCGGGAGTTGACTATGACGTACGTGTCATGAAACCTTATTCTTCTTACCAAGATTTTGACTTTAACATCCCAGTGGGAACAGAAGGAGATACTTATGATCGCTTCATGGTTCGTCAACAAGAAATCAGAGAAAGTTTGAAAATTATACATCAGGCTTTGGATAATATGCCGTCAGGAGATTATCATGCTGATATTCCTTCGTTTTATCTTCCTCCAAAAGAAGAAGTATACAGAAGTATGGAAGCTTTAATTTACCACTTCAAAATTGTAATGGGAGAGACTCCAATTCCCGTTGGTGAAGTGTATCATTCTGTGGAAGGTGGAAACGGTGAATTAGGGTATTATTTGGTTTCAGATGGTGGCAGAAACCCTTACAGATTGCATTTTAGAAGACCTTGCTTCATTTATTATCAAGCATATCCTGAAATGATTAAAGGCTCTTTGTTGTCAGATGCTATTTTGACTATGAGTAGTATGAACGTAATTGCTGGTGAACTTGACGCTTAATTTTTATTGAACGTGGAAAACAATCAAAGAATAGAACTACCTCAACATCTTTTAGATGAAGTACAAAGGGTAATTTCCCTTTTTCCTGAAGGAAAACAAAAAAGTGCACTTCTAAGAGTTTTACATATTGCTCAAGCTCACTTTGGATGGCTTTCTGTGGATGTTATGGATTATGTAGCACGTCTGCTTCATATTCAGCCCATTGAAGTTTACGAAGTTGCCACTTTCTATAGTATGTATGATACCCAGCAAGTGGGTAAAGTCAAATTAGAAGTTTGTAGAACAGGCCCTTGTATGATTGAAGGTGCCGAAAATATTGTCAATTACATAGAGAAAAAATTAGGTATTAAAGATGGTGAGACCACAGCAGACGGTATTTTTACACTTAAAACAGTAGAATGTCTAGGCGCTTGCGGATATGCACCAATGTTGCAAGCTGGAGAGAAATTTCATGAACATCTCACCGAAGAAAAAGTGGATGCTCTAATTGAAGCTTACAGAAGCAATCCAGTAGCTAATTATATGGGGGAAAATCAGAATGGCTAGAAAATTGTTGCTCAATAACGTTCACATTGAAGGTATTCATACCTACGATGTGTATAGAAAAAATGGTGGATATGCAGCCGTGGAAAAAGCTCTTAAAACAATGTCACCAGATGACGTAGTTGAAGAGGTTAAGAAATCGGGATTACGTGGAAGAGGTGGCGCAGGATTTCCAACTGGAATGAAATGGAGTTTTTTGGCTAAACCAGAAGGTGTTCCAAGACATTTATTGTGTAATGCCGATGAAAGTGAGCCCGGCACATTCAAAGACCGATATTTGATGGAGAAAATCCCTCACTTATTGATTGAAGGAATGATTCTTTCTTCATTTGCATTGGGTGCCAATCAAAGTTATATTTATATAAGAGGAGAGTACATGTTTGTTCTTCGTATTGTGGAAAAAGCAATTGCAGAGGCATACGCAAACGGATGGCTTGGTAAGAATATTTTGGGTACTGGATACGATTTAGATTTAGCAATCATGCCAGGAGCTGGTGCTTACATTTGTGGTGAAGAGACCGCTCTAATTGAAAGTCTAGAAGGTAAGCGTGGCAACCCAAGAATGAAACCACCGTTTCCGGCAATACAAGGACTTTGGCAAAGACCAACTGTTGTAAATAACGTTGAAACCATTACTGCAGTTGTTCCTATTGTGAATGAAGGTGGTGATGAATATGCAAAAATTGGTATAGGTAGAAGTACTGGTACTAAACTTATTTCTGCCTCAGGTAACGTAAATAAACCAGGGGTTTATGAAATTGAATTAGGACTGCCAGTAGAAGAATTCATTTACAGTGACCAATATTTAGGTGGTATGAAAAATGGAAAGCGTTTGAAAGCATGCGTTCCAGGAGGTTCATCAGTTCCAATCTTGCCCCATTATTTAGTTTGCAAAACAGCGAACGGTGAAGACCGATTGATGAGCTACGAATCATTAGCTGATGGTGGCTTTCAAACTGGTTCAATGCTAGGTTCAGGTGGGTTTATCGTATATGATGAAGATCAATGTATTGTAAGAAATACTTGGAACTTTGCCCGCTTCTATCACCATGAAAGTTGCGGACAATGCTCCCCCTGTAGAGAAGGAACCGGTTGGATGGAAAAAGTCCTACATAGACTAGAAGAAGGACATGGTACTATTGCAGATATTGACTTGCTTTGGGATATCCAAAGAAAGATAGAAGGTAATACTATTTGTCCTTTAGGCGATGCTGCTGCTTGGCCAGTTGCAGCTGCTATCAGACACTTCAGAGAAGAATTTGAATGGCACGTAAACCAACCGAAAGAAAGTCAAATTCGCAACTATGGTCTAGTTGCAGAGAAATCATTTCAAACAGAAAACGCATAACTATGTCTGAGCAAATTCAGAAGTTTACAATTACAATAGACGGAAAATCCATTCAGGTTGATCCGGGTACAACCATTCTAAATGCTGCAAGAATGATTGGCGGTGAGGTGGTTCCTCCAGCCATGTGTTATTATTCTTCGCTCAAAGGCAGCGGAGGAAAGTGCAGAACTTGTTTAGTAGAAGTATCTAAAGGAAGTGAAAAAGATCCAAGACCAATGCCAAAATTGGTTGCAAGCTGCAGTACCACGGTCATGGATGGAATGGAGGTAAAGAACAAATCCAGTGAAAAAGTACTTGACGCGAGAAAAGGAGTGGTTGAATTTCTTTTAATTAATCATCCTTTGGATTGTCCCGTTTGCGACCAAGCTGGTGAATGTCATTTACAAGACCTCGCTTTTGAACACGGGGTTGGACAATCAAGATACGAATTTGAACGTCGTACCTTTGAAAAGGTTGACTTAGGTGAGTATATTAAATTGCACATGACCCGTTGTATCTTGTGTTATCGTTGTGTTTACACAGCAAACCAATTAACAGATAACCGTGAACACGGCATTCTTAAAAGGGGAGATGCTGCAGAAATCAGTACGTTTATTGAAAAAAATCTAAGCAATGACTTTATTGGGAACGTCATTGATGTTTGTCCAGTTGGAGCATTGACTGATAAAACGTTCCGTTTCCGTAGTCGTGTTTGGTACACTAAACCCATGGACGCATCGTGCTCTTGCGATAAATGCAGTGGAAATGCGGTTTTATGGATGATCGGTGACGAAATAGCAAGAGTTACTGCAAGAAAAGATCAATACGGTGAAGTGAAAGAGTTCATTTGCAATGATTGTAGATTTAATAAAAAGGAAAAATCACAATGGAATATTGAAGGTCCTCGCAAAATCTCAAGGCATTCAGTAATTTCAGCAAATCACTACGAAAGAGAAATTCCAAAACATACGGTTTTATTGAATAAAGCATAAAATGGATAGTTCATTATTATTAGAAAAAACCATTCTAGTTGCTATATTAACCTTAGTAACATTAGGTATTGCAGCTTATTTGACTTACGGTGAACGAAAAGTGGCCGCCTTTATGCAAGACCGTATTGGTCCAAACAGAGCAGGTGTTTACGGTATTTTTCAACCTTTGGCAGATGCGGGCAAATTGTTCTTCAAAGAAGAATTTATTCCTGCTACCGCCGAGAAATGGTTGTTTATTCTGGGTCCCGCAGTGGCCATGGTTACAGCCACCATTACAAGCGCAGTTATTCCTTGGGGAACTGAACTTCCAGTTTTAGGCAGAATGGTTCAACTTCAAGTAGCTGATGTTAATATTGGTGTTTTATACATCATGGGTATTGTATCAGTTGGAGTATACGGAATCATGATAGGAGGTTGGGCAAGTAACAATAAATATTCTCTTTTTGGTGCTATTCGTGCAAGTGCACAAATGATCAGCTATGAATTGAGTATGGGCTTGGCCTTGATCGCTGTAATCATGATGAGCGGTACTTTAAGCTTAGGTGAAATTGTTGCCCAGCAAAAAGGAATGAATTGGAATATATTCTATCAACCTTTAGGATTCTTGATTTTCTTCATTTGTGCTTTGGCAGAAACTAACCGCGCTCCATTTGACTTACCAGAATGTGAAACAGAATTGATTGGTGGTTATCATACCGAATATTCATCAATGAAATTAGGATTTTATTTATTCTCTGAATATGTAAATATGTTTGTCTCATCAGCATTGATGGCAACCGTTTATTTTGGTGGATATAATTTCCCTGGGATGGATTTAATTGAGAATCAAACCATTTTAGGAATTGCACAAATTGCTGTTATGTTCTCTAAAATTTTGATTTTCATCTTTGTATTTATGTGGATTCGTTGGACACTTCCAAGATTCCGTTACGACCAGTTGATGCATTTAGGTTGGAAGTCAATGATACCTTTAGCATTATTCAATATGTTGGCTACAGGCGCTATTTCATTACTTTTCAAGTAAATTATACTATTAAAATAATGAAAAAGGCCCTTTTGAAGGGCCTTTTTTTATGCTTTAAAATGTTCTAAAACCGTTTCCATCTTCATTCCTCGACTCCCTTTCACAAAAATATATTCTGATTCAATAGGATGGGTGTCGAGCCAAGCCAACAGAGTTGCAGCTGAATCGAACTTAAAGGGATAGGAGCTATTAGCAAGGCTAAATTCAGGACCACAAATGAATAATTCCTCAAACTGCATTTTTACGGCTAATTCAAATATTTCCAAATGTTCCTTTTGAGAATGTTGTCCCAATTCTAACATATCTCCAAGAATTACGGCTTTGCTTCCTTTTATGGTTGAAAATGACTCTAATCCTGCAACAACACTAGAAGGATTAGCATTGTAAGCGTCTAAAAATACCTTTTTAGTTCCAAATTCAATCCATTGAGATCTATTGTTGTTTGATTCAAAGTTTGCAATTGCATTTATCGTTGAATCCCAATCGATACCATATTTAATTGAACATGCAATCGCTGCACAAATATTATATAGATTGAATTTACCTCCTAGCTTGGTTTGAAAAATACCTTTTGATTCTTGATGAATAAAAACCTCAAATTTAAGGTTCGGCATTTCTTCCATTGGTCTAAGATATATGTCAGAATTCGAATCAAGAATACTATAAGTTACTTTATTTGAAAGTCGTTTAGACATGTTTCCTAGCCATGGATCATCTAAATTTACAAATGCCAATCCCTGAGATTGTTGCAACCTTAAATATACTTCGCTTTCTTCTTTTGCCACAGACTCTAAATCTCCAAATCCTTCTAGGTGTTCTTTTCCAATATTGGTGATAATTCCAGAATCAGGGGTAAATAAATCACACAAATATTTCATTTCACCAGGGTGATTGGTTCCGGTTTCAATGATTCCAATTTCAGTATCCTCAGAAATTGAAAGTAATGTCAAGGGAACACCGATGTGATTATTGAAATTTCCAATGGTGTATTTAACATTAAAATGTTTGGAAAGTACAGCATTGATAAGCTCTTTGGTGGTTGTTTTTCCATTAGAGCCTCCAACGCAAATCAACTTCGCCTTCATATTTGCTACATGATAAGAAGCAAGTTGTGCCAAAGATAAATTGGGGTCTTCAACCAATAATACCTTTTCATGTTGAATTCCAGTATTATTGGTGACTACATAAGAAGCACCCAATTCAATGGCTTTCTGAGCAAAAAGATTGGCATTAAATTTATCACCAGATAAGCAAAAGAAAAGACTTCCTGTAACATCTTTTCTGGTATCACTTGTAATTACACGGTTTACTTTATTCCATGCATGGTATATTTCTTCGATGGAGCTCAATTGCATAATATGTTCTCAAAATTACATTTTCGGTGCCGATTATCGCTTTAACTTCAAAGTATTTTTGTTAAATTCGATGTATTCCCATGAAAATCAACAAAACAATCGCCATATTATTTACAGCTATTTTATTTGGAAGCATTCCACAGGTTTTAAATGCCCAGAATAAATATGAGATTACTAGCGGAATCCAAGTGAATATAAACGGGTTCGATTTAGAAAAACCCTTTACCGGAGGATTAAATTCTCCTCAATTCACAGAATTTGACTTAAATCTAGATGGGGTGCTAGACTTGATTTTATTTGATAGAGTTGATTACAAAATTCTGCCGTATTTAAGAACGAATAAAAATTCATTTTTATATGCTCCACAATACGAGCCTCAACTTCCAAAGGGTAAAGATATCTATATCGCTGCAGATTTAAATTCTGATGGAAAGCAAGACATATTTACATTATCGGAAATTGGCGATTTATTGATTTATATAAACACTTCAGATAAAACCAATGATGCATTAAAATTTAAAGACTTAGGGCCATGGTATTATAGAAATCAACACGATTCTAATTATTCTATCCGGTACAATCCATTATCTTTCGCAAACACAATTACTGATTTGCCTGCGATTAAAGATATTGATGGAGACGGTGATTTGGACATAGTAAGTTACGATCCTTTCAATTTAACTTATTACATGTTCAAAGATGTCAGAGCAGAAAAAGGTTGGAGCAAAGATTCTTTTGAATTCCAAAATATGGATTATTGCTTTGGTTATTTTTGGGAAGGATTTAATGGAGGAATTATCTTAAATGATTGTCCTTTAGATCTTGGTTTTCCTAAAAAACTCAAACCTCGACATGTTGGCGGTGCGAGTTGTTGGTTTATGGATGAAGACAATGATGGCGATCAAGAAATGTATTTATCTAATTTGGATTGGTCTAAAATTATTCGATTAGAAAATGGCAAGATCCAGAGAAAGAACGAATACGACACTATGATAAGATACGATACTTTATTTCTCGATGACAAAGTTTTCAGTTCATTTATTTTTCCAGCTGGTTATACCTTCGATGTTGATAAAGATGGATTAACGGATATGGTCATTTCTCCCAACGGTGTTTCTAATACTAAGGAGAGCCAGCAAATACGATATTATAAAAATACAGGGTCCAAAACCAAAGCAGATTTTAATATAGTTAAAACCAATTTCATTTCCGAGCAGATGATAGATTTTGGAGCAAGAACATCGCCCACTTGGATGGACGTTAATGGGGATGGATTAAAAGATTTACTGGTGGCTCACAACGGTGACTTTGACTCCACAAAAGGAGTTAAAGATCGTATTGATGTATTTTTGAATACGGGTACTTTTGATAATCCAAAGTTGACCTTTTCAATTTATAACTTTCTCAATTTAAAAGATTCAGGATATATCTATTCAAGTATTACTTCAGGTGATATTGATAATGATAACGACGATGATTTACTCATTGGCACCATGAACGGGAACATTGCTTGGTATGAAAATTACACATTAAATGGAAAGCCTGCATTTCGCTTAAAGAAGAAAAATTTATTATCTAATTACCAATTACAAACTAGTGAGAATTCATCAGCTCCTGCAGTCTACGACTACAATAATGACGGAATCAATGATCTATTAGTAGGTTTTTATAATGGAAAAGTTGCCCTCTTCGAAGGAAAATCGAAAACATCTGTCAGCTTAGAGTGGATAAGTAGTAATGCCTACGGGATGAGAGCAAATGAATGGTTAACCAATCTATCTGAACCCGATTTCAATATATTTGGATATGCTACTCCCACGGTTTCTGATATTGATAATGACGGTAATTTAGAAATCGTATTAGGTACACTATACGGAGACATCAGAATTTATCACCCTGAAAATCACTTGGTTAGTGATAGTTTAATTGCAGATGAACATTCTTTTTTCAATCCCAACAATGGCGACACTTCCGAAATTATTGCCAGTGCTTGGCTAAAACCTTCTTTTTATGATTTATCTGGCGACTCTATCCCAGAATTGATATTGGGGAATTTACGAGGTGGATTGATGTTTGGGCAAAGTATTTTATCAAAGAAAAGAGCGAATTCGATAGAAAATCAAAGAACCTCTAATACAACATTGAAAATATATCCAAACCCAACAAATTCAACATACATAATTGAAAATCCAAATACAAATAAGGCTTGGAGTGTGAGAATTACAACATTGGATGGGAGAAATTTAACCGATAAAACTTTAAATGTAGGTGAACCCGCAATTTCTTTAGATTCAAGAAATCTTAGTAATGGTGTTTACTTGGTTGTTTTGGAGAATACTGTTTCGAAAATTACTTCAAAACTGATAGTTGAGCATCCTTAATTAGCACCTGATGTTTACAGAATTTGTATTCATCTAGTCTATTAGAAGCAACAACAATGCATTTTTTTGATTCGTATTTTGAGATTAGGTGTGCGTATAATTCAATTCCTTTTTGATCCAAATTCGATAGGGGTTCATCCAAAATGCACAAAGGGGCATAATTTAAAAAACTATGGCACAATTTAACTCTCTGTTTCATACCAGAAGAGAAATTCAATATGGATTTTTTTCTGACTTTAGGAGAAAATTGACACAAGTCAATTATATAATCTAAATTTACTTCTGAATAAAACGGTTTTATATTACTTTCAAAATCAAACCATTCTTCTAGGGTAAGTTCTTCTGGGAGTTCCATTGAGGGAGAACTTAAGGAATACAAATTATGTACGTCTTTTGGATTTGTTCCCGTCCATTCAATAATTCCCTCTGTGGGCTCAATTTGTCGAGTTAATAATAATGTCAAAGTGGATTTTCCGGATCCATTATCACCCAAAACGGCAAGAGAATTACCTGGTAAGACCTCGAATTCAAAATTTACATTCCGAAATAACCAGGTGCGATGATAATTTTTACCGCAGTCTTTCAGAACGATTTTCATCACAGAAAAATTATTTAGATAAATATCCCTTCATCACACCTCGATCAGAGTCTTGGATGAAAGCAATAATTTCGTCTCGTTCGTTGGTAGGGGCGAAGGCTGCTTCAATTAAAGCCAATGCTTTTGTTGTATTAGAGCTTTTGACAAAAAGTGTTCTGTAGATATCTTGAATTTCACCAATTTTCTCATTGGTAAACCCGCGTCTTCTGAGTCCAATACTATTAACCCCTTCGTATGATAATGGCTCACGCGCCGCTTTAGTATATGGTGGAACATCCTTTCGTACTAAAGAGCCACCGCTAATCATAGCGTGTTTTCCAATCTTTACAAACTGATGCACTAATGCAGCTCCACCCAAAATTGCCCATTCACCAATACTGACATGGCCAGCAACTTGTACATTGTTTGCTAAAATTGCATAATCACCAACTACGCAATCATGAGCCAAATGCACATAAGCCATTAACAATACATTGGAACCTACTTTTGTATATCCAAGAGCTTTTGTTCCCTTGTTTATGGTAACATATTCACGCACGGTGGTGTTATCACCTATAATAGTTAAAGTTTCTTCCCCATCAAATTTAAGATCTTGAGGAATTGCTCCAATGGAAGCGCCTGGAAAAATTCGACAGTTCTTTCCAATTCGAGCACCACGGAAGATTACTGCACCCGACATAACATGCGTGCCTTCCGCAATTTCAACATCTGCATGTATGGTTACAAAGGGATCGATAACTACATTGTCTGCAATTCTAGCACTGGGGTGAACATAAGCAAGGGGCTGAATCATTATTATTAATTTTTTATTTTAACTACCTGAGCCATAAGCTCAGATTCGCACACTAATTTATCACCTACCCAAGCTCTACCGCGCATAGCGCAAATGCCGCGTCTAATAGGTTCTGTTAATTCAAGTTTCATTACCAAAGTGTCTCCAGGAACGACTTTGTCTTTAAACTTTGTATTGTCTATTTTCAAGAAATAGGTTCCGTAGTTTTCAGGATCGTCCACAGTAGACAGCACTAAAATTCCGCCTGCTTGCGCCATTGCCTCAATTTGCAACACACCTGGCATGATTGGGTCTCCAGGGAAATGCCCACCAAAGAAGGGCTGATCATAAGTAATGTTCTTTATTCCAACTACATGTTTATCAGAAATTTCCATGATTTTATCAACCAATAAAAATGGATGTGCGTGTGGCAACATTTTGATAATATCTTTTGTAGCGTACAACGGCTTTTGATTTGGATCATACAAGGGTCTGCCTTCTTGTTTACGCTTGATTTCTTTTTTTAACACCTGTTTCAATTTTTTTGCGAATGCTACATTCGATGCATGTCCTGGGCGAGCGGCCATAATTTGGCCTTTCAAGGGCATACCAACCAATGCTAAATCACCCACCATATCTAATAATTTATGTCGAGCAGGTTCATTTGAAAATCGAAGCTCTAAATTATTGAGAATACCGTCTTTCTTCACTTCAACACTTTCTTTATTAAAGACTTTTGCCAAACGGTCAAGTTCATCTTGATTCACCACTTTGTCTACAACCACAATAGCGTTATTCAAGTCACCGCCTTTAATTAAGTTGTTGTTCAGTAGATATTCCAATTCATGCAAAAAGCAGAAGGTTCTACATGGAGCAATTTCCTTTTCGAATTCGTTGATTTGAGTAATAGAAGCGTGTTGAGTGCCTAAAACAGGAGAGTTGTAGTCAACCATAACAGTTAATCTGTAATCGACAGCCGGCATCGCTACTATTTCAACTTGATTTTCTAAATCTTGATAATGGATGTTGTGAGGAATTTCAAAATAATCTCTGTCTTCTTCAAGTTCCACAATTCCAACACTCTTAATACCCTCAACAAAAGAGATTGAACTTCCATCCATAATAGGCATTTCAGGTCCGTCAACTTGTATCAAACAATTGTCTACCTCAGAACCTACTAAAGACGCTAAAACATGTTCAATGGTAGAAACAGACGCACCATTTTTCTCTAAGGTAGTTCCACGAGATGTATCGGTTACTAAATCAGCATCCGCTTCAATGATGGGCATTCCCTCTAGGTCAATGCGTTGAAATTTATATCCATGATTATCAGATGCAGGAGTTAAAATTACTTTAACCGCAGCACCAGTATGCAAACCAACACCTTTAAATTCAATTGAATTTGCAAGAGTGGTTTGTTTGGGATTGATGTTAGCCATTGGTTTCTTTAAGTCGATTAATTTCTTTTTTTAATGATTCAATTTCCTTTAATAATTGTGGAAGTTTCTGAATTGCAACCACACTGCGAAGATACGAATTTACGTCCATAGCAGGGGTACCGCTCATTTTTTGATTACTTTCTTTAATATTTCCGGTAATCCCAGATTGACCACCAAAAGAATTAAAGGGTGCAATATTGATATGTCCGGCTATTCCAACCTGCCCACCAAAAACACAATGATTTCCAATTTTAGTGCTACCTGCAATTCCTGTTTGAGAGGCAATTACGGTATGTTCACCAATTTCTACATTGTGTGCCACTTGAACCATATTGTCAAGCTTGGTGCCTTTTTTTATCACCGTTGAGCCCATTGTTGCTCTATCTATACAACAATTGGCTCCTAACTCAACATCATCTTCAATAATAACATTGCCAACCTGAGGAATTTTTACATACGAACCGTTCACAGGTGCAAATCCGAATCCATCACTTCCAATTACGGTACCAGAATGCGCCGTAAAATTGCGTCCAACAGAACAACCAGAATATACAACAACCCGTGGAAATAGGGTAGAGCCTGGTCCAATTTTAACATAATCACCTATGACACATCCATCAGAAATGGATGAATTATCGCCAATAACCGATGCTTCTCCTACTGTACAAAATTCACCGACAAATACATTTTCACCAATTACGGCACTGGGGTGTATCACAGCGGTTTTAGAAATACCCATTTTTCGCTTATTGGGATTAAAATACTTAGACAAGATAGTGCAAAAAGCAAAATAAGGATTTGAATGCTCAATGTATGTGGTGTTCACAGTTCGTTTTTGACCATAACCAGTTGGAACAAAAACTATTCCACAGGAAGTTTCTTTGAGGGCTTTTTCATATTTCGGGTTAGAAAAAAAACCTAAACTTAATGAATCACCTTCCTCAAGTTTTGAAACTTTTTCAATGAATTGGTCAGGGTTGCCTACCACATTACCTTGTGTTTGTTGAGCAATTTCTGAAGCTGTTAGTTTCATTATTAAACGCAAATTAAGGGATAATTGCCGCTTTGCAGTATGGCTTATTCAAAAATTTGGTCTATTTTAGCCCCCAACATTTACACATTTAAAGAGAAAATATGAGTACAGTAGTTCAAAAAGGACATCCTAAAGGGCTTTATGTCCTGTTTGTAACCGAAATGTGGGAGCGTTTCAGTTATTACGGAATGCGTGCACTTTTCACGCTTTTTATGACCAAAGCACTTCTTTTTGACAAGGCTTATGCGTCTGACATTTATGGAAGTTATACCGGATTGGTATACCTGACCCCGTTATTAGGTGGTTACATGGCTGACCGATACTGGGGCAATAGAAAATCCATCATCATTGGTGGTATTTTAATGGCTCTTGGCCAATTTTTGATGTTTTTAGCCGGAACTTATTATCAAGAAGTTTCCGTTGCATCCATCTTTATGTTTAGTGGATTGTTCATGTTAATTGTCGGAAATGGTTTTTTTAAACCCAATATTTCCACAATGGTTGGTCAATTATACCCAGAAGGCGATAAAAGAGTAGATTCTGCTTTCACCATTTTTTATATGGGTATCAATTTGGGGGCCTTTATAGCTCCTTTACTTTGCGGATATCTAGGCGATACTGGAAATGCTGGCGATTTCCGTTGGGGATTTCTTGCCGCTTGTGCCGGAATGATCCTAAGTTTGATTTTATTCATCACACTCAAAAACAAATACATCGTTACCCCTGATGGGCAACAAATTGGTGAAAAAGCCAATTCTACGAGAGATGAACAACCTTCTGGCTCTGAAGCATTGCCTGTGAATAACAATCGCGTATTTATTTGGGTTGGTGCTTTCGCTGCATTGTTTTCATTGTTTTTCTGGGGACTTGAATACGATTTAATTGGATCATTCATTTTCGGATTGACCATTGCTGCTCCAGGCTTCATTATTACAGATCCAAGCTTAACGAAAATTGAAAAACAAAGAATTTGGGTAGTATATATTGCTGCATTCTTCGTTATTTTCTTCTGGGCTGCATTTGAACAGGCGGGAGCGTCTTTAACTTATTTTGCTGAAGAACAAACCGATAGAAATTTATTCGGAGAATTAATTCCAGCATCGTATTTCCAATCAATAAATGCATTAGCCATTGTGATTTTTGCTCCAATTTTTGTTTGGTTGTGGGGTGTATTGGGTAAGCGCAATATGGAACCAGCTTCACCCTTTAAGCAAGCTCTAGGATTGTTCTTGCTTGCTGTTGGTTATTTGGTAATTGCATTTGGTGTAAAAGGATTAGATCCTTCTACTAAAGTAAGCATGATTTGGTTGGTAAGTTTATACACCATACATACTTTAGGTGAGCTTTGTTTAAGTCCTATTGGTTTATCAATGGTAAACAAATTATCTCCTGCGCGTTTTGCATCTTTGTTAATGGGTGTATGGTTTTTATCAACTGCGTCAGCTAACAAATTTGCTGGAACCTTGAGCTCTTTATATCCTGAAGAAGTTAAAAATGAAACATCATCCATCAAAACGGATAGCGCTTCACTTAATACCGTATTAGCATCAATTAAATCT
This sequence comes from uncultured Rhizobium sp., assembly GCA_964408945.1. Lineage (GTDB taxonomy): Bacteria > Bacteroidota > Bacteroidia > NS11-12g > UBA955 > VMCP01. The sequence continues at coordinate 35,828 of CAYPBJ010000004.1, read as the reverse complement.
AATTCATTAGATACTATGGTGTTTAAAGATGACCCAAAAGCCTCTTACGTATTGCCAATTGCAACTGCAAATTGGTTAGAAACTACGGGAGAGAAAAGTACTTTGACTTCTGTGGAGTATGATTCTGCCTCAAAAATGGGATCGGTTTCTGTGTTTCATTTGAAGGTAATCAAAAGCTTCAATAAGAACTTCAATTCAGCTGTATTGTTGGAAAACAACAACTTACTAACCTATGAAGTAGTTGAAGAAGTAAAGAATTCTAAATTGGTTAAAACTGAAAAAGTACAGATTTGGAACCTGAAGCCTGAAAAACCAACTTTTGCTGGATTTACTATTGCTACATTGTACGATTTCTTCATGTTGTTCGTATTCATGGCTGGTATTGCTTCTGTATTCTTGTTCTTCTTGAGCAAAAGACTATTGGTTTTGATGAATGGAGTGAGATAATCATTTGTGTCGAAAGCATCTGTTATCATTATTGGTGCCGGCCCTGCCGGACTAACTGCTGCATATCAACTCATCAAACTCGGACATCCCGTTACACTGATTGAATCTACAAATCAAGTGGGCGGGATGTCTCGCAGTTTAGATATGTTTGGCCAAATTGTTGATTGTGGACCTCACCGTTTTTTTACTAGTGACAAAATTGTAAATGATTTTTTTCAAGATATTGTTGGAGATAACTTTACAGTGGTCAATCGTCTTACCCGAATTTATTATCGGAATAAGTTCTTTGATTATCCCCTAAAAATTGGAAATGTCATTCGAAACATATCCATTTTTGAACTGACGCACATTCTGTTTAGTTACTTTTGGATTCGCGTTTTTCCGAATAAATCGGTTAAAACTTTCGAGGATTGGGTAACAAATAAATTCGGAAAAAAGCTATTCGGAATGTTCTTTAAATCCTACACGGAAAAGTTATGGGGTATTTCTTGCAATCAAATTGATGCTGATTGGGCATCCCAAAGAATAAAAAAACTATCACTTTGGGAAGCATTAATTTCATCTATAAAAGGCAATAAAAACAACAAACACAAGACTCTTGTTGATGTTTTTGCATATCCCCACAAAGGAACTGGGGCCATTTACAATGAAATTGCTAGAAGATTTGAAAACCTAGGGGGGAAAATCATTTTTGAACAGAAGATTGAAACTTTCATAAAGCAGGATTCTAAGATTACAGAAATAATCACCCAAAAAGGAGAGTCCTTTAAAGCGGATTGGATAGTTTCAACTATGCCAATGACTTCTTTGATTAAGGGATTGACTGACGTTCCAGCCGAGGTGACTGAATATTCCCAAAAGCTGTATTTCAGGAATACCACTTTGGTCTACCTTGAGATTGATAATATTGAACTTTTTCCTGATAACTGGATCTATGTGCATTCACCCGAAGTGACCCACGGTCGAATCACAAATTTTAGAAATTGGTGTCCCACATTAACCAATGGAAAAAATACCAGCATCCTATGTTTGGAATTTTGGAGTTTTGACAGTGACACTTTATGGCAAAAAAGCGATGAATATTTAGCTGAATTGGCCCACAAAGAGTTATTAACCCTTAAGCTTATTTCAGAAAACGACCGTTTATTGAATTCAAAGGTGATTAAAATTCCAAAATGTTATCCTGTATATGAGACGAATTACATGCAAAATCTTAATCCGATAATTGATTATTTGAATACCGTTTCAAATTTGAAACTCATAGGAAGATATGGCTCCTTTAAGTACAATAACCAAGATCATTCAATTCTGATGGGTTTGCTTTTGGCAAAAGAAATAAATACAGGAGTTGATCAGAGACTATGGGACATCAATACGGATAGTGATTATCAAGAGTCAACCGAATTCAACCTATCTGGATACTCTTAATTCCCAAAATACGCAGAAAGTATTTCGTAAATTACGTTAGGATCTTCTTTGCTTCAGCCAATAATTCAGTTTTATTGATTGGAACAACTCCGCGTTTTTCACAAACCAAACCACCTGCCAAATTACTCAATTCAGCAATCAGACTGGGTTGAACATTTTTTGCAAGGGCCAGTGCGGCAACACTAACAACGGTGTCACCCGCACCACTCACATCGGCTATGTTTCTAATGTGAGCTGGAATTTGAGTGAATTTTCCATCATCAGATATAATCACTCCTCTTTCACTCAAGGTAACTAAGGTCCTTTTGTTGTTTAATTGTTTCTCTAATAATGATATAGCTTGCTCTATTTCATCTATTTGTTCAAATGAAGAATCTATATTTAATCCTTCCTTTATTTCTTTTAAATTAGGCTTGAATACCGTCGTATTCTTGTATTCAAGAAAGTTATTCTTCTTAGGGTCAACAATAGTGGGTATACCCAGTTTGTTTGCTTTATCTATAAAAGACTTAATATTATTGGCATGAAGCACACCTTTGTTATAATCTTCAAAAATCACCACGTCTGCATTTTCGATTTCCTTATCAAAATACTCTTCCAACAAAAAAGAATCAACAGCATTTAGGTCATATTTAACCTCATGATCGAACCTGAGAAGTTGGTGATGATTTCCAACAACGCGGGTTTTTGTGGTGGTTTTTCGAGAATCACTGACTAACAATGCTTTTGAGTAAATGCCTTGATCTTCAAGCAAAGATTTTAAATCTTGACCTTCTTTATCATTTCCAATTACACTTACCATAATTGGAGTGGCACCCATTGATTTAATGTTCAATGCTACATTTCCAGCTCCACCCAATCTTGACTCTATATTTGTAACGTCTACAACAGGCACGGGTGCCTCTGGTGACACTCGTTCTACCTTTCCATTGATGTAATTATCTACCATTACATCCCCAACAATCAATACTCTTAGTCCGTTAAAACTATCAAAAAGTGAGTCTAAATCTAGCTTGTTCATTTAATTCGGCAAATATAAAGTTCAATTCAAGGATTCTAACGCCTTTTTGATTCGAGAACAGGCTTCAATAATATTGGCATCTGAAGTGGCATAACTTAATCTTATGCAATTGGGAGCTCCAAATGCCGCACCGGAAACCAAAGCAACTAAAGCAGACTCTAACAAATACAAACAGAGTTCATCTGCATCATGCAGCGTGGTATTACCGTTTTTCTTCCCAAAATAATAGGAGACATCCGGAAAATGGTAAAAAGCCCCTTCAGGATTCCCCAATTTTATCCCTTCAATTTTTGATAATTCTTGATGCATCAAATTCCTTCTTTCTTCAAAGGTTTGACGCATCTTTTCAACTTCAGATTGATCGCCTTGTAGGGCTTCAATTCCAGCAGCCTGAGCGATTGAATTAGCACCCGATGAAACCATTCCTTGGAATCTTTCACAGGCACTTACCAGTTCTTGAGGTCCTGCTAAATATCCAATTCTCCAACCCGTCATTGCAAATCCTTTCGCCAAACCATTTACCACTGCAACTCGATCTTTCATACCGGGATAACTCGCTATACTAACAGGTTTTTCGTCATAGACAATCCGCTCATAAATCTCATCACTGATAACAAATACATGAGGATGCCTATGTAGCACTTCCACCCACTGATCTAATAGTAATTTAGGTATTACGCTTCCACTTGGATTACAAGGGGAGGAAAATATAATCAACTTCGTTTTATCGGTAATTGCCGATTCTAATTTATCAGCAGAACAAAGGTAATTTTCATCTACTGTAGTAGCAATTTCTACCACCTTACCTTGAGCATAATTAACCATCGACGGATAACTCACCCAATAAGGTGCTGGAATTATCACTTCGTCGCCGGGGTTCACCAATGCCATTATTGCATTAAACAAACTTTGCTTAGCGCCGTTACTCACAATTATTTGAGAAGTTGTATAGTCTAAACCATTCTCTTTCAATAATTTATTTTGAATTGCTTGTCTAAATGCCAAAGTTCCCAGTACCGGTGGATAATGAGTTTCCCCTCGAGACATAGCCTCAGTTGCTTCATTGCAAATGTTTATGGGGGTATCAAAATCGGGTTCGCCTATGCTTAGGCTGATTACATCATTTCCCTTTTCTTTCAATTCTCTGGCTTTTTTAGTCATTGCCAAAGTTTGACTCTCAATTACTCTATCTAATCGACTGCTTAAAGTCACCATCTCTTACAATATTATCGATTCATTTTAAATAATGCGCAAATAAAAAAGCATAATTTTGCTAGTGAATGAAAATCTTATTCGTTGCAAATCGAATGCCTTACCCTCCATACCGGGGCGATAAATTGAAAATTTTCAATTTGATGGGCGAGTTGATCGAGAATCACGAAATTCATTTACTTACTATAGCCGAAAATCAACAAGATTTAGATTCTATTGAACCACTTTTGAAACCGTTAAGCAAAAGCACAAAAATCATTTCCAAAATTGAATTTATTTATAGACCAATATGGGTTTCTGCTTTTTTTACTTTTTTGGGGACGTTTACACGGAAACCTTTTCAAATTGCCTTTTTTGAGTCGCGCAAGTTCAAGAAAAAACTAAAATCACTTTTAGACACCGAAAATTACGATGCCATTCATGTTCAGCACATCAGAATGGCGCAGTATTTTGATGGCATTGATAAATCAAAAGTAATTCTTGATTTACCCGATGCATTCAGTTTGTATTGGCAAAGACGCAGAGATCAATCTCAGCATTTTTTACAAAAACTATTTGCTTCAACTGAGTTTAGTAGGCTGTTCAAGTTTGAACAAGAAATGATTCCTCAATTCGCCAAAACTTTGGTTTGTAGCACAGTGGATCAAGAATTTTTAAAACAAAGTACAGGCGCTAATGTAGAACTTTTAGAAAATGGGGTAGATATCAATCAATTTTATCCCCGCAACGATATTGATTTTGTTAAAGGCCGTATTCTTTTCACCGGAAATATGAGTTATGCACCCAACATTGATGCATTACATTATTTCATTGAAGAAATTTGGCCTTCCGTTTTAGATGCGTTTCCAGAAGCCACGTTTGTAATTGCTGGTCAAAAACCAGGAAATTGGATTCAGTCACTCGCATCAAATAAAGTAACAGTAACCGGATTTGTTGAAGATCTAGCCAAAGAATATGCCTCCGCAAACGTGGTTATTTCTCCACTGAGAATTGGCGCTGGCACCCAAAATAAAGTTCTAGAAGCCCTTAGTATGAATGTTCCGGTTGTGAGCACTGAAGTAGGCTACAAAGGCCTGGGCCTAGAAACTGGGGAAGGTGTAATTGTAGCAAAAAATCCAACGGAATTTTCCGATGGAATATTGAAAATACTGAATGATGAATCCTTCAGTCGGGAACTTGGCAGAAAAGGTGGAGAGAAAATAAGAAACCGTTTTTCTTGGCAGGGAATTTCTAAAAAACTTGAAGGCTATTTCTTAGAGTTGCAGTGATTTTGTAACTTCCCCCAAAAAGGAAGTAGTCATTGTATATTATGAGAAAATTGTTTCTAACCGTATGTGCTGGGTGCCTGATTTTTACCCAATTAAAAGCACAAAACAAAGATTTTGAAAGTTTTGTGAGTCAAATTGGTTGGCGAAACATTGGCCCAGCCAAAACCAGTGGAAGGGTCATTGATATCGTCGTAAATCCATCCAACCAATCAGAATATTATATTGCTTCAGCTTATGGTGGAGTTTGGAAGACGGAGAATGCCGGTACCACGTTTAAACCCATATTTGATAATTACGGAACACAAAGCATTGGTTCGTTGGCAATTCATCCTCAAAATCCAAACATCATTTGGGTTGGAACCGGTGAAAACAACAACCAAAGAAGTGTAGGGTACGGAAATGGATTGTATTTCTCAGAGGATGCGGGTAAATCTTTTACCAAAGTCAAAGGAGTTTTTGAGAACTCTCACAGTATTGCGAAAATCATTTTCAATCCTGAAAACCCTAAAGAAATGTGGATCGCTGCATACGGTCCATTGTGGAGTTCAGGCGGTGAAAGGGGTATATTTCAATCTAATGACGGTGGTAAAACTTGGATTTCGACTCTTTATGTTTCAAAACAAACTGGATTCAATGAAGTTCATTTAGACCCTCATAATTCAGACATACTTTACGCTACGGCACATCAACGCAGAAGACATGAATGGACTTATTTAAGCGGAGGCCCAGAAAGTGCATTATATCGTTCTAAAGATCACGGAAAATCTTGGCAAAAATGTTCAGGTGGATTTCCAGGTGGTGACTTGGGAAGAATATCTGTCTCTGTTTCACCTACGGAAAAAGGCCATTTAACAGCCATTGTTGAAGCCGAAGGCAAAAAAGGTGGAGTATACAGCTCCACTGATTTTGGTGTAAGTTGGACCAAAGTCAATGAATTTCAAACTGCGGGGAATTATTATCAAGAAATCTTTTCTGATCCAACAAACGGAAATAGAATCTTCTTTATGGATACGTATTTACATTTTTCAGAAGATGGGGGTAAAACCGTTAAAAGATATCCTGAAGACAATAAACACGTTGATAATCATGCAATTTGGATAAACCCTAAAAACTCAAAACATCTATTGGTTGGTTGTGATGGAGGACTTTACGAAACTTTTGATGATGGATTAAATTGGAATTTTAAGGAAAATCTTCCTATCACTCAATTCTATCGTGTTTCGGTTGATAATTCCAGTCCGTTTTACAACGTTTATGGTGGAACCCAAGACAATTTTTCATTGGGCGGGCCAAGTAGAAATAAAACTTCAAATGGTATTGGAAATGATGAGTGGTTTGTAACAGTTGGGGGAGACGGGTTTAAAAGTCAAATCGACCCCACCAATCCAGATATCGTCTACGCACAATGGCAATACGGTGGTTTGGTGAGGCACAATAAAAAAACCGGTGAAAGTGTTGATATTAAACCACAAATCATCAATTCAGATAACTCTATCGCTCCTTTGCGATGGAATTGGGATGCGCCATTACTGATTAGTAAATACGATCACAAAAAACTCTATTTTGCAGCAAATCGCCTGTTTATCAGCACCAATTATGGTAACAGTTGGAAAGTGGCGAGTGAAGATCTAAGCAGACAAATTGATCGAAATAAACTGCCAATTATGGAGAAAGTTTGGGGATTAAAAGCAGTATCGAAGAATCAAAGTACCAGTATTTACGGGAATATCACCTTTTTATATGAAGGGAAACAAGGACAGCTTTTGGCAGGAACTGATGATGGTCTCATTCATTTGACCAACGATGATGGAAAAACTTGGACTCGCTTGAGCTCTAATTACTCTGGAATTGATCTCTGGACTGAAGCAAACGAAGGAAAGACAGGAAAGACTTTAGAAAGTATATTGCCGTTTGTAAGTTCTTTATCAATCAATAGTCAAAATGAGTTTTTTGCTACGTTTGACAATCACAGACAAGGTGATTTTAAGCCTTACATTTATACATCTAATGATCAAGGTAAAAATTGGACCAAAATTGGAAAAGGCTTGCCTGAAAATGGTTCCATTAAATCAATGTGGATTGATCCCCGTGACAATGACATCATTTGTGTAGGCACTGAATTTGGATTTTATATATCCATAGATAAAGGTTTGAATTTTTCCTCTTTCATGAACGGATTGCCACCAGTTGCAATTAAGGATATTGCTTTTCAAGAGCGGGAAGAAGACCTTGTACTTGCCACATTTGGAAGGGGATTTGTGGTTTGTGACGATTATCAATTGATAAGAGAATACAAATTGCAAAAGGAAAACAAACCAGTTTTGATGACTGCAAATAAAACCCACAAATTATTTATTCCGTATTCAAAATTAGGAAGCGAAGGAAATGCATATCACGGAAAATCCAGATTCATGGGCGAAAACCTTGATGAAAAGTTGAACGTATATGTGAACATTCCAAATGAATTATCCTCAGTCAAAAAACGAAGAGAGGAAATGGAAAAGAGCGCAAAACCATTGGATTTTATTTATCCATCAAAAGATTCAATTATTGCTGAAGAATCTGAGGTTCAAGATAAATTCTGTCTTTCCGTATATGATGGCGATAGCAAATCGGCAAAATTGATTTCTCGTTCATTTATTGGCGATAAAAAGGGTTGGTCGAAAAGTGCCTTTAATTGCAAATTTTCCGTTCCACCAACTCAATTAAATGAAAAAAACGCCAATACTACGGATGGTCCTTATTTGAGTCCCAGTATATACTTTGTTGGACTTGAAAAAATCAGCCAGAATGGAATTGAATCTATGGGAGTTAGGGTGTCTTTTGAAATCAAATATCTACTTGAAGGAAATCAATTGACAGTTGAACAAATAACAGAAAGAAATAATTTTATTGAAAAGCTTTTAAAAACCAGAAATGAATTGATAAGCCTTAATAAAGACTTGGAACAAATCAACATCAAACTTGAAAACCTAACCAATGTATCAACATTGATTGATCAAAACAGAAAAGAAATTTTGGAGTTGAGAAATCAGATTAGAAAGATTCAAGTTGAACTAAATGGAGAAAGCAATTTATCTAAATATGAATTTGAGACCCATAACTCCATTAATTCATTGTTCTGGGGAGTCTATTATGAGAATTCTGGAAGTTTATCTTTACCAACAGAGACTCACTTAAATACGCTAAATACCATTATTGAAAAAACTCCCAAACTTAAGAGTGAGGTAGAGACTATCAAATCTAAATTGGATAAATATTAATAGGGATGACCCTACAATAAAAAAGGCTGCCCATGGGCAGCCTTTTTTGTATCAAATAAATCTAAACTTATTTCTTGTCTTTACAACAAGCTTTATCTTCTGACTTCTTGAATTTGCCATTCTCGTCATACATTGCCATGCACTTTGCGCGCTCTTCAGGGCTGCATTTCAAAGAATCACATTTAGCCATACACTGATCTAAAGTCATATTCTCACACTCAGACATGTCGCAAGTAGATTCTGAATCACATCCTGCATGAGCAGTAGTCATTTCAGTTTTATCTTTGCAGCAATCGTCAGAAACAGTAGTATTTGAATTACCTACAGCGATGTAAGGAGCAATAATCAAAGAAACAATGGAAGTCAATTTAATCAAGATGTTCATTGAAGGTCCAGAGGTATCTTTAAATGGATCACCAACGGTATCACCAGTAACAGAAGCTTTATGTGGCTCAGATTTCTTGTAATAAATCTCACCATCAATTTCTACACCTTTTTCAAATGATTTTTTTGCGTTATCCCAAGCTCCACCGGCATTGTTTTGGAAAATCCCCATTAATACTCCTGAAACAGTTATTCCAGCCAACATACCCCCTAAAACCTCAGGACCGAATAAGAATCCTACAATTACGGGAGAAAGCAATGCAATAGCACCTGGCATAACCATTTCACGGATAGAAGCTTTTGTAGAGATTTCTACACATTTCTCATATTCAGGTTCAGCTTTGTATTCCATAATACCTGGAATTTCTCTAAACTGACGACGAACTTCTTGCACCATATCCATCGCTGCGCGACCAACTGCACTGATAGCTAGAGCAGAGAATATGAATGGAATCATAGCACCTACAAAAAGTCCAGCCAAAACGTCTGCTTTGTAAATGTCGATAGCACTGATTCCAGCAACTCCTACAAATGCAGCAAACAAAGCCAATGAAGTCAAAGCAGCAGAAGCAATTGCAAAACCTTTACCAGTAGCAGCAGTTGTATTACCAACAGCATCCAAAATATCGGTTCTTCCGCGAACTTCTTCAGGCAATTCAGCCATTTCCGCAATACCACCAGCATTATCAGCAATAGGACCAAAAGCGTCAATAGCTAACTGCATAGCTGTTGTTGCCATCATACCTGCTGCAGCAATCGCCACACCATACAATCCAGCGAATTCAAATGAAACGAAGATACCAGCAGCCAAGACTAAAATTGGAATAACTGTAGATTGCATTCCAATAGCAAGACCACCAATGATGTTTGTAGCATGACCAGTTGCAGAAGCCTTAACGATTGACATAACTGGCTTTTTACCCATTGCGGTGTAATATTCAGTTACATAACTCATGATTGCTCCAACTACCAATCCTACAATGATTGCATAGAAAATATCCATTGAAGTGAACTCAACACCTCTTAAAGATAGAGTAACATTTGAAGGTATCAACCATTTAACTGCGGCTAAAGAAGCGATAGCAGTTAAAATAATGCTTGACCAGTTACCCATGTTTAATGCATTTTGAACATTACCGTTATCATCCTTGATTCTTACAAACCAGGTTCCAACAATAGAGAAAATCAATCCCAAACCTGCGATAAACATAGGTAATAGGATAGGAGAAAGTCCTTGAAAATTGTCTACAACCGTCATTTCAGAGCCCAACACCATTGTTGCAAGGATAGTTGCAACGTAAGATCCAAATAAATCAGCTCCCATACCTGCAACGTCACCCACGTTATCACCTACGTTATCAGCGATAGTAGCTGGGTTACGCGGATCGTCTTCAGGAATACCTGCTTCTACTTTACCTACTAAGTCAGCTCCAACGTCTGCAGCTTTGGTATAGATACCACCACCAACACGAGCAAACAAAGCAATAGATTCAGCACCTAAAGAAAAACCAGTCAATACTTCGATGGCTCTTTTTAATCCATTAGGATCAACACCGTCAACAAACATTGCATAGAATACAATGAACAAGCCACCTAGTCCCATAACTGCCAAACCAGCAACTCCAAGACCCATAACAGTACCGCCATTGAAACTTACTTTCAAAGCTTGTGCTAAACTTGTTTTAGCTGCTTGAGTGGTTCTAACGTTTGCCTTAGTAGCAATTCTCATTCCGAAATAACCTGCTAGAGCAGAGAAAAAAGCTCCAATTAAAAATGCTACTGCGATGATCCAATGTGAATGGATTTCTCTTCCATTAACTTCGTGGATAGTTCCGCTGTAGGCTAATAATGCAGCTGCAATGATGGCGAAGTAACTCAATACTTTCCATTCAGCTTTTAAAAACGCCATTGCACCGGCAGCAATTTTTCCCGCAAGATTCTGCATCTTTTCATCTCCTGCGTCTTGTTTTGACACCCAAGCACTCTTGATAGCCATGACCACAAGGCCAACAGCACCTAAAGCTGGGATTAAATAAACTACATTGTTATTCATAGTATTTTGTTGTTCTTTTCTAAATTAAGGGCGCGAAATTAACCAAAGTTTGAATTTTTAACACCACATTTCCTCACATTTTTGATTGAATGGGCTAATTAATTACTCAATTATCAAAGGTTTAGTTGATGATTGGGTTTGATTAGACACATTTATGTAGTATAATCCTGAACCCAATCCTTCCAAATTCAATTCAATGATGCCATTAGAGTGATTGATTTTTTCTCGTTCAACCAACTGGCCCTGAGTATTGTATATTGAATAACTTTCAGCGGCAAACCCTTCAAGATAAACAACTCCAGTAGATGGATTCGGATAAATATTCCAAGAATTATCCGATATTGATATATTTCTATTAATGTGATCTACTTTGACAGCCGTAAATTTACTTCGGTTGTAATAAGTTCCAGCACCTGTAGTGTCTAATCTAACTGCACAAACTAAATATTCATAATTTCCAGATGACCAATTTTCATCATCTAAAAAATTGGGCGATTGACTGGTGAAGTCCTTTTTTCTCAAATTCTTTATATGTCCAGTTTTGTTAGATGTATCCAATAAATAAACTTCATAAAAATGTGCGTCTGAAGATGCGGTCCAATTGAGTTGAACTTTTCCATTGACAGAACTGGCCGTTAAATTTGAAATTGGCTGTGGAGGTGCCAATGTAATTGTAGGATCGCCCATTAACGATATAAAAACACCTCTATCCGAACCGTTAAACTGACCATTGAAATATTCCGTGGTGTTATTCATTGTGATTTTGGCTCCAAAACCAATATTTGAACCCAAAGCCATATGGTGAACATACCACTTAGGAATTCCACCCCAAAAACAATTTAAACTTCCCGCTAATAATGGCGCTTTCAACAAACTGTTTTTAACATCAAAATCACCAAAGTAACTTCCTGCTAAAATGGTAAACGCATTTTGGAAACTATCCTTTGCTTTTACAAAGTCAGTTGTGGAGCCAATTCCATTACAACTCGTGTAGCTACCTGCCCCACATCCATAACTCCAAAGATATGAGCCGCGCTTTTGAGAATAAAAATAATCTCTATCATCAAAAACGCTATCCAATCCCACAAAACAAGGTAAATTTTGGTAACCAGTGGAAGCCAAGTTTAAACCGCTGAAATTATTGTCAATCAAAGCCCTTTTTGTCATTTTGACCTTTCCCATACGCCAATCATGAATTCTGTTTAAGTATTGCCTTGTCAAAAGAGTATCATCATTTGAAAATGCTGACATGTCGTAAAAATCAGCCCTACCAATTTCAAGTACTACATCGCTAGGAATAACCGACTGATCAAATTTTCCGTCTTTAGGTATGTTGTGATGTCTGGTTTGAGACCCTGTAGTACATGTTACATTTCTGTCTGTCCATATACCTTCAAAATCACCATAATAGCAATCAGCTGGCCATGCTCCAGTGTGATTCCCTGAACCCTCAGCATGCCCATCTGGTGGATATTTCGTTCCATTTGATGAGAAGTAACCGGAATAAGGAACTGGTACATGACCAATGATAAATAACGTCTCTGGGGTTTTAATTTGGCTGTAATGATGCTTTTTTAATCGTTCTTTCACAGTCTCTGCGGACTCATTTCTACCAGCATATAATTTACTCACTTGCCAACCCATTAGAAATAAGTCTTCCACAAGTTGATCCAATTCTTTACTCAATAATGTCAAATAACTACTATCAATTAAAAGAATTACGTGTTTTCTATTTACCGGAGGATTGTATTTCACACCTGAAATTGTATAACCCAAGGCGGTTGTTGAACTATTTTCAGTTTTAGTAAAAATATATTCATAAGGATTGTTTTCTTTGGTAATCTGATGAATATCATTTGAAGATTTAACTTCAAATAAGACCGAATTTCCAGCAATTCCAGTTGTAAGTGTATTAAAAGTGGAACCTTGCTTAAATAATGGGCGGTAAAAAATATTGTATGTTGAAGTGGGTGAACTTGAAGGAAAATTAAAATTAAGTCCTTCATTATTAACCTTAACTTCAACCGGAATGGTTTGACTTTTTGCTACTTGAGAGTACAAAGCACTGCTATAAAATGACATTGCGATTAGTCCAAGAATACTGTTAAAACGTATCATGATTTTCAAATATAGTAGATGTTGTGTTGAGAATCTTGAAACATTCTTGATAAATGCTCAATCTTAGTTGTGAAGAGCAAAAGATTTCGTTTATTTTCGCGAGCAATTATTAATGCTATGAAACTGAAAGGCCTTTTTGTCGCTAGTTTGATTTCTCTAAGTTTAACTTTAAGCGCACAAACTAAACCCCAATCTTCAAAGGTTGAAAACAACCCTCAAAAAGCTGTTATTCCTGAAGAGCCTAGAGAACTTTCTCCAGCGGTCAATATTTATTTTGATATCAATGAATCTGAAATCACTACGAAAGAGCAAAAGAAATTAGAAACATTGATTAATACGCTCAAAGGAATAAAAGAATATAGATTAGTATTGACAGGACATACAGATTCAACTGGTAACGATGTTTATAATATGGAACTTTCTCGTGATAGAGTAGATGAAGTATTCGATGCATTAATTTCATTAGGTATCAACGAAAAATGGATGATGCCAAAATATTTTGGTCGCTCTAAACCTCGAGTTGGTGAAACCAATAAAGAAAAAGCCGCTCAAAATAGACGTGTTGAAATCACCATTATTGAAAAACCAAAAGAAGAACCCAAGCCAGAACCTAAAAAAATTGACCAATGTATGGATGACACCACCATTTCCATAAATGGTCAACTTCAAATGACAATTAATAAATGTGATTTGAAAAAATTGCAAGATCAAGCAAAAGCAAAAGGTAGATCAGGTGATTTAGGAATTAAAGTTTCTAAAATATCAGATATCATGGGAATTATTCAATCTGACTTACCCTTGGTTTACAAGCAAAAAGAAGGAATGGAGTGGGTTGGCATCATTGATGTTAAATTCGCTGTAGATAGTTGCTTAGAGCACCCAGTAACAATAACCATCGACCCCATGGATTTCGAAGGATACAGAAAATCAAGAGTTAAGGTTCTTGCTAAAAATTTGAAAACGGGAAACATGGATAACTCTAAAGATCGCAACAAAAAGATCCGTAAGAGAACTATAAAGAAAGACGCTGTTAAGTTTGATGTGACCTTAAATTGTCCAACTTCCCAAGATCCAGAAGGTAAAATTGTATTGGCTGCTCCTGCTGGAGCTAGTAAAGTTGTTGAAATAAAGGATAAAACAAAGCAAATTGAAACTGTTTATATAGTTCAAGAAAGCCCAATCACTATTATACAAAGCCAAATGGTTGACAACAAAATGTATATCAACTACAAAAAATTGGAAAATCCGCAGTTTATATTCAAACTAACTGACGGAACATATACTGAAATGATACCAGTAAATAGTGTGAAGAAAATCAGCAAGAAACTTCAAACAGCAAAAGCTCTTGGTAAGAAATATAAAATTAAAGGAAAACACTTAAGAGATTAAAACGTTTCCCAAATATGCAGTCACTAACCAATCGTTCTCAATCTGTCTCCAATAAAAAGATGTCTTTTGCGGAGAAAATCTATCTGCCTGCTGTTTTTGGAGGTATGTGGATCACTTTAAAACATTTCTTCAAAAAGAAAAATACCGTTTCATATCCCGAAGAAACTAGGCCAACGTCAGCTATATACCGTGGGCAACATGTTCTAAAAAGAGATGATCAGGGTAGGGAACGGTGCACGGCTTGCGGACTTTGCGCAGTATCTTGTCCAGCAGAAGCTATCACAATGGTTGCTTCTGAAAGAACAAAAGGAGAGGAGAATCTTTATCGCGAAGAGAAATATGCTTCAACTTATGAAATTAATATGTTGAGATGTATTTTCTGTGGTCTGTGCGAAGAAGCTTGTCCTAAAGAAGCTATTTTCTTAACGGATAGAATAGTTGATGCCCATTTCGGAAGAGATGAGTTCATTTTTGGAAAAGATAAGCTCGTTGAACCAATTGATCAACGAATAGATGTATCAAAAAGACAAGTTTGGGATTATCAAAATAAGTAAAAATGTCAGCAATCAGTAGTTTACCCCTTCCGTTTCTCATACTTTCATTCATAACTATTTTGAGTGCCTTGTATGTGGTAACAAGTAAAAACCCTGTACACAGCGTCTTGGCTTTAATACTAACCTTTTTTAGTATTTCAGCACATTATATATTACTAAATGCTCAGTTCTTAGCAATTGTAAATTTAATGGTCTATGCAGGAGCAATTATGGTTTTATTCCTTTTTGTATTGATGCTATTGAATTTAAGTAAAGAAACTGAGCCTGTAAAAAGCAATCTATGGGGTATAGCCGCAAGTATTGCAGCTGGAATGGTTTTAATTACATTAACGGCAGCATTTCAAAAATCAGGCATTGCAGTCATGCCTGCGCCCTCCGAGGGCATTGGTTTAGTAAAAAACCTTGGTCGAGTTTTAATGACCGAATACTTGGTTCCTTTCGAATTATCTGGAATTTTGTTTATTTCGGCAATGGTAGGAGCAGTTCTATTGGGTAAAAGAGATAAAAATTCAGAAGAATTAGTGGATTTGAATAATAAAAATAATGCTTAACGTTTTTCATAATCTTGAAATAAGCCATTACATCTATTTAAGTACCGTACTTTTTAGTATTGGCTTATTTGGTGTTTTGTTCAGAAGAAATGCCATCGTATTGTTGATGTGCATTGAGTTGATGTTGAACTCTGTAAATCTTCTATTAGCCGCATTCACCGAATATATGGGAGATGCAAATGCAAACGGACAAATGTTTGTTTTTTTTATCATGGTAGTTGCAGCAGCTGAGGCCGCCGTAGGATTGGCAATCCTTGTAATGGTTTATCGTAATACACGCAAAACCGATGTTAGTTTCTTAGATCAATTGAAAGACTGATGAATCCAATTATATTTATTTTAGGTCTTCCGTTATTGGGTTTCCTAATTAACGGTGTTTTAGGTAGTAAATTACCTAAATCGGTTGTAGGGGCCATTGGCACAGCATCTGTATTGGGTGCTTTTATCATTGCCGTTCTCAATTGGAATATCATTTCTCAACCAGAAAATAATTCCATTAATTTAGATTTATTTACCTTCTTACAAATTGATCAATTATCATTAAAAGTAGCATTTCAATTAGACAGGCTGTCTATTTGGATGACCTTAATAATCACAGGAATAGGTACACTAATTCATTTATATTCTATCTCTTACATGAAAGATGATGATGGATTCTATAAGTTCTTTGCTTATTTGAATTTCTTTATTTTCAACATGTTACTATTGGTCTTGGGCTCTAACTTCTTGATGATGTTTTTTGGATGGGAAGGCGTAGGTCTTTGTTCTTATTTATTGATCGGATTTTGGTACAAAAATGAAGACTACGGCAAAGCTGCACGTAAAGCCTTCATAATGAATAGAATAGGTGATTTAGGTTTGCTTTTGGGGATGTTTTTAATTATTTCCCAATTTGGATCTCTAGATTACAGCGTGGTGTTTCCTCAAATTGCTTCCGGAAATACATCCACAAGTATGTTGACGGCAATTAGTTTGCTGCTTTTTGTTGGTGCAACTGGTAAAAGTGCCCAAATCCCTCTATTTACTTGGTTGCCTGATGCTATGGCGGGTCCAACGCCTGTTTCCGCATTAATTCATGCTGCAACCATGGTGACCGCAGGTATTTACCTTACTGTTCGCTGTCAAGTTTTATTTGCTTTATCGCCTTTGACCAATGAAATTATTCTATGGATTGGATTAGGAACAGCTGTTATGGCTGCACTAATTGGTTTGAAGCAAAATGACATTAAAAAGGTACTGGCATATTCAACAGTGAGTCAATTAGGTTTTATGTTTGTTGCATTGGGTGCGGGTGCATATTCTACAGCATTGTTCCATGTAACTACCCATGCCTTTTTTAAAGCCCTATTATTTTTAGGTGCTGGTAGTGTGATTCACGGTATGCACCATGAACAAGATATCAGACAAATGGGTGGACTAAAATCAAAAATGCCTTTGACGCATTTAACTTTTTTGATTGGAACATTGGCAATTAGTGGTTTTCCAATGCTTTCTGGATTCTTTTCGAAAGACGAAATTCTGACTGCTGTATTTTTGCACAACAAAGTGGCCTATGTCCTATTGGCGGGTTCAGCTCTATTAACAACGATATACATGTTTAGGTTGTACTTCTTAACTTTTCACGGTCAATATAGAAATCACCATCATGCATTTGATAAAGTTCATGAATCACCAATGAATATGACTTTACCATTGCTGGTTTTAGCCCTTTTGAGCATTGTTGGTGGCGCTTTAAACTTACCAGCTTACATTACACATTCTGACGGATTTTTGCTTAATTGGTTGAAGCCCTTATTTATTATTCCCCAATCTATTCACGAAATCGAACATAGTACGGAATATGTTTTGATTGGAATTGCAGTATTGATATTTGTATCCGGATTTTTAATCGCCCGTAATATTTTTGTTTCCAAGGCTTCTATACCATCAGAAAATTCAACTGGGTTGGGTGGTGTTTTACAAAATAAATTTTATGTAGATGAATTCTACAACAAAGTATTTGTTAGACCCTTAGAAATAACTTCTAGTGTTTTGCATGATTTATTTGATGGACTGATTTTGAGAGCATTTACTTTCGGAATATTCCCAATTTTGAAATTGGTGGGTAGATTGAACAAAAAAGTTCAAAATGGAAACATTGAAATGTATTTATTGTACATGGTTATTGCCATTGTATTATTGTTGGGTGTTAATTTAATTTTTGCATAGTGGAATTCATACTTATACCCATAATTGCTTCATTAGTTTGGGCATTTTTACCAATTAAATCTAGATGGATTGCATCTGGTCTAAGTCTTATTAGCTTGGTGGTTTTATTGACAAAATACAATCAGGGTTCATTTCCTGATGGTTTAGTTGTATTTGATCAACCTTGGCTAGGTGAATCAGTTCGTTTCACCATGGTTATTGATCAAATCACCTGGTTTATGTTGTTTTTAACTCAGCTATTATTCCCCATTATTGTCCTATCTGTTAAAGATCAAAATCAAAAACTCATTGCCTGGGCATTTTTAATGCAAGCAGGATTGAATGGTGTGTTCATGGCACAAGATGGTTTAATATTCTATCTTTTTTGGGAACTTGCCATGATTCCAATTTACTTCATAACGCTTCAATTCTCAGAGAAAGACAATTTTGTAACTACTATGAGATTCTTCATTTACACCTTTATTGGCTCTTTAGCCATGTTGGCTTCGTTGATCTATTTAGCTTCACTTTCTGGTGGAAGTTTTGCATACGCTGATCTTTTAAATACGCAATTAAGTCATACACAATCACTGATCATTGGAGGTGGTTTATTATTAGCTTTTGCAGTTAAAATCCCAATATTTCCATTCCATTTATGGCAAGCAGATACTTACACTAACGCACCCGCTCAAGGAAGCATGTTGCTTTCAGGTATTATGCTGAAGATGGGATTATATGGATTAATCCGTTGGTATATGCCGTTAGCAGCTGAAAGTATTGACTTTTATCAGCCAATAGTAATGTCTCTAGCTGTTGTTGGGATTATTTATGGTGGAATAATCGCCATTCGTCAAGATGATATGAAACGGATAACTGCCTACAGCTCATTATCTCACGTAGGACTAATTGCAGCAGGTTTCTTTACATTAAACTCATCTGGTTTCAATGGCGGTCTTTTACAGATGTTGGTTCACGGCTTGAATGTGGTTGGAATGTTCTTAATCATTGATATCATACAAAAAAATACAAATACTCGAAATTTATCTGAACTAGGTGGGATAGCATCCAAGTATAAGTTCTTTACGGTGTTGTTTTTTATCATTGTTATTGGTACGGCAGCAGCGCCGTTAACGAGCGGGTTCCCAGGTGAATTCATGTTATTAAATAGTGTATTCAAATACAGTTCAATCCATGGTGTTCTCTCGGGATTAACCATCATTCTTTGTGCCGTTTACATGTTAAGAATATTTCAAAAATCAGCATTGGGTTCAAATGAAATTGCTATGTCAGAAGTTTCATTTGTTGATTATTTGCCCTTAATAATTGTCGCATTTTCTGTGTTGTTTATCGGTTTGTTCCCACAAGTTATATTAGAAATCTTCACCTTGTCTGTAGAAAAGTTAATGTTAGAAATTTCTAACGCGAAAGGAGTATTATCATGATTGGAATCGCCTTGGTATTTTTAGGAGGTGTTGTTACACTTTTCTTAGGATTAAATAAAGACGAATCAAAGAGTCTTTGGATTCTTAGATTTTTCATGTTATTGTCAGCTGTATTGTCTGGGGCTGAAAGTCAAGGTTGGATTGATTTTTCCAATCTTTTCAAATGGGTACCTTCACATATGTTGAGTTTCAATGCTTTTAAATCAAGCATTGTTTCTATTCTTTCTTTCTTTGGATTTTTAATTCTGTCATTATTGCCTTCATCTCAAAAGAAGGGTGCAGACGTTCTCGGATTGTTTGCATTTGCATTAACCGGCGCAATGATGATGGTTGGGTCTCAACATCTTGTTATGCTTTTCTTGGGATTGGAAGTACTTTCAATACCACTTTTCGTATTGGCAGGTAGTGAAAAAGAGGATATTTACGGGAACGAAGCGGCTATGAAATACTTTTTAATGGGTGCTTTTTCAACAGCTGTCTTTCTACTTGGAGCGGCTTATACCTATGGAGGTTCTGGAACATTGGTTCTTTCCGAAATTCAAATGAAACTTTCATTTGCCGCACATTTTGGTGAATTCCCCGTACTTCTTAAGGCTGGAGTTATTCTTATGTCGGTAGGTTTGTTATTTAAAGTGTCAGCTGTTCCTTTTCATTTTTGGAGCCCAGATGTATACGAAGGTAGTCCAAATCGTGTAGCAACTTTTATGGCAGTTATTGTAAAAGTTGCAGGTTTTGTTGCATTTGCACAGTTAATATATACATTTTCACCCATGCAAACTTGGGTCAATCAGTGGATTGTGCCATTAAGTATATTAACCGTGTTGGCTGGAAACATTGCTGCGTTGGTACAAAAAACCGTGAAAAGAACCCTCGCTTACTCAAGTATCTCTCACGCAGGCTATTTACTGCTGTTTTTAATCATACCAATGGAGGAGAATCTTTCGATACTTGGAACTTATTTATTGAGTTATGGCTTAGGAACCATCATATTATTTTATCTTATGGATAAGTACTCTGCTGACGGTGAAAAGTCATTCGAAATGTACAAAAACATTAGAAATAACAAAATTGATCTTGCAGCATTAGTCATTGGAACACTTTCTATTGCAGGTGTGCCTTCAACCATTGGGTTTGTGGCAAAATACCAATTATTTTCAGCAGCGTTTTCACAAAACCATTATTCAGTTTATTTGGCTTTATTGGGATCGGCAATCAGTATTGCCTATTACTTTAAACCATTCAGATATGCTCTCGCAGAATCAAATGAAGTTGATGTTAAACAAGTTTCAAATGACGGGCTGTATACTCAAATCTGTTTGATAACTGGAATGCTGTTAATTATTACATTGGGACTTTTACCAATAATCACAGAGAGAATTTTCTAAAACCGAAAACCAAACCGATAAATTATACTTCCCAAAGAAGAGGTATATGCAAATTTGGGATTGGTTGCAAAACCTACTAAAAAGTAGGAGTTAATTTCTGAACCATCAGCATAACCAATCCCAAAAATTCCAGCTCCAAATGTTTCTCTATTGTTTGGAGCAATCTCAACCAAGGAGTTTTGATATCTATATTCTGCATGTAAGAAAATAGAATTAATAGGTACTCTTACAAATCCAAAGGCAGCACCGTTGAAAGTGGCTATTCCCCTTAAATCGCTTTGAAAAAATCCACCTGATAGTCCAACGGCTACAAAAATTTTATTGTTAAAATGCAACCCAGTATAAGGCGATAATTCAAGAGAATAAACTCCACCATATCCATAAGCGGTTACATCTGCACCGTTATATTGAAGATCTTTATACCTGTAAGCTACTATCTCATCTGCAAAAGGCACTTCATTTTCCTTTTTGATTTCTTTGATTTGCCTTCGATTGCTATCTAAACCTTCGTATTGGGAAAAGCCTGAAGAACAATTAAATAGCAAAACTATCATTGAAAATATCCGAAACAAACACTGCATTTTCTTGTAATCACGCAATTATACACGTAAAATTGTAGTAGTTTATGAGCAACACCAAAAAGATTCACAATTTTTCTGCAGGCCCCTCAATTTTATCGCAATATGCCATTGAAAAAAGCAGAGAAGATCTAGTAAATTTCGCAAACACTGGATTAAACATTTTGGAAATATCCCATCGCAGCCAGCAATTTGAAGCGGTTATGGATGAATCAAGAAATTTAATTCGTGAAATTTTATCCGTTCCTGAAGATTATGATATTCTCTTTCTTCAAGGTGGTGCTTCAACTCAATTTTTCCAAATTCCTATGAACTTCCTAAAATCTTCTGCCTCTTACACAAACACGGGTACATGGGCAACGAAAGCTATTGAAGAAGCTGTTCATTTCGGAAATGTAAATGTTGTAGCGAGTAGCGAAAAAAATAACTTCAACTTTGTTCCAACAGATTATTCCATAAATAATACTGACGATTATTTCCATTGCACTTCAAACAACACCATTTACGGAACGCAAATCCAAGAATTTCCAAATTCGGATATTCCTTTAATTTGTGATATGAGTTCAGATATATTCTCTCGTCCAGTTGATGTTAGTAAATTTGATCTTATTTACGCAGGTGCACAAAAGAATTTAGGTCCTGCTGGTGTTACTTTGGTAATCATTAAAAAATCAATGTACGATAGAATGTCAGATCGACATGTGCCCACTATGCTTAAGTATCAGACACATGCAAAAAATGGCAGTATGTATAATACTCCTCCTGTTTTCCCAATTTTAGTTTCTAAATACAATCTTGAATGGGTTAAACAAATGGGGGGTGTTCAAGGTATGGAAAAACGCAATACTGAAAAAGCTGATTTGTTGTATTCTGCGATTGACAATAGTGAATACTTTCAAGGAACCGCAGAAGTGAAAAGTAGAAGTAAAATGAATGTGTGTTTCATATTTAAGCCTGAATTTATAGAATTAGAGGAAAAATTTGAAAATGCTTGTAAAGAAAACGGAATTTCAGGTATCAAAGGACATAGAAGTGTAGGTGGTTATAGAGCATCTTTATACAATGCTTTACCCGTAGAAAGTGTTCAAGCTTTGGTAGATGTAATGAATAATTTCAACAAGTAATGATGAGAATTTTAGCGAATGACGGTATAGACGCTGCTGGAAAATCCATTCTTGAAAATGCAGGATTTGAGGTTGATACTCAATCAATACCACAATCGGAACTTTGCGATAAAATAAGTAATTACGATGTTTTAATTGTAAGAAGTGCAACGAAAGTTACTGCCGAAGTCATTAAAGCAGGGAGTAATCTAAAAGTTATTGCCAGAGCAGGAGTCGGATTAGATAACATTGATCTTAAATCAGCAGGTTTAGCAGGTATCCCAGTATTGAATACCCCAAATGCATCTTCTAGAAGTGTTGCCGAATTGGTTTTTGCACATGCATTTTCAGTTTCAAGATTTTTACATCTTAGCAATAGAAGAATGCCTGAATTCGGTAAAGAAGAATTTAAATCCCTCAAAAAGATAGCTTCCGACGGATTTGAATTAACCGGCAAAAGCATAGGTATCATTGGATTTGGAAGAATTGGGCAAGAAGTCGCAAAAATGGCTATTGGCCTTGGAATGAAGGTTCTGGTTTATGATTACAAGGGCAGATCATTTGATATTGTGGTTAATTTACATCCTGAATATCAAGTGAAAAACTTCCAAATTACCTTGAAAGGACAGGACTTAGATACTGTTTTAAGTCAAAGTGATATTTTAACCGTACATACTCCAGGTAGTGCAGAATCTATTGGTGAAACTGAAATCAGTAAAATGAAGCAGGGCGCCGTTTTAATCAATTGTGCAAGGGGAGGAGTTGTCAATGAAATTGCCCTCGCGCGTGCCATGAATGAAGGTAAAATTTCTTTTGCTGGAGTGGATGTATTTGAAAACGAACCTCCTACAAATGATACAATTTTATCTCTTAATAATGCTTCTTTGAGTCCTCATATAGGTGCAAGTACTTCCGAAGCTCAGATGCGTGTTGGTATAGAATTGGCGGAGAAAATAGTTCAACACTTAAAGTAGATTTTTAAATGAAGGTTTTTCCCATAAATACTTTACTTCCAAAACAGGAAGTGATTTCTGATATTGTAAGTTTAGGATCTGGGAAGTTACCCGAGCACGAATTAATTGAAAAAGCTAATAGGTCTGAATTGAGTTATCTGCGTGTAGTAAAACCTCAATTCATTGATAAAGATTTAATTGCAGGGTCTGACGACTTCTACAATTCAAGTGTTCAACATTTTAATCATTTAAAATCTTCTGGTTATTTGAATGAATTTAGCAATTCTATTTACTATTATCAACAAACTCATCATTCAGGCACCAACCTCGGTGGATGGATCATTGGTGTAGATGGCGATGATTATTTAGAGGGAAAGGTCAAACGGCATGAAAATACCATTCGGGCTAAAGAAGATAGATTGGTTAAACATATTCAAGTTTTAAATTCTATGGCTGAACCTGTGTTGCTTTCACAGGTATTGCCACAGAAATTAAATGAATTAGCGAAGGTTGTAATTCTGTCTACACCTTATTTGAGTGTAACAGATGAGATGGACAATTTACATAAAGTTTGGGTCATCCAAGACGAATTATTGCAAAAGTCCGTACTAAGTGAATTCCAAAATGTTGATTCATTATATATTGCCGATGGACATCACCGGGTAGCAGGTTCTTCAAGATTTCTAATTGACCAGTTTGGACATAATTCCGGAAAAGGATTCATGGCTTTGATTATGAATGAAGATGATTTACTCATCAAACCATTCTATAGAATTGTAAAAACCGAAGTTAAACATGATCAATTTCAGTCCTTCTTGAAAAGTCAAGGTTTTCATTGTACTAAATTGGATTTAGATGAAAAATCTGATTATCGCGTGGTATCATTTCGGAAGGCTTGCTGTTTCTCTAAGGAACAAGCATTCATTTTCGATTTACCTGAACCAGAATCTACAAAAGCAGTTGATCAGTTGGATGTGGCAATTACGGAGAGTCTGATTTTTGGTCCTGCTTTCAATATCACCAATACGGCAAATGATGTGAATATTCGATTTCAAAGAGGGGATATGTCCATTAAAAAAATGATGGACTATTTGAACGAACACGAAATTGGTTTCTTATTTCATTCAAATACAATGGCTGAAATTAGGGCAGTAGCTGATGAAGGGTCAATTATGCCCCCCAAATCTACTTTTATTGAGCCCAAACTATTAACAGGTTTAATAGTTGAAACTTATAAATAAGAATTAAAATAAAGATAATTGAGGCTTATCGGGCAACAACTTAAATACTGTCTGAATTAATTTATTCAATTCAAATAAGGTATCTTTTTGTATCGTGTAAATTGAAGACGTTTTTTGATACTTAAGGTTAATATAACCATCTTCTTTGAGCTTTTGTAAATGACCTGATACAGTGCTTTGAGAGTACGGAAGTTTATCTACTACATCTTGGCACGTAGAAGGGCCAGATTCCATCAGAAACAATAAAATCTGAATTCGAGCAGGATGACCAATAGCTTTTGATAAACTGGCTAACTTTTCAGTTGATTCTGCGAAAGAGTCTGTCTTTTTCATTATTTATCGTTAATTGCAAATTTAATAAAAACCAAGAATTCTACGGTAATTATTTTGCCATTCTTTTATGTTTCCACCGTCTATGACTCCAAAGCCAAATTTCAGGCTGATTTAGAATCTCATTTTGAATAAGATTTGAAATTCTCTCACTGATTTGAACTTCCGTCAATTCTGATGGATTATCAATAATGGTAAGTGATCTTGCCGTGTAATGTCCTCGAGAAAGTTTTCGACTATCCAAATAAACAATGGGCAAATTGAACTTCTTGGAAATTTTAGCTGGTCCAGTTAAAAAGGCCGTTTCTTGGTTTAAAAATGAATCAGCCCAATAGACTTGATTGACGCCAGAAGGATTTTGGTCGCCAATTAAAGCAGTTACAGTAACCGAATCTTTATTATTCGCAAAAGCTCTCAAAGTTTCGGTCATACTGACGGGCTTGGCACCAAACTTTGAACGAATTCGGTACATAAACCAGTTGAATCCATCAGAACTTAAAGTTTTATATGTACAGAATACTTGTTGTTTGCAGGTTAATTGCGACATAAGACATATCCATTCCCAATTACCACAATGACTCATTACCACTATAAAACTCTGATTTTTCCGATAATAGTTTAAATAAACTTCTTGATCTTCATTTATCATTCTTTTCTTCATTTGCTTTTCCGTAATAGAATAACCCTTTATCGTTTCAACAAAAAGATCAGAAAGATGCTTGTAAAATTTTCGTTCTACCGACTGAATGAATTTTTCTTCCCTTTGAGGGAATGAATTTCGTAAATTCTCCAAAACAACTTTTCTTCGGTATTTGGTAATATGAAATAGGATAATAAACACCAAGTCCGAAATTCGGTACAATATCCAAAATGGGAGCTTTGATAATAAAAACAACCATGGAAATACCAATATTTTAAATCCTAATGGAGCTTTTGGTATTTCCGGTTGATACATAGTTACAGATAATTAAATTGCTGACCTGCTTTCAAAGCCTTCACTGAATAATACATCAAATCAATGCATCCTTGAATGTCATCGTGATGAACCATTTCCACAGTAGTATGCATATATTTCAAGGGTAACGAAATCAGAGCTGAAGCAACTCCAGTAGACGAATAAGCAAAACTATCAGTATCTGTGCCCGTTGATCTACTCACTGCATTTCTTTGGAAATCAATGGTGTTATCTTTTGCTACTTGAATGATAAATTGAAGTAAGTTATTCTGCACTGCAGGACCGTAGGTGACTACTGGACCTCTTCCACATTTACAATCTCCCTGTTTCTTTTTATCATAAAGAGGAGAATGAGTATCATGAGTTACATCGGTAATTATAGCAACATCTGGATTAATTCTTCTTGATATCATTTCAGCTCCACGTAATCCAATTTCTTCCTGAACAGAGTTTACAATATATAAAGAAAAAGGAAGTTCTATATTATTCTCTTTAATCGTTCTAGCAACTTCTGCAATCATAAATCCTCCAATTCGATTATCCAATGCTCTTCCAATTAAAAATTGATTATTCAACCATTCAGATCCGGCTTCGAATACAGCAACTGCTCCAATATGAATACCCAAGGCAATTACTTCCTCCTTGTTTTTGCATCCTACATCAATAAAGATGGTATCTTGTTTGGTTTCAGGATTCTTATCAGGTCTGACATGAATTGCTGGCCATCCAAAAATACCTTTAACCACAGCACCATTCTCGCAATAAATATTACAACGCATACTTGGAGCGATTTGAAAATCACTACCTCCGTTGCGAATTACATAAATATATCCATCATCGGTGATATGGTTGACAAACCAACTAATTTCATCAGCATGCGCTTCTAAAACAACTTTGAATTCTTTTCCTGGATTGATAATACCCACAGCAGTCCCATAAACATCAACAAAATGCTCATCAACGTATGGTTTTAGGTAATCTAACCAGATTTTTTGTCCGCTGTATTCAAATCCAGTAGGAGAGACATTGTCTAAATAAGTATGCAGGAAATGTTTTGATTCGTTTCTCATGACTACAAATTTAGGGAAATGACCCTTAAAAGCGAGAAATCAAAATTATTTAAGATTGAAATGCCTTTAAAAAGAAAAGCCCCGCTTTCGCGAGGCTCTTTTTTGGTGGGGGCTACTGGATTCGAACCAGTGACCCTCTGCTTGTAAGGCAGATGCTCTGAACCAGCTGAGCTAAGCCCCCTTTTTGCTTTTCTGTTGTCCCGAATGGGAGTGCAAATATAGAAACGTTTTCTTAAAACACAAATCATATTTGAAAAAAACATTCAATTATTTCTAGTAAAAATCCTTAATTATTCATTATCAAATCTTTGTAGTTGAAAAAATTTATCCGTGATTTTTAGGTTCAACATCAATTGTTTGAAATTGCAATACATTTACCATTCCTGCTGCCGCTCCTTTTTGCTTACTGACAAACTTTCTTTCCGCAATCATGACTGTTTGTAAGCCTTGGTGCTTGCCTTTTGAATGAAACGCCGCTAATTCTGCTGCAAATTGAATAGCCTCTTTGGGGTATTCTCTCAACTTCTTTCTTATAATCACGTGTGAACCAAATACACCCATCGCATGCAACCACAAATCGTTTTTCTTACTCAACCTCAATAATTCATCGTTGCTTTTAGCGTTTTTACCCACCCAAACTTCAAATCCTTGAAATTCATATAACTTATAAGGGAATACCTTGGTTTTGTTTTCTTTCTGAGGATTATTTCTCAAACTCATTTCAACTGAACTCAGATCTTTAGAATTTTCAGCGCCTCCAACCATTTTTAAGGCTTTCTCTTTAAAGGAAAGTTCTAGTACGTTATAATTCAAATTCTCTGTGAATTTTGAAAGCTCCATCGACTCATTTTTGGCTTTACGATAGTACTTTTCGGCATTTTCAGCAGCTGATAAATCCGGATTTAATTTCACCCTAACTCTGTGTCCCGTATAATAATCAGAAACCAAAGCCTCACTGGTGCCTTTTTTTATACTGTGTGCGTTGGTAAGTAGCAAATCTCCCAATTCTCTAAAGCTTCTACGAGTCGAAATTTCAGAAATTCGTGCTTCTAAATTCTTTATTTGTGCACGGTGAAGCTTCATTTCTTTTTCAAGTCTTCCTGTAATATCCAATTTCTTTCTATTGAAAAAGTACTTCTTACTGTGTGCTTTAAAAAAGTCATCTAAAAATCTTCCCCATTCTTGAAAGCTAGAAGAACCTTTTGAAAGCTGAAGATTACCATCAAATGATGTCAATTCACCTAGATGGAAAAAATCAATATTTCTGAGAATTGTTGATTGTGAATTTAAGTCTCCCTCAAAAAAGCCTAAATCAAATAACAAATTTATTTCATTAATATTCAGAGACTTGAATCTATTTTTAAAATCTTGTTCAGTATAACATTGATTATAATCCGTCAATTCACGGATTGAATTTCCGAAAACAAAGGAAGTGTTATTTTGAAGTTTGAATTCCCAATCATTTTTCAAATTCAAACGAAAAATTGAATCGGGTAAATCTTGACCAGGGGAATATAACAGGATATTTGAATAGCGCCCAAATCCTTTTATAAGTAGTTTGTAGTGATTTGAAAATTCAATCGTAATTTGCCTATCAAATAATACCCATTGAATATTTACAACACTTTGATTGGCCAATTCCTTGAATTGTACAATAGCATTTTGCTTTACTTTAGAAGAATTTTTAATCTCGTTGCCTTCGGTTATTACTAATTCACCATCAATGAACTTGAATTCGTATACTTTTTGGGAATTTTTACCTGCAAACTGCACTAACAATGAGTCTTTACTAAAGCTGATTGCATTTTGCAAATACGTGCCCAGTATTTCAGATGCGAATCGCTCTGACCAGTAATAATAGGTCCAATGACTTGAAATCACAATGACAAATTTCGTTGCAAATGATGATTTTAACCCAATAAACTCTTAAAACCGTTGATTAGATTATATCGACGTTGAATTTTATCACTAATACCAAATAAATGGGTTATGGTGGGGAGTATTTGATGTGATTTTCTCGTATCTGAAATTATTTGATTTTGATTTGATTGAGAAACACCAGCACCAACAATCAGACTCCAAGTTTTACGACTATTTTCATCGTTGTGGTCATAGGAATAAAATCCATTCTCGTCTACAATTGAATTAGGCTCTAAATTGCGACCAATCTCAGGTATGATAATCAGAGTAGTTTTACCTGACATTTTAGAGTTGCTTTTTTGAAGGTTATTCCAGAATTGATATACCGAATCTGTAGAATTGACAATAGATTTTAAATACCAGGTATAACTTGAATGGCAAGCATCGGCATCATTTAAATTAATATTGATGAATTTAGGTTGATAATTTTGTATAACTGTCAAAGCACTACTTAAAGTTTCAATATCTGAAGCACCTGATTTTAAATAATTATGATTTTCACTTTTCGCTAACGGAATCCCTCCAATTTGCCACAATTGATTTTTGTTAAACCCTTTGTATTTTGACAAGAAAGAAAAGACCGAGTGTTTGTAGATTTTACCATTAATAGACTCATTAGCAGTAACTAATGATTTGAAACATGATTCGTGATCATTACTCAAGGTTTCAACTTCTGAGAATAAAATACCTTGATTGATTAATTTCTTATCTGTTGGAATTTCAATGTTTTGAGAACCTATTTTCCGGAATCTTTGAGGGAATTCTCCTCCAAAAAAAGAGGGTATAATGGTTTCTGAACTATATAAATCATTGATTTTATTGATATTATCATAGCCCAAAACATCTTGTTTTCTAATGCCACCGCCCAAATTTATAAGAATTACGTATTCAGAAATTTGCTGATCATGTTTATCTGAAGCTAATAATGGGGGAATAGTAAGGCTACCACCAATAAAAATTCCAGTGTTTTTTAAAAATTCTTTCCTTTTCATATCTTCTCCGTAAAATTAATTGGCTGATGTTTCAATGATAAACAATCAACCTACCGAAATTAGGGAAATTTGATGACAATCGGTGGATAAACCTCCATGAATTCTTCATTATATTCGTTGGAATTTTATAATTATGGCGTTTTATTACAAGCTTGGTCAAGTACCGCGTAAAAGACACACGCAATTCCGAAAATCTGACGGAACCCTTTACGCTGAAGAACTTATTAGTACAGAAGGATTTAACTCCATGTACTCGTTGGTATACCATTCACATCCACCTACACTGGTGAAAGATATTGGTGAGCCAATCAATGTAGAGCCTAAAGTTGCACAATCAAAAAACATGCGCAACCGCAGTTTTATTACATTTAAAACACCGCCAACCAATGACTATTTGAAAAGCAGAGTCGCTTTATTGTTAAATACCGATATTACCATATCTGTTGCTGCACCTAAGCAAAGCATGACAGATTACTTCTTCAAAAATGCCGATTCAGATGAAGTTTTATTTGTTCACGAAGGAAGCGGAACTTTGAAAACGATCTATGGACAGATACGCTTCGAATATGGAGATTACCTAGTGATTCCTAGAGGTACTATATACCAATTGGAATTCAACGATGAAAACAACAGATTGTTGGTAATTGAGTCACCAACGCCGATATATCCCCCGAAAAGATATCAAAATTCATTTGGTCAACTTTTGGAACATTCACCTTATTGTGAACGAGATATTAAACTTCCAGAAAACTTGATTACACATGATGAAAAAGGTGATTTCAAGGTCTTTATTAAAAAACAAAACCTTTTATATCCATATACCTATGCAACTCACCCGTTCGATGCTGTAGGTTGGGACGGATATTGCTATCCATATGGATTCAGCATTCACGATTTTGAGCCCATCACCGGAAGATTGCACATGCCACCGCCAATACACCAGACTTTCGAGGGAAGAAATTTTGTGATATGCAGCTTTGTTCCTAGAATGTATGATTATCATCCTCAATCCATACCAGCGCCATACAATCACTCAAACGTAGACAGCGATGAAATTCTATACTATGTTGATGGCGATTTTATGAGCAGAAAACATGTAGAACGTGGAATGATCACCTTGCATCCTAAAGGTATTCCTCACGGACCTCATCCAGGAACAGTTGAAAAGAGCATTGGTGCCAAAGAAACGAAAGAACTAGCTGTTATGATTGATCCTTTCTATCCACTCCAAATAACCCAAGAAGCTTTGAATTTGGAAGATCCTAACTATTGGAAAAGCTGGGTTGAATAACCAATTATCAAATTTCTCATGAATATTAAACTCTTATTATCTATTTTATCAATTGCATCAACTAGTACTTTAATTAGTCAATCTCAATCAATTGAATTTAAGCAAATTAAAAAATACAATAAAGTTGTAAAAAAGACTGCAAAATCTTTAAATAAGTCAGTTTCAAAGGTTCAAAATATTACTCCTGAAACTCCCTTAGAATTTTGGAAACAAGATTATATCGAAACCATGGATCCTTCCTTGGGTAGACCTACACCCGAAGTTCTTTTCGAGACATTAAAAAGGTTAAACCAGAAGAGTTTTGGTCTTAGAGCCAACCCAGGTAGTTCTTCATCACCTTGGGTTTCTCGAGGACCTAACAATGTTGGAGGCAGAACTAGGGCTTTAACATTTGACCCAAACGACAACACTGGTAAAAAAGTGTGGGCGGGTGGTGTAACTGGGGGCCTTTGGTATAACAATGATATAACAAGTACCAACAGTACATGGACAAATGTTTCTGGAATATGGGCCAATATCACGGTTTCGTGTATTGCCTTTGACCCGAATGACTCAAAAACCATCTACGTAGGAACCGGAGAAGGTTTCGGCAGTACAAGCAGTACCTCTAGAGGATATGGAATTTTTAAATCAACCGATGGCGGTGCAACTTGGAACCATTTAAGCAATACTTCAAATTATTTCTACGTAAACGATATTATAGTTCGCAATGAAAACGGATCAAGCGTTTTGTATGCTGCAACAGATATTAATTTTTATGCCGGACAATGGAACGGAAGTGTTAGTAATATTGGTTTGATGCGAAGCACCAACGGCGGTAGTTCTTTTACCAATGTAATGTCAAATATTCCAAGCACTTCGTTAAAATATTGTATCGCCGACCTAGAAATTGGTGCCGATAATAGAATTTGGCTTGGCACCAGAAGAAATTCCGGATCAACTGCTACAGATAAAGGAGGTGGACGTGTTTTATTCAGCGATGATGGTACTTCATTTACGGTTGCATACACCGAGAACAATTCATTATCTGGCAGGGTAGAAGTCGCTTGTTCACCATCTTCAAAAGATACCGTTTATGCCCTGTTTGAGTCGGGTGGGAAAGTTGAGTCAATTGCTCGTTCATTCAATCAAGGTTCAAATTGGAGCACTGTAACTGAACCAACAGATGCTGACCAAGGAATTCCTTCAACAGATTTCACGCGTGGTCAAGCTTGGTATGATTTGATTATGGCTGTGAATCCAAAGAAAGCATCAGAAGTCATTATTGGCGGAATCAATTTATTCAGATCAACCAACGCCGGTAGCAACTGGACTCAAATTTCAAAATGGAGTAACAATGCAAATCAAAATACACTTAGCTGCTCCTATGTTCACGCAGACCAACATCAGATTGTATATCACTCTGACGGTAAAAGGGTTTTAATTGGTGGAGATGGGGGTGTATTTTATGCTGCAAACATCCAAAACAACCCTCAGAACAGCAGTACAGCATTTGTCGAACGCAATAATGGGTATTTGGTAACTCAATTCTACGGAGGATCTATGTCTAACACCAAAGGTTCAAATCTCATGCTGGCTGGAGCACAAGACAATGGCACGGTATACTTTGATGTATCGGGATTGAACGATGAAAAGAATCTCTGGGGAGGGGATGGTGGTTTAAATTTCATATCCAAGAAATCAGACCAGAAAATGGTAGTATCTTACGTATATAACCAATTTTATGGAACCACTGATGGCTGGCAATCGTTTGAGCAAATATTGAATAGCAACAATACCGGTAATTTCATCAATGCGGCAACCTTAGATTATGTGAATGATTACTTGTTTACAGCTGAAAACGATGGCTTTCTTTTCAGAAATAGTATTTTTAATGATTATAATAGCGCATCTACCATTTCATTTGGAAATTCTTCATTAGGTAAAGCTAGTTTTTTACAAGCCATACAGAAAAAGAGCGATAGTAAATGTAGATTATTCGTCGGTACAGGATCTGGGGCGCTTTTATATGCTGATAATGCTCATAGTGGAACACCTTCTTTTACTTCCATTTCTTACGGAATTAATTCTGGAAATATCTCTTGGCTTCACGGCCACAACGAAAATGTCGATACCTTATTTGTGTGCCTAAGTAATTATGGAATAAATAATGTGTATGTCTCCTATAACGGTGGTTCATCATGGAAAGCGATAGATGGTAATTTACCCAATATGCCAGTCCATTGTATTTTATCGAATCCATACAAAAACGGAGAGGTTATCATTGGCACAGAGTTAGGGATTTATGCTTGCAGCGATATTTTAGCTTCAACTCCAAATTGGGTAGCGCAAAATGATGGCATGGGAGCGGTAAGAATAGATGGATTGTATTTCAGACAATCTGATGGGATGATCATGGTTGCAACACATGGGCGAGGAGTCTTTACAAGCGATGCTTGGATAAAAACAAACAAACCCATCGCTAAATTTAGCATCTCTAATAAAGTAGTATGTCAAAATGAGACAATCACTGTTATTGACCAATCTGAATTTACGCCAAATAAAACTAGGTGGAGATTTTCTGGTGGAACACCCAATTTTACTAATTCAACTGACTCAACATCCACAACGGCAAAATTTAATTTCCCGTCTGTTGGAAACTATCAATTAACCTTATACACTGAAAATGAAATAGGAAGTGACACCGAATCAATAAACATCACTGTTAGAAAAGTAATTCCTTTGGATGTAAAAATTATATCTAGCAACAATTCACCTTGTAAGTCTGATAGTATTTTGATGTTATCTGATTATTCCAATCTGGATATGAATAATATCGTTTTGAATTATCAATGGTATCAAAACAATACCGCCATTAATGGAGCAAATCAGAACGCATATAAGGTAATGCCACCGCTTAGGGATAAAGATCAGTTTCATGTGATTGTATCAACAACTTATCAGTGCAGTAATCCAAACAACCTAAAAAGTAACGTGATTACAGTAAACTTATCTGTACCGACATTGGTTATTGGTATTGATTTTGATACACTAAGACCCTTGAATTATCCTGGTTATGGCCAAGTTCAATGGTTCAGAAATAGCGTAAAAGTTGGCACTGGTGACTTTTTTCACGCTAAAAACACAGGTAGATATCTTGCTTGCTTGAGTTGGCAAGGATGTTTAAGTGACAGTTCTAATGCATTAATATTGAATTCAGTAAGCAATTATAGTTTTGCAAATAAGTCAATTAGACTTTATCCAAATCCAAACGATGGAAATTTCAATATCAAATCCTCAATCAATGGATATATTGAGATTTGGCATTCAAATGGCCAACAGATTATTCGTCGGGAGTTGGAATCTGGAATATCGAGTCGATTGAATTTAAATTTATCATCCGGAATATATTTAATTAGATTGTTTGATGAATCGGGAATGTTAATTGAAACTTCAACGATATCTGTAAGTAAATAAACAAAAAAGGGCCTGTAATAGCAGGCCTTTTTTTTATATTTCTTTAGTTTGATAATTTACATTATGTTAAATATTAAACTTGAAGAAAAAGCGGACCTTGCAATCCGCTATTTCTATTCTATTGTTAAAACTGAATGTAGAATCTTGTCTCTGGACCGTCTACCTCTTTCTCAGCAACCATTACTCCGTTTACTAAGATCAATCCTTTAACTGTGCTATCATCATTTACACGAACACTCAAACTTAACATGTCAGACTTATCGGTATATTCAAATTCTTTTTGCCAAACATAGCCATTCTTAACCCAACCTGCCGCTAGAAACTCTTTATCAACAGTAATCCCTTTTTTGACATCAGCCTTTAAGGAAATTGACGACACTGTGTTTCGGTTATTCTGGTAACTAATTTCCATATTATTGGAATTTCCATCAATTTGATAGATGAATTTATCACCAACACTTAATGAAAATCCATCCAACTCACGAATTTTATCTCTGTAATCACCAGCACACTTGGTGTCATTTAATTCTAAGCAACATGTTCTTAGTGCTTTTGAGATATCTTTTAATTCAGTTTTTGAATAATCAGGATTTTCTAAAGCAAACTCTAAGAAACCTTTAGCATCTTGAAATAGCTTTAATCTTTGTTGCTCTAATTTTGCTTTTGCCGCTGGGTCGCTTGGGGATTTTCCTTCGAGAAGTTTACGGGTTTCATATTTCATTAAACAAACACCCAAATTCCAATTCGCATCGTAGTTAAATTCATCTAACTCACGTGACTTTCTGTAGTCTGCAGTTGCTTCATCGTATTTTTGCGTTTTTTCATTCAAGTATCCTCTAATCCAATAAATACGAGAGTTGGGATTCTCTTGAATTTGACCTTGAATTTCTTCCATCAACTTTTCTTCTTTATTGATTGACAGATAGTAATTCACCAACACATTAAAAATATCATTGTCGTAGTTGGTTTTCACTAACGCGTTCTTAATGACTCTGTAAGCACCAGCTGTATCACCGGCAGACATTAATTCTTTTGAATAACTTTCAATCATCAAAGGAGTTGGGCGTTCTTTGGAAATTAATTCATCAATTATTCTACGATTTTTTTCGTTTGATTTCAAATACATTTGTTGTAAATCTAATGATGCAGTTGGCATCATTTTTCTATAACATTCAATACTTGTCAAAGCATAAAAAGCAATTCTCTCAACAAAAAAGTCTCTTTCTACCTTCTGCCC
>CAYPBJ010000003.1:0-146300 GCA_964408945.1 uncultured Rhizobium sp. | reverse complement strand
TTTACGTATGCAGCTGACTATAGAAGTAATCTAGATACAGATGCAATTGGGTGCCGAGGTAATAGGGTAAATTCATCAGGGAATACGCTT
The DNA here is from genome assembly GCA_964408945.1 of uncultured Rhizobium sp. Classification (GTDB taxonomy): domain Bacteria; phylum Bacteroidota; class Bacteroidia; order NS11-12g; family UBA955; genus VMCP01. The sequence continues at coordinate 146,210 of CAYPBJ010000003.1, read as the reverse complement.
TGCCCTGGGGTGTGAAGGTGTGTTCTATGTTGAAGTGACCCGCATAGAATCTTACAGCCATGTTGTGTTCAGATTTGTTTATAAATTCATGAAGAGAACGCAAGGTGCCTGTTTTCCCTGATTTAATTTCTATGGGAATTAATAGATTCTTATATGGGTAAACTAAATCTACTTCTGCATTGCTGTCTTTTGATTCTTTGACCCAAAAATGAGGCATTACCGCATATTCACTCAGGGTTAAGACTTCTTGATAGATCAGATGTTGTATGATTTTCCCTCTTTGGAAATTGCTCATGTCTTTCAGTCCAATCATCTCGCCTTGAATATTGAGTATGTGATTGAGTAATCCGGTATCTAAGAATTGCAATCTTGGACTTTTCTTCAAATCAGGCAATACGGGTAGATTTATATTTGTAGTGGGATAAACAAGTCGTATGATTTTTGCTAAATCTAGTGCATGTAATGCTTCTGAAACTTCTCTTGATCGGTAACTACTTCTGCCGAAATTGGTGAATTTTATCCGATCTAGTTCATAGGGAGATTTATCAATAACGTAACGGGTAACATTCTTGATGGTGGTATTTCTGCCATAGCGTTCTACGTCGTCTTTATAAGTTTGCCAAATGTTTAAATAATATTCTTTCAAAAGGGCTACAGATCGGTTCGTTTTGTAATCTGCAACTACTTCGGGCATACCACCAATAATGGCGTACTGATGGAACAGTTCTAATAAAGAGTCATGAAAGTGGGGTTGAATAGGAATTTCTGTTAATTTCTCTTCAGCCATTTTATTTCCTGTTCCAAGTAAAAACTCTCCAAAGTTTAGGGGGTATAAATTTAGATACTCAACCCTTCCTACGGGAAAACTAGGCACTTCATTTAATGCAAATTCAAGCAACGACCCGGCTGCGATTACATGTAAATCCGGTCTTTCTTCGTAGAAATATCTAAGCAATTGAATGGCTTTAGGGTTTTCTTGAATTTCATCGATGAACAATAGGGTAGAATTTGCCACGTAATTTTTGCTCAGCATTAAAAGGGTAGCGTCTAGAATTTTGTTTACGTCGTCTAATAAGAAAAGTTTGTGATGACTTTCTTTTTCCAGATTCAATTCTAAAAAACACTCGAATTCTTGACTTAACTGCCTTACCAAAGTTGTTTTGCCAACCTGCCTAGCTCCTCTAAGAATAATAGGTTTGTGCTTGGGACTTTGCTTCCAGTGTAGAAGGCGTTGGTAAGCGATTCGAGTTAAATGATGCATATTGTAACAATATCAATGTTTTATACAAATATATAAATATATTTTGTAACAAAGCGAATCCAATTTTGTCCATATTTTGTAACAAAGTGAACCCAATTTTGGCTATATTTTGTAATAAAGCGAATCCAATTCTATTTAAAAAGTGGTAACTATTCCCCAAATTGTTCATGTTTTATGATGGTTTAACTTTAGATAAGCCAACTTAAAATGGCAAATGGGATTAGTAGCTCTCGCTTAAGAGCAATGATTTGCTCCGATTTGATATTTAATTCTAGAGGTTCATTTTTGAGTAGTTTCAACACGGTAGATTTCCCTGAGCGTCTAATACTGGTTATGATTTTAATTTGGGATTTACCAATGAACGGTATGATTGCATCAATATATCACTGGAGTAGAATCATCTTTTATGGATATACCTACAAAAACACGATTTATTATAAAGTTTTTATGGTTATGAGCATAAAAACTTTTTGAATTTGGGTGGCGAATGTCTAGTTCAGGTAAAGAACAAATAACTGGTATTCCATGATCATTTATTAAATTCTTGGACACCTAATCGCTTGTAGTTTTCAATTTCATCTTCTCGTGCGACAACTAAAGCTATTAGACCGCCACCAATTCCTACATCTAACCAACCTAAAGGATAACCGGATAATCCTGCAATTAATCCTGCACCAACTTCATAACCGCCTAAAATACCCCATACGTAATTCCAACTACGCATACGCTTTGCCTTCTTGAAGAAACTGTATGCTTGGGTTTTATTACTTGTTAAAGCTATGTCTTTAGCTAGACCCAATTTCAATTCCATTCCTTGATAGAAAATATCCTCCCCCACGAGCATCATCTTTTTCTTTGAAGAGTCCAAAGTTTCAGATTGCTGCGCATTGGAATAACCGATAATGGAGCAGAAAAGAATCAAAACAAGAAATTGTTTCTTGATATTGTTGGTGTAAAATGGTGTCATACAGTTCAATTTGAAATAATCTCAATAATAATTATACAATAATAAAAAACCAATATTTAAAATACACCACAATAGTCAGATCATAATTTATGTGAATTTATGTTGATGAATTTCAATTTTTAACGAATTCTTTTTTGGGGTATTACACACATAATCTTCTTTTACATAATTTCTTTTTTCCTGATACTGCCTATGAACTCTTGGGTTTTACAGAAGAAAATCAAATCCTGTATGCAGTTGTAAAACAACCTTTTGTTTCAATTACCCAAGAAACTGACCTGAGCAAAGTAAAAGAATTTCTGGAGGCGAATGGATTTATCAATAATCGAAATAATGACTATGTCAATTATAACATTGGAGTAATTATTGAGGACTTACATGATGAGAATGTGCTTACGAAAAATGGTGTACATTATTTTATCGATACTGTTTTTTACTTAACCAAAGAATTTTGGACTTAGAAATGTTTTACAAACCCCGAAAACACTGGGCTCCTGGGGTTTTAAAGTGATAAGTTATTGATATCAGTGGAGTTGGGGGGAATCGAACCCCCGTCCGGAGATGCGAAAGCTGGCGCTTTCTACAGGTTTAGAACTGGATTGATTTTCGGGTTATCTTAGGCTCCGTTCTTGCCACAGGGTAACCTTAGCGAACTTTATAATGCTTAAGGCCATTCGCAATTCCTTGTGCATACCCGTGCAGGTCGATTGCCTCTGATGAACCTCGGCACGAGTCAAGAAGTTCGAGACAAATGGCAATGTGCTAATCGCTCGGATTAAGCAGCCATGGCGTAGTTATTTTCGCCTCTTAATGGTTTGAAAGTTCTGATTTCGGTGCAACACTTACAACGCACCACCTGCTTACACCGCGTTCAATCATCCCGTCAATTCCGATCAACCCCAAACGCAAATGCAAAGTTACGACAATAAATCCCGATTTTTGCCTTCAATGAGTCTCAAAGCATTTTTTCTTCTTCTGATTGCTTCCTTTTCGATGAATGGGAGTTTTTTGACGGCTCAAACTCAGAACGGCACTTTTAAGTTTTGGGAAAATGCGAATACACCGTTGGCTAAATTCCAGAGCACGTTTGATTCGCTCAAGTGGGATTCGTTTCAAATGTCTTTCGGCATCATGTCCAATACGCTTTTGGAGAAACACATGGGGGGTGAGGGACATTCGCTGTATGGATTGAGATTGCAGCGTAAAAGCATCCCCCGAGATGAAAGCATCCCCCGAAAAGAAGAAAATTGGCTTCGGCCGCTGGCCATTGTAGATGTGGTGACTGCAACCGATACGCTATTGAATGTGGCTTTGGGTGTGCCTGAGGAGGATAGCGCCACAAAGTTTGGTGATTTTGCCTGGGGGGAAATGGCTGATCTGAGAAATGTGACGGCGTTTGATGATCATTTCGTGGCCGATCAGTACATTTTGCCACTTCCTTGCAATCATTATCCCATTTATGTGGCTTATTGGGGACCGGGGGAGGCGACGCTTTCTTTGGATGATGATTTTGCAGATGGACTCAATTTAGGGCAGGTGATTCCGTTTTTGGAAGAGCAAAAAGGGCATCAGGAAGCCTATCACGGCGCGCATTGCATGGAAATTTTTAAAGAGGTCATTTTTGATATTCAAACCCGACATGCCGACATCAGGGAAATCAATGATTTTGTGGAAAAGCTTACCACTTTGGGTTTTCGCTTGAAGGTGATGTATCCGGTAGATTGATTTAATTCAACGAAGCATCATAGGGGGCGTGTGAAAGCCACTCGTAGGTTCCGCCGAGGTCTGTTAGAGCTTGCTTCCATGCGTCGTCGCTGTGTTTGGAAAGGTATTCGGGCTTGAATTTGGATGTGATCCAGGTTTGGGCCTTAAGTTCTTTTTGGAGTTGGCCGGGTGCCCATCCGCAGTATCCAGAAATGGCATAGGTCTGATCTTTGTTAAGCAGCCCATTTTTGTAGTGCGTAAGGATTTCATAGGTGTCGCCTCCCCAAAAGTATCCGCATCCAACAGAAACAGAACCCTCAATTTCAGGGTTTTTGTGTAAAATATTGATAGAATCTTTTTGATCAACAGGTCCGCCGAGGCAAAGTGGCAGCTCTAAAGACGTACTTTTGTCTTCGTTCTCAATGCGCACAAAATAGGGAGAAACTTCGTTGACAACAACGCCCAAAGTACCGTCATGGTTGTGGTCAATGATGACAATGAGCCTCCTGAAGAAATGCTCATCGGTGATGAACGGTTCTGCAATTAGCAAGGTTCCGTTAGATATTTGTGCGTTCAAGAACTGCAATGTTATAAAAAAAGTTGAACAATTGAAAAGGCGATTTGGAATAATCGAAAACTTTACATATTGTTGAAAAAACAATAAGACTATGGATGTATCTTACCATAAGTGTACCAAATTATTAACCGCTGCATTTTGCCTACTGGCAGTCAATTCGGCATCGGCTCAGGTTGCCAAAGACACTGCCGAGAAGATTGACGAAGTGGTGGTTGTGGGATATGGTACCGCAAAAGCAAAGGAATTTACTGGGGCAAATGCCACTTTGAAGGGAGAGAAGTTAGAGAAAATGAATGTTTCTCGAATGGATCAAGCGCTCCAAGGTCAGTTGGCAGGTGTTACCGTGAGTACCAACTCTGGTTCGCCGGGTGGTGGATCTAGCATCAGAATCAGAGGACTATCTACCTTCGGGGATAATGATCCTTTGATTGTAGTGGATGGGGTTATTTATGATTCTGAGGGATTGAACGCTTTGAATCCGTCAGACATTGCATCCATCAACGTGTTGAAAGATGCCACAGCGGGTATTTATGGTGTGAGAGCAGCCAATGGCGTTATTTTGATTGAAACCAAAAAGGGTAGATTGAATGCGGCTCCTCAGTTTGAAGTTTCTGGATTTCAGGGCTTCCAACAGACCGCAAAGAAGTTAGATATGCTCAATGCTAATGAGTATGCCATTTTGAAAAACGAAATGTTTGCCAACGGAAACCGCCCCATGCCATTTAAGAATACGGCTTTGGGTGTTGGAACTAATTGGCAAGATTCGGTGTTTGCAACGGCACATATCACGCAGTTGAACATCAGTGCAACCGGTGGAACTGCAACCAGCAGATATTCAATTGGTGGTTCGTATTTTGATCAGCAAGGAATTGTGGGTTTGGATAAAGCGAGCTTCAAGCGTTTGAATGCTAGGGTGAATTTTGATACAAGAATGTCAGACAAGCTGCAGTTGAGCAGTGTTTTCTTGTTCACCAATGAAAATAGATCAGGATTGCCTGAAAATGGCATAGGTTCCGTGTTGTATAATACCATAAATGCTTATCCAACAGAACCAGTAAGAGATGAATTTGGAAATTACACCTATTTGAAAGAGGTGAACGACATCATCAATCCATTGGCTCAGATGCAAAATTCTTACAACTGGGCAGTAGTAAATAAGTTCGTGGGTAAAGAGGAACTTGAATGGAAAGTAACCAAGAATTTAACTTTCACCAATCGTTTGAACTACAATTACGCGTTGGTAGATAATAAGGTATTCTCGCCTTTGGTTTGGTACGGACCAGGTAAGGCACAAAACACCGCCATCAACGCAAATTTGGATCCTAGCCAAGTGGAAATTGCTCCAGGAACTTTGATTGATCGCGGAGCAAGTGTTTACGAAGGAAGAAATACTTACGGCGATTTGAACTTCGAGAGTTTTGTAAATCACGTTAAACAATTGACCTCAAATTCAACCTTGAAGAGTACCTTGGGTGTCTCAGTATTCAAGCGCGATGGTTTGGGATTGGGTGGTACCGCTTATAACATTCCCAACAATAGTTTAGATTATGCAGATATTTCTGCGAATTTGGCTCCCGGTGGATTCTTGAACAACGTATATTCTTTCCAATTTCAGGAGCGTTTGTTGTCAACTTTCTTTAGAACGGAATACAACCACGCCGGAAAGTATATTTTATCGGGCATTTTGCGCAGAGATGGATCTTCGAAATTCGGTCCAAACTCCCGTTATGGATTGTTCCCGACCGTTTCAGGTGCTTGGGTGATTTCGGATGAGTCTTTTTGGACATTTAAAAAGGTAAGTAGCTTGAAATTGAGAACCAGTTATGGTGTGAGCGGAAACGACCAGATTGATAATTTCGCTTACCGCGGAATGTTGAACGGCGAAGGGGTGTATGTGTTCAACGATATCATCACTCAGGGTGTTGCCATTGGAAGAGCTTCTAATCCTGATTTGAAATGGGAAACCACTCATCAGTTCAATTTGGGTATCGATGCCGAGTTGGGCGAGTCGTTCACGGCGGCGTTCAACTTCTTTGTTAAAAACACACGCGACTTATTGTTCCAACCCGATGTTTCTGCTTTGATGGGAACGGCTGGTCCTGGAAGTTATCCTCCCATCATCAATGCTGGAAACGTGCACAATAGAGGATTGGAATTGGAATTGGGTTACAGCAAGCAGTTCAGAAAATACAGCAGTTTGCAGGTGAATTTCAATACCGCATGGTTGAGAAATAAAGTAACAGCGACTCCTGAAGGGGTAGATTTTATTCCAGGTGCGCCTTTTGGTGTGGGTGGAAACATTGCTACTCGTTTCCAAACTGGGTTCCCTATTGGTTATTTCTTTGGATACGAGGTGGCTGGGGTTTACCAAACTCAAGCCGAAATTGATGCTTCTCCTGTAAAACAAGCAGGCGCAAAGCCGGGTGATTTGAAATTTGTCGATCAAAATGGTGATGGAGTGATCAATTTCAGCAACGATTCTGACAAGAAAATGATTGGATCTCCCATTCCTGACTTCACTTTTGGTTTGGCATTGAACTTCCGATACAAGAGCTTTGATGTTTCCGCGAATTTATACGCTGCTGTAGGGCAAGAAATTGTTAGAAACTACGAGCGCCAGCAACCTTATGCGAATCAATTGAACTATACCATCAATCGTTGGACAGGTGCTGAAACCACTGATGAGAATCCTCGTTTAACCACTGATTTGAACCGCAACACGGTTTTCTCTGATTACTTTGTTGAAGACGGATCTTTCTTGAGATTGAGAAACTTGCAAATTGGGTATTCTTTCAGCAACAGAATGTTGAAGAAAATGAGATTCACTACGGCTCGTTTCTATTTGGCATCGAATAACTTGATTACTTTGACACGCTATATGGGCTTTGACCCAGATATTGGATCTATAGGTGGACCTTTGGGTTCAGGAATTGATTACGGATTTTATCCGCAGGCTAGAACTGTTTCTTTGGGATTCCAGTTTAAATTTTAATGATGAAGAACATGAAAAAAGGAAAATTATTGGGATTGTTGACCGTGGGAATATTATCTCTGTTTCATTCAGGGTGTAAGAAATTCTTGGATATCAATCCGTTATATACACAAGACGCAGAAAATTATTTTGAAACTGCAGTTGATTACGAGCGCGCATTAACAGGAGCTTATGATTTGCTGCAAGGTACATTCATTGATATTTGGATTGGCGAGATAGCATCTGATAATTCGATTGCTGGTGGAGAGAGTGTAACAGATTCTGAGGGCTTGCACGAGATGGACGAAATGAAGCACGATGCGGTGAATCAGGAATTGCGCAACGTCTTCAGATGGAATTATGCGGGTATTGCTCGCGCCAATTACATTTTGGAGCATAAGAATAAGATTGATTTTGACGGTAAGGATAAGATACTCGCTGAGGCTACTTTTTTGAGGGCGTTTTATTACTCTCAATTGGTGAAGTATTTTGGAGATGTTCCGCTGATCATTGATAAGCGATTGGGAGCAGATGAGGTTACCAAAACAAGCAGAACTCCTAAGTCTGAAGTTTATGCTCGCATAGAACAAGATTTGCAGTATGCGGCAGGAATTTTAGATTGGACATCTTCACAAAAGGGACGAGTAAACAAGGGTATTTGCTTGGCATTATTGGGTAAAGTGTATTTGTATCAGAACAAGTTTGATCAAGCGGCTGCCACTTTCCAGCAAGTGATTGACGACGGAAACTACAGTTTAATTTCAGACGTAACAAAGATGTTTGCTGTTGCAAATGAAGGTCATTCAGAAACCGTTTTCGATGTAGAATATACTGGTGCAGAGGGTGGAAGTTACGGATGTTTGATTTGTTTGGAGGGAAATGCTGCTCCTGGTTTCCATGGAATTCGTCAGTACGATGGCCCAATTTACGGAGATGGAAATAGCTATAATTTGCCCACTAAAGACCTTTATGATGCCTATGAAGCTGGCGATGTGAGAAGAGATGCAACCGTGTTAGATTTAGACGCATTTATCAAAAAACAACCTCGTCCGGGAGATATAAAATACGGATTAGGTGGTGGAGGACACACGGGTTATTACAACAACAAGTACATTAAAAAGCAAGGAGAAATTGGTTTGCCTGATAATGATTTGACCAGTCCGGTGAATTACAAAATCATTCGTTATGCCGATGTGTTATTGATGGCTGCTGAGGCAAATGCACGTGCAAATGCTGCCAATGAAGGTCGTGCTTTGCAATACTTAAATCTGGTTAGAACCCGTGCAAAGGTTCAGCCTATTACCGCTTCTGGAAGTGCTTTAATTGAAGCAATTTGGAATGAGCGCAGATTGGAAATGGCTTGCGAAGGACATAGATTCTTTGATTTGGTGAGAACCGGAAAGGCTGCTCAAGAAATCAAGGATTTTGTACCTGGAAAGCATGAGTTATTCCCTATTCCACAGGTTGAAATTGATTTATCTGGTGGAAATTGGTCACAGAACCCGAATTATTGATTAAATTTAATACTAGAAATATGAGAAAATTATTATTGATGTCTATTCTAACCGCAGGAATGTTGGGTTTGAATAGCTGTAAAGAAGATGATCCGAAGTTGGGCGAAGCACCAACTCAAGCAGATGCTTTATTTACTTATGAGCCATCTGCTACCAATCCAAACATCATCAAGTTTGAAGCTAAGAATAAATCTTTGACTGCAAAATGGGATTTTGGAAATGGAACGAATGGCGAAGGTTCTTTGGCTGAGTCGAGTTATCCAAACAAGGGCAGCTACACCGTTACTTTGACCGTATTTAACTCTGGAGGAAGTGCGAGCACATCTCAGACCATCACCATTGATCAAGATGATCCTACCTTGTTGAGTGACCCGTTATACACCTTATTGACGGGTGGTGCTGCAGGAAAAGGATACAAAACTTGGGTGATAGATTCAACCCGTGACGTGCATTTTGGTGTGGGTCCAAATCCTTCATCAGCGTCTGCAGGAAATTACCCTGAATGGTATGCTGCAAAGCGTTTAGAAAAAGCAGGAGCAGGTTTGTATAACGATCAATATGTTTTCAGATTGCAGGGTTTTGGTTTTGACATGAAGACTGGGGGTGATATTTACCTTAACACAAAACAAGCTCCCAATTTTGCAGGTTCTACTCAAACCAATGTGGGTGACTACCGTGCACCTTATGATGATCAATTGAACGAAAAATGGACCTTGACCATGGGTGCTACTGATACTACTTTAACGGTTTCAGGCAAGAGTTATATTGGATATGTAACAGGTGTTCAAACCTATAAAATTGTTCGTATTTCTGAAAATGAATTGTTCTTACGCTATGAAGATGCTGCCGATCCTGCTTTGGCTTGGTACATCAGATTGGTTCCAGATGATTATCCCATCAACAACGGTGGTGGGGGAACAGATCCCACATTCGCTTTACCATTGGATTTTGAAGGAACCGAGCCTGAGTTCAATGTTTTCGGGGGAAGTTCATACTCTATTGTTAACAATCCTTCAAAAGCTGGCATCAACACTTCTAACAAAGTATTGGAAACTGTGCATGGAAACGAGACGTGGGCAGGTATTTATGTGAATTTATCAAGCAAGTTAAATTTTGCAACTAAGAAGACCATCACATTGAAGGTATGGGCTCCAGCTACAGGTGATTTCAGGGTAAAATTGGAAAACAGTGCATTAACCACTCAGTTAATTGAGAAGGATGTAACAATTACAAAGGCCAATGAGTGGGTTGAAATCAGTGTGGATTTCAGCGATGCAACTGCTGATGTTTTTGATCGTTTGGTGCTGTTCCCAGGATGGGGAGTTGCCAATGCGGGTACCTATTATCTTGATGATATTTCACAACAATAATGCGCATAGTGGGATTAAACTTTTTGGCAGTAATTGGAATTCTTGCTGCGAGCTGTACCGGTACTGAGGTGGAGCCCAAGGCCGAATTACCAGAAAATTTAATGGTGGAAATTGCCTTGGCTAGCAATGTAAGAGGTAAAGTTGATGTGAAGGCGACTGCCCAAAAAGTAAACTACTACAGCGTTTTATTTGGCTCAGGTTCGTCGGGTGTTTTGGTGGAATCATCTACCGGAAATGCCAGTCACACCTTTGATAAACCCGGTAAATACCCTATCAGGGTACGTGCACATTCCACGGCGACAAAGTTTATTGAAAAGACTGATAGTGTATTGATTGACGAAGCCGGACTTCAAGATGGATACAATACACCTAATTCGTATTCTGGGTATAACTTAGTATGGGCCGATGAATTCAACGGTTCAGAGTTAGACATGGGAAGTTGGTCTTACAACGTAGGTCGTGGTAACGGCGGTTGGGGTAACAACGAATCTCAGTATTATACCGAAGGCACGAACAATTGTGTAGTTAAAGATGGTAGATTGATCATTACGGCTAAAAAAGAGAATGTTGCCAATGCTGAATATTCTTCTGCACGTATTGTCACTCAAGGTAAAAAGGAATTTCAATACGGTAGAATTGATATGAGAGCTAAACTTCCGAAGGGACAAGGTATTTGGCCTGCTCTATGGATGTTGGGTTCTAACATAACTTCTGCTGGATGGCCTGCATGTGGTGAGATTGATATTATGGAGTTGGTGGGGCATATTCCCAATACCGTTTATGGAACCGCTCATTGGGGAAGTAGTTTTCCGTCAACTTACCGCACCGGACAAATAAGTTTGCCTGCTGGAGAGTTTGATGATCAGTACCATGTATTTACCATTATTTGGGAGCAAAACCAAATTAAGTGGTATATGGACGATAAATTATTTCATACCATTACTCCGTCAATAACCGGAAGCATTTATCCGTTCAACAATAAATTCTTCTTCATTTTTAATGTTGCCGTTGGTGGAAATTGGCCTGGTTACCCAGATGGAACTACGGTTTTTCCCCAAACTATGGAAGTTGATTTTGTAAGAGTATTTCAAAAGAACTAGGTTTCTGTATTTGTGAGAATAAATTGTGTAAGGGGTGCTGTGAGAGGCACCCCTTTTTTTATGCGTCATTTTTCGGTGAGGAAAGTCCTAACTTTGGATATAATTTGTTAGTTTGCGTCAAATTGACACTTATTTGTTGGTTATGAAAAAATTTAGCGCTCCATTTTTAATCTGTATTGGTTTATTTTCAGCCTCAGCCATTAAGGCACAGGTGGTTTCAACAGAACCGGTTTTTCCCAAAGAAACAGACACCGTTACCATTATTTATGATGCAACCAAGGGCAATGGAGCTTTAAAGGGAGCCACTCAAGTCTATGCGCATGCCGGAGTAATTACAAATCAAAGTACGTCTAGTGCCGATTGGAAATACGTCATTGGAAACTGGGGAACCGCAGATAATAGAGTAAAAATGACCTCTTTGGGAAACGATAAGTGGCAAATGCGTTACCACATGAAGTCGTTTTATCAGCAAGCGGGAACATTTAAAGCAGGAGAGTTCATTAAGCAAATGTCGTTTGTTTTTAGAGATGCTTCTGGAAATACCGTCGGCAGAGCCGCCAATGGAGGAGATATTTTTGTAGAGGTTTATTCAGCATCTTCCACTTTGTTGGCCAGGATAGTATCCCCCGAAACAGAAACCGTTCTGGGAAATAATTCCTCTGTATTTAAACTTAAAGGATATACTTCCAAAAGTTGCAATATTGACGTTTATTTAGACGGTTCAATTTTTAGATCAGTTACTTCGAAAGACAGTGTTCATGCTGAATTTCAAGGTATAGGAGTGGGTAACCACCAGGTGATCATGAAGGCTTCAGCTGGTAGTCAAACTGCTGCTGATACTCTAACCATTGTGGTGAATCCATCGGTGGTGAATGCAGCCATTCCTTCAGGATTGGAGCAGGGAATTAATTATATAGATGATTCAACGGTATTTCTAGTTTTGTATGCACCGTTCAAAAACTATGTTTATTTATTGGGTGACTTTAATGATTGGAAGCCCAATGTGAACTATTTCATGAATTATGACGCCAACAAATTCTTGTATTGGATCAAACTGAGCGGTTTAATCCCCGGAAAGGAAGTGGCTTATCAATACCTGGTTAATGGCGACACGAGAGTAGCTGATCCTTTCAGTCCGAAGATGTTGAATGAATGGGATGATAGTTACATTCCGGCGAGCAGGTATTCTGGATTGAAAGCTTATCCCAAGAATAAAACCAACGGTTGGGTAACAGTGATGGAGCCTGGAGCGCCCAAATATGAATGGAAGGTTAAAGATTTCAAGCGTCCGTTAAAGTCACAATTGGTCATTTACGAATGTTTGATTCGCGATTTCACAGCGGCTCAAACGTTTAAAAGCGTGATGGATACGCTGTCTTATTTGAAGCGATTGGGAATAACCGCTTTGCAGTTGATGCCCATCACTGAGTTTGAGGGCAACATTAGTTGGGGATACAATCCGGCTTCGCACATGGCTTTAGATAAGTATTACGGCACACGAGAGGCATTTAAAGCCCTAGTAGACGCTTGTCACTCAATGGGTATAGCAGTGATTCTTGATGTGGTTTATAATCATGCATTCAGCTCTGCGCCCATTTGCCAACTCTATTGGGATGCAGTGAATTTTCGTCCCACGGCAAACTCACCATACGCATATCAAACGGCTAAGCATCCATTCAATGTGGGCTATGATTTGAATCACAGCACTACACAAACCCAATACTATACCAAGCGCACTTTGAAGTATCTCTTGGAAGAATACAACATTGACGGATTCAGATTTGACCTCAGCAAAGGCATTACCCAAACGGATTACGGCACCGATGTTGCTGCTTGGGGACGTTATGACGCTTGGAGAATCAATCGTTTAGACGATTATCACAAACACATTCAGTCAATTTCACCGGGTGCGTTTACCATTTTGGAGCACTTTGCTGATGTCGATGAAGAAAAAGAATTGGGTAGCCGCGGAATGATGATGTGGGGAAATGCGGTTTACCAAGCAACTGAAGCAGCCATGGGTTTTGTAAATACTTCAGATTTTGGCTGGGGCGTAGATTACATCAAACGCGGAATGCCCGCCAATTCTGTCATTGCTTATGCAAGTTCGCATGACGAAGAGCGAATGGGTTATAAGTGTAAGATGTTTGGAAATGCCTTTAGCGGTTACAACACCAAATTGGAAGATACCTATTTGCAAAGAAATGCTTTGACATATGCCTTTGTTCAATTGGTTCCAGGGCCTAAAATGATTTGGCAGTTTGACGAGTTGGGATATGATTACAGCATTAATTGGTGTAAAGATGGAACCATCAGCGATGCTTGCCGATTGGTAGAAAAACCCGTTCGGTGGGACTATTGGACCGGCATATCAGGTCGTCCAGACTTGTATTATCAGCATGCCATGTTCAATCAATTGAAGATTCAAAATGAGTCGGTTTACGCACCAACTGCTCATTATTTTACGAGCAATGGGTCATTCAAAAGACTGCAACTAAGCGGTCAAGATTTCACCACTTTGGTGTTGGGTAATTTTGATGTGGTGAACGCAAGTAAAAGTCCTTCATTTACGCAATCAGGATGGTGGTATGATTACCTTACAGGAGATTCTATCAACGTCACAGATGTAAACATGTCAATGAACTTCTCGGCAGGGGCTTATAAAATTTACACCAATAAAAAGGTAGAAAACACCATTTTGCGCGATTTGAATAGGGTTTCGGTGCAGGGTTACGACAGTGGTTTTGAAGGCATTAAATTATATCCAGTTCCTGCTAATGAACGTTTGTTTGTTGAAGGGTTAGCTGGGTTTAGGTATACGGTGTTTAACTCAGTGGGTCAGTCAATTTTTGGAGAAGAGTATTATGATTTTATTGACGTTTCTGGTTTAGACAACGGTATTTATTATTTGAAATCTGAAAACGGATTCTCTTCAGCATTTTTGATTCAGCGCTAATCAATTATCTTTGACGCGTGCTGTTCAACTCCCTTGAGTTTTGGATTTTTTTGCCCATTGTATGGTTGGTGTATTTTGCCATGCCACAAAATATACGTTGGGTATGGATGTTGGCTGCTAGTTATTTCTTTTATGGATTTTGGAAGATTGAATTTGCGGCATTGATGTTATTTACAAGTCTTTTAGATTGGTTTTCAGCCCGGAAACTGCATCAAAGCTCAGTAAAGTCGGTTCGATTGTTTTGGATGTGGTTTGCCATTTCAATCGATCTTTCTTTATTATTTCTATTTAAATATTTTGATTTTGCCCTGGGTAAATCTTGGTTAGCAGAGTCTATGTATGACCATTCGTCAACGGCTTGGATCATTGAATTGGGTAAATACACCATTCCGGCGGGTATATCTTTCTATACGTTTCAGAGTATCAGTTACGTAGTAGATGTTTATAGGGGCGATGAAATACCTGAAAATAACCCTATTAAATTCATGCTGTTTGTTTCGTTTTTTCCGCAGTTGGTGGCTGGTCCTATTGAGCGATTCGGGAAATTACATACTCAATTATTTGCCAGATACTCCCCGAAATTGGAAGATCTTAAAAACGGGGGCAGATTGTTACTTTACGGTTTGTTCTTAAAAGTGGCGGTTGCAGATAACCTCGCCGGTGTGGTAGATCAATTCTACCAAAATCACGGAAATTATACGTTGGCGTCTTCATGGCTAGCGACATTCATGTTTACCTTTCAGGTTTATTATGATTTCTTTGGATATTCATTGATGGCGCAAGGTGCAGGTCTGCTTTTCGGCATTGATTTAATGGATAACTTTAACAAACCCTTTTTAGCCGGAAGTGTTCCTGAGTTTTGGCATCGTTGGCATATTAGCTTGAGCACCTGGTTTAGAGACTATATTTTCATTCCGGTTGGAGGAAATAGGAGTGGAAAACTGATACTTTCTTTCTCAGTTCTTTTAGTTTTTTTCACTAGCGGATTATGGCATGGCGCAAATTCCACCATGATTTACTTCGGATTGAGTCAGGGTATATTATATCTATTTGACCGGTTTGTTGTTGGCCGGCGTGGGTCTGAAAATCCATATGGATTGTTTTTGAGAAGATTGAAAACAGGGTTCTTTTTCATGATGACTTTGGTGTTTTTCCGCGGTCAATCTTTGGATCAGAGTTTTGATGTTTATAACATGCTCATTGGCAACTACGACTACACTCAAAAGTCTTTGCTGCAATTAACAGCAGAGGGACAGGTTTGGTTATTCTTATTTGTAGGCTTCGTATTTGATCATTTCATTATGAAAAAACGGGCTGACCAGTGGTTTGGAGATCAGTCTTTATTTTTACGTTGGATTGTTTATTTTTTCATGCTCACCGCAGTGCTACTGTTTGGCGGTGCAGTAAATCACCCTTTTGTTTATTTCCAATTCTAATCCATGAAGCTTTCGGAGAAAAGAAATATCGTTGTTTGGTTCTGGAGTAGGCTATTGATAGTGTTACTGTTTTTGCTAGGTCTCAATGAGGTATATAAACAAACTTTATGGTCATCAGATGTACAGAAATATTCCCGTGTCAGGAATCGCATAGACTCTGCATTTTCAGCAGGTGAGATCGTTTATTTAGGGGAAAGTAGCAATACCAGTTTTAATCCTTGGACAGATACCCTAAATCAAAGTATTGGTGATTTTTTACAGTTGTATTTAGGGGAAAATAAAAAGGTAGAGCAAATCACCCACGAAGGGTATCACCCGGGATTGTTCTTGGAAATGCTCAACTTAGCGCCTGATTTAAGCAGTGTTTCTGGCGGTAAAAAAACCATTGTTCTGGGGGTTAATGTGCGTACCTGTGGCCCTACAGCCATATTTTCAGGTAACGAAGCAAGCAATCAAAGAGAAGCTTTGTTTTATAGCAATAGACCACCCTTGCTCACTCGAATTTATATGGGATTGCACTTTTACGACAATCGTAATGAATTGGAGCGCGAGCGATTGAAAGTGCAATGGTGGAGAACAAGAGAACTTCCCATAGAAGAAAAAACGGTTAAACTTTGGAACGACAAGTTGGCTCGAAATTTAGATTCGTCGATGCATCCCGATGTCAAGCATATGGCAGGAGCTTATATCAAAGAATTTGGATTCATTATAGATGATCAGAATCAGAGATTGCTAGACCTACAAAAAATTGTACTCGTGTGTAAGCAAAAGAATTGGAATTTGGTCTTTCACATCTTGCCTCCCAATAGATACCATGCAGAAAGGCTCTTCGGAGATAAACTTCTAACCATCATGGATGCCAATTATGAGTTTTTGAAATCAAAATTCAAACTGTGGGGAGTGACCGTTGTAGATAATTATTACTTGCCCGAAGCCAATCAGTTAAATGCCGAAAATAAAGGTTCGTTTTATACTGATCAGTGGTATCCCACAGAACATTATAATGCGGTTATTCGCAGGGCCATTGCCGAGAATATAGCAAAAACCATGTTGAATGAATCGCCTAGAAGTCCAAATTGGCAGGCAATTCAAAGTAGGGTATCAGGTGCACTACAGCAAAACAATTACCCCAATTGGAGCATTGTGATGCCGTTGAGCGATTCTTTGATTAAAACTGGTATCCAACGCTGAAAGTGGCATTTCGAATTGCAGTAGGGAACACAAAAACCTCCTGAATTACCTCTCTACTTCCGTACATATATCCCCAGGTATAACCGTTATTGGCGAAATAGTTGTTCAGTGCGTTTGATACCTGCAATTTGAAATTTAGGACATCTCCGTTTTTGAAAGTGTGGCTGTAATTGGCGTACATCTCAGTAAACGTGTAGGCATCCAGACTTCGGTTGATTTCGCTGGTGTTGTCTAGGAATTGACGTCCCACAAATTTTTGCAGGATTTGCAGGCTGAAATTTTCTTTAAAACTGTATTGAATGCCCATTGCGCCCACTTGATTGGGTGAATAAGCAATATCTGTATTAAAGAATTGGGAATCAACGGCTTCGTATGTGGCATAGTCGAGCCATGAGGCCGTGAACTGTTTGATTTTATTTTGACTCAAAGCCAAGTTTGCGTTGAAATTAAGGGCATGCAGATTGGACTTCCAAAGCAGCTGGTTCAATGTAATTTCTATGCCTCTGCGGAAACTACGATCCACATTTTTACGAAGTGAAGTTCCCACATCGTTTACCGCACCGGTTAAAACCAATTGGTTGTAATAATCCATGTAGTAGAAGTTGGTGATCAACTGTGTGTTCTTTTTTACGAATGCATGTTGAAATTCATAGTCAATTAGTCTTTCTGATTTGGGGATTTCTTGGGACTTGTTATCGGTGAAATCACTTCTAGCGGGCTCTCGATTTGACACAGCGGCAGACAATGTAAATTCGTGATTTTTTAGTTTGTAATTCACCCCTCCTTTGGGATTGAAAAAGTGAAACGTTTGATCAAAGTTGATGGTGAGTAAATCGTTGTCGTTGCCTTTTCCTAAGTGTTTAACATAGCGATATTGAAGGTCAGCGAAGACTGAGAATTGTTTGGAAAGGTTCTTTTTTGCCTTTACAAAAGCACTGATGTCGGTTTTGTTTCCTGATGAGCGATAGTATTCTTTGGGTAGTTCATTGTTCAATTGATTTTGATCATCCATCACATCGGTTACTCGTCCGAAGTGTTGTCCCAGATATTGACTTCCCCCGAGACCAAAATGCAATTCGGTTTTCATCACCTCGGTAAACAGGTTTAATTGAGTTCCAATCAAGTGATTTTGAAGCCATCGTTGACGCACAAGCGGCGAATTAGTGATTGTTTGGGTGTCTTTCTTGAAATTGGGAAGTCCATAGTATGAAAGTTCGTCATTCAATCGATATTGTTCGAAAAAACCTGATCCGTAGGTGTAATAGGTGGTGGCTATGAACTTGGTGCCGTTGCTGAAATTTTTATCGGCGTATAAGTGAAAGTGGTGTTGCTGATAGTTATCGGTTTCACCGGGATAGGTGTAGTAATTGTACTTGTTGGATGCCGATTGAAATAGATTTAATGAATCTTGAGTATTTCTATAGGTATAAGGCACGTTTCTGTTATAGTGGTCAATGAGGGGTTGTTCGCTGGTTTCTGTATTTTTGGGATTACCTAAATTGAATTTCTCAACGGGTATTCCCCACCAAGCTTGGTAGGTTCTTTCTTTTCCCCCGAAAGCCAATAATTTATAAGACCAACGATTGATGTTTTTATGATTAATTTGGGCTGAAAACAGATATCCTGACATCGAAGTGCTCGCTCGGTCAATGAATCCGTCAGAGGCAATGTTAGATACTCGAGCATTAATATTGAGTCGGCGATTTTGGTTGAGGGCTATGTTGTTGGAATTCCATTTAGCGGTTATTTTACGGGTGTTGAAACTGCCATAACTGAGGTCAAGGCTTGTACGTTGCTCATGGGTTGGGGCATCGGTTTGAATGTAAACACCTCCTCCAAATGCGCCGGCGCCGAACACCGAACTCCCCACTCCGCGCTGTATGGAAATACTTCTGCTGGAACTCACCAAATCGGGCATATTAACCCAAAAAGTACCTTGACTTTCTGCGTCGTTGATGGGTACTCCGTTGATGTTGACCTGCGTTCGTGTGGCGTCACTTCCCCGCACCCTGATTCCGGTATAACCAATGCCGTTACCCGCATCGCTGGTTGAAATGACACCTGTTTGGTGTTGCAAAATCATGGGTATATCTTGTCCAAGGTTTTTCTTTTGCAGTGTTTGAGGTTGTATTAAATCAGTTGCTCCCAACGAAATATTGTACAGTTTAAAATTGACTTTGAGAATCACATTTTCAATGGTTTCGAACTGGGAACTGTCAAATGTTTGGGCATGTGATTTTTGTGCGCAGAATGCGGAGAAACACCCTAAAACAGCAGATAAAAATTGATTTTTTTTCATATCTCGGTATTTTTAGCACTCGAGATGTCACAGATGACTGTGGTCATTTCCCTTCGCAGGCATTATCCTGAGCAGGTTAGCGGGTATAATCTCAGCGCTCCATAGAGGCACCCCGAATGCTCTGCGAATATAGTATTTTTGTATTATGTTTAATCTCAGAAATTCGAAGCAATTTTATTCAGGATCATGGGAGTGGGCGGAGGTTTCTTTTCGGGGGATAAAATATCGGTTTAGAATCCAAAGAGACGACTTGATTGACCCGATTGTTACAGGGAATAAACTTCGGAAACTTTGGGGTTATGATCAAAAAAGTGGTTGGATTAGACATAACGGTATTTTGACTGTTGGCGGTGCTTACAGCAACCATTTGGTGGCGGTAGCAGCATTTTATTCTGATCCACGCAGGCGTGTTGTGGGTATTGTGAGAGGTGAACCCAATAGTGACAGCAAACATTTACAAATGTGTCGTGAATACGGCATGGAATTGCATTTCATTAGCAGAGCTGATTACAAGCTGAAATACAAATATATTTACGAGAACTTTGTGACCGAAGATTTTTATCCCATGGTCATTCCCGAAGGCGGACGCGGTTTTTTTGGTATGGAAGGATTTTATTATGCCGTTAAAGGATGGGGTGATTTCATTCCGGAAACAGTAATTCATGCATCTGCCACTGGCACTACAGCGGCGGGTTTATTCAAATTTGCTCGTGAAGGAGGTTTGAAAGACACCCGAATTGAGGCCATAGCTGTTTTAAAAAACGATTTGGAGCAGAAGCGTAACATTCAAAAAATCATGCGCGGCGACGATCCCTATGATCCCAAGGGTAATATGTACTTTGAACAGGAAAATCTAGAAAAAGAGCGCCTTGAAAGGGAGCAATACGGTGATGAGTTTTACGAAGAGAGAAAAAAGTGGGATGAGGAATATGATTCTAAATTTTTTGCAGACCGTTATAATATTGAAATCAACACCCATTACATTTTCGGTGGGTATGCTAAATCCACTCCAGAATTGCGTGATTTTGTAGCTTCCGCCAAAGCCGAAACCGGAATACACTTTGACTCTATCTACACCGGAAAGGCGCTTTATGCTGTGTTAGAAGGCTTTGAATCGGGCCGATTAAACCCTGATACCACGTTGTTTTATCATACGGGGGGTATAGGGTAGTTGGTAGTCGGTAGTTGGTAGGGGGTAGTTGGTAGTCGATAGTCGATAGTCCATAGTCGATAGTCGGGTGTCGGGTTTCGGGGATCGGGTTTCGGGGATCGGGTGTCGGGGGACAGGATCCGCAGATTAAAGATTACAGACTACGGACTACGGACCACAGACCACGGACTACAGACTATTTCATCATCGCATCAACGTTACCTGTCAAAATGAGGTGATAGCCGTTGGGATTTTTATCAAAATAGACATCAATGTGCTTACGGAACCGGCCAAAGGTGTTGGATGTTTTATAGTCTGCTGTAACCCAACCGGTGTCTTTTGGTGAAACTGGGGTTTTTGTGAAATCAGTAGCAGTGCAACTACAACCAGGGTGAAGCGCGGTAATGGTGATGGGCTTCATTGATTTGTTGACAAAATAAAATTTTGTTCTTGCCGGTGGCCCTGAAGGAACATCTTGGAAGTCATGAATGAGTTCATTCCAAATGATGGAATCAGAAGCTGAAATTGAGTTTTGGAGATTTGTAAGAGGATTGGGAGTTGGGTTCCCATTTTGAATAATGGTGGTATTAGTTGTAGTTGTGATTGTGGTGTTGCTCGTTGATGAGGCAGTCTCTTTATTTGAATAAGATAATTGGGTGTTGCAAGCAGATATTATCACCAAAGCTATGATCAAATACGAATATTTCATTGATTGACTTTTCTGATTTGGGTGGGTTGATAGATTACAGGTTTTTCTCCTTGTTTGTATTTTGGACGAATAACTGTGATGTCGCCTTCTAGTTGAAGTTCAAATGAACCTTCAGTATAATCTACAAATGCACGTTTAAAAAAGGGACCCGGAGGAACATTTTTTGATTGTAAAAAAAGAATTATGCTGTCAGTTGCGCCTGCTTCGATTCCCTTTTCTGGGAAGGCAAATTGAGTGCATACGCAATCTGGTGCTACTTGGGCAATATATTGCGTTTCGGTGGAGTTATTTCTGATGTGAAATACGGCTTCGAAAATATCGCCGGAGTTTAATTTTGCCGATAATTTATTTGCTCCAACCACTTGCAACGGTCCTTCTGAATCAGAAGTAAGTTGTGCGGATAATTGATTTATCAGCAGTATAAAGAACAGAAATGAGCTATGTTTTGGAATTCGCATGATTATTTAATTCCAAATTGGAGTTTCACAGTGATACTCGCTTTTTTATTTATATCAGTTGTATTGTAAACACCGCCCCATGAGAATTCTTCCGACGAGTTTTTACCTGTAATTTGAAAAACACCCATGCTTGCTTGTCTTAATGCACCGAGACTACTATTGCTTTTTTCAGCGATATTCTTAGCCCTGTTTGTGGCATTTGATGTGGCATCTGCAATCAAAGAGATTTTTAAGTCTTCGAGTTTTGAGTAAAAGTAAGAAGGGGTAGAAGAGTTAATTTCAATTTCTTCATTGATGAGCTCTGTGATTTCTCTTGATGTTTGTTCTACTAGTTCAATGTTTGGAGTTTCAATGTCAATGGACTGACTTAGGTTGTAACCATCAAAAATTTGAGTATAGCTGTAATTGCCGTATTTGTTTTCTTCTCTTTTTTCTAAATAGGATTTGTCAGCCTCTATGGATGAAAAAATGAGTTCGTCAGATTTAAATCCTTTAGAAATCAAGTATTCCTTAACGCGTTGCGCGTCTTTTTTTAGCTGTGCAAAACCTTCAGTTCTAGACATTGCCTTCCTTTTGAAGGAAACACTCCAATTGGCTAAATCTGAACGGAATTCTTTTTCGGCAAGGCCTGTAGTTGCGATGGTTTCTTGGGATGTAAATTTGTATTTATATCCATCAGAAAGAATGGCTGAGGAGATAATGATAGCAAGGGAAATCAACCCTACGGCAACGATGTTTAAAGTTCTTTGATTCATAGTGAGTTAAACGAAAATAGACAGGAATTATTTTAATAAAAAAAGGCTGCTTTATGGCAGCCCTTTATATTACTTTATAATGATTGGAGAAATGGGCTTTTCAGGTTCTTTAATCACATTTCCAGAAATGGTTAAGGTCGCTTGACCTGCATTGCTGGTTACAAAAATGTTCTTGTTGAACGTGCCGGGTCTTCCGCTGGAATTATATTCTGCTCTAACAACAGAAGTTTGTCCAGGTTGAATCAATTCACGAGGCCATTTTGGAGTTGTACATCCGCAACTAGCACGCACATTAGTAAGTTCTAGAGGTTCAGTACCGGTGTTTGTGAATTTGAATTCGTATGTTGCAATTTGTCCTTCAATGATATTCCCAAAGCTGTGGCTAGAGGTTTCAAATACTAGATTCGCATTACTGGTTTTTTCAGCTAATTCATCTTGTGTTTGAGCAAACGCTCCAACAACGAAGAAAAGGCTTGCCAATGATAAAAGGAACTTTTTCATGGGATTCTTATTTGATGTCACTTTTCTTTGACTCAGGTTCTGTTGTTACAGTTCCACTGATGGTAAGATCGGTGGTATTACCGTTGTCAAATTCTACTTTAACCGATTTTTGGAAATACCCAGGACGGCCATCTGTGCCATAACTAGCCTTTACTTCGCCAGATTCACCTGGCATGATGGGAGTTTTTGTCCAAGATGGAGTAGTGCATCCGCATGAAGCCTGAGCATTTTTAATTACAACAGGAGCGTTTGAAGTATTGGTGAATTTGAAAACGATATCAGCTGGAGGACCCATTTTAATGTTTCCAAAATCGTGAGATTTGTGTTCCCATTTAATAGCGGGTTCAGGTTGAACAGCTGTTTTTTGAGCGAAAGCTGAGGTCACTATTGTGAGAGCTACAGCCAAGAATGATAATGCCTTTTTCATATTCTGTTGTTTTTTATTTTCGATGTGCAAGTTTTATACCAAACTAGACGATTTATATGGAATTTTCGTTGCAGTGTCGTTAAAAATTATTTTTTTTCAGACGAAATTACAATTTACGTTTTACTTCTTCTTCAACGAATACCTCTAGGTAGTCGCCTTCTTCAATATCGTTGAAGTTTGAAATTTGCAGTCCACATTCGTATCCTTTGGTTACTTCTTTAACGTCGTCTTTAAAACGTTTCAAAGAGGCTAATATGCCTTCATGTTTCACTACACCGTTTCTAATGACGCGTATCTTACTTCCGCGCTCGACTTTACCGTCAGTAACATAAGAACCTGCGATGGTACCCACTTTCGTGATTTTGAATACTTCGCGAATTTCCACGTGACCAATAACTTTTTCAACGATTTCAGGAGACAACATACCTTCCATCGCGGATTTAATTTCTTCGATGGCTTGATATATGATGCTGTATGTACGGATATCAATTTGTTCGTTTTCAGCAATCAATCGAGCTTTAGCTGAAGGCCTTACTTGGAAACCAACAATGATTGCGTCAGAAGCTGAAGCCAATAAAACATCGCTTTCAGTAATCTGTCCCACACCGCTGTGAATCACATTTACGGCAATTTCGTCGCTTGTTAATTTCATTAAGGCGTCTGTTAATGCTTCAGAAGAACCATCAACGTCTGCTTTCACAATCACTTTCAATTCTTTGAAATTACCGATTGCTAAACGGCGACCAATTTCGTCAAGAGTAATGTGTCGTTTCGTTCTAATACCCTGCTCACGCACCAATTGTTGTCTCTTGTTTGCAAGAGTTTTGGCTTCGTCTTCGTTTGCCATTATAGCGAAAATATCTCCAGACGTTGGAGCATCTGAGAATCCTAATATTTTTACAGGAGTTGATGGCGGTGCTTCCTCAATGCGTTGTCCACGTTCATTAAATAATGCACGAACTTTAGCATATTGAGATCCAGCAACCATATGATCACCCACTCTAAGTGTACCAGTTTGAATCAATAGTGTACAAACGATACCCCTTCCTTTTTCTTGAGTTGCTTCAATGACGGTACCTTTAGCTCTTCTATCAGGATTAGCTGTTAGTTGCATCATTTCAGCTTCCAAAAGTACTTTTTCTAAAAGGACATCAATATTTAGGCCTTTTTTAGCACTGATTTCTTGAGCTTGGAATTTACCACCCCAATCCTCAACCAATATATTCATGGATGCCAATTGTTCGCGAATTTTATCTGCGTTGGCACCATCTTTATCAATTTTATTGAAAGCGAAAATCATAGGAACTCCTGCTGCTTGAGCGTGAGCAATAGCCTCTCTTGTTTGCGGCATGACACTGTCGTCTGCTGCAATAACAATAATGGCCATATCGGTAACCTTCGCACCACGAGCACGCATTGCTGTAAATGCTTCGTGACCCGGAGTGTCGAGGAAAGTGATTTTCTTACCATCTTTCAATGTTACTTCGTAAGCGCCTATGTGTTGGGTTATACCACCTGCTTCACCAGCAATTACGTTTTCTTGACGAATATAATCGAGCAACGATGTTTTACCGTGGTCAACGTGTCCCATAACAGTAACAATAGGTGCTCTTGGCTTTAAATCAGCTGGGTTATCGATTTCTTCGTCAACTGCTTCAACCTGAGATTCAGCATCTACAAATTGAACTTCAAAGTTGAAGTCATCTGCAACCAATTGAATAGTTTCAGCGTCAAGACGTTGATTGATGGAAACCATCATACCCAAAGCGAAACATTTAGAAATTACTTGAGTAACAGGAACGCTCATCATGGTTGCCAGTTCGTTGGCTGTCAAGAATTCTGTTACTTTAAGAACTTTGCTTTCCTCATCTTTTCTGCGTCTTTCTGCTTCGAAACGGCGGTTACGTTCTTCTTTGTTGTCTGTTCTTTTTCTATCGCGACCGTTTTTCTTACTGCCCATTCTGTTGAAGGTAGAACGCACATTGGTATTTACTTGTGAGGTAGTAACTTCAGGTTTAGGTGCAGTAACGGGTTTATGAGTTTTATTGTGTTGATTTTCACGTTGAACCGTTTCTTGAACGGCCACTTTAACTTCAACACCTTTTTCTTTGCGTTTTCGTTTTTTGCGGATCTCTTGCATGTCCTTTCGGGCTTCTTGTGCAAGGGATGAGTTTCCGCTTTTCTCAACTGGAAGTTGAATTTTTCCTAAAACTTTAGGTCCAGAAAGGACTTCTCTTCTGGTTTCGTGTCTTTCAGGTTCATCAGAAGCAGGTTCATCAACAAGGGGTGCTTTCACTTCTTCTACAACGACTGCCTCTTCCTTGATTTCTATTTTTTCTGGAACAGATATTTCTTCTATTACCTCAGTTGCCTTTGGCTCGATGGCTGCAATTGGTTCGATTGGAGTTACAACTTCAATCGGAGCTGGTGTTTCTACTTTAACCTCTTCAACTTTTTTCTTTGTTTTGGGAGTAAGGTCAATTTTTCCAACGACCTTAATTCTTGAAACATGTTGTTCTTCAGTAATCTCTTTTACAGGAATTTCTGAAGTTTCAGGTGTATTTTCAACTGCACCAGTTTCAACAACTTTAGTTGTTTCAACAGGAACTTCTACAACAGGTTCTGGAGCTGAAACTGAAATAGTTTCAGGTGCGGAGGTTGTATCTACCGTTTCTGCCTTTTCGCGAGTAGGTATTGGGCGAGCGGGTTGATTCGCTTTTAGTTTGTCAGCTTCTTCTTTTGCAGCTCTGTCTGCTGAAAACTCTTTCAGACAAGCTTGATACATATCCTCGGTTATTTTGGTTGTAGGACGAGCATCAACACTAAAGCCTTTCGAATTTAAAAAATCGGCTATAGCAGTGGCACTGCGATTGATTTCTTTGGCAACTTTTGCTAAACGGTATTCCGCCATAATTTCATTCAAATTTAATGGTATCCTTTATAACTCCCAAGGATTTATCGGGGAAACTACAAATGGAATTTCCCCGATCGGCTCCCAAGGAAGGCCGTTTTTATAAAATGTCTTATTCTTCGTCGAATTCTTCGCGGAGAATTTTCTGTACTTGAAGAATGGTTTCTTCTTCAAGGTCAGTGCGTTGGAGAAGATCTTGAACGGAAGTTCTCAATACATCTTTTGCTGAATCTAAGCCAATCTTCTTGAATTCTTCAATAATCCAAGTATCAATTTCGTCTAAGAATTCATCCAAATCTACGTCGTCTTCAGAGTCAGCATTGACACGATAAACTTCAATTTGGTATCCTGTAAGCTTCGAAGCTAACTTGATGTTATGTCCTCCGCGACCAATAGCCAAAGAAACTTGATCACTTTCAAGGTATACATTGGCAGTACCGTCTTGGATGTCCATTTTGCTGATAGCAGCAGGTTGGAGAGCACGTTGTATGAAGAGGGTCTCGTTGGTTGTAAAATTAATTACGTCAATATTTTCATTGCGTAACTCTCTCACAATACCATGAATACGAGCACCTTTAACACCTACGCAAGCGCCCACTGGATCAATTCGGTCATCGTAGCTTTCAACAGCTACTTTAGCTCTTTCACCTGGTTCACGAACTATTTTCTTGATGGTTATTAAACCGTCTAAAATTTCAGGAACTTCCAACTCAAACAATCGCTCCAAGAACTCAGGTGAGGTACGAGAAAGTATGATTTTTGGACTGCCTTTATCCATTTCAACATCTTTGATGACTGCACGAATGGCATCGCCCTTCTTGTAAATGTCGCGCGGAATCATTTGATCTTTAGGGAGGGTTAATTCGTTTCCTTCATCATCAAGAACCATGATTTCACGTTTCCAAACATTATAAACTTCACCAGTGATGATTTCACCACGGCGATCACCGTATTTGCGGAACAATTCGTCTTTTTCGAGTTCAATGATTCTAGACATCAAAGCTTGACGGGCATTCAACACGTTTCTACGTCCGAAGTCTTCCAAGCCAATTTGTTGAATACAATCTTCCCCAACTTGGTAATCGGCCTCTAATTGTTGAGCTTCAGTCAGAGAAATATGAAGGTTTTCATCTTCCACTTCCCCTTCTTCCACAATCAGTCGTAGGTGGTACATTTCAATATCACCGGTTTCGGTGTTGATAATGATGTCAAAATTAGCTTCTTGACCGTACTTCTTTTTAAGGATGTTTCTAAATACATCTTCAAGCACGCGCATCATGGTGGCGCGGTCGATGTTCTTGAATTCTTTGAATTCTGAGAAACTTTCCACCAGGTTTATACCTAGCTCTTTGGACTTTGCTTTCATACTATTTAAAACTTATGATAATTTTTGCTTCTTTTATGTCAGAAAAGGGAACATCAACAGGTTGAATTTCTATTTTTTTCTTTCCTTTTTCTTTGTATTCCTTCAATATTTTGAGGACATCACCATCAATTGCCTCAAGTTTTCCTGTGTAGGAATTTTCCTGAGTATGAATTTCGAAAGATCGGCCCACGTGTTTGTGAAATTGTCTAAAGTCCTTTAGAGGAGCATCCGCTCCAGGCGATGAAATTTCGAAGGTAAAGGGGTGGTCTCCAAAATCGTTTTCATCTATCAAGTTGGAAACATGCCTGGTGAAATCGGCCAACGATTTCATTGACAAGGGTTCTTGAGAGTCAACATAAAAGCGGAACAAACCGGTAGGACTTACCGTGTAATGAACTACAAAAAGATCAAAAGCTATAGCTTCTTGATCAACGAGTGCTTTTAATTTTTCTCCTAACTTTTTCATATCCAATAAAAAAGGGGACTGCTTTTCGCCTGCCCCCTTCCTAACTTTTAACTTTGGAAAAGTCTTGCAAATATAGCAATAATTCGTAAATTTTCACCACAATTGCGCTTGATATCTAGAATTATTCGTCAAATACGATAATCTCTTCTTGTTCAAAGTACTCTATGATGTGTTGTCTGAGCAAATTTTCTTGTTCCAACAAGGTTAAATTTGGAATGGGCTGATCTTTTTCCCAAACTGGCCAACCGTTTTGATCCTGACCAATGAGTTTATAATACCCAGAAAAACTGAGTACCCTGCAGTTGGCAATATGCATGAGATGAGTTTTCTCTTCTTTCGTGAAGGGCTTCTCGTTTATCTGCCCGAGTTCTCTTATGCCAATCAAAAATAACACCGCATTTAAATCGGGTTTCTTTTCGAAGTTCTTTTCAATAAACTCCACTATTTGGAGCCATTTTGATTTTATTTCTTTTTGTAAGGACATTTTTTGTCTTTGGTAATTGGTAATTGGTACAGGGTCGTTGGACTACGGACTACGGACTACGGACTATGGACTATGGACCACGGACTACGGACCATGGACCACGGACTATGGACCACGGACTATGGACCACAAATTTACGCAGAAGATTTAGTGAAGAAATGTAAATTTGTCAAAAATGAATACCGAAAGTACTTCTCGACACAATGATTTGGAATTAATGGGCACTGAGGAATTGCTTCGGGGCATCAATCAGGAAGATCAAACCGTTGCCGTTGCTGTGGAATTGGCCATTCCTCAAATAACGTGTTTGGTTGATGCAGTCTATGATAAAATGAAAGTTGGAGGACGGTTATTTTATTTGGGTGCAGGTACTTCGGGAAGGTTGGGTATAGTAGATGCTTCTGAATGTCCGCCAACGTTTGGGGTGGATTTTGACCGGGTTATTGGATTGATTGCAGGCGGAGATAGGGCTATCAGGAGAGCGGTTGAAAATGCTGAAGATGATGAAAATCAAGGATTTGAAGATCTAAAAGCTTGGAACGTGAATGCAAACGATTTTGTCATTGGTATTGCGGCATCGGGAAGAACGCCTTATGTGGCTGGAGCCTTGCAAGCATGCAATGAGTTGGGTGCAGGCACTGGGTGCGTGGTATGTAATTCGGATTCAAAAGTTGCTAAAATTGCTAATTATCCTGTGGAAATTGTTACCGGACCTGAGTTTGTGACCGGCTCTACTAGGATGAAAGCGGGAACAGCTACCAAAATGGTATTGAACATGATAACCACTTCGGTGATGATTAAATTGGGACATGTAAAAGGCAATAA
This sequence comes from uncultured Rhizobium sp., assembly GCA_964408945.1. Taxonomy (GTDB): domain Bacteria; phylum Bacteroidota; class Bacteroidia; order NS11-12g; family UBA955; genus VMCP01. Next base: position 116,812 of record CAYPBJ010000003.1, on the reverse strand, counting down.
GATGGTAGATATGCAGTTGACCAATCAAAAATTGGTTGAACGGGGTACAAAGATGATCGTAGAAGAAACGGGATTAACAGAAGAAAATGCACGTAAGTTGCTTTTGGAAACCGGGAGCGTGCGCAAGGCCGTTGATTTCCACCGAAAAGGTGGAAACTAAAAACATCCCCCGAAAAAACATCCCCAGAGAAAAAGCTAAGCGAAAAAAAAGTTAAGCGAGAATTTCCCAAGTTTTGTCGGGAAGCAGTCGAACAGTATTTAGGAACTGCTCGAAGGGCATGGTTTTACCCCATTCGTAGGGGGCGATCATGGTGAGCACCTGGCTTCCGTCGGATTTTTGGTAGAGGTGATAGATGCCGTGAATGATGGGCTCGAAGTTGATTTCGGCCTGGTAGATGGAGTGGGAGAGGGCGAGTCGGTCTTCGATGGCTTTTGCCTGTTTGATGAGCAATTCGGCCTGTTTTTTGAGCATCTGAATTTGCTGTTCGGCCTGATGCTGCATGGCTTCATGGGCATTGGCCTTTAACAAGCGTTTATCAATGGGTTCAATTTTGGGTGAACTGACCGTCAACGCATAGGGAGCCGAATGTAGCTCGCCTTGATAAATGGCGTCTTTCAGGAAAAGTGGACGTTTGTCTTCGTTGGGGTCAGATTGAACTAGGTTGTCTTCAGACATGCTTAACTAACCATTCAAACTCTGTTTTGGTTTTTTAAAAGTTCTGCAATTTGCACTGCGTTGGTTGCGGCCCCTTTTCTCAGGTTATCAGACACTACCCAAAGGTTCAATGTGTTGGGTTGCGATTCATCTAGTCGAATTCTTCCCACGAAAACTTCGTCGCGGTCATGCGCAGTGAGCGGCATGGGGTATGACAGGTTTTGGGGGTCGTCTTGAAGAATTATTCCCGGAAAATCACTGAGTAGACGTCGTGTTTCTGCAAGTTCTGGTTGCTGTTCAAACTCGGCGTTTATACTTTCGGAATGTCCGCCCATGGTGGGAATTCGCACAGTGGTTGCTGAGATTTTTAAGTCAGGAAGCGACATGATTTTTCGGGTTTCGAGAATCATTTTCATTTCCTCTTTGGTGTAACCGTTATCTTGAAATACGTCAATGTGAGGAAGCACATTTAGGTCAATGGTATATGGGTATACTTTAGAAGCCTCAACGCCGGCTCTCTCGTTCATGAGCTGTTCCACGGCTTTTTGTCCGGTACCGGTTACTGACTGGTATGTACTGACAATCACTCTTTTGAGCGCGTATTTTTGGTGTAGGGGTTGTAAGGCTACCACCATTTGGATGGTGCTGCAGTTGGGATTTGCAATGATTTTTGAGTCGTTGAGAGCATCTGGATTGACTTCGGGAACCACCAACGGAACGGCAGGATCCATGCGCCAAGCACTAGAGTTGTCAATGACATAACACCCAATTTCAGCAAATTTGGGTGCCCACTCTAATGAGGTACTTCCACCTGCTGAAAATAGAGCTATTTGAGGTTTTAAGGAAAGTGCCTGCATCATTGATACCACCGAATAGGATTTTCCATTGAATTGAATTTGCTTACCAACGCTGCTTTGAGAAGCTACAGGAATCAATTCAGTAACGGGAAAATTTCGTTCTTGCAGAACTTGCAACATTTTAGTTCCAACCAGTCCGGTGGCACCAACTACGGCTATTTTCATTATTTTACTTCTGGGGTGTTGTTTGTGTCGCTGCTGCTGGTATCGCTCATCAATTCATCAAACGCAGCGTCTTGTGAGGCTTGATCTGTGCTGTCTTGTGTGGTTTTTTGCTCTTCAGTGAAAGCGCCTTCGTTGCTGTTGCATGCGGCAAAAGTCAATGACATTGCGGCGATGGCAGGGATAATGATTTTTTTCATGGTATTATTCATTTATGATATCAAAAAAGTCGTTCCAATTTCCGTAGTCTTTTTTCCCGAGGGATGTTTCTTTCTCGCAGTCAATGTGAATGCCAAAAACAGGACTGCCATTCAACAATTGCACAGCAGTTTCTTCCGACGGATTGATAGCTGTCAATGAATGGTCTCCATAAACTAGAGTTCCGTCATTTGACAAAGTGAACCAATCTGTAATTTCTGGGAGAAGTGGTTTTAGGGTCTGCAATTGATCTTCAAGGCATTGAATTCCATCTACTGGAATCACGTTCATCCAAGCATTGATTTTGTCAATATTGGGTTCAGTTACTTCTAGAATGATTTTAGGCCCAGAGCACCAACCTATAATTTCTTGTACTTGTTGCACGGGTAGTGATGTTTCACCGTCAATGGCAAATCCCATCCATTCTGCCATAGCAGCAGCGGCGTAGCGCGCATCGCCAAGATCTTGAATGCTATTGAATTTTATTTTCACTTTGTATGATTCATAAAAAAGGCCACCTTTTGGCAGCCTTTTATTTTGTTTATACTAACAATTTTACAGGCTCTTCTAGGTAATCTTTGAGGGTTTGAAGGAATGCAGCTCCCATAGCACCATCAACCACTCTATGGTCACAGCTTAGGGTGACCTTCATGGTTTTCACCGGTTTTATTTCACCGTTAACTACACCTACAGAATCTTTAACTGTTCCAACTGCTAAGATGCAGGCATCAGGAGGATTGATGATGGCAGTGAATTCGTCAATGCCAAACATTCCTAGATTGCTGATGGTAAATGTATTACCCGCCCAATCTTGTGGTTGAAGTTTTTTCTCTTTGGCTTTTGCACCGTATGCTTTTACCTCTGATGAAATTTGACTCAATGATTTATGATCTGCAAAACGCACAACGGGTACCAATAATCCGTCTTCAACGGCCATAGCTACACCAATGTGAATGTGGTTGTTGTATCTGATTTTTGTGCCTAACCAACTAGAATTGATATTCGGGTGTTTTCTCAAAGCTGAAGCTGCAGCTTTTACCACAATATCATTCATAGAAATTTTTACTGAGCTGATGGCGTTCATCTGTTCACGAGCTTTCACTGCATTATCCATGTTAATTTCAATGGTTAAATAGAAGTGTGGAGCGGTGAACTTTGACTCACCCAAACGAGCAGCGATGGTTTTACGCATTTGAGAAACAGGAACTTCGGTATAGCTTTCCTCACCCATGACAGCTGTGCTGGTTACTGAAGCAGTAGAACCGCTTGCTGGGGCTTGGATGTTTTCTAGGTCTCTTTTAACAATGCGACCGTTTTCGCCGCTACCTGCCACTGCCTTGAGGTCAATTCCTTTATCTTCAGCTATCTTGCGAGCTAAAGGACTTGCTTTCAAGCGTGAATCGTCAGTAGATGTATTGTTTGAGGTTGTAGCTGGAGCGCTCGATGGAGAACTTTCAGCCACTGGAGTTGCAGTAGTTTCTGGAGCTGCGCTTGCTGTTTTAGGTGCTGAACCACCGCTTAAAAGAGCTTGGAAATCTTCACCAGCAGCACCCACTATTGCAACAGGTGCATCAATGGCAGCGGCTTCACCTTCTTGCACCATGATATGCAAAATGGTACCCTTGGAGTAAACCTCCATATCCATGGTTGCCTTATCAGTTTCAACTTCAGCGATGATGTCGCCACTTTTAACCGTATCTCCCACTTTTACTGTCCAACGAACAATAACCCCTTCGGTCATTGTGTCGCTCATTTTGGGCATGGTAATCAGTTCAGCCATATTCTATGTTATAAGAGACGGCAAAAATAGTAATTTTTTGGGCTTAACAACCCGCATACCAATAGGGAATTCGTAAATTTGTTTGAAATTGCATCCTAAAATGTATAATCAGTACGAAACTTTCCTCAAACATGTGCTCGAAAACGGCGCAAAAAAAACCGATCGCACGGGTACTGGAACCCTCAGTGTATTTGGCGGTCAAATCAGATTTGATTTATCGGAAGGTTTCCCTTTGATTACTACAAAAAAAGTACATCTGAAAAGCATCATACACGAGCTGCTTTGGTTTATCAAAGGAGAAACAAATATTGCTTACTTAAAGGATAATGGAGTGAGTATTTGGGATGAATGGGCCGATGAAAACGGCGAATTAGGTCCAGTTTATGGCAAACAATGGCGCTCTTGGGAAGCCAAAGACGGCCGAGTGATTGATCAAATTTCAGAGGCCATCAACATGATTAAAAACAATCCCGATTCCAGAAGAATATTAGTAAATGCCTGGAATGTTGGTGAAATTGATCAAATGGCCCTAATGCCTTGTCACACCATGTTCCAGTTTTATGTGGCCAATGGTAAGCTAAGCTGTCAACTTTATCAAAGAAGTGCTGATTTATTCTTAGGTGTTCCGTTCAACATTGCGAGTTATGCCTTGCTAACTTTGATGATGGCCCAAGTTTGCGACCTTGAGCCCGGAGATTTTGTACACACCTTCGGAGACGCTCACATTTACTCAAATCATATTGAACAGGTCAACCTGCAGTTATCTAGAGACCCCCGTCCGTATCCAACCATGAAAATAAATCCTTCAGTAAAAAATCTGTTTGATTTTGTGTATTCCGATTTTCAAGTTGATGGTTATGATCCTCACCCCGCTATAAAAGGCGCCGTGGCTGTGTAACTTTTTTTGGGGGATAGGCGTAGTTTAAGTGTTACATTCAACGTTGTCATTCATTTTATGAGATTAAAAAATACTTTACAGCGCTTGCTGTTGTTTTTCTTAGGATGTTTTTTTGCTTCTTTTGCTCAAGCTCAATCTAAATTTACCATTTCCGGCTTTGTACGCGATGCTTCTTCTGGTGAGCGATTTGGGGGCATTAGTATTTCGGCAGTTTCTATTGCAGATGCGTTTCCGAAACCCGTTCAAACCACTACCAATTCCTATGGTTTTTATTCTTTGACCGTCGATGGCGGTAAAACTCAAACCATTTTGGTGAACATGCCCGGTTATGATTCTAAGGCGTTTAATTGGTCAGGGACGAAAGATTCAACGGCGAACTTAGAGATTGTACCGTTGGAAGATTTAGATAAAATTGAAGAAGTCAATATTGTCAGCAAGAAGAATACTGTGGCAGACAAAGTTGAAATGAGCAAAGTGGATATTCCGGTCAATCAAATCAAAGATATTCCCGCCTTATTGGGAGAAAAAGATGTACTTAAGGTTATTCAATTAATGCCTGGGGTACAAAAAGGGGGCGAAGGACAAAGCGGTATTTATGTCCGCGGAGGCGGCCCAGATCAAAATCTATTGATATTAGATGAAGCCATTGTGTATAATGCAACTCACCTTTTTGGATTCTTTTCCGTGTTCAATGGCGATGCGTTGAAATCGGTAGAGTTGGTGAAAGGTGGATTCCCCTCAAGATATGGTGGTAGATTATCGAGTGTAATTGACCTAACCATGAAAGAGGGTAACAATCAAAAATATTCGGGTGAAGTGGGTATTGGAATGATTGGTTCAAGGTTCACTTTCGAAGGTCCCATAAAGAAAGGGAAAAGTTCGTTCATGATTTCAGGTAGGAGAACCTACTTAGATGTATTGATGCAACCGTTCATCATGTTGGCTAGCAACGGCGGAAATTTAGGTTATTACTTTTACGATTTTAATGCCAAAGCCAATTACGAAATATCAGATAAAGACAAATTGTATGTGAGCGGATATTTTGGACAAGATAAATTTTATGCCACCATCAAAGACGGTGATTACAAATTGATTTCAGATTTTGGATGGGGAAATAGAACCTTAACTACCCGTTGGAATCACGTTTTTAATCCGCGGTTGTTTTCTAATGCCTCATTGATTTACAGTCACTATAAATTAGGCATAAGCGTGGAAGATAGAAGTCCGTTTGATACATTTAGTTTGAAATATCAAAGCTTGATCAATGATATTGGAATAAAATACGATTTTGATTGGCGACCTGCACCAGACCATCAAGTCAGATTTGGTATTAGCAGCATCAGACATCAATTCTCTCCAGGTGCCGTAGTGGTTAAGGGTGGGTTTGACTTTAACATTAATCGAGCCATAAAAAACATCATCACGGTTGAATCGGGCATATACATTGAAGACCAATGGAAATTAGGTAAACTTCAATTGTATCCTGGGTTCAGATTGAGCCATTACCAGGTTGATAAAACACAGTATGTTTTTCCTGAGCCTCGTTTATCAGTAGCTTATAATTTAAATCGTACTTTGAGTGTAAAGGGTTCTTATGCCCGCATGAATCAATACATACATTTGTTGAGCAATTCGGGTATTTCGTTGCCGACAGATTTATGGGTACCCGCAACAGCCAAGATTGCTCCCATGAGCAGTGAGCAAACCGCAGTAGGTGTTGCGAAAGATTTAAAAGGCGGATACAGCATTACTTTGGAAGGATATTACAAGCACATGAACAATGTGATTCAATACAAGGAGGGTGCTTCTTTCTTGTTGGGGTCAGATGATTTGTTTGATATGCAAGCTCCCACAGATTCTAGGAATTGGGAGAATGCTATCACTGCAGGACAGGGATGGAGCTATGGTACAGAGTTATTTTTACAGAAGAAAATTGGAAAATTGTCGGGTTGGGTTGGGTATACCTTAAGTTGGACTCAACTAAAATTCCCGGAATTGAATCAAGGCAAGGTATTTTGGGCAAAATACGATCGCCGACACGATATATCGATTGTTGGAATTTATAAAGCATCCAAGCGATTAACATTTTCTGCGACCTGGGTCTATGGAACAGGAAACGCTATCACCGCCCCACAAGGTTTGATTCCGGGTAACGGGCACAGCATGAGTAAGTTTCCCATTATTTGGAGTCCACAATTTCAAAATCAAGGCAATTGGCTTACGGATTACGGTTCTCGAAATTCATTTCGAATGGAGGCATATCACCGCTTAGACGTTGGGATGCAATTCCATCGTGAGAAACGCCGTGGACGTGAAACTTGGGAGTTGAGTTTCTACAATGCATACAATCGTTTTAATCCGTTTTTCTATTACGGCAGTACTAGCTACAATTGGCAAACGGGAGAAGAATATTGGGGCTTGAAAAAAGTAACTTTATTTCCCATCATTCCTTCACTTTCGTGGTCCTTTAAATTTAGATAATCAACATTATGAAGACTTTAAGAGCTGTCGTATTTTTATGGGTTTTTATCGGTTTGTTAACTTCTTGCGAAAGAGATGCTGAGGTCGATCCGCCCAAATTTGAGCGTAAACCAGTCATTATGTGTTTAATGACACCTCAAATGCCATACGCCGAAGTACAAGTTACTTATACCAAGCCGTACTATGGTAAACGTAAATGGGATGACACTGCAGAAACTGTCAATGGTTGTACCATTGTGATGACAGATTTATCAAGCAAGGTATCAGATACATTTTTCTCTACAGGGCCCGGAACATACCAATTAAACTTTGGGAAGATCAATTTAACATCAAAGAACAGTTACGAACTTTCTGTAAAGTTGCCTGACGGAAAGGTATTCAAGGCACAATCTACAGTGCCACCTAGGGCAGATTTTACTAAGGCAAGAATATCGTATTTTGAAATGCGCGAGCCGGAAGACCAAGGAGGCATGGGTTGGGAATACACCACCATTCCCTACACCATGGAGTTTGAATACAAAGGCCTCGATGACCGTTTTTATGTATCTCCTCAGTTGGAAGGGAGTTTTTTAGATTCGGCAAAGAATTACTTTCCCGTGGAGATGTATTTTCAAGAGATGATGAAACAGGGAAACAGTGATTTTACGGTAAAAATGCTGACTCGAAGTAGCTTTTACGCGGGATGGGGAAATGAACCTCCATTTACTTTACAACAATTTGAAGGTGCGATATATACCATGGATAAGGCTTACCGTGATTACTACTTAAGTCAATTACAATATGATGCGGGTCCGTTTTCGGAGCCTACGCTTTTTATGTCAAATTTTTCAGAAGGTTCTTTGGGAGTTTTTGGTTGCTATGATTTTGCTCAAGGTACTCTGAAGTATTGACAAGAGTTTTATTTTTGACTTAGGTCAAATGAGTCTCTGATAAGCTCTCCACCAACGATCGGGCATCTCACCATCACAAACCAATTGATAATCTTTGTATGAACAACCAATAAAGAAGGTTTGATTATCATAAGGATGGGGGATTTCCATCCACCAGCGGTTGCTCTTGCGGCTTTTGTAGAAGTTGATTTCGTGTCCCGTACTTTCTAACTTATTTCTGTAAATGAGGTAATCAGCATCTTCTTTATCGGGGTGGTCATTATAACGAGTGATATATCCGTCTAAAAAATACCAGATTAATTGAGCCGCAAGATTGTCAGTTATGGGGCAGGAAGTTTGACCAAAACCGTAAAATTGTGCTGAAGATAATTTGTTTGAAAGTCCGGCATAACGCGCAATTTGGCAAGCCTCTTCGGCGTAGAATCCGTTGGGATTAGGAAGCTCAACTCCCGGCGCGTCAGAATATCTGATTGAATTTAGGTCAAAGGACATCAAATGCGAACTCCTGAGTACGGGTTCAGTTTCTTCCATTTGATTACGGAGCATTCCCAAACGGTAGTTTTCGAAGTATAATTTCTCTAAGGTATTGGATGTTTCTTGGGTGATTAAATATGATTGTGTACCCAGAAAGTCAATATTAAATAGATGCTTGTTTTGATTGGTTGAAACTATACGGTTCAAGTCAGAGTCTTTATCAAAGTTTAAAGTAGAACTGACGTGCACCAGTTCAATTGACTCGTCTGAGTTTCTGTAGGCATTGAAGTGTGCGTAAAGTTGAGGCTGTGTTTCGCCCAGAATGATTACGGTAATATTTAGGGAAATCAATTCACCAATGGCCTCGGAAATGGCAAATTCTTGCTGTTTTTTGTCTGATGTTTGAACAATATTGCCTAAGTCAACAATGGGAAGTTTTTCAAAACGCCAGGCGAGTGAGTATAATTGTTTCCGAACAGCGTTTGCTCTTTCGCCTAAACCAATGAGGGCGATTTTGGCTTTTTGCAACTTGGGAAATGTAAGGTAATGAGCCTGTACATTCCCTCCGAGTAGGGCTTTTTTGCCTTTAAATGGTTGATATGTTTCTTCGGTTATAGGGGTAAAAAAAGCGTCAATCATTGATGATGCAATTTGTTGATTTTTCAGGCTGGTATTTGTAAAACTAATGCACATGTTAGTTGTTGTACATAAAAACATACTTTAAAGACAGTAATTTTGTAAAATAATGAGCGAAGGATTTTATCAATTAAAAGTTGCGAAAGTTGTTGCTGAAACTTCAGATGCAACTACTTTTCATTTTGATGTACCTGCTGAATTGAAAGAAACCTTTTCATATACAGCAGGTCAATATTTAACGTTTGAAGCTGAGGTTAACGGTGAAAAGGTACGCAGAAGTTATTCTTTGTGCACTTATTCTGGTGTTGATGCAATGCCAGCAGTGACCGTTAAGCGAGTAGACGGCGGTAAAATGAGTAATTATTTTAACTCTGCAGTAAAAGTAGGCGACGTGATGAACGTAATGCCTCCCATGGGTAAATTTACTGTAGTTCCATCTGCTGATGCTTCGCGCAATTTTGTTTTGTTTGCTGGCGGTAGCGGAATTACCCCGGTTCTGGGTATTGCAAAGGCCATCTTGAATGACGAACCCAAAAGCAAGGTGAGTTTGGTATATGCTAATCGCGATCCAGAATCAGTGATTTTTAAACCGTTGTTAAAGGAAATGGAAGCACAGTTTAGCGGTCGTTTCCAAGTGTTATTGAGTTATGATAAAGCGCCATTGACTTGGTTTGGATTGAAGGGACAAATGACACAAGACAAGGTTCAAAATATTGTCAAAAGCAAGATAGGAGGTTCATTTGATCAATACCACTATTTTATCTGCGGACCAGGTCCTATGATGGAAGTCATTAAGTCTGGCTTGTTAGGAATTTCAGTGCCTTCAGATAAAATCAATATAGAGTATTTCTCAGCTCCAACGTCCAAAACAGAACAAGTAGAAGAAACTGTGGCTGATTCCACTTTCACTGGAAAAGCTGAGGTAACAATAGAAGTTTACGGGAAAACGCATACCATCACTTGTGATAAAGATACAACCATTTTGAATGCAGCAATGAAGCAGGGTATTGACCCTCCATACAGCTGTACAGTAGGTGTATGTACTACTTGCAGAGCCAAGGTTAAATTGGGTAGTTTGCATATGTTGGAAAGAGAAGGATTGTCAGACAAGGAAATAGAACAAGGATTTGTTTTAACTTGCCAAGCATTACCTAGAAGCAATAAGATTGAACTAAAATACGAGTAATAGCAGTTTTATTACTCGTATTTTCCATTCTCTGTCTGGTTTTAAATCAGGCAGCATATAAAAAAAGGGGCCTCAAAGCCCCTTTTTTCATTGGAAATATATTCTCTTTCTTTGGTCAGGGTAAAGTTATAAACCTCAATTAAAGAAATTTGATAATTCTGTTAAGAGATTCTGAAAGTCTGAGGCTAATTCGCTTTCCAAGAATAATTCTGCTTTGGTGGTTGGATGAATAAAACCCAATTCTTTTGCATGCAGGGCTTGCCTTGGCATTAATTGCATCTGCTGGGAAATGAATCTATTGAATTTCGGAATGCCTGCTCCTTTTATGACAGTAGAACCGCCATACATTTCGTCGCTGAATAGGGGATGCCCAATTGATGAAAAATGAGCCCTTATTTGATGGGTTCTGCCCGTTTCTAATGTGCATTCTACCAATGTTAAATAATGGTATCGCTGAATTACTTTATAATGGGTAATGGCAATTTTGCCGTCTTCTGGGTTGTCATAGTGTTTAGATTTTCTGCGGTCTTTTGGGTCACGTGCAAGATAGCCTTTTATGGTGCCTGCATCTTTTTCTAAATCTCCCCAAACTAAAGCCCAATATTTCCGATGAATGCTGTGATCAAAAAATTGTTTTCCTAAAAAGCTCAATGCAAATTCATTCTTGCCAATGACCAACAATCCAGAAGTATCTTTATCAATTCTATGCACCAAGCCTGGGCGGTGGTTTTCGGCTTTTACGGGTAATTGTCCGAAATAATAAACCAATGCATTGACCAAAGTGCCTGAGGGATTTCCCGCACCAGGATGAACCACCATTCCGGCGGGTTTGTTGATTATGGCAATATCGTCATCTTCGTAAACCACATTAAGAGGTATGTTTTCGGGGTAAACTTCGGTGTCTCTCGGTTCTTCGGGAAGTAAAATTCGAATATGATCTTTGGGTTTTACCTTATAGTTACTTTTGGTTGATTTTTCATTGACCAAAACGCTTCCTGCATCAATGGCGGCTTGAATTTTGGTTCGCGATGCATGCGCAATTCGATGCATCAACCAACGGTCAATTCTCATAGGCTCTTGGCCTGGATCTACAGTAAATGCAAAATGCTCAAAAAGGGCTTCGGGATCTTCGGTATCTGTAATTTGCTGATTATTCATTTAATAATTATATCTGAAAATGGAGTTTGCCCAAACGCAAGCCTGCCCAGCCTGCTTGATTTACGACGGTATTTTTACCTGTTTTATTCTTAATTATAATGGGCTCCTCCAAAAATGTGTGAGTGTGTCCGCCCAAAATGGCGTCAATTCCCTCGGTTTTTTGGGCTAATTTGAGGTCATCTATTTTATCGGATTCATAGTGATATCCTAAATGAGAAAGTACAATGACCAAATCACATTTGTGTTTGTTTCTTAATTCATTCACAATCATTTGGAGCGGCTCAACTGGATCTTGATAAATAATTCCTTCGTATGATTTTTGAGGGAGTAAATCTTCAAAATCAATAGCTACTCCCGTAATACCCACTTTAAATTTACCTGTTTCAATGATCTTATAAGGTTGAATGATCTCTTTAAAACCTGGGTGATTGATTTGGTAATTGCACAAAACGGTGGGTGTTTGGTATTTTTTTCGCAGTTCGCAGAGGTGGTCAATGCCCAAGTCAAAGTCGTGATTACCGATGGTAGTGGCTTGGTAATTGACATTCTTCATCCATTCCAGTTCAGGATGTCCTTTGAATACATTAAAATACGGCGTTCCTTGCCAAACGTCACCGCTGTCAAGGAGAAGAATGTGTTTATATTGGCTTCTGTATTGGTCAATTAAGGTTTTCAATCGAGAAATTCCTCCTTTATCACCCCAGAGTTTGTGAGAACTCGGGAAAGGTTCAAATCGGCTGTGAAAATCATTAGTATGTAAAATCACCAACTCTTGTTTTCCAAATAAACCTGTAGCCGTCAAATCATGAGCATTGAGTATGCTTCCCGCAACCAATGTAGATGAAAGCTGAATGAATTTTTTCCTATTCATAGTTATTGGTTTTCAGTGAAAATGAAACGGTCTTCTTTTCTTGGGTTGATGTCACCTGTTTCTTTAAACTCTAGTGAGAATCCACTGATAAGAGCTTCTCGTACTAAGATTCCTGTTTGAATTTTTTTCTGAGGATATTTAAGCGCGGTAAATCCGTCGCCACCTTGTTGCATGAAATCATTGGTTGCTACCCAATAGTTTTTTCGGCTATCGTAAGGATTACCATTAATGGAGGCTTTTAACCACTGATCATTGCTAAGTGTAATTTGGGCATTCGATATTGGACATCCCCCTTTTTCCGCGATTTGATTCATTAGGGTATCCATTTGTAAGCCGTTCAATTGAACTATAACAATTTCATTGTCAAAAGGTGAAAGTTCATACAATTGACCAAGGGTAATGTTACCAGTAAATAGAGAAACTCGGAATCCACCATAATTAGAAATGGTGAAATCTACTTTGGTCAAATTTTGATTTGATGCCCAATTTTGAGCTGCTTGATGCATGAAATCTGCACAAACTCTGGCTAAATTGGCTTCTGCTGAACGGTCTTTATCAATTTTACCCTTATATCTGATGTTGAGTAGATCTGAACTTGTTTTTGCAACCAATACATTCATTATCTGTTCTACAGAATCTTTGTATTTTGAGAGCCATAAAACCGTAGATGAATCGGCAACCGTATTTTGCTTTACTGGCAAATATTCAGATGATTTTGGAGAAAATTTAACGACCGAACATCCCCAGAAAAAGAAAATAAAAACGGTTAAAAATGGAATATTTCGTTTGAGCATGGGGTTAAATTTTGTTAACCTGCTGTAAAATAAGTTCATTTTGTTTGAGGTGCGGATATTTTTTGGGAAATTTGTAAATAATTATGAGAAAATTAATCTTGTTTTCGGCAATTTCTGCATTTCAAATTTTCAATGGAGCTTTAAAAGCTCAAGGAGTTTTTCCTTGTCAAGAGCTGTTCATGAGCGAGTACATTGAGGGATCAAGAAACAATAAAGCTATTGAGATTTACAATCCAACCAATCAGGCCATCGATTTATCACAATACCGTTTAACTCGTTGGCAGAATGGTTCTGCAACTTGGGACAAACAATATAGCGATGTTTTGTCTGGAACCATCCAACCCCATGATGCATTTGTATTGGTACTTGACAGAAGAGACACCACTCAAACAGGTCAAGATACTCCCGTAGTAGAGTCTTTGCGTTTAAAAGCTGACTTGTTTTTGAGCAAAGATTACAACACTTCTTATTCTATGTCTTTCAATGGTGATGACGCAATGTCTTTAGACAAATACAACGAACAATATAGCACTTGGTTGTTGGTTGATATCATGGGTAAAATTGGCGAAAGACCGGCTGCAGTTGGTTGGAGCGATTCATTCCCCTACAGCACTGGTCTTGGAACTTGGTATACTGCTAACAGAACGTTGATTAGAAAATACCAAGTTTTAACAGGTTGTGACACCTTAGCTCCAATTAAGAGGGGGTTGACCGCGATGGCTCCGCAAGCTTGGAATCCACAATATTTTGATCCTTCCGCTGAGTGGGATATGCATCCACGCGATATGTTTGATTCTCTGGGAGTTCACGAGTCGGGTTGTAAAACACTCAGCGCTGAAAAAATTTCCATCGTTCCAACGGTGAAAGTATATCCTAATCCTGTTGACGGTCAGATTTACCTTGAAACAACGTTTGAAGTTGAGCACTTTGCAGTTTTAAATTCTTTTGGACAATTAATTACTGAAGGAACTTTCAAAGGAGCCATCGATACCAAGAATTTGATTTCTGGCATGTACTTGTTGAATTTGACGTTGAAAAATGGTCAAATCACTCAAGAAAGATTCATTAAAAATTAATCCTTAATGCTTTTCAAAAGGCTTCTTCTGGTTTCCTTTGGATTTATTGTTTTTTCAAACATTGATGCCCAATCGGTTATTAAAGGCCGTGTTGTAGACGAATTATCTGGCGAACTTCTGGAAGGGGCTGTTGTGAAAGCAAAGTCAGTCAGTGCGCAAGTTTCAAAAAATGGAACTTACACTTTGAGTTTACCCATGGGTGAGTATCAAATTGTTGCTTCGTTAGAAGGTTACAATCCTGATACCATTTATATCCAAGCTGACAGAAATTTAATCACAGATGTAAATTTTGCTCTGGAGAATTTAAGTGCTAGCATTCAAGCTGTTCAAATCGTGGCTTCAGTAGCCAAAGATCGCAAAACTCCAATAGCCTACAGCAATTTAAGTGGTAAGGAAATCAGTGAGCGATTGGGAAGTGCCGATATGCCTATGTTGTTGAATAATACTCCTGGTGTTTACGCAACACAACAAGGCGGTGGATCTGGAGATGCTCGTATTACTATTCGCGGATTTAGCCAAAGAAATATCGCAGTGATGATAGACGGTATTCCTGTAAATGACATGGAAAACGGTTGGGTTTATTGGAGCAATTGGTTTGGTCTTAGCGGTGTAACTGCGCTTACTCAGGTTCAACGTGGATTGGGAAGCAGCAGAATTGCAAATCCCGCAGTGGGAGGTACCATGAACATCATTACCAAAGGTATAACCCGAAATTCATCTATTGCTGCGAATGTTGAAGTAGGAGATTCAAAATATCAAAAATTCAGTTTAGACTACAGCAGCGGCAGATTAAAAGGTGATTGGGGAATTGTTGCTTCATTGACTAAACGATCTTCAACTGGATACGTAGATGGCCTATTTGATGATATGTATGCTTATTTCATTAAGGTAGAAAAAGAATGGGGTAAAAAACATTCACTTTCTTTTACGGCTATAGGTGCTCCACAGTCGCATGGTCAGCGTTCCTTCAAAGCGAGATTGAGCCTATATGATGATGGATTGGCTAGGCAATTGGGAATGGATACAGTGGTTGGGGGTATGCCCATCAACCAAGGCAGAAAGTACAATCAACATTGGGGATATTTAGATACCGGTGTGACTTTGAATCAAAACAACGGTCAATTGGAATATTCTGGAAACCAATTTAGAGTGAATGAACGGGTTAATCAGTTTCATAAACCCCAAGTGTATCTAAAGTATGATTATAAACCCAACTCCAAATGGTTCTCAAATACTATAGTTTACATGTCACAAGGCAACGGAGGCGGAACGGCTGGTGAACGAATCAAACAAGCCCCAAACCCTTATGGAAATTATAATTTTCAATCGGTTTACGAACAGAACATAGATCTTGGATTTACATCTGCTTATGACCCTAAATACTCAAACGATTTGAGAAAATCATCAGGTATTTTATTGAGAGGGGTGAACAATCACCGTTGGTATGGGTTATTGAACACCACTCAGTACAAGATTACCAAACGTACCAACTTGACTGGAGGGATTGATTTGAGAACATACAGAGCTGAACATTACAGAGAGGTTTATGACTTAATTGGCGGAGACTATTTTATACCTGATGCCAATGAGCTGAACCCTAATTACGACAAGAATCATCTTTATAAAAAAGGCGATATTTTCAATTATCACAACGATGGATTAGTTCGATGGGCAGGTGCCTATTTGGAGGCTGAATACACGAAGAATCAATTGTCAGCGTTTTTCAATGTGAGCGGAAGTCAAACTGCTTATCAGAGGGTTGATTACTTTAAAAAAGATTCTTCCGGAAATGCTCAAAAAACACCTTGGGTGAACTTCTCAGGTTATACCTTAAAGACAGGTGCAAACTACAATTTTACCCGAAAATTCAACACGTTTGTGAACCTAGGTTATTTAAATCGCCCCACTCGCTTTAATAACGTGTTTGACAACCGCAACACTCAAATTCAAGACGCTAAAAATGAATTAGTTTATGCCTTAGAAGGTGGAGCTGGATACAAAAACAAGCGTGTTGCTTTGAACCTAAATGCTTATTACACGCTTTGGGAAAATCGCCCGGTTGATTTTCAACCCACCTTTAGAGATGCTGATGATAATCCATTGACATACAACATCAATGGATTGAAAGCTCGTCACATGGGTGCTGAATTACAGGCAGCTATCAAAGCAGGCGATGGGATTACTTTGGAGTTTTCGTTGGCGGCAGGTGATTGGATTTGGAGATCGGGAAGCAATGCAACAGTTAGAAATGATGCAGGAGATTCAATAGGTCAATTTAACTTTGACGCAACAGGAGTTCACGTTGGTGATGCGGCACAAAATCAGGTTGCTGGTTTGATAAGATGGGAACCTACCTATTTAAAAGGTGCGTTCTTTTCGCTCCAGTATGTATATTTCGGAAAGCACTTTGCAGATTTTGAACCCATAGCGTTGCGAGGTGATATGGCTGGAAAAGAGTCGTTTAAGATTCCCAATTATTGGTATATGAATTTTAACGGCGGTTATGCGTTCGATTTGAAAAACAGCGTTAAAGTTCGCTTGTACTTTAACATTTCCAATATGACCAACAACCTTTATATCAGTGATGCACAACATAGAAGTACAGCGGCTGATATTGCTGATCCATCGGCAGCACGAAATGTCTTCAATCCCCGTAATTTGGAGGTATTCGTTTCTCAAGGTTTAAGATACACCACAGGTATCAGGGTATCGTTTTAATTAAAAAAATATGAAAAAAAATATAATCATCGCTTTCTTAGGGTATTTCGCTCTGAATGTGAATGCACAAGGCACATTACCCATGAAATGGGATTTTGATGCCGCTACTACTCCTACTGGATTTTCAGCTGATTTAGGTCCGGCTGGTGGGAAAACCGTATATACAAGTTCAAATTTGGTATACAGTACTCCCAATGCTTGCAGATTAGATTATAATGGAGAATATGTGATGGCTCATTGGTCAGGCAAAGCCGATACCATTACTTTTTACTTAGCTGGAACAAACAATCCACCAACATACCCTGGATGGAAAGGCACTCTCACTTGTGATGAGAGTATTGATGGTACGAATTGGACTAACGTGAAAGAGTATATCGACAATGTTGAAAATAATGCTACCAAACATATGGTTCGTGTTAGTTCAAAAGCAAGATACTTTAGAATATTTTACAAGACTAAAGCCTCAAATTACAACTTAGCCATAGATAATTTTGAAGTATTTCCTGCTCCTGCAGGAATCACACCTGAAATCAAGGTTTCTTACAGCAATCAATTGCAGATAGATGGTGGAAAGGTACAAACCGGAAACGATACTTTGATTAGTTTAAATGTTGCAAATAACAGTAAAATGGAAGATTTGGTGATTTCTGATTTAAGACTTTCAGGAACTCAAGCTTCTAGTTTTGAGTTACAGAGTTCAGCGCCAATCACAATCAAACCACTTGAGTCTACCACATTATTGGTGCATTTAATAGCAACAAGTAATGGTACACATGAAGCTACTTTGCATATTGCTTCAAACGATCCAGATATTGATACTTTTGATTTAACAGTACAAACCATTAAAGGTAAGACTTCTACAGAACCATTAAATGGGGTTTCGAACCTATCAGTAGATACTAAAGCATTCAGAATTGCAGCTTCTTTCAACAAGAGTGATGCAGAACAATATTTGGTTATGGTTACTAAAGAAGGAACCCCTTCTAGTACTCCAGAAGATGGGCAATTCTATGATGTGGGATCTTATTTGGGTAACTCTCGCATTGTTTCAAACAACAATCAAATTGCGAATATTGATATTGATAATATTGTGGCCAACACTGAATACATGGTTACTATTTATGGTTATAATGGCTATGGCTCTTTCACAAATTATAACCAAAGTAAAGCAGTTTCTTCAAAAGTTACGACTCCTGGATTGCAGATTGCGAATTATTACGATGGTATAGATCCTAAAGCTTCTACCTTCTTATCAGATTTGCAAACCCTTTTGAAGAATCACAGGCAAGTATATTACAGTAATTATTCATCAACTGTAGTTGATAATTTCGAAGCTCGCGATACTACCAATGGTAAAAGAGTGGTAGATTGTTTTTACACAGGATACAATTACGTATATACTCCTCCATTCTCACACGCTGTGATGTCAAGAGAACACTGTTACCCTTTTAGTTATATGGGAACTTCAAACCAAGATGGTCCGCACTACAGCGACCTTCATATGCTGAGAACGGTTCATCAAACTGAAGCAAACGCAGTAAGGTCAAATTATCCTTTGAACAATTTAAAAGATGTAACTTCTACTTTTGTTGCTGGAAAATACGGTAAAGACAGTTCGGGTAATTTCGCTTACGAACCACGCGACTTTGCCAAAGGTTCAGCTGCCCGGGCGAATTTATATCAGTGTGTGGCATATCATAGTTCAGCAACCCCTTTCACTTTGCCAACCAGCAATCAATTCATTTATGAATTGCAAGATGAATTCGTTTTAAAGCGCTGGAACCAACAATTCCCACCAACAAAATGGGAGATTGCCCGTCAAGAGTATATTGCTCAGGCTTCGGTTCAAGGAAATAGAAACCCGTTTGTCGATTATCCTGAATGGGCATGTTATGTGAAGTTTTCAGATATGACACACGTGCCTACTGGTGATTTATGTCAGCCTGCAAAACAATCTAAAGTATTAACCCCAGAGGTAATTATTAACGTTTATCCAAATCCTGTGGTTGATCAATTTCAAGTTGATTTGAAAGGTTTCAAAGGTAAAAATGTGGATATATATGTAATTGACTATTTTGAGCGCACTGTTTATCAAAGCAATACAACAGCTTCAAATATTTCGATTGATGGAAAGAATTGGTCGGCCGGAAATTATTTGCTGTTGATTCGTTCTAAAGATGGTTCAACTGCCGCGGTTAATTTAGTGAAGCCATAATATTTCGATGTTAAAATTGGATTTTCACTCAGCCGAATTCACCAATGCGATGGATTTATGGCTTTCTGAGGATGTAGGTCCGGGTGATTATTCATCCTTAGGAAGCATTGACGCTGATGCAATAGGTACTTCTCAGCTCATATTAAAAGAGAATGGTGTAATTGCCGGTCTCGAATGGGCGGAAGTTTTTTTGAAAAAGGTAGATTCGGATATTCATTTTAAATTGCTTGTAAAAGATGGTGAATTTTTAGAGAAAGGAACCATTTTGGCAAAAGCCGAGGGCAATGTACGTTCTTTGTTAAAAGCTGAAAGGTTGATGCTCAATGTACTTCAAAGATTATCTGGGGTTGCAACTCAAACTCGACACTTGGTAGATTTTGTTAAAGACACGGGAGTCACTCTGCTCGATACCCGAAAAACCACACCTGGTTTACGGATGTTAGAAAAATGGGCAGTTTCCTTAGGGGGAGCACAAAATCACAGGATTGGTCTATACGATATGGTTATGTTGAAAGATAACCACGTAGATTCGGCAGGTGGAATTACTGCTGCAGTAGAGAAGACCCGTAAATTTTTGTTAGAACAGAATCTAGGTTTAAAAATTGAGGTTGAAACCCGAAATTTAGACGAGGTAAATGAGGCCTTAGTCAATAAAGTGGATAGAATTATGTTTGATAATTTCAGCATTGAGCTGTGCAGGGAAGCTGTAAAATTGGTTGATAAAAGAGCCGAAACCGAAGCATCTGGCGGAATTACGAGAGATTCAATCAGAGAATATGCCCTAACTGGAGTGCAATTCATCAGTGTGGGTGCATTGACACACAGTGTGAGTGCGTTAGATATCAGTTTCAAGACTAAAATAAAGGCACGTAATTTGTAGTTATAAAGTAATTATGAAAAAGTATAGTTTCATTGCAGGCGTTGTGGTATTAGCGGTTGCAATTTTGGCTTGTTCAAATTCGAGCAGCAAGCAAACGAATGAAGATTCAACAGTGACTGTAGAGCAAACTTCTACAGAGGCAGTAGCGATGAATACATCCCTCGAAACAACAAACACCATTGATGAACCCGTAAGTACCGAATTGAAATGGTATGGTTTTGAAGAAGGTTATGCAAAGTCAGTGAAGGAAGGAAAGATTCTTTTGGTTGATGCCTATACTGATTGGTGCGGTTGGTGCAAGGTGATGGATAAAAAAACGTACACAGATCCAGGGGTAATCAAAGAATTGAACACCTATTTTGTGTGCGTGAAATTCAATCCTGAAATTGCAAAAGATTTCGTATTTGCAAATAAGAAGATGCAAGCTCCTGAATTGTTGCAGTATTTAGGTAACGGCCAAGTTACTGGGTTTCCCGCAACCATATTTTGGCCCAATGTTGGTAAAGATGAGGCAAGATATGTTCAGCCAGGATTTTTGCCACCGGCAGACTTTTTGCAACTTTTGGGATTGGCTAGAGAGAAGAAATCCTAAAATCAGTGGCAAGAAGACAGAAATTAGCCAAGTTCATAGAGAAGTTGGAAATTACCTCGGCAGGTGCAGAAGGTCATAGCATTGGTAGGGTTGACAATCAGGTAGTTTTTGTAAAGTATGCGGCCCCAGGTGATGTGGTTGACGTGCGTGTAGTGCAGAAGAAAAAGAAGTTCATGGAAGGACAAATTGTTCGTTTTCATGAAAAATCAACTTCTAGAATTGAACCGTTTTGTGAATATTTCACCCTCTGTGGCGGCTGTAAATGGCAACACCTCTCATATGCTGATCAATTAGCGTTTAAACAGCAGCAAGTCATTGACTCTATGCAGCGATTGGGTGGAATAGAGGAATTTGAAGTGATGCCCATTGCCGGTTGCGAGCACACGACGAGCTATAGAAACAAGTTAGAGTTGACTTTTAGTGAAAAGTCTTGGGTACCGAACTTTGATAAAGAGAATCCCTCAGAGAAACCACCCGCATTGGGATTTCATATTCCGGGGCAGTTCAGCAAGATATTGGATATTGAAAAATGTCATTTGATGCCCGATTTTGTTAATCAAATCCAAAGGTCTCTGAAAGATTTTTGTGTTTCAAAAGGGTATTCATTTCACGATATCCAACTGCACGAAGGTTTGATGCGCACCGCCATGTTTAGGTGCAACAGCAAGAACGAATGGATGGTGTTGGTTTCGTTTTATTACAGAGACGAAGAAGCTATTTCAGCTGTAATGAACCATTTGAAGTCTACCTTTATGGATTCTCAGCTGGGAGAAAATAAAGTGGTTTCATTGGTTTATGTGGTGAATACCAAAATGAATGATTCCTTGCAAGGTACAGAGGTTGATTATTTTGCAGGCGATGCCTATTTGACTGAAACTTTGGGCGATAAAAAATACAAAATACAGCCATTGAGTTTCTTTCAAACCAATAGCACTCAAGCCAAGGTTTTGTATGATATTACTAGGGATTTTGCGAATTTAACAGGATCTGAGCTAGTATATGATTTGTATACTGGAACCGGCAGTATTGCAATTTATGTATCAGATAAGGCAAAGAAAGTGGTGGGTATTGAATACGTCGATGCAGCAATTGAGGATGCAAAAGTAAATTCACAGTGGAACTCAGTAGAGAATTGCGAGTTTTTTGCGGGGGACATGAAAGATATTTTGACCTCAGATTTTATTTCTCACCATGGAAAACCCGATGTCATCATCACAGACCCTCCAAGGGAAGGAATGCATCCTGACGTTGTGAATCGAATTTTGGAATCTGAGCCCCAAAGAATTGTGTATGTTAGCTGCAACCCAGCAACACAGGCTCGAGATGCAAAATTGTTGTCAGAAAAATACAAATTGGTAAAGATTCAACCGGTGGATATGTTTCCGCATACCCACCATGTTGAGAATGTAGCGTTGTTTGAACGCTTATAATTTTTTAACTGAATGCTTTTGACACGATGTCGGCTTGTTCGGCATCGTGTACTTTTTTGAAGCCGGTTGATGGACTTGCACTGCTTTTTCTACCCACATATTTTAGGCTAACAGGGAAGTCGTAACGGTGCAAATGCAACCACGCGCCTTGGTTTTTAGGTTCTTCTTGTACCCAAAGGAATTCAGCATCTTTGTATTTATTAAAAATACCTTCTAATTGCCATTCTGGTAGAGGATACAATTGTTCAATGCGCACAATGGCTACGTCTTGATGGTTTTTAGATTCTTTTTCTGCGAGAAGATCATAGTAGATTTTACCAGAGCAGAACAACACTTTCCGAACTTTTTTACCCACGTTTGCATCGTCAATGAGCTCTTGGAATTGCCCTTCACTTAAATCAGTTAATTCGCTTACGCATTTGGGGTGTCTCAACAATGATTTTGGAGTCATGATGATCAACGGCATGGTAAATTCACGTTTTAACTGTCTTCTCAATGCGTGGAACAAGTTTGCCGGAGTGGTGCAATTCAAAACTTGCATATTCGTTCCTGCGCAAAGTTGTAAATATCTTTCGGGACGAGCACTGCTGTGCTCAGGTCCTTGTCCTTCATAGCCGTGGGGCAGCAACATGGTAAGTCCGGAGAACTTACTCCATTTGGCTTCGGCAGATGCAATGAATTGGTCAATCATGATTTGAGCACCGTTTGAGAAGTCTCCAAATTGAGCTTCCCATAAGGTCAAACCATTAGGAGTAGAGGTACTGTAACCGTATTCAAAGCCAAGTGCCGCATATTCACTTAACAATGAGTTGTAGATGGAGAATTTTGCTTGATTTTCGCTGATGTTATTTACGGGGATGTATTCTTGTTCACCCACTTCTTGTTTAACTACAGCATGGCGGTGCGAAAAAGTTCCACGTTCTACGTCTTGACCAACTAAACGAACGGGATGTCCTTCTTCTAGCAAAGTTGCATAAGCCAAAAGTTCGCCCATAGCCCAGTCAATTGTACCTGTTTCAATCATTTTTTTACGGTCAGCAAAAAGAGATTGTACCTTTTTTATGGGTAGGTTATTTTCTGGTATTTGAGTGATTTTATTGCCAATGGCTTTGATTTTTTCTAGGGATACTTTGGTGTTTGCGGGGATTTGAATTTCTTTAGGACCGGCATGTTTCCAGCCTTCCCATGTGTTTTTAACCGCGGATGGAGTGGGTTTGAATTCGCCTTTGGCTTCTTCGAACTTCTCTTGAAGAAGTGCTTGGAACTGGGTTTCCATTTCGCGGGCCAATTCTGCATCAATTTCACCTCTTTGCAACAATTGTTGCTTGTAGATTTCTCTAGGGTTGGGGTGTTTATCAATCAGTTTGTACATTTCGGGCTGAGTGAAACGGGGTTCATCGCCTTCGTTATGTCCGTATTTTCTATATCCCAATAAATCAATGAAAACGTCTGAATTGAATTCGTTGCGGTAAGCCATCGCTAATTTAACGGCGTGCACAACTGCTTCTAAGTCATCGGCATTTACGTGTAATACTGGACACAAAGTAACTTTAGCAACATCGGTGCAATAAGTAGATGTTCTAGCATCTAGATAGTTCGTGGTAAATCCAATTTGGTTGTTGGTGACAATATGCATTGTTCCACCTACATAATACCCTTCAAGGCCACTCATTTGAACGATTTCATACATGATTCCTTGTCCTGCAATAGCGGCGTCACCATGAATAAGAATGGGGCAAATCTTGTCAACGTTGTTATTGTATTTGCTGTCAAGTTTAGCTCTAACTAAACCTTTTACTACGGGATTAACAGCTTCTAGGTGCGAAGGATTGTCAGCCAAACGCAAATGAACTTTTTTTCCAGCGGCTGTATCAACGTCAACACTGTAACCAAGATGGTATTTTACATCGCCTTCGAAATCGTCGAAGTCGCCGCCTTGGAATACTTTTCCTTCAAATTCCGAAAAAATTTGAGAATATGTTTTATTGAAAATATTGGCAAGTACATTTAAGCGACCGCGATGAGCCATTCCAATGACAAATTCGTCAACCCCCAAACCAGAACCGTATTGAATAACAGCGTCAAGTGCAGGGATCAAAGCCTCAAGTCCTTCTAAAGAGAAACGCTTTTGACCGATGTATTTCTTATGTAGGAAATTTTCAAATACGGTTGCTTGATTGATTTTATTCAAGAAGTGACGTTTCTCGTCAGTGGTCAAATTGGGCACATTTTGGGTTTGTTCAAAACGTTCTTGCAACCATCCTCTGCGTTTTGGGTCACGAATATAAGAGAACTCGCAACCTATGCTGCTGCAATAAGTTTTCTGGAGTTTAGCAATAATATCTTTCAGTTTAGCTTGTCCTAATCCAATTTCAATACCAGCATTGAATGATTTTTCTAGGTCAGATTGTTCCAATCCGAAGTTTTCTAAATCTAAATTAGGGGTGTAATTTCGTCGTTGACGGATGGGATTGGTTTGACTGAATAAATGTCCGCGCTGGCGATAACCGTGAATCAAGTTTAACACTTGAATTTCTTTGACAGCATCTTCACTAACTACTTCGCCCGACTCATATTTTTGGGCTCCAAGGTCAAATCCTTCAAAAAACTTTCGCCATCCAAAATCTACGCTTTCTTTGTCACTTTGGTACTGTTGGTACATGGACTCAATTGCAGCGGGGTCGGCATTCTGTAAGTAAGAGGTGTTATGCTGGCTCATAAATTCTTGCGAATTTACCAAAAAAACAGCCAAGAATCTATTATAAGTAGCGGTAAACTATGGTAAAAACGACGATTGCAAATAAAAATGCGTCGTAACGATCTAAAACACCCCCATGACCTGGGATGACATTACCACTGTCTTTCACGTGGGCTTTTCGTTTTAGAGAGCTTTCGAACAGGTCTCCGAGTGTACCAAAGACAGAAACCAAGATGCCTATAATTATGGCTTTTAATGGGTCTGAAAATAGATGACAAGACCCATCAGTTACATATCCACCTTGGGGGTGCAAAAAGTATTTTTGAATGAGGAATGCAGTGGCACCTGTCAGAAGGGTTCCACCAATAAGACCTTCCCAAGTTTTTCCTGGTGAAATGCTGGGAGCGAGTTTGTTTTTTCCAAAAAGTTTACCTGAAACATAGGCCCACGAATCAGAAGACCATACCAACACCATCAGTGTAGTAGGAATCAAAAAGTTAAAAACTTCATCTGCATTGTTCAAGCTAAAGTTGAAGTTACAATAGGGCAGGGTTAGAAAAAGTGAAAGCGGTAAGGTGAGGTACAACTGCGCTCCAAAAAGGCTTATTGCAGATCTGTAATGGTCTTTGGCTAAGTAAATTGAATATAACAATACCCCAATCGAAGGATAGATTGCCCAATTGAATTCACCTAAATGGACCAATAATAGCGTAATGAATGAATTCAATGCTGAGACTTTCCAACCCCATTTGAAACGCATTTTTCGAAGTTTAAACCATTCATAGTTTCCTCCTAATGTAACTAAAATGGAGAATACAAGGAGTCCCCAACTTCCTAAATAAAATAAGGTGATGGTTGCGGCGATTAGTCCGGTGCCGCTCATGATTCTGGTCCAGAAGTTACTCATGATTTTCTTGAAAGATTATAAACTGAAAGTCCCAATAAAATTGAAGCTGGAATGGCAAGGGTTGCGCTTGCAAGCAGTTGGTCTACATTGTATTTAATTCCACTGTGTTCAAATTCTCGAAGAATCAGAAAATAAAGGGAAACGGTAGTAGCATTAAAAATGAAATGTGCGATGGAACTATACCAAACAGATTGGTTCCGATAGGTAATGAATCCGAAAAGGGCTCCAATGAGGGCAATCCCGGCAAATTCATACAAAGAAAGGTGCATCAATGAAAAGAAAATAGCTTGGAAGATGATAGCTGTAACTGGTTTTGCGTATTGACTTAATGCAATGTTTAAAACAATTCCTCTAAACAGATATTCTTCCAAAAGTGCTGGTAAAAAAGCTGCTAGAAAAATGCAAAATAGAAGTTCATCCCAACGTTGCATTTCAAGCATGTTTTCAAAGAGCATTTCTCTGCTTGAAGTTAAACTGTCGGCCATGTTTTTTATGGAATCTGGTAAAGGTATTTGGTGACTTAGTTTGGTTAAAACTGCTACAACTGGCAGTGCTGAAAGTGCAAGCAGAATGGACCACAGTATTTTGGGAAATTGCAAACGCTTAGAATATCCCCCGAAAAAAGAAAATCCCACTCTGTTGGCACCGGTGAAAATCAGCGCAGGAATGCCCATATAAATCACAAATTGGATGAGGTTTGAAAAACGACCAATATTTATGCCCAATGCTGAGCCATCGGGGGCGTTCATTAAGTACTTAACTTCTTCAATATCAATACTAAATGCGGCTGATAGTGCGTATAATGAGATGAAATATCCCACCAATTGGAACGCTAAAATCAGGATGAGTAAAAGTGCAAGCCCCCAGAGGTTCATGAGGGGCTTTTGAGAATCATTGTGTGAAATGGCGTTCATCTGTTGTAAATTCGCTGTTTAAATTGCACTGCAAAAGTGGTAAAAATTGGTGATATCTCGTTGGGGGAATTTCCCTTGTTGTTAGCTCCGATGGAAGACGTGAGCGATCCGCCTTTCCGTTATGTTTGTAAACAACACGGCGCAGACCTTATGTACACTGAGTTTATCAGTTCTGAGGGTTTAATCAGAGACGCGGCAAAGAGCACACAAAAATTGGATATTTTTGAATATGAGCGCCCAGTAGGTATTCAAATTTTTGGTGGCGAGATAGATTCAATGGTAGAAGCTACCAAAATTGCATCGAGGGTAAATCCTGATTTAATTGACATAAACTATGGTTGTCCTGTAAAAAAAGTAGTTTGCAAAGGAGGCGGAGCTGCCATATTGACCAACCCGAAGAAAATGGTTGCCATGACAAAGGCAATTGTTGAGGCGACGCACCTTCCAGTAACAGTTAAAACAAGATTGGGTTGGGATGATCAAACTAAAAATATAGTGGATGTTGCAGAGCGTTTGCAAGATGTAGGAATCAAGGCACTCAGTATTCATGGTAGAACTCGTGTTCAACTATATAAGGGCAATGCAGATTGGACTTTAATAGGTGAAGTGAAAAACAATCCAAGAATGCACATTCCCATTTTTGGAAATGGCGACATAGATACCCCAGAAAAGGCGTGGGAATTTAAAAATAGATACGGCGTTGATGGCGTAATGATTGGAAGAGCAAGTATTGGTAATCCTTGGGTATTCAGAGAAATTAAACATTTTGTGAAAACGGGACAGGCCTTGGCTGGACCCACGTTGATGGAACGACTAGAAGCCTGTAAAACACATTTTATCAAGTCGTTGGAATGGAAAGGGCCTATTGTGGGGATGGTTGAGATGCGAAGGCATTATGCGAATTATTTCAAAGGCATTCCCCATTTTAAAGAATTTCGAATGCGTTTAGTTTCTAGCATGGATGTTCTTGAAATAGAAGAAATCTTTAATGAGTTGGAGTTATTATTTAATTCTCCTACATTTGAGGCAGTTACTGAGATATGAAAAAAATAATACTAAGTTTTGTAGCGGCATTTGGTTTATTGTCGCTAAACGCCCAGGTTACAGGTTATCATATGGTTCCCTGCACTGGTACTGGCAATCCAGGCGGATTGAATGTAGATCCTGAGTACCCACCGGCTGGGGGTGGAGCTACAGGTTGGACAACCCTTTTGACTGGACCACAAACAAACGCATGGACTGGAAATCAGACGATTCCGTTCACGTTTTATTTTAATGGTGAAGCAGTTACTCAATATAAGGTTTCTAGCACGGGTATTATAACATTTGATGTTGCATCTACTGCAGCAGCTCCAAGTGCTACGCCTTCAAGTTTGCCATCAGCTTCAATTCCTGATAAATCAGTGGTTGTATGGGGAGCTGAAATAAAAACTGCGAGCGATTATATTTTGACTAAAACTTTCGGCACTAACGGAAAACGTCAGCACTTTATTCAGTTTACATCAGCTACTGAAGCCAACATTCAAAGTGGTTGGGTTTATTTTAGCGTAGTACTTGAAGAAGGAACCAATAATATTTATCTGGTAGATCAACGTTGGTATTGTTCTACAGGTAGTGCACAGTGCAGTGGAACAACCAAATTGACCGTTGGTTATCAAATTGATGCAACAAGCGGAAATGGTATGTCTAACTATGAAATGAAGTCTGGAAATGATCCTGCTTCAGTGGATAACGTATACTACACAATAGCACCAGGCACTTTAGCAGACAATAATGCTGATGCAGTAAGTTTAGCACTAGACGAATATATGTTGATTAGTGGAGCACCATTTTCTTTGAATTTTGATGTAAAGAATTTGGGAGGAAAAGCTATCACTTCAATGAAATTAGGTTACGCTGTAGACGGTGGAACTGAAGTAGTTGAGGATTTTACTGGACTAAATATCGCGGCTTGTGCAACTAAAACAATGACCTTTAATACCAAATGGAATCCTGCTAACTTAGGTAAATACACCGTAGTTGCTCGTGTAATTGAGGTAAACGGTTCAGCAGATGCATTGGGTACAAATTCTATTTCAAAGACTGTTACTGTTGTTGATAAAGTGGCTCAGCGTAAAATTTTGCATGAAGTATTTACATCATCCACATGCGGTCCATGCACAGCAGGTAATATCAACTTTAACAATGTAATCGCTGGTAAATCAAACCATTCAACAATTAAATATCAAGTTAACTGGCCTGGTACAGGTGATCCATATTGCACACAAGAAGTTAGAAACCGTGTAGCTTTTTATGGTGTAAATTCAGTTCCTCGCATGGAAGTTGATGGTGGATGGGACGGAAATGCTGGTTCATATAGCACTGCGTTGTACGATGGCTTTGCTGCTAAGCCTGCGTTCTTAGAAATTTCTGGTACAGCAACTAATACTTGGAAAAATACCATTACCGCTGATATAACCCTGAATCCTTTGGTAGACTACACCTCTTCTAATTTAAAACTGTTTGCAGTTATAACTGAGGGTATGACTTATGCTAATAAAAAGACAAACGGTGAAAAGGAATTTGAAGATGTAATGAAAAAAATGATGCCAAACAGTACAGGTTTTGGTTTAACTGGATTGACTCGCGGTACACCTGTAAATCAGAAGTTAAGTTTTACTTTCCAAGGGAATTACCGCTTGCCTTTAGATGGTTCTACAGCACAACACATCAATCATAATTCTGAGAATAGTGTTGAAACTTGGGATGATATGCACGTGGTAGTTTTCGTACAAGACGCAGTAACTAAAGAAGTACTTCAATCTCAGACTTTTGCAATTGCATTGGCATCTGTTGAAAGTGTTGAAAGCGGAGTTTTAGTATATCCTAATCCTTCAAACGATGCATTTGAAATCAAAGCATCTGATTTAGCCAATGTTTCTTCCGAAGTGGTAATTACCAATATCCAAGGACAAGTAGTTATGAGCACCACCATGAATAACGGTTCATTGCAAGTAAATACTTCTGATTGGAGCGAAGGTATGTATATGGTTAGCGTTAAATCTGCTACTTCAACATTGAATACCAAATTGGTGGTTAAACACTAATCCTATCAAAAGACGATTTTTTTAGAAGAGGGGGCCAAGGCTCCCTCTTTTTTTTATCTTTGTGGGAAATTTACTACCCCCACCATGTTATTGCGAAACATTGTTAGTCGGGAGGAGTTAAAACGTCGTATGGATGCCGATACACGGCAATATACCACCATCTCCTTCTACCGTTATTATCAGATTGATAAACCACAAGAGTTCAGAGATGAACTATTTTTGCGTTGGAAATCCTTTGAGGTTGTAGGCCGTGTTTATGTTGCCAAAGAAGGAATTAACGCTCAAATTGCATTGCCCACTATTCATTTTGAAGCTTTTAGGGAGGATTTATTTACCATTCACTTTTTGAACGGAATTAGATTGAATACAGCTATCGAAGAAAATCAAAAATCATTCATCAAGTTGGATTTAAAAGTGCGTAATAAAATTGTGGCTGACGGAATTGATGATCCTGATTTTAATCCCTCAGATACTGGTAGGTACTTAGAGGCTGAAGATTGGAATCATTACCTTGAAGACCCCGAAACGGTGGTTATTGATATGCGTAACCATTACGAAAGTGAGGTTGGTAGATTTGATGGTGCTCGTTGTCCGGATGCTGATACTTTTAGAGAGGAATTAAAATTGGTAATTGATGAGTTCAATGATACAAGAGATAAGAAAATCTTGATGTATTGTACCGGGGGAATTAGATGTGAAAAAGCAAGCGCTTGGATGCGTTACAATGGCTTTAATGAAGTGTATCATTTAAAAGGTGGAATTATCAATTACGTGAATCAAACAAAACAGCAAGGAATAGAGAACAAATTCAAAGGGGTAAATTTTGTTTTTGATCAAAGGTTGCATGAAAGAGTTAGCAATGACGTTTTGTCTGAGTGTCATCAATGCGGAAAACCTGCCGATACTCACATAAATTGTGCTAATGTAGGATGTCATTTACTTTTTATTCAATGTAATGAATGCGCTGAAAAATACAATCATTGCTGTTCAAATGAATGTCAGTCTATTTTGGAACTTCCAGAGGCTGAACAAATTAAGTTGCGCAAGGGCAAGCCAGCGGGAAGGATATTCAGTAAGGGTCGTTTCCCTAAAACTGTTTAATGGATTGAACAATAGTTATGGCTGGTACAATAAATAAAAGAAATTTTCGTTCTTGCCTTTATATTCGCGCAATTGTAATTATTTAGTCATTGGAAAGAGTGAAAAGGACAATCAAAATCAACCGCTGGGTTGCTTATTATAAAGTATTATTTCTTTCAGCTTTTATGGCTGTAAACAGCATTTCTGCCCAATGGGGAGACGAAGGCGATGAAGCCGCATCAAACGATACTGCATCTATGGAAGTATCTGCCGGTGGCGGTGGATGGGGCGGAGGTGGAGGAGATAATTCTCCCAAGCCCATAGAGAAAAAGCCTTACGTGAGGTTTGTTCCACCCTATGACTCCTTAAGAGAATTAATTTTTTATGAAGGTGTAGTAGATGACGAGGAATGTGAAACATGTTCTGAAGATTCGCTATTTGCTCGAGCTAAAAGATTCTTAATCAAGCGTTTTGGTGAGAAGCAATACAAGAAAATGATTGTAGAAGAAAAAGCCAATCAGTTGATATACATGAAAGTGGTAATGCCCATGGTAGTTACTCTAGGTGAATATGCTAAACGTAGAGATGGTGAGATGGAATATGTGATGGTTTTGAGATTTAAAGAAGCTCGATACAAATATCAGTTTGGCAACTTTGCTCACGTCACTGACCCCGTTGGTCTTTCTAATGATCGACTAAGAACCTATCATGAATATTATAGAAGTACGAAGAAAGGATTTGAATCTACCGATCGGTATTTAATCTCTGCAGATAAAGAAGTAAAGAAAATGGTAGAGGGAATATCGGCTGCTTTGAAAGAGGCTTACAAGCCTGATGAAGATGATTGGTAGATGTCTATTTTGATAGTTTTTAAAAAAGTTTGTGGATATCTTGTTATCCACGAAAAATTGTCCTATTTTTGCAACCCCAAAATTGATAAAATTAACGCAAGTGAATCCGTTAAGTACATATAAAACCATTTCTGCAAATAAGAATACGATTACCAAGAATTGGGTAGTTGTAGACGCAGCAGGCCAGCCTTTGGGTCGTTTGGCTTCAAAGATTGCAACCGTTATTCGCGGCAAGCACAAACCAGCTTACTCTCCACACGTAGACTGCGGAGATCACGTAATTGTGATCAATGCATCTCACATCAAGTTAACCGGAGCTAAGATGGATCAAAAAGAATACATTCGTCATACAGGATTTCCTGGCGGGCAGCGTGTAGCTTTGGCAAAAGCGGTAAAGAAAGATCGCATAGTAGAAAGTGCCGTTCGCGGAATGTTGCCAAAAAATCGTTTAGGTAGAAAATTATTTAATAACCTGTTCGTGTATGAAGGTTCAGAACACCCACATGCAGCACAGCAACCAAAAGAATTGAAATTCGATATCTGAGAATCCTATGAACAACAACTCAGGAAGAAGAAAAGCTGCCGTAGCTAGAGTTTACCTAAAAGAAGGTAATGGGCAGATTACAGTAAACAAGAAGTCTTTGTCGGATTATTTCCCATTGGCTTGGCACCAAAATTCTGTTCAATCACCTTTGGTGTTGACTTCAAATCATACAAACTATGATGTGATGGTTAACGTGAATGGTGGAGGAGTTTCAGGACAAGCTGAAGCTATTCGTTTAGGTATTTCAAAAGCGTTGGTTGACATCAACGAAGAATACAAAAGCGCTTTGCGTCAAGCTGGTTTCATGACTCGTGACCCACGTGTGGTTGAAAGAAAGAAAAGTGGACAAAAGAAAGCGCGTAAGCGTTTCCAATTCTCAAAAAGATAATACAGATCAATGGCTTATACTCAACAAGATTTACTCGATGCGGGTGTACACTTCGGTCACCTTACCCGCAAGTGGAATCCCAAAATGGCTCCTTTCATTTTCATGGAGCAAAATGGAATTCACATCATCGATCTAAAGAAAACAGAATCAAAATTGGAAGATGCAAAAGCAGCTGCCAAGAATATCGCAAAGTCTGGAAGACGCATTTTGTTTGTGGCTACCAAAAAGCAAGCTAAAGAAATCGTTATGGCCGAAGCTCAAAGAGCCGGAATGCCTTTCATTACTGAGCGTTGGTTAGGTGGTATGTTAACAAACTTCCAAACTGTTCGTAAGAGCATCAAGCGTATGCAAGGTATCGATAAGATGGCTAACGATGGAACATTTACTCGCTTGAATAAGAAAGAGCGTTTGATGTTAGATCGTGAAAAAATCAAGTTGGCAAGAGTTTTAGGTGGTATCGAAGATATGACCAAACTTCCTGGTGCATTGTTCTTGGTTGACGTTCGTAGAGAGCACTTAGCTGTTTCTGAAGCTATTCGTTTAGGTATTCCAACTTTTGGGTTGGTTGATACAAATTCGGATCCAACAAATATTGACTTCCCAATCCCAGGTAATGATGATGCTTCAAAGAGCGTGCATTTGATTGCCTCTGAAATTGCGAATGCTATTTTGGAAGGAACCGCTGAACGTAAGCGTGAAAAATCTGCAGACGAAGAAGTAAAAGCTGAAAAGCAAGAAGAAAACTTAGAAACTCAAGAAGGTTAATATTATGTCAATTAGTGCAGCAGAAGTAAACAAACTACGCCAAATGACTGGTGCTGGTTTGATGGATTGCAAACAAGCTCTTTCTGAGAATAATGGTGATTTTGAGGCAGCAATCGACTTCCTTCGTAAGAAGGGCGCGAAAATTGCCGCAAAACGCGCTGATAGAGAGGCAACCGAAGGTGCAGTTATTGCTAAAACTAATAGCGATGGTACCGTAGGTGTTGTGATAGTGTTGAGTTGTGAAACTGACTTCGTTGCTAAAAACGAAGGATTCGTATCATTCGCTCATGAAATTGCTGATACAGCAATTGCTCACAAACCTGCAACTGCTGAGGCTCTAAAGGCTTTGACAGTAGGTTCAGCTACTTTGGAAGCTCGTTTGATGGAGGAGGTTGCAAAGATTGGTGAGAAAATTGACGTAGTTAAATACGAAATAATTGAAGCAGCTAATGTAGTTCCTTACATTCACGGTGCAAATCGTATGGGTGTATTGGTAGAATTGAGCAACGCTCCTTCTGATGCAAACATTGCGGCAGGAAAAGATGTAGCAATGCAAATTGCTGCTATGAATCCAGTAGCAGTAGATAAAGATGGTGTAGACGCTACAACTATTGAGCGTGAGCTTGAAATTGGTCGTGAACAAGCCCGTCAAGAAGGTAAGCCAGAAGCTATGATTGATAAGATAGCTGAAGGTAAATTGCAGAAATTCTATAAGGAATCAACATTGTTGAATCAAGAATTTGTAAAAGATAGCTCCAAAACTGTCGCGGCTATGTTGAGTTCAGTTGAATCTGGTCTGACTGTTAAACAGTTCAAAAGGGTTCAATTAGGATAAGAAAAATAATTACAGAAAAATCCTCCGATATCGGGGGATTTTTTTTGTGCATATATCAAAACGAATAAATTTGTTAAAGATTAATCAAATGAAATACAAACGAATACTCCTCAAACTAAGTGGCGAAAGCCTTTTGGGTTCTCAAGATTACGGTATTGATCCAACTGTTTTGGCTCAATATGCTCAAGAAGTAAAGTCAGTAGTTGATCAAGGAGTAGAAGTTGCTATCGTAATTGGCGGTGGGAATATATTTAGAGGGGTTCAAGGAGCACAAGGTGGAGTTGTAGATCGCGCCACGGGCGACTATATGGGCATGCTAGCTACCATGATGAATGCTATGGCCATACAAGGCTCATTTGAGAAGTTTGGATTGATTACGCGTCTTCTGAGTGCAATTAAAATGGAGCAAATAGGTGAGCCTTTCATCAGACGTCGTGCTATTAGACATTTAGAAAAAGGTAGAGTAGTGATTTTTGGTGCAGGTACAGGTAATCCCTATTTTACCACTGATACTGCTGCTTCATTACGTGCCGTTGAAATTGAGGCGGATATTGTTTTAAAAGGTACAAGAGTGGACGGTATTTACGACTCTGATCCAGAAAAAAATCCATCAGCTAAAAAGTATCAGCAAATTACCTTCAAGGAGGTATATGATCTTGGTTTGAATGTTATGGATCTAACCGCAATTACGTTGTGCCAAGAGAATAATAAGCCTATAGTAGTTTTTGATATGAACCAACCTGGTAATTTGTTAAAGCTGTTACAAGGAGATTCTATAGGCACCTTGGTGGTAAACGAATAAAATAATTTACCTTTGGTTAAATGAAGGTACGTTATTTTTTGATGTTAACGCTTATCTGGTTGTTGAGCGTAAGAATGAATTGTTCTGATAAAACAGAAACATTGCCCTTATCGGAAAGTTTAAAATCGTATTTTATCCCATTTAACGAAGTATATGGGCGTCAATATGTATTTGCCAATCTCGATGATACCACAGAAGTAGATACTTTTACAATGTCATATACGTATCAAAATGCAAAGTATTTTGATACGTATACAGAAGGACAAGGCGTGCAATTGAGCATGGGTAATGAACTTATTAATTTTAATATTTGGTGCTATGCTTATTTGAACACGCCATCGGTTATGGTAGATGTTTATATGACTTACTATGATCCTACACAATATGTATATCCTCGTTTAGACAGTTCGGCGCAGTTTCATAAAGCGGACTGGGTTGGGCATTCTATAAAATTGCAAAGTTACTCTACCCCTTGGAAGGTTTTCAATGATGTAATTGAGTCAGATAGGAATTTTCGTGGTCCGTTGAATCGAAACGGTACCAACAGTAAGGGTATAGGATTTGGTAAGTTTAAATGGGCTAAGGATGTTGGATTGATTTATTATGAAGGATTAATGGGTAAAGATGCAAGATCCAATCCAGAATTGAAACGTGTGGTATTAAAGGAAATATTATAATTTAGGACTGATACAAATGTACAACCCATAAAAAAAGCCGCATGTAGCGGCTTTTTTTATGTATAAGGTTGTGTTAGCGGTTATGCCAAAGCATTAACGTGCTTTTGCAAACTTGATTTCAAGTTACCCGCTTTGTTCTTGTGAATGATGTTTTTCTTTGCCAATTTGTCAAGGGCAGTGAAAGCAGATTTCAACAAAGTTTCAGCTTCAGCTTTATTCTCTGAATTTCTTACATTCTTGATAATAGTACGAGCGGTTTTATGTTGATAACGGTTCAACTCTTTTTTCGCGTTATTCGCTCTGATTCTCTTTATTGCTGATTTATGATTTGCCATTTCTTCTTACAAAAGGAGTGCAAAGATAACACACAGTGGCTTCATTAGCAATTTTTTTCAAAAAATTATTCACTTTCTGGTGCAAGTCTAACAATTAGGCCATGTAGATCATTATTTAGATGTAGTTGACAGCCCAATCTAGAATTGTTTTTAACGTAAAAAGCCTGATCCAGCATATCGAGTTCTGCGTCTGATTGGTTGGGTAATTCATGATTGCTTTCAACATATACTTGACAGGTGGCGCACATAGCCATTCCGCCGCATTCACCTTTTACCGGTAATTCTACCGCTTTGCAAAATTCCATCAGATTCAGTCCCATGTCGGTAGGGGCCTCATACATTTGTGAATGGCCATTTCGATCAATGATGGTAATATTTATTGAGTTCATGATTTAAGATGTTTGGTGCAGTTGGTTAAATGGATTTTATATATTTCGGGATTGTGAGGCTCTTGTTCTAGGATATAAAGACATAAATTTTCATGGCCAAAATTATCCATCTGATATAAAGGAGTTTGTGTCAAAAGGCACAGAAAGCTTCTTATGGCTCTGCCGTGCATGCAGATGAGAATAGGAGATAAATCTTCAGATTGTATGATTTGAAGGGCTGAACGTTGTCTATCATACATCGATTGGGCTGATTCGCCGTTTTCGCAAGCTGCATGGTAATCGCCATTTCTCCATTTTTTAGATATAGTCAAAAAATGTTGGTACCCTTCTGGGGTGGGTTCCTGTCCTTCTAAAATACCCCAATTTATCTCATTTAAATCAGGTAAAATGTTGAGTGCATGTCCGTCTTGAACGAATGGAGCAACACTTTGATGAGTTCTCTGTAGTTCTGAAACGTATATTTTTTTAAAAGGTACATCTTTATAGGTTTGATGAAATAATTTGGCTTGTTTATGTCCCTCATTGTTTAATTGGGAGTCAATACCTGAACCTTGAACGATTCCTCGAAGATTATAGTCAGTTTGTCCGTGTCTGATGAGATAAATTGTTTTTTTGGATGTAGTCATTGACCTTTGTAATTATGTCAGAATCAATTTGGTTTGATGCCGCAAATATAACTATTGAAGGATTGAATGCCCGCTGTGATAGAACTATGAATACGGCAATAGGGTTGTTTTTTACTGAAATAGATGAACAAAGTTTAACAGCAAAAATGGTGGTTAGTGAAAACAATTGCCAACCCTTGGGAATGTTGAACGGAGGAGCATCAATGGCAGCAATTGAAATAGTAGGTTCGATGGCTGCAAATTTGGTTTTAAACAGGAGTGAGAGGGTGGCCGTTGGACAGAATATTCAGGGCAGTCATTTTCGTCCCGCATTTATTGGCGAAGAGGTTTGGGCAAAGGGAAAGCCGTTGCATTTAGGATCTAGATCACAGATTTGGGAAGTGGAATTGACCAATTCAAGAAATAAATTGATTTGTAAGGGAAGTATTACCATGGCAGTGATTCCAAATCCTAAAAGAAATGGATAATCAGTTTCTGATTTTAAGGAGTCCGCGAATGCGGCAAAACAAAATAAATGAATTTGATTTTTATTCTGGATCATTGATTGATTGGGACGGACAAAATGTTGAGAATGGTACCATGGCCCTATTGAAAGCTTGGAAAGAAGATAAAATTCAAACTTTTAAGGAACCGGGCAGCAAAAAAACTTGGGAAGAAATAGAGGTCATATTACGTGAATTGAAGTTGACCGAAGCTGCCAATATTGAAAGTACTCAATGGATTGATTTTACAACTCAAATCGATAGAATTAAGGTCGGAATTAGGGAGGAAAAATTCGAAAAAGTAGTCTTGAGTAAGGTGAAATGGATTGACTTTGAGCAATCATTAACTATTCAGGTTTTAATGCAAAACTTTAAAGTTGCTTGCGATAAATATGCTAATAGCTTGGTTTATTTGATCGGCACAAGCGAACATGGTATTTGGATAGGTGCTACTCCTGAAATCTTGGTGGAAATGGATGGAAGTGAAATGCGTACCATGAGTTTAGCAGGAACTTTGTTTAATCAAGAAGAAGAATGGACAGATAAAGAGAAGCTAGAGCAGTCAATTACGGCGAAACATATTTCGGAGTGTTTATCTGCATTGGGATTGACTGAAGAAATTTCCAAAGTCACAGAAATTACCAACGGAAGTATCAGACATTTGGTTCAATTTCATCAGGCGAATATTGAAGAATTAAATTTGGGAAATGTGGTATCAAAGTTACATCCCACACCGGCGGTTGCAGGATATCCAGTGAAGGAATCAGTGCGTATAATAGATGAATTGGAAATGCATCAAAGGGCGTTGTATACTGGATTTATTGGCAATTCAACGGAAGTATATGTGAATTTACGATGTGCGCAAGTTTTCAGTAATGGTATAAAATTGTATGCTGGCTGCGGCATTAACTCTCAAAGTGAATCAGAGCGCGAATGGCAGGAAACTGAATTGAAAATGAAGGTAATGGGTGATTTATTCGTCGTCTGAATCGGCGGGAGTGTCATCACTCTCTTCTTCAGAGCCTTCTCCGTATTTACCTCTTTTTTGAGGCATTTCGGGGGCATGTTTCAATTTCATTCGATCTTTTGGAAGTTCGGCAGGACGTCTATCTCCATCTATGCTTCTAGGATCAGCGAAGGGCATTTCATCGGTTACGGGTTTTAGCACCCAAGAGAATTTTTCGGGATGGTAGGCAAAATAGTCGCCTGTTGGGATGTTATACCAGGGATTGCCTTTGACTTTTTCGTAAGCGGGAGCCAATTCGTCTAAAACAATATAGTTGACTTCGGGTTGAAAACGAAGGGTCATTTTTGCTGATTTGTGATATTCGAAAATGACTCTGGGTTCAGGTGTGGGATCTTCTTCGCCATCGCGGAACATTTCCGTGCCAAAAAGAGGTTCACCATCTTCGAAATACAGGGTTTCTAAGATAGATCTGTTGCTGTTGATGTTGTGTCCATCAAATCCGCATAAAATGTAAATGTCTTTTTTGTTGCGCTTATATGGAATCATTTGATAGTAAAGTGCACCTATCCATTGTGATGTAGATAATGATTCAGCTGTGGGTTCTTTGGGAAGATTTTCAGCTGTGTCAATGAGGGCATAGGTTTTGATTCCACCTTTGGTTTTCCATTGAAGTACTCCGTAATGTTGGAATTTTCCGTTTTCTAAAATGGCATTGAAGGTAAAAATTCTAACTGGGGCTTTGGGTGCGGTAACCACGGGTATGGTTGAAAAGCGGAGTGAATCGAAAGGGTAATCAAACGATTCTTTGTGGGTGAGTCCTTCCATGAGGAGTTCCACAATTTCCTCAGCCGCCGCGATTTTTTCGTTATCGGGCGACTGAGAAATAGGGGTTTGGTTTATTTCTAAAATGCGTTTTTCGAGTTCTTTTGGACTCAATTGGGAGTAGGCTGCGTTAAAGCATCCCCCGAAAAAAAGAAAGAAAAGAATTCTATTACGCATAATTAAATCAGATTAGCAATTTTCTATGACCATTGCCGAAGCACCTCCACCGCCGTTGCAGATACCTGCACCGCCAATTTTGCCGTTATTTTGCTTCAAAACGTTCAAAAGCGTCACCATCACGCGAGCGCCTGAAGCACCGAGTGGATGTCCCAAAGAAACAGCACCGCCGTTTACATTCACCTTTGAAGGGTCAAGGTTCATTAATTTGATGTTAGCGAGCCCAACCACTGCAAATGCTTCGTTGAGTTCTACGTAATCTAGGTCAGACATTTCAAGGTTTGCGCGTTTCACCGCTTTGGGAAGAGCTTCGCTTGGGGTTGTGGTAAACCATTCGGGAGCTTGTTCAGCGTCTGCAACACCTACAATTTTTGCCAAAGGTGTGAGTCCAAGTTCTTTCAATTTTTCGCCACTCACCAATACCATTACAGCAGCACCGTCATTGATGGTTGATGCATTCGCGGCGGTAACGGTTCCGTCTTTCTTGAAAACAGGACGCAATTCAGGGATTTTATCAAACTTTACGTTTTTGTATTCTTCGTCTTCAGTAATGGTGATATCACCCTTTTTGGTGGATATGGTTACAGGCGCAATTTCGTCGTTGAATTTACCTTCGGCCCAAGCTTTAGCCGAGCGTTTGTAACTTTCAATGGCAAAATTGTCTTGGTCTTCGCGGCTGAAGTTGTATTCTGTTGCACAGGTTTCGGCGCAAGTTCCCATCAATGTATTTGAGTAAACATCGGTCAAACCATCATGAACAATAGCATCAACGGCTTGGAAGTTTCCGTATTTATAACCGGCACGGCTATTGGGCAAGTAATGTGGAGCAAGGCTCATGTTTTCCATGCCGCCGGCAACCACAACATCTGCATATCCCAATTGAATGCTCTGCATTCCCAAGGCAATGGCTTTCATTCCACTAGCGCAAACTTTGTTTATGGTGGTAGCAGGAACATGATCTGGGATACCCGCGAACTTCGATGCTTGACGAGCAGGTGCTTGTCCAACACCAGCTTGTAATACATTTCCCATCAATACTTCTTCTACTTGGTCAACGCTCAATCCTGCTTGTTCCAAGGCAGCTTTAATGGCAACGGCTCCTAATTTTGTGGCGGGCACTGAAGAAAGTGCTCCATTGAAGCTCCCCAATGGAGTTCTTTTGGCACCAACGATGAAAACTTCTCTTGTCATGTTCAATTCTTTTGGATACGCGAATTTACGAATTAACTTTGAGGTATGATTCTCGTGATTGAGTCCTCGGCTGATTACCCGTCGGTTTGTTTAACGGACGAACAGGGTAATTTGTTGTGGAGCGAAACGGTTTTTGTGAAGCAATCACATTCTGAGCAACTTCCTGTATTGGTTGAAAAAGCATTCACAGAGCTTCAGAAATTGGATGTGCCGTTGATGGCCGTAGCCGTAAATCAGGGCCCAGGTAGTTATACGGGTTTGAGAATTGGAGTGAGTTTGGCCAAGGGTCTTTGTTATGCTTTGGGATGTAAACTATTGTCTATAAATGGTTTGTTGGCAATGGCATATTGGGCTCAAGATCAAGAACATCATGTAAGTGGGTCTATTTGTTCTATGCTCGATGCTCGCCGCGACGAGGTTTATATTTGCGTCATAGATGAACTAGGTGAAGTGAAGAAAAACGTGGAAGCAATGATTTTAACCAAAGGCTGTTTGAGCGGCTTAGTTGATTTGGAAACTACAGTTTTTATTGGAAACAGCGGTGATAAGGCGCAGCGATTATTGTCTGCACCAAATGCGAAAACAATTTCTGGTCCTGAAGCTCATATGTTTGCCAAGGCTGCAGCACAAAAACTCATTAGGGGTGAATTTGAAGATGTAGCATATTTTGAACCGTATTACTTAAAGGAGTTTGTTGCAGGTATTTCTCAAAAGTTCTCGGTGTGATAGGATTTATAGAAAATTTTGATTCTTTCAGCTACAACTTAGTGCATTATTTGCGCAAAGCAGGGGGAGATGTAGTTATTTTTGAGAATCACGAATTATCGAAACGATGGTCAGAATTGGAGAAATGCGATGCATTTCTGATAGGTCCCGGTCCCAATGAACCTGAAAATTCAGGTGATTTAATGCGGATATTGGAACGGTTGGTTGATTTGAAGAAGCCCATTTTAGGAGTTTGTTTGGGACATCAAGCATTGGGGCAATTTTTTGGTTGGACATTAAGACGGGCAAAGGAACCAGTTCATGGAAAATCTTCGGTTATTTCTCATTCAGGAGATGCGGGAAGCGGGCTCTTCAATGGCCTGCCTCAAGAGTTACAAGTGGGAAGATATCATTCATTGGTGGTAGATGATGCTTCGTTTGGAGTTTCGCAATTAGAAGTTTTAGCAAGGGCGGAAGACCATGAAATTATGGCTTTTCAACATAAGAGCGCACCTATTTTTGGTGTTCAATTTCACCCGGAGAGTGTTCTAACCCCTAAGGGTCAAGAATTGATCAATAACTGGTTGAGTTTGGTAAGAATGGCATCGGCGTCAAACTCTTCATCTCTTTGAAGTTCGGCAATACTTCCGTGTGAAGGAAAATGGTCTTGAATGCCTAAATGATGAAATTTTGGCAATGATTGCTCGTTTGAAGTGGTTTCCCAGAGGTATTTAAGATATTGACCAAATCCTCCAATGATGCAACCATCTTCTACTGTGATGCAATGTTCATAGTTTTTTGAAAGAAAATTGGGGACTTGGTTGCTGATTTTTACCGCTGGGAAGTGGATCAGGTCTACCTGGCTGAATATTTCGGATTTTTTTTCTAGTGCATCGATGGCTAACTGTGTAGCAATGCCGGTAGTACCGATTAAAATTCTAGGGTTTGCAGATTGGTGGATGATTTTCGGTTCTGTGGGATCAAGTGTAGGTTCTAGTTGATCTTGATTTAGTGTTTCACCTCTAGGATATCGAATGAAAACGGGGTGATTTTGATTAACAGCCCAATGCATCATACTCTTAAGTTCTTGAGATTGATATGGAGCTAGTATAGTTACATTAGGGAGTGGTATGAGGAAAGTTAAATCATAACTTCCGTGGTGTGTGGGTCCATCCTCACCAACGAGTCCGGCTCGGTCAATGCAAAAAACTACGGGTAGATTTTGAAGCACTACATCGTGAATGATTTGGTCATAAGCTCTTTGTAAGAAGGTACTGTAGATATTCAGGATAACTTTTTTACCTCCTGCGGCTATCCCTGCGGCGAATGTAACTGCGTGTTGTTCTGAAATACCAACGTCAAAAAAGCGATCTGGGAATTTCTCTAAAGCGGGCAACATTCCACAGGAGCTGGGCATTGCAGGAGTAATTCCCCTTAATTCCGGATGCTTATTTGCTAGCTCTAGTAAGGTTTCTCCAAAAATATCTTGCCATTTAGATTTTTGCTGTTTATCTGTAATTCTAGGTATTTGATTGTTGGCTATGTTTTTTTCGGATTTGGGATGGTCAACTTTGATGAATTTAGCCGCGCTATGCCATCGAGTTTGTTCCTTTTCCGCGGGTTCATATCCTTTTCCTTTTATGGTTTGAATATGAATTAGATAGGGTTTGTTCTTGGCTGCAGCTTCGGTGAGCGTTTGTTTTAGGGATTCGATATTATGTCCATCAAAAGGTCCTTGATAAGTAAAACCAAACCATTCAAAGAAGTTTTTGACTTTTAGGGGTTGTTTGTCTTTTTGAAGTTGGATCAGGTGTTTATTTAAGGCGCCGGTATTGGGATCTATACCCATTTGATTGTCATTGAGAATAACAATTAAGGGATAATGTAAATCTACTATATTGTTCATAGCCTCATAGGCCATTCCACCAGTTAACGCGCCATCACCAATAATGGCAAACACCGGATGACGAGTTTGATTATTTTTGAAAGATTCAGCAAATCCCAAGGCAGCAGATAGAGCGGTAGAAGAATGCCCAGTTCCAAACCAATCGAGGGGAGATTCGCTTATTTTAGGGAAACCCGAAATCCCATTTTTGTTGCGAATATTTTTAATTTCATCTGCTCGGCCTGTCAATACTTTATAAGGATAGGATTGGTGTCCAACATCCCAAATAATGGGTGATTTTTTGGGGTCAATAATTGAAAGAATCGTCACTGTTAATTCAATGACTCCCAAGTTTGCTGCAAAATGACCACCATTTTCTAAAATGGTATTGATCAGATAACTTCTTAATTGTGCTGCAATGGCAACAAGTTCTTCCACAGGCATATTGCGCAGTTCTTGATGATTACTAAACTTTGATGGAAGCAGCATTGGAGTGCAAAAATAGGGTTAAAAGGATGTTTATTTTATTTTCTTAGTTATGTAAAAAAATAGTCATTAATTTTAAATATAAAATGGTATAAATCAATAGTAATTGGGTTTTTAAAATATTTTCATCTGATAAAATATTATTTTCCTCGATGGCTTACTAAAAAAATAAATATTAATAGTGAAATTTGCAATTCAATCATTCATCTAAATTTATCATGTCAAACAAAACTGTAGAAACGAAAGTTCCTAAAAAACGAGGAAGAAAACCTGGTTCTAAGAATAAAGTGAAGAAAGCTGATAAGCGTGGATCTGCGCATACATACAATCAACTTGAGGCTGAGTTACTAAGTTTAATGGAATCTGTAAGAAGAGCCCAGGAGTCTTCTCAAAAAGAAATTCAGAAAATTGAAGAGAAAAATCAGAAAGATGCTTTTAAACTTCGCTTGAAATTAGAAGCTTCTATAGCGCTGTGGAAGAATAGAGCAAAGGAATATAGAAAAAAGTTAACGGTAACTGGAAATAAAAAGGGTAAAGTTGGTAGGCCTGCAAGCAAGCCTTTGGCACCCAAAGGAAAGCGTGGGAGACCTGCTAAAAGTGAATTAGGACAAAGACGCGGTGGAGGTAGAAAAAGAGCAGGTGAACTTACTAAAAGAGACATAATAATGAACTTCATGAAAGAAGTTAAAAAGCCAATGACATCAAAAGAATTGATCACTGGTTTGTTCGCTAAAAGTGGGGAGAAAGACATGAAACGGTTTTCTCAAGGTGTATACACCACACTTACCCAAATTTACAAAGGCGGCGAACTGATCAATAAAGACGGATTGATACAGTTGGCTTAATTTTTTAATTACGGAGTATTACAAATCGAGGATTTCCGCTGAAGTCCTCGATTTTTTTTATATCAGAAAATGAACCTTCAAAAATTCTAAAAAGATCTACAGTTTCTTGGTTATAATTTTGATGTGTTTCTAAATAAATTCCTCTTATTTTTTTAGTGGTGTCAAGTTGACATTTTTTTAATTCTTCCAGAATTCTTTTGTAGAAAATTAATGGATCTTGTTCTACGAACAACGCCGAATGTGGTTCATAATCTAACACTTTTTTATCCATTAAATTAAATTCGCTCATAGGGATATAGGG
The DNA here is from genome assembly GCA_964408945.1 of uncultured Rhizobium sp. Classification (GTDB taxonomy): domain Bacteria; phylum Bacteroidota; class Bacteroidia; order NS11-12g; family UBA955; genus VMCP01. The sequence goes on along the minus strand of CAYPBJ010000003.1, from coordinate 72,103 downwards.
CGGATTTGAAATAATGATGTCAAATTCTGAAAAGTTGATTTCGTTCTTTAAAAAGTCTAACTCCTTAGATTTAAACCTATCTATTACATCTAAATCAAGAGCATTTTGATTGGCAATTTCTAAGGCCTCAGAGCTAATATCAATTCCTGTAGCCCTCCATGTTGGACGTTCTTTCAAGAGGCTCAATGCAATGCAACCACTGCCGGTTCCAATATCAAGTACTTTTAGTCCCCTATTTTGATCTTCTTTTAAGGAAAAATGTTCCAAGATTATATCTACTAGTTCTTCTGTTTCCGGCCTCGGAATCAAGGTATGGGAATTTACTCGGAATTTGTTTTTGTAAAAGTACGTGTATCCAAAAACGAGTTGAACAGGTTCTCCTTCCTTTAAGCGTTTCAAGTGATTTTCAAGAATGTCAAGGGTAATTCCATTTTTAATGGCATCTTCAAACCAGAGTGAAATACTTGAAATTTCATCTTTGGAACAAACATTAGATAGTTCTTGTAATAATAGTTGACGTGAAAAATGATGAATTTGCATGAAATTATAAAAGACTGATTCTGTGGTGTTCCGTTTTAATGCCTTTTCTAGGGTTTATTATTTCAAAGGTAACAATATAATTTCCCTTCAATAATTCTTTATTGGAACCCAATAATGGCCATTGAATCACTCCGTTTGATGGTATGGCGATATAATCACAAACCGAACTTATTTTCTCCCCCCAAATTGTAAAGAGATTGATGTTCATTAAGCATCCTAACTCAGGAATATTGAGTTCTACTGATATGGTGTAATACTCACAAGGGTTCTTTAACAGTCTCTTATTTAGAATGGTTGTCCATTTTTTATTTTGGATTTGCTGATTCAGCAAAAATGAATTTGACTTAGTGGGGGTGCTGCCTAATTCAGAAACACAGTCTAACCAATTATTAGGGTCGTTTGATTGTAATAGAGGATGCGATTTTTCTAATGAGGCATCTTTTTCAATGATTCTGTTAACGGGCTTTGTTTGTCCGTAACTGAATTCGTCTGTAATTCCAATTAATTGATTAACCAAAGCCAAATGCCCTCCCTCTTGAATAAAGTTGGGAAAGTGATCAATACTAATCAGCGAGGATAGGTGTGATGAATCGAACTGATGAATCAATGAGTAAATGTTCTCACACAATACAAGATATTCGTTGGGCATAATCACTTTTCTTTTTTCGTTTTTTAACGATATAATTTGCTTTATGAAATGGTCATTATCGTATAACAACAAATCAAAGTACTCCAAGAAAACAGGATATTCATTGGGATTATAGATTTCAATGAAGTCAGTATTTGTAGCAGATTTTACATAAATTTCGTTGAAGGTCAATTTTGAATTTGGTTTTGGAATTTTAGGGTTTATATCAAAGAAGACTTTTTGCTTATGGTTCTTATTATTTAGGCTTACTGAATTAGAATTGACAGTAATTTCTTCAATCAATTGATGATGAACATTTAATTTAAATGCGATGGAATTATCATTGAGTAAATAGTTTTCCTCAATTTCTATGGGAAAAAGATTGTCGAAACTACCATTGATTGCTGCTGGACTTCCACCGTTTTTTGAGGCAGTTTTCCATTTACAGTTATTGGATAAAGGGTTTAAATTGGTGGTTTCGTAGGAAAAACCTCCGTTTGAAGCATATTCAGTGTGCATACTGACTTGGTAATTGACCGAATCTAAAAGAACTCCGTTTTGGGATTTTAAGAGCACTATACCTTCAGCATTGATCAGATTTGGGAAGTTTGGTATACCCCAAATATTGGATGTTGTTTGAAATTTATTCAATGCCCAAAGGTGCCAAGTATTTAATTCAGTCATTGGAACCAACAATACAGGCAGATTGGGTGGAAAAAGGCTATCGGGTATGACAACTACTTTATTGTTATATATCAATTTTATTTCAGTTGCTTTTTTATAATGATTTGAATTGTTGTAGAGCTCTATGTATTCTGTAGTTGGAAAGCGATTTAACGAGGGCTGTGGCACTGACATGATTTCTGATATGACAATATCAGTTCTTTGTATGGGGGTGATTTGTTTTATTTTAATGAACAACAATATCGGCTCTAGTTCTTCATTCCAGATAGTGAATAATGAATCCAATTGAATGTTTAAATCAATGGAGTCTGATTTCGCTATTTGGATAGTCAATGATTTTAGGTCGGGATTCAAAGAATGGGATCGATATTTTTGGTTGATTTTTATTGATCCTGAGTTGAATTTTAACAGATGTGAGCCTGAAATACTAAGTTCATTTTGGTTCAGTTGCTTGATATTGACGCGGGAAAATCTCTGCTTTTTTTGAGTATTAATAGTGATATTTGAAATTCGATGTGATTGAAAGGCGGTTTTGCCAGATTGTTGAATACCGATGAAGAATTGTTGGATGTTTTCCAAAAACAAGGGCATTTTAAGTTCGGTGATAAGTTGGGTGGAGGAATGGTAAGTGGTCACGATTAATGAATCTGAATTTAGCCTCAATTGAATGCTTCCGTTGAATGAAGATGCCGCGAATTCTTGATTCATTCCGGAGTTTACAGGCGTTGATGATTTGGAGATAAAGGCTTCCCACCGGTCTTGAGTGTTTCCTAATTTTATGAATTGGGTATTGCCAAATGAGTCAATAAATCCGAACCTTATTGAATTAGAGGTTGAGGTATTTATCTTGAGTTCTAAATCAAATCTTACGTAAAAAATGAGTGAAGTTTTGGGAAGTGATTTGATGTTTAATTGGAAATCACCTTTGTCGCTGAGGTTGTAATTTGAGATGATTTGCTGATTGTTTCTTTGAAAAAATTGAGTGTCACCTGAATATTGACCGGGCCATCTTGAGCTAGAAACTGAATCGAAGAACTGGGCTCCCAAAGAATGGGTAGAAGAGAAAAACAGGCTAATAAATGCGATTTTTCCAGTAAACCTTGCTAAAAAATTGAGCAACGGCAATAAAAGGAATGAAGATAGTTTGAAATACCGATGAAGCCATTTTATATCCGATAGATGATTTTTGATGGTAAAATCTGTTGATTTTTTCCAATAAATAGATATCAAAAATGATTTTTGTTCCCCACATCGCTGCCAACTCCACATAATGGGCAAAGTTGATAAATAGAACGGTAATTGTCCAAAGTAGAATAAAAAATAGAACCGCTAAGATTTGCGAATTTCGCGTATTTCTTTTGCTCTGGAAGCGCGATTTTTGAGCCCATCTTATTCGTTGATGCCATAGATCTCGCCAAGTTTCAAGTACTGGGGTATAAACAGATGCTTCAGGATTTGAAACGGTTTCAACGTTCAATCCCGCGCAGGTAAATGATTCAATTAAGAAAATATCATCACCGCCTGCCACGTGCAGATTTGAATTAAATGGTTTGATTTTATTAAAGCTGTTGACGTGCACCAACATATTGGCGGCATTGCCCATGGTTTTGTTTTTTCTGGCAGATTGGAAGCTACCTAGCATCATTAAAGCAGAATTTTCCAGTACTTGATAGACCTGAAGAAACGTATTTTTTGAGGTGTAAATCACTGGTCCAAACACCGCTTTAGATTGATTTTTAGCAGCTTGTATCAAGTATTTGATGGATTTCAAACTGGTCAAACAATCGGCATCTGTAACATAAGCCCATTCGGTTTTAGCATCGCGAAATGCCAAATTTAAGGCTTGTTTTTTTCCTGAGTTTTCGGGGGAAGTTTTGAGTAGGGTAACTCGATCAGAGAATTTAATAGAAAGCAAGAATTCACTCAATAAATTGGGTGTATTGTCGGTAGATTGGTCATCTATTAAGATGAAATACAATGAATTGGGTTGTGAGTTTTCAAGAGAAATAATTTTATTTAGGAATAGGGGAAGTAGAAGTTCCTCGTTTCTAATAGAGCAAATAATTGTAATTTCAGGTAGGTGGTCAATGTTAGGCTCAGATGAATCTGTTTTTAAGGTTGAGCGTAAAACCATCCCCCAGAAAAAGAAGTAGGGTAAAAGAAGAATGATTCCGAGCAGCACGGTCATTTATGCGAGTGTAGAATTTTCTGTTCAATGGCGCTGGTAGAGTATCCGGGAAGGAAATCAATGGTTTTTACTTGCCCACCGTTTTGGATGACCCAATGTGCTCCAACAATATTTTCTAGGGTGTAATCACCTCCTTTAACAAGGATGTTGGGAGTGATGATTTCTATGACTTCTTTGGGAGTGTCTTCATTGAAAATGATTACAGCATCTACAAAAGCAAAAGAAGCCATAACATGGGAACGAGAAAATTCATTCTGCAGGGGTCTGGCGGGAGATTTTTCCATGCGCTTGACTGATTCATCAGAATTGACAGCAACAATTAGAAAGTCAGCAAGTTCGGCGGTTTCGGCGAGGTATTTTACATGGCCAGCATGAATAATATCGAAACATCCGTTGGTAAATACGATGGATTTACCTTGCGATTTGATTTCGTTTACTTTAGAGATAATTTGGTCATTTGACCAAATTTTAGATGCTGGATTCTGATTTTTCATTGGATTGCATTTCAAAGAAAAGCAATCCGTAGGAAATACCGCCCACAAGTAGGTGGAAAATATTGGAAAAGGCCACAGTGAAAATACCGAAAGTTTTCGCTGATTCTTGTGGAAGTCCATAAACGAGAGTGAGTCCGTATGCGATGGAATACCAAACGCCGGCACCGCCTGGTACGGGAATGATTACTCCTAATGAAGAAAATATGAGTATGGCAAGTGCATTAAACAAGGTTAGGTGCTGGGTCATTTCAAGTGCCTGTAATTGGAAATATAGAGATACCCAATAGGCAAACCAAATGGCAAATGAGTAAGAAATAAATTTGGCTTTATTTTCGAGTTCGAATGCGCTGTTAATACCGTGCACTAATTTTTGAATGAGACCGCCTTCTTTTTTGTCTTTTTTTGCGGTGAATTTTCTCCAGAAATAAAGAACAGTCACAATAAGAATGAGGGCTGATATAATGTAAGGACCATTGTTAAACAAGGGCTTAATTACATAAGGTTCAGCGAATTGATAGAGTACATCAAACTGTAACATCAAGGCCAATGTGGCCATAAAAACCATGATCACCAAGTCAATGATTCGTTCAGTGATTACGGTTCCAACCAAGGTTTCGATTGGGGCTTTTTCGCTTTTTGCAGTTAACGCACAACGAACCACTTCACCACCTCTTGATGTAGCAACGTTGACTAAATAGCCAGACATTACTGAATAAAAAGCGCGTCTATGATTGATGGGATATCCTGCGGCTCTGCTTAGTTGATCCCAACGTGCACCTCTCAAATAATGGGCGGTTGTCATAAGAATTATTGCCAGCAGGATATAGAAGTAGTTTGCAGATTTAACGGCTTTCCAAGTTTCGACCCAATTAGTTTCAACACCTATGTATACAAAAACTCCAATGGCAAAAATGATCATTAAAGCTCGAGTAAACAGGTGTTTGCTAATTTTCATTAGATCAATTGGTTGTTGCGATCAGGGAAGATGTTGTTAGGTTGGTGTTTTTTTGCCTCTTCAATAGACATTGACACAAAAGTCATAATGATGAGTTCGTCACCCACTTGACCTTTTCTAGCGGCTGCACCGTTGAGTCCAATAATGCCGCTTCCTCTTTCACCTTCTATGATGTAGGTTTCAAAGCGTTCGCCGTTGTTGTTGTTTACAATCAAAACTTTTTGATTGGGTAACATTCCTGCGGCATCAACCAAATTCATGTCAATGGTAATGCTCCCAGTATAATTTAGTTCGGTTTGGGTCAGGCGAACATTGTGTATTTTAGCTTGTAGGACTTCAATATACATTTGGCGCAAAGTTAGTTACAAATAACCTTTTGTTTGACTTAAATTCGCACGAATGCAATTTACATCCGATATTGTTGAAAAAGCGGTTGATGCTTTATCCTCATTTCCCGGAATTGGCAAGCGAACTGCCTTGCGAATGGTGATGTATTTGTTAAAGAGACCTGAGTTAGAAGTTGCATCCATATCAGATAGAATTTTGCGACTAAAAACAGATTTAAAGTTTTGCAAAAACTGCGGCACGGTCAGTGATTTTGAGTATTGCAGTATTTGTTCTGATCCTCAGAGACAAAAAGAAATAATCTGTGTAGTGGAAGATTTTAGTGACTTGATGGCCATAGAAGCTACTTCACAATTTAAAGGAGAATACCATGTTTTAGGTGGGTTGATTTCTCCCATGGACGGAGTAGGGCCATCAGATTTAAATCTGCAATCTTTATTTGAACGTATTTCAAATACCCAAGGTGGAATATCTGAGGTTATTTTGGCGTTAAGTGCAACGGTGGAAGGTGATACTACAATGTACTACATTGCTAAAAAATTGAAAGAATTTGAAGTACCGGTGAGCAGTATAGCTCGTGGAATATCGGTAGGTGGAGAATTAGAATATGTAGATGAAATTACATTAGGTAGGAGCTTACTGCAACGCACTCATTATTCAGTATAATCTCTGGTAAATATGAATCAACTTTCGGTAGTCATTGTCAATTATAATGTAAAGCACTTCTTAGAACAAGTATTATTGAGTGTTGAGGTTGCTTCAAAAGGCTTGACTGTAGAAACATGGGTGGTTGATAACAATAGTGTTGACGGAAGCGTTGAAATGGTCAAGGAGAAGTTTCCCTGGGTGAAACTGATTGAAAATCATGAGAATGTGGGTTTTTCTCGGGCAAATAATCAGGCTCTGAGGCTGAGTGATGCAAAATATTCTTTGTTGTTAAACCCAGATACGGTTCTTCAAGAAGATACTTTCGTGAAGTGCATTGAATATTTAGATGCAAACCCAAAAGTGGGCGGACTTGGAGTTCGAATGATAGACGGAAAAGGGCAATTTTTACCAGAAAGTAAGCGCGGACTGCCAACACCTACTGTAGCATTTTTTAAGATGACCGGTTTGGCCTCGTTGTTTCCGAAATCTAAATATTTTGGTCGATACCACATGAAGTATTTGTCTGAATTTGAAACCCACGAAGTGGAAATTTTGGCTGGTGCTTTTATGATGATGAGAGGTGAAATGCTCGAAAAAGTTGGGCTTTTAGATGAACAATTCTTCATGTACGGGGAAGACATTGATTTGTCATACAGAATCATTTTGGGTGGGTATAAGAATGTTTATTTTGCTGATACTACTATCATTCATTACAAGGGTGAAAGTACCAAGAAGAAATCTGTCAATTATGTAAAAGTGTTTTACAACGCGATGGTGCTTTTTGCAAAAAAGCACTATTCAAAACGGATGGCAGGTTGGTTTTCGTTTTGGATACAAGTTGCCATCTATTTAAGGGCTTTTGTGGCCTTAATTGTTCAAAGTATTTCTAAAGTACTTTTCCCAGTTATTGATTTCATTATCATTTACTTAGGTTTTTATGGTATAGCCAAATATTGGGAGCTTTATCACAAATTTGTACGTGGATTTTATCCAGACGATTACTATCTAGCGCATATTCCAATTTATGCTTTGGTTACTATGGTTGCCGTTTATGTTTCGGGCGGATATGATCGTCCTTACAAACCATACCGATTGTTTCGAGGGGCATTGATTGGAAGTATTTTGATGTTCGCGATTTATGGATTTTATCCTAAGGAATGGCAATTTTCAAGGGCTATTTTGGGATTGGGTTCAGCTTGGGCAGTTGGAGGTATGTTGATGATTCGTGTTTTTGCTGATTTATTGGGATGGAAAGGTAGTCATGGCAAAAAATCAGAGAAAAGAATTCTTGTAGTTGGTGGTGACAACGAAGTTGGGCGCATTACAGACCTATTAAATAAGAGCGGTGTTCCGCATGTTTATTTGGGTGCCGTTACTCCCAATACTGAAAGGCAGTCTGGATTTTTGGGAAGCTTCAATCAATTAGATGAATTGGTGGAGATTTACCGAGCAAATTCTATCATTTTCAGTGGAAAGGATGTATCTGCTTCTAGAATTATGGACTCTATGTCTTGTTTTTCTAAAGAACAGGTTCAGCTTAAAATTGCTCCTGAAAGTAGTGAGTTTATCATTGGGTCGGATTCCAAGAATGAACCTGGAGAACTATTTACTCTTGAGGTAAAATATCAATTGTCTGAATATCATATGCTTCGCAGGAAGCGAATTTTTGATGTTTTAGTAACTGTTTTGTTGATTTTTAGGGCAATTATTGCTTTCGGATATCCGTTGTTTAGATCTTCAAGATGGAGATATGTATTTGGTTGCATACCCAAAGTGCTTTTAGGTAAAATGACTTGGGTAAGTTATTACGGACAACTTAGTTCTGAAAAATTACCTGTTTTGAAACCTGGAGTGGTAAGTTCTGCTGGAGTTTGGACGGGTTCAGAATTTGAGGCTGATGTAAATCACTTGTATGCTAAAGATTATGAGGTATGGCAAGATTTAGATATATTTTGGGATTATCTTAAGAATCAGTGATAAATACGTTTAAAAATATCAATGCTTATGAGTTGCGTCGCTTTATTAAAGTGATTCTCCTTTTACTGGCAGTATTGATTAGTATTTTAACCTTGTTTTTGTCGCAAAGATTGGTTCAAAAGATTGCTGTAGAAGAAACCAAGAAAATGGAAATTTGGGCAGATGCAGAAAGAGTATTGTCTGACCCTAACAGTGAAGGTGATTTAGGATTTCATTTAAAGATCGTACAATCAAATGAAACTATTCCAGCAATTTTAGTTTCAGAATCTGACAGAATCATCCAATACATCAATTTATCGGAGAAGGAACAAATAATAACTGAATCTCAATTAAGAGAGAAAATTGCTGAATTTGCTACTGAACATGATCCAATATTAATTCCCATTGATGAAAACACGGTATTTCGGGTATATTATGGAAAGAGCTCTGTATTGAGACAATTAGAATATTATCCCTATGTGGTTTTAGCTATTGTTGCGTTGTTCGTTTTTGTGAGTTATTCGGCGTTTTCGTTTTCAACCAGAAGTGAGCAAAATCAAGTCTGGGTGGGTTTGGCAAAGGAAACAGCACATCAATTGGGTACACCTATCAGTAGTTTAATGGGTTGGGTTGAATGCATAGAAAATGATATCATTCCAGACAATGCTGCCGATGAAATGAAAAAAGATATTGATCGGTTGCAAATTATTACCGAGAGATTTTCAAAAATTGGTTCTACGCCCGTTTTGGAAATTGCCAATATTAATTTAGTATTGGAAACCTCGTTGAAATATTTATCAAATCGAATCAGCAATTCAGTAGATTTCCAATGGAAATTATATCCTAAGCCTGTGATGGTAAACATCAATGTAAATTTGTTTAATTGGGTAATTGAGAACGTGGTAAAGAATAGTGTTGATGCAATGGAAGGTAAAGGAAGGTTAAGGGTTGAAGTAAATTACAGGAACAATTTGGCTTTTATTGATGTTATTGACAACGGAAAAGGCATCCCCCGAAATCAAACTAAAGATATTTTTAAGCCTGGTTTCACAACAAAAAAACGGGGTTGGGGATTAGGATTATCACTTGCAAAGCGAATTGTAGAAGATTATCACAAAGGCCAGATTTTCGTAAAAGAAAGCCATGCATTTGATAAAACTGTGATACGAATTATTTTGAAATGCAATAACTTAGGGTAAATGATACAGCGAATTCAGACCATATTTCTATTTATCTCTTTCGCTTTATGTGGATTACTATTGGTAGTTAATCCTATTTATGCTGAGTTTGATTATGTAATTGATGGCACTGAATACCAAGCAATATTTCTTTTTTGGTCGAGTTTTGGAGAATCTATTTCGGGTCGTTCGGGAGTGCTAGCCTTTGAAAATTATTGGTGGAATTTTTTACTGCTTATCTTCTCAGGTGGTTTATCGTTCGCGGCTATTTTTATGTTCCGATTCATCAAATTTCAGATATATTCAGTGATAATATCTTCGGGTTGCATAGTTTTATTTGGACTGAAGTTGATGTATCAATATATTTCATTCAAAAACAATAATTTAGATGGTCTCAATTATGAATTAAATGCCCATATATTTTGGGTAGTTTTAATTTTGGCTTTGAATATTTTGTCGATTGTTGCTATACAACTTGATCGCCGAAGTATTCCACAAAATTATTTTGTGTTTCCCAAAGGGTGATTTTGTGTAGTGCAACCCCTTCAGGTAGGTGAGGAGCAATTCTATTCCAGATAGCCACTGCTATATTCTCTATAGAGGGCATTTTGCCTTGAAGCCAAGGAACATCTAAATTCAGATTTTGATGATCTAAATCATCAATAACTTGTTCTCTAATGATGATTTTTAACTTTTTTAGGTCCATTACAAGACCCGTTTCTGGGTCTGGTTGGCCTTTTACGCAAACGTATAAATCAAAATTATGTCCATGGAAATTTGGATTGGCACATTTACCGAAAAGAATGAAATTGTCTTCATCTGAGATTTTTGTGTTCCACAGTTGATGAGCGGCATTGAAATGCTCTTTTCGGGTAATATACAGCAAAGGCATATTAATTATACCAAGTTTTTAACTTTTCAATGGTAACATCAACGTCTTCAATAGTATTGAACTTTCCAAAACTGAATCTGACGGTGGTTCTATTGTTGTTAGGACGTATGGTGTTTATTACGTGACTTCCACCAGTAGCACCGCTTGAACAAGCACTTCCACCTGAACATGAGATTCCAACTAAATCCAAATTAAACAGAAGCAAATTTCCGGTTTCAGTAGGAGGAAATGAGACGCTTAATACTGTATATAGGCAATTTCCTTCGGCATCTCCATTGAATTGAATGTCTTGAAATTCAGATTTCAGACGTTGAATCATATGTCTTTTTAAGCCTTGTAATTTTTCTTTTTTAGCATCAACCTCTGCATATGAAAGCTCTAGAGCTTTTGCTAAACCTACTATTCCATAAACATTTTCGGTTCCGCCGCGCATTTCGCGCTCTTGAGCACCTCCTGTTATCAAAGGGGAAATGTGATTTGATTTGTTGATGTAAATGAAGCCAATGCCTTTGGGGCCATTGAATTTATGGGCTGCACCACAAATGAAATCAACATAATTTTTGCTGAGATCAAAGGTGTATTGACCCATGGTTTGAACTGTATCGCAATGAAAAACACCTCCATGTTTATGCACTAGTTCACCAACTGCCTCGATATCTATGAGGTTTCCAATTTCGTTATTGGCATGCATTAGACTCACCAAAGACTTACCTGATTCACTAAGAAGTTGATTCAGATGTGCCATATCAATGTGGCCGTCAGGAAGAACATTCACCATTTTAAGTTCCACTTTACCATGATGAGCTAATTCTTCTACAGTGTGAAGTACAGCATGGTGCTCAATGGGTGAAGAAATGATGGTTTCAATTCCTAAATTGGCAACCGATCCACGTATGGCAAGGTTATCAGCTTCGGTTCCACCCGAGGTGAAAAATATTTCAGACGGTTTGCAATTCAACAATGAAGCGACTTTACCTCGACTTTCTTCCACGAGTGTTTTCACTTTTCTACCATGTCCATGGGTTGAACTTGGGTTTCCGTAATGATTTTTCATTACTTCTACCATAGTATCAACTACTACCGGATCAATTGGGGTGGTTGCGGCGTTATCGAGGTATATTCGGGGTGTTTCGTTCATGCTTTGATAAAGGGTTAAATTTGGTTGTTGGTATCTAGGTATCCCAAGAATTTGTAACACAATTTCGCCATAGTAAATTCTGTAATGAGGTCAATTTCACGGGGGGCAATTTCAACGATATCAAATCCAACTATTTTTTTGCGTTCGCAAAGGCGCTTGAGAAGTTTATTTCCTTGTTTCCAAGTTAATCCGCCGGGTTCGGCTGTGCCAACGGCGGGAGCAACTGAAGGATCAAAACCATCAGCATCAATGGTTACATACACGTGATCGCTGAGTTTGTCAATGCAAGCATCAATCCAATGATCCTGATCATCCAACATGTGCGCATACCAAGTATGAATATTGTCTGATGATTTGATCAGATTGCTTTCTTCTATACACTGAGCGCGAATACCCACTTGTACCAAATTGACGTTCATATCATGAATTCTGGCCATCACACTGGCATGTGAATAGGGATTTCCTTGATAGGCTTGACGCAAATCAGAATGCGCATCAATTTGAATAACCGAAAGATTAGGGTATTTTTTAAGGTGCGATCGCACAAAGCCATTCGTTACAGTATGTTCGGCACCAAGAGAAACTACAAACTTGTTTAGATTGAGGAGCTCATCGGTTTGATTTTCGATGATTTTCATGGCATCTTCATCAACATTATTTCCAAAATCTAAAGGTTCAAGTGTGGCACAACCTATGTTTCTGTATGTTTCACGGTCTAATTCTTCATCGTAGAATTCTACAAAGTGGCTCGCATTGATAATGGCTTCAGGACCTAATTTTGAACCGGAAATATAGCTAGAGGTGTGTTCGTACGGAACCAGTTGTATGGCTATTTTGGAATTTTCTAGATGCGTTAAAGCTTCTTCCGGAGGAGAGAGAAACGCTTTTTCTGGGGACAGTAATTTCATGAATCTACTTATTTCACTCGTTCCATGTAAGATCCGTTGCGTGTATCGATTCTGATTTTTTCTCCGATATCTACAAATAATGGAACCATGACTGTAGCTCCACCTTCTACAGTAGCTTGTTTTAGAGTATTGGTTGCAGTATCGCCTTTAACACCGGGCTCGGTATAAGTGATTTCTAAAATTGCATAGTTTGGTGGTTCAGCAGAAATTGGAGTTTCGCTTTCGAAAGCGATCATCACGGTATCTCCCTCTTTCATGAATTTTGCTCCCTCGCCAAACAGGTGTTTTGCCACTGGAATTTGGTCATAGGTTTCATTATTCATGCAAACATAGGCATCGCCCTCTTCATATAAATATTGCAATTCATGGGTTTCAACACGCACTATTTCAACAGATTCACCGCTTCTGAAGCGATTTTCTGCTAATTTGCCATCTTTAACACGACGCATTTTAGCTTGATAGAATGCGCGCAAGTTACCTGGAGTACGGTGTTGCCATTCAATGATTTGAACCAATTCTCCATTGAAGCGAATAAAATTCCCAACAGAAATATCTTGAGTCGTTGCCATATTATGCAAAATTAATCAAAACTCTTGATATACTCTGAATTTTGGTTAATCAACCGAGTAGGTCAATATTTTAAGGAAAGTCCATATTTTCTCATGGCAATATCGATGAGATATTGTCTTCTGCGAGCAAGTGGGTGGTTTTTTCCGCAAGTTCTTGGACAAGGAAGCATGGAGATAATGGCAATGCTTTGTTTTCTGCTCAGCTCAGTGCCGCTTTTATTGTAGTAATAATGGGCTGCCTCATCAATTCCAAATGCACCTCGACCCATCTCAATGACGTTTAAATAAACTTCCAAAATTCTTTTTTTGCCCCAAATTAATTCTATCCAAAGCGTGTAATATGCTTCAATGGCTTTTCTTAAGTAACTGCGTCCCTCCCAGCAAAAGACATTTTTTGCGGTTTGCTGAGAAATGGTGCTGCCACCTCTGATGCGTTTGCCTTGGGCATTGTGTTTTACGGCGTTGGAAATAGCCTTAAAGTCAAACCCGCTGTGATCAAAAAACAGCTGATCTTCTCCTGCCAAAGCAGCTAATTCGAAGTGATCAGGAATTTGCTCTATGTCCATCCATTCTCCATCATAGGTATGCAGGTCACTTTGAGACCACTGAATCAATGTAAACGGTGGATTGATCCATTTATACAGAATTACAGGCAATAAACTGATGAGCCAAAGTGTAATTAAGAATTTAAAAATGCGTTTGATCATAGGTATTTAAAAACCATTTACTCCGTTTACGGTGGTGTATTTCAGAACCAATTTTTTGTCTGGATAAATGCGTTTAAAAGCACTTTGCACAGCGATGGTTGTTTCATGGAATCCACAAAGAATTAATTTTAATTTACCTTCATAGGTGTTGATGTCTCCCACTGCATAAATTCCTTGAATGTTGGTGGAATAATCAATAGTGTTCACTGCAATGGCGTTTTTGTCTATGTTTAATTTCCAGTCTGCAATGGGACCCAATTTGGGTGAAAGTCCAAACAAAGGCAAGAAGTAATCTGTGTCAATCCAAAGGGTGTCGGGTTGATCTTTGATGGTCAAACCTACAGAAATTAAATTTCCGTTTTCGTCTGCTTTTAACGAAGTAACTTCAGAGTACGTTTTAAGTGTGAGCTCCCCATTTTCACTGGAATCAATGACTTTTTGAACAGAATCGAGGTGGCCTCTAAATTCTCCGCTTCGATGAACAATGGTTACAGATTTTGCTACGTCTTTCAGGAAAATGGTCCAATCTAAGGCACTGTCACCACCACCGGCAATCACGATGTTTTTATTTCTGTATTTTTCTGGGTCGCGAACCATGTAATCAACGCCCTTGTTTTCGAGTTCGTTGATGTTTGAAATAGGTGGTTTACGCGGTTCAAAAACGCCTAAGCCACCGGCAATAAATATGTTTGGCGCTTTGTGCTGCTTTCCAGAATCAGTGGTCACAATGAAATTAAAATCATCGTGTTTTTCTATCGATACTGCTTTTTCGCCTAAGGTGTAGGTGGGCTTAAACGGTTCAATTTGTTTGATTAAATTATCAATCAAGTCACCGGCTAACACTTCAGGGAAGCCAGGGATGTCGTAGATGGGTTTCTTGGGATAAATTTCCGATAATTGTCCGCCAGGTTGAGGGAGCACGTCAATAATGTGGCAACGAAGTTTTAGAAGTCCCGCTTCGAAAACGGTGAAAAGTCCAACAGGTCCGGCACCAATAATGAGGATATCGGTTTCAATCATGGTGCAAAATTAGATAATGATACCGGCTCAAACTACGATTTTATTACAAAAGTCAGAAGCAATGTTTAATCGTTGACAAGAATCAAGCCCATTGGAGTCAACTTGTAGGTGTATTTCCCTAATTCAATAATATCTCCTGGTTTAATGCGTTTTAGGTTTCTAATTTCACCGTCTGACCTCAAAATTGAGCCGCCGGTTTTAAGGGCCAAATTCCAATAATCAAGGGGAACGTTGCCATTCACATCGCCGCACAGTAATATACTCACTGGTTTTTTTAGATATTGAATGAGGGAATAATCTTTGATGGGCGCTTTAGCATCTGCTATCATGAGTACAGTGTCAACATTTTCCCATTTTTTGAGTGAAACAAGAACAGCTTCTATATTATTTTCGGGGATATCTCCGCCGTTGCCGTTTTTCATGGCTAAAGTCACGGTTTTATAAATGCTGTCGAAATGATTGTTGTTGCAAGTGTAAATACCCCCTGATGATCCTATTCTTTTGATCATTTGTGGCGCACCATCTCCGTCATTAAAGAAGGAAAAGTTTGACTTTTGCCTTAGGTCTTGATTCTGTCTGATAAAAGCTAAAACCTGTGCGTTAAACGGCGCCATGGATCCAGTTACATCAGCTACAACAAGCCATTTGCCAGTATATTTTTTGTTTGAAAGTGCATCGAATTCGTGGGTGTTTCTGAGGAGATTACCGTTGTACATACCTACTTTCTTCTTATAACCTTTAATGGTTTTTCTTGGAACGCTATCAATCACCATGCGAGTTTCAGGCTCTCTGAACCAAATTGACCTACTTTCATAGCGAATCCCTTCTTTCATTTTGGCATAGCTACGCGGTAGATATCTGCCCGTTTCTACATAACGCTTGCGCTTTTTATATAAAATCTGATCAGGAACTGAAATGACTGTATCCTTAAAATCCATCAAAATTCTATACAGGAGGTTGATTTCTTTGCTAACATCTTCAGTTTTGGGTGGCTCACGCAAAAAAATCACAAATCCGTGGTACATACTGCGTGCATCCTTTTCGGTTTTGGCTTTTTTCTGTTCAAAAACTCTCCAAACAATGGAGTCGCTGTCAAACAATTGAGGAGCTACTTTATACAAATTATCAAAGCGCTTTTTATTTAAACTGCTCTGATCGAAGGTATCCACCACTCGAAAACGGGTATAGACCAAATGCACACTCATAACGGCTTTGCCTTTTGGTACGGTGAATTTGATGTTAGGGTCTAAAAAGTGGGAAGACGAAAAGTACATGGGAAGGAAGATTACGTTGTCTTCCTTTTCAGTTGGGTGCTCTTGAATGACGATGGGTTTTATTCTACTTAGTTTCTCTGTACTGATCTTTTGCGCCCAAATTGAGGGGCTCATCAAAAGAGCAAGAGCAAAGAAAAATCGAGAGAGCATAAAGCGAAGTTAATAAACGAAAGTTAAATTAAAATATATCAAACAGTTGATTTACTCCCAAAAGACCTTTTTCGGAGATGAAGCCTTCGCCATATTTTGCAGAAATGGGTCTGCCAAATTCGCGCGCGCGACCTTCTATAAAATTCCAAAACTCTTCACTGCTGATGGGTGTTTCGGGTTCATTGCTGTTGGGGTCATAAAATTGGCTTTTGAAGGCTTTGATGCAATTTACTTTTTGATTGAATTCATTGGAAATATCAACCACAAAATGAGGTTGAAGATGTCTATCTTGGATATAAAAGTATACGGATTTTGGTCTGTGTGGATTTTGCATTTCGCCGTTATCGCCAATGGTTTGGATCTTATTCAAACCGGCCAAAAAACTAGCTCTTTTTACCAATTCTGAGCCTCTACCATGGTCAGGGTGTCTGTCGGAAGGAGTATTGGCTAATAGTATTTCGGGTTTATGGGTTCTGATAATTTGAATGATTTTCAACAAACTTTCTTCGTTGGTTTCAAAAAAACCATCTTGAAAAGTGAGCGCCTTGCGAAATAAAGCCCCCATGATTTTTGCGCTATTTTGGCCTTCTATATCGCGAATTTCAGCGGTACCTCGACTGCCTAATTCGCCGCGTGTTAGATCAATCAGTCCAACGGTTTTGCCACTTTTGATGCTTTTAATCAAAGTGCCACTGCACGACAATTCAACATCATCTGGGTGAGCACCGAAGGCTAGAATATCAACGTTCATTAGTAGTGTATGCTTGTTGGGGGTGTGTGAACTAGATTTTCAAGGGTAGAACCCACCGCTTTGAGAGTGTTTTTGTCGATGTTTTCAATGTTGTCATTGAGGGTATGCCAAGTTTCGGGAAAACCTCGTTGAGAATTGTAATCAATGATATCAATCATTGGTATGTTGGTTCCTTGATGCACATAAAAATGATCATCAATAATTGCACCCGTAGTTTGTGTTAGGAAGTAGTTTGAGTGACCCAGTTCCTGAGCGATGGTCCAAATGTGTGAGAGCGCAAAATTACCCCATTCATTGCTGTTGCCTTCCCACAGAAATTGAGCATTTTTACCACCTACCATGTCAAGGAGGACGCCAAAATTGGCGGTATAGTTTGGTTTGTGAAGATTTTTTGCCCAATATTGACTACCTAAGCAGAAGGAGTTTTCAACCTCTGATTTGCCCCAATCTTCGGCGTCGAAGAAAATAATATCAATGCCAATGGTACTATCAGCAGGTTGTTGTTTGAGGTTTCTTGCCAATTCAAGTAAAACGCCTACGCCGCTGGCGCCATCGTTTGCTCCTGATATGGGTTGTGATTTATTATTTGCATCTTGATCTGCAAAAGGGCGAGTATCCCAGTGGGCTGCAAATAAAATGCGTTTTTTTGCTTGGGGATTGATGCTGCCAATGATATTGTAAACCGGAATCTTTTTACCATCGAAAGTGGTGGCTGAGCCTTTTTGGATTTGTGCTGAGGTTCCGTGCCTCTGTAATTCGCTGAATAACCAGTTGGCGCAATTTAAATGTTCGGGAGTTCCAGGAATTCTATAGCCAAACGAAACTTGTCTCTGAATGTATGAAAAGGCGGAGTCTTGGCTGAAATTTGATTTGACATCCGAAAGGAGTTTTGGAATTTCAGGAGATTCGACAGATTTAGTGTTGTTGGTGCAGGCGGTGAAGGTGAGCGCTAAGGGCATACCCCAGAGAAACAGTTTCCGAGCAAACATATTACAAAATTAACCAATTAAGAACGGAGTTTCTGTGAAATTCGTTGATTCTGTGGAATATATTCGATGGGAATGCATAATTTCGAATGATTCCTATGACAGTAACGATGAAGAGCATGACCGGTTTCGGTAGGGCGCAATTTGAAAATGAGGCGGTTAAGATCACATGTGAGATTAAATCATTGAATGGCAAATACTTGGAGGCAGATATTAGATTGCCGAGAGTTTTTGCTGACTTAGATGCTCCAATACGGCGAATGTTATCAGAGCTTTTAGAAAGAGGAACTTTGACGGTTACTTACCAGATAAAGTGGTTGAAGCCGTCTAGCGAAAACCAAGAAATAGTGATCAATTTTGATGCGGCACAAAATTATTTGACCGCACTTAAAAGTTTATCGAACGAGTTGGGTGTTGAATTGCACGATCCAATGCGTGAAATATTGAAGTTGCCTGATTTGATTGGAATGGGCGAGAGAGAAATATCCTCAGAAACCAAACAGCACATTGTTGATGTAACCAAGATGGCCGCTCTAGAGTTGGACAAGTTTAGACAGACCGAAGGTCAAGCCACGGCCAAAAAATTGATGGAGTTTTTGAATTCCATCGAATCTGATCTTTTTGTGGTTGAGGGATATGAAGGCGACAGAAGAGAGGCAATCAGAGAACGAGTTTACGGGAATGTTTTGGAACATATTTCCCAAGATGCCATTGATCAGAATAGGTTGGAACAAGAAATTCTCATTTATTTGGATAAATACGATATTGCCGAAGAGAAGCAGCGGTTGGGGCAGCACATTGATTTTTTCAAACAGTCGTTGAAATTGGAACCCAAAGGGAGGAAATTGAATTTTATATCCCAAGAAATGGGCCGGGAAATGAATACCATGGGTGTAAAAAGTAATTTCTTTCCAATGCAGCAAGCGGTTGTAGGAATGAAAGAAAAATTAGAACAGATTAAGGAACAAGTTTTAAATATTGTTTGATGAGAATAAGAATGTTGCTTTTGGCTCTTTTGGGGATGTGGACATCATTGAGGGCTCAGAAAATAGAGCAAGTGATTGTGAGACCCAATTGCACAGATTGCTCACCCAAGGCCAACGTCTCGGCGGTGCTGAATGAACTTTGGAAAGATAGTATATCGCAAACGCCAGTTGTTGTATACACTCGGTTGGACGTATTGACTGCATTTTGGGCCAATGCGGTGATTCAAAAAAACGATTCGGATGAAGTATTGTATGTGCAAATCAATGAACAACTGTTGTTTTTTGATCCCGAGAATACGGAATTATGGGATTGGATGAAGGAATTGTATCGGGTAAAAAGAGAGATGAAAGGCGGCAACAGAAAGATCATTTTATTGCCGGATGATTCGCAAGAAAGAAGCACTAAAACAGCCAGAGAAGAGATCAGATTGCTGCATGCCGCCTTGTCAGGAGCGGACACTATGTTATTGGGTGTGCAGGCATTGCGCTCTGAAATCAAGCATTTGGATTTGACTTATGACAAAAATGGCTTAAATGAAGAAGCAAGTGAAGTAGATGAGCCATACAGTGACTTAAGCGTATCATTTGATCAAATTAATACTCTGAGACACCTGGCTGTAGATTCATCAGATTGGATGCCCGAATTGAGGCGGCTTCAACCTGTTTATGCATCTATTTTATATCGTGACCTATTGAATCATTTAGGGAGATTGGGGGAAGATGAAGAAAAATTCAATTCGAGTATATTGAGGTTTTATGAAGCAAAAAAGCGCATCGTTTCTGACATGCTTTCTTGGAATAGGAATGGGTATCACATTATTTTGATCAGTTCAAATACGGATTACTTCGATACTTTCTCGCCTCAAAAACCCGGTTTTGAGGTACTTTCTTATCAGAAGATTTTTAAACTCTTTCACCCCGAAGAACCTCTTTTGTCAAAAAGGGAAGTTTTGATTGATACTGGTTCTTGGGTTGAGAACTGGGAAATAGATACCGCGGTTGCTATTGATTATGCGTATGAAGAGGAAGAGTACGACGAGTCAAACTTAAGCGATAATGAAACTGAATTTAGTGGTATGGGTATTGGCGGAAGTTTGTTGTCTATGAGGCCTTTGTGGGGACAAACATTGACTACTTTGAATGATGCAGGAATTGATCAGGGCCGTTGGCTACCGAACTTTGGTTTGGAATATTGGTTTTCTCCCAACAAGATGAGTACCGTAGATTTTGGATTTCAAATGAATAACGCGAGCACTACTCAAATCAAGTTCTTAAAATCCAATGAAAATGTGAGCAGTTGGGTTGGGCAAGTTGGATTTACGATTGGAACAAATCGTGAAAAGCCTTTTCAAATAGGAGTGTATCAAGGTTTTTCTTTTGGAAATGTTACGATAGCTCAAAAGTCTTTGAATAAACCTGCTGGACTAATTTATGCCTTCAATAAAGTAGATAAAATAACCAATCCATTCTCGACCTATCAATTGGCCTTAGATGCCAGCGTGAGAATATGGAGGATTTATATCAGAGGTTTAGGAGGGTATCAATTTGACTTTTCAGACACTCGTTTTAAGTCGGGTAAGGAATGGGTAAATGCTCCAGAGACGTTGAATCAACGAGGTTGGTTTTACAGGGTATCAGCCGGAGTTGTTTTGATGAAAGGAGGAAGCTCAAAATGAGAAATCAATTAATTTCAAAGTTGGCTTTTTTTGCCTTCGGATTCGGTGGATGTTTATTCGGGTTCCAAGAATTGGAGGCGCAGGTTCTTCCCCCGAAAAAAACCTTGGAAATGAAAACATCTTCGTTTTCAACCGGCGATGGATGGAAGATGCTCTATGAGAAGGCGCTCGTAAGCAGGGTGGTGATGAGCGGAGAGAACCATTCGGAAGTTGAAGCCAACGCATTGATGGAATATTCATTCATGAGGGCCCTTTATGAAAATTGCGGGTACAGAGATTATATCATAGAATTGAGTCCAGCAAGAGCTTATTATTTGCAGAAGTACATCACCGAAGACGATGGTTATGCGTTGCAAGCGTTGCAGGGAATTTCTTCGCCGGCTTATATGAAATTGTTTTATTCGTTGCACGATTGGAACATGAAATTGCCAGTAGAAGAGCGAATTCGAATTCACGGAATTGATGTGGAGCGGTTTCAAGATTTGTCTGTTTTGAGGATGAGTGATTTCTTGCAAAAGATGGAACAGAAACACGGTTTACCTTTGGTTTTGGCATCTAAAGTTTATGCATTTAGGAATATTGTTACTCGAAATTTCACCAATAGCTTGCAAGAATATCAAAAGGAGGTGTTGGTAGATACCGTCGTAACAATTGAAAAAGATGAGGAGTCGGGCGGGTTTTCATATACGAGCAGTGATTTTACTTCGTTAATTACTGATGATTCTATCTTTTATAACTTGAATGTTTACAAAGAATGGTTGAAAGAAGATTACTTAGAATTTTTAATTATTAAAGAAGGAATTGACGAAGTTTTTAAATGGAATGATTTGCGTAGAACGGCTCACCAAGCTCATTGGCGTGAGAGTAAAATGTACTCGCGAATGAAAAACTTGTTGGATAAATACCCTGAATCTAAGTTCTTCGGACAATTTGGTCGTTGTCATATTTCGAACGTTCCGAGCGATGTTGATTGTGGCTGGTATAATTTTAACAGTGTCATGAATCGGTTGAAATCTCAAGATTCCACGCTGAAAACGGTGAGCATGGGTATTTTTTACTGGGATAGAAGCGAGCAACTTTACGGTGCAACAGCTGAAGATGAAATCCAGAAAATGAAATTGGCCTTTACCCCAGGAATAGTGATTTACGATCTCAATGATAAGGAAAGCCAGCTTAATTCTTTAAAATCAAAGTATGATTTTGCTGTGGTTAATTTTGAGCGAAATTCGAAACTTCAGAAAGACTTAAATGAGGAGTTGGAATCTGCCAATGAAGTAGAAAAAGCTACACAATCTGAGTGGGGCGTTCATTTGGGCCTTACCGGATGGGGAGTTTTGAATATGCAAATGGACCAAGTTTCGGGATGGTTCAACAATGAAGGTAGAGACTTTGATGTTAGTCCTAGACAGTTTTTCTACCATGAAATCATGGCTACCAATGGTTTTTGGAAATTTGGGCTTGCCAGCAATTACACCTTGACTGAACAAGGTAAAAACGGCAGGTTAAATCAAAGCAGCGATTCTTTTGCTAATTTTTATTACAACAATTGGAACCTCCTGTTT
Organism: uncultured Rhizobium sp.; assembly: GCA_964408945.1. Classification (GTDB taxonomy): domain Bacteria; phylum Bacteroidota; class Bacteroidia; order NS11-12g; family UBA955; genus VMCP01. The sequence continues at coordinate 49,868 of CAYPBJ010000003.1, read as the reverse complement.
CAGGGCGGTTTTGAAAAGAAGTTTGGCCGATTTTCCTTTGATTTGGTCGGATTTTCGGGTTACAACGAAAATCGCCTTAAAATGGAGTCGCAATCCAAAAGTATTTTATTGTTAAACAGTGAATTGAAAGATGCAATAGTGGTTAATCCTGGTTTTTTGGTTGGTGGGGCTGTTGGATTCAATTTCTATATTGACAATATGACTAGTTTGGGAATTAGAGCTCAGTATCAGAGTGATTTGTCTGCTACCAATTGGTACTATCAAGGAACTAAAATTCCGTTTGATCAAACCAAAACCGCCAACAGATGGAATGCATGGGGAGTATCTGTCAACTACGTTCAGCATATTTTTGATTAATTTTGCAGTATGAAGCAGTCTATCCCTAATCTAATTACCTTAGGCAACTTGGCCTGCGGATTGTTGGCCATCACCTTTGTTATGCAGAATCAACCATGGATTGCTTTTGCGTTGATGGTTTTAGCTTCTATTTTGGATTTTTTTGATGGAATGGCAGCCCGCGCCTTAGGCGTTGACGGTGAATTGGGAAAACAATTGGATAGTTTAGCCGATGTGGTATCTTTTGGAGTTGTTCCCGGTTTAATTTGGAGACACTTCATGATAATGCGCGGAGCTTGTCCGCCAACGGGTTTTTGCATCAATTCTTATGTTTGGATGTTGATTCCGCTGGCAGCTGCTTATCGTTTGGCTGTATTTAACGTAAGTGAAAATCAAAAAACGAACTTTATGGGAATTCCCACTCCTTTGACCGGTTTGGTTTTGGGATCTTGGGCCATGTTTAACGATGTTTCAGGTCTAGCTGAATTTCGTTTCGGCTTCATTGAGTTGGAATGGTTGAATCACTTTTATGTATGGTTGTATATGCCTTTGATTGCGGGGTACATGATGGTGAGTGACTACCCAATGTTGTCGTTGAAATTCAATAAAACAGACGGATTGAATCTTTTTAGATACTTAGTATTGGCTTTTGCAGTGGTTTTCTTAATTGTTTTTGGAAATTACGGCTTTGCTTTGTTCTATTTTGCATACATAGCTATTTCATTTTTAGGTTTTAAGTTACATCCAACAGAATAATAATATGATAAGAGTAGGCATAATCATGGGTTCAGATAGTGATCTTCCGGTCATGAAAGAAGCCACCACTATTTTAAATCAATTGGGAGTGGAGACTGAAACTACCATTGTTTCGGCACACAGAACTCCTGAACGCTTATTCGAATACGCTGAACATGCAGCTGATCGCGGCATTTGTGTGATTATAGCTGGTGCTGGCGGTGCTGCGCATCTACCTGGTATGGTAGCGTCAATGACTCATTTACCCGTAATTGGTGTGCCGGTTCAATCAAAAACCATGAGCGGCATTGATAGTTTATACTCCATTGTTCAGATGCCTCCTGGAGTGCCTGTAGCAACGGTGGCTATCAATGGGGCAAAAAATGCAGGTATCTTGGCAGCTCAAATTTTGGGCATTTACGATGAGGAAATCTCAGATAAAGTAATTGCTTTCAAAAAAGAAATGGAGTCAGAGGTACTTGAAAAAGCAAAGCGACTAGAAGATTTGGGTCCTGAAAAGTACTTAAATCCCAATTCATGATCATTGTAGGCGATGCCATTTTATCGGAAGATATTCTTGATAAACAGTTTGTTTGTCAGTTAGATCAGTGTAAAGGTTCATGTTGCATTGAAGGCGATGCTGGCGCACCCTTATTGCACGCTGAATTGGAGATCATTGAGAAGGTGTTGCCTAAGGTGAAGAAATACATGCGTTCTGACGCCTTAGAATATTTGGCCGAAAAAGGTTTTCACACTCGAGATCCCGACGGTGAATTGGTAACCGAGTGTCAAAAATCAGGTGAATGCGTATTTGTGCAGTACGATGGGAGTGGCATTGCAAAATGCAGCTTTGAGATGGCCCATGAAGCTGGTGAAACGGAATTTAAGAAACCTATTAGTTGTCATTTGTACCCCATTCGAGCGAAGCGCTACGGAAATTACACCGCACTTAACTATCACAAGTGGGATATTTGCAATCCGGCATGCAAGGCCGGTTCAGAGATGAATGTGCGAGTATTTGAGTTTTTAAAGGAACCCTTGATTCGAAAAATGGGTGCTGAATGGTACAAGGAATTGGAAGAGGTGAGTAAGGCTTGGGAGGAATCAAAAGAGGAGAATTCCGAGAATTAATCCAAGAGTTTTAACTCACCAAACTAGCTAAAAGGCCAATAAACATGGCATATTTTAGCCAATTTGAAATGTGACTGTAGTGTTTCTTCTCTGAGGACATGTAAATCTTCCAAAGCAAATAAAGGTGTAGAGGCCCAAGAATTAGGCTTGTAAATACCCAATATTCTAATTCGTTTCCTGTAAGTCCAATTAAAATGAGCAACGCCAAACTAAAGGCAATGAAAATACTTGAAAGAATCTTGGTTTTTACGCGTCCGCTGCTGATGGCAAAAGTTTCATATCCTTGTTCCTTGTCACCATCATAATCTTCTAAATCTTTGATGAGTTCACGAGCAAAAGTGATAAAAAACGCAATACTTGAAAACTCTGCGAAATAGGCTTTATTGACGAGGTACACGCCTCTAGAGGCTATATAAACCACCATTCCAGCCATCAACGAGACTAGAAGGTTTCCCATCAAGAATTCTGCTTTGAAATCGCTCGAATAAAAATAAAGGAGTACGGCAATAACGGCAGATAATATGCCCATTCCCATGCCTGTAATGAAGCCCAAAGAGATTCCAGTAAAAGTTAATGCTATGTAGTAGATTCTCATTGACTTTACCGAGGTACTTTCAACGGCAATGCGTTTGCCAGGTCGATTTATTTTGTCTGTTTCGATATCAAAGATATCGTTGATCACATATCCGCCCGCGGCGACAAAAACACAAGCCAGAGTGGCCGTGATACTTTCTGGAAATCGAAGATTGGAAAAATCAAACAAACTCAGTCCAGCATTGACGCGCGATGCCGATAAATAGAAAAGCCACTGAGTGAGTATAGTCAGTAGGAGGTTTATAGGGCGAATGATTCTGAGATAATGAATCATTTGCGCAATTTAGCGTTTATAAAACTTCATTTTATAATCAGCGCGAGTAATTCCGCGGGTGATACCATCCATTTTTCGTTTAAGCATGGATCTTTTTAGTGGGCTGATGCGATCGGTGAATAGAATACCTTCAATGTGGTCATATTCATGCTGGATGATTCTCGCTGCCATTCCATCGAACGACTTAGTGTGTTCTTGGAAATTGGCATCCCAATAATGAATTTTGAGTTCTCCTTTGCGCTTAACGTTTGCGCGTACATCTGGAATGCTTAGGCAACCCTCTTCAAATTCCCATTCGGTGCCAAATTCTTCCAAAATGGTGGGATTGATGAATACTTCCTTAAATGCTTCGGGATGAATGTCTTCAACTTCTGAGCCATCAACGATGAATAGTCTGATTGACTTTCCGATTTGCGGAGCCGCTAATCCAATGCCGTTTGAATCATACATGGTATCAAACATATCAGATATAAGTTTGGTTAATTCAGGGTCATTAAAATCAATTTCTTCGGCCTTTTTTCTCAAAACAGGTTGTCCGTAGGCATAAATTGGAAGTATCATGATATTCTTTGGAGGTGTGTTTGTAAAATGATGGTTGCCGAAACGGTGTCAATTAAGCCTTTATCTTTTCGGTCTTTTTTAGATTTTCCCATGGCGATGATTTGATTTTGAGCTTCGTGGCTGCTAAAACGTTCATCGATGGTTTCAATTTTCAGTTGCGGATAGTTTTCTTTGAGCCATTGCAAGAAATCGCGTACGGATTGCGTAGAATGGGTGTCTTCGCCAGTCAGTCTGATGGGCATACCAACCACTACACAATCAACCGGTTCATGTTGTAGATAGTCTTTGAACCAAACAGGAAAATCAGCTGTTCTGATGGTTGTAAGGGGTTGAGCAAAAAGATTGAGGGGATCAGTTACAGCGATTCCCGTTCTTTTTAACCCGAAGTCTATTCCCATGGTTCTTGGCACTCTGCAAAGATAGGTTCAAATTATGGTTAAACGAAAAGAGGCCGCCCTTTTGAGGCAGCCTCTTTGAAATGTTTGATTTAAAATGATTACATCATGCCGCCCATTCCGCCCATACCGTCCATTCCACCGTGTGAATGTCCTTTTTCTTCTTCAGGGATTTCGCTCAACACACATTCTGTGGTCAAGATCATTCCACCAATTGAAGCGGCATTTTCAAGTGCTACACGAGATACTTTCTTAGGGTCAATTACACCAGCAGCGATTAAGTTTTCATAAACATCTGTGCGTGCATTGTAACCAAAGTCGTCTTTGCCTTCCAATACTTTCTGAACCACGATGCTGCCTTCACCACCAGCATTGGCAATGATTTGGCGCAAAGGCTCTTCCAAAGCACGACGAACAATTTGAATACCTGTAGTTTCGTCTTCGTTGGCGCCAGTTAAGCCATCAAGAGCTGAAATTGCTCTGATGAAGCTCACTCCACCACCTGGTACGATACCTTCTTCAACCGCAGCGCGAGTAGCGTGTAAAGCATCGTCAACGCGGTCTTTCTTTTCTTTCATTTCTACCTCAGTTGCAGCACCAATGTAAAGAACTGCTACACCGCCTGACAACTTAGCCAAACGCTCTTGCAATTTCTCACGGTCGTAATCACTGGTAGTATTTTCAATTTGAACCTTGATTTGGTTGATGCGCGCTTGAATAGCATCTTTTTGTCCAGCACCATTAACAATAGTAGTATTGTCTTTATCAATGGTGATCTTTTCAGCTGTTCCTAGGTCAGCCATAGTTGCATCGTCTAACTTGCGGCCTTGCTCTTCAGATATTACAGTACCACCGGTTAATACAGCGATGTCTTGCAACATTTCTTTTCTGCGATCACCAAATCCTGGAGCTTTTACAGCAGCAATTTTGAGAGATCCACGAATTTTATTTACTACCAAAGTAGCCAAAGCTTCACCTTCAATGTCTTCAGCAATGATCAACAATGGGCGACCAGTTTGTACTACTTTTTCCAACACAGGAAGTAAGTCTTTCATGGTGCTTACTTTCTTATCGTAAATTAAGATGAATGCGTTTTCAAGTTCAGCTTCCATCTTTTCAGTATTAGTGGTGAAGTAAGCGCTCAAATATCCGCGGTCAAATTGCATACCTTCAACAACTTCAACTGTAGTTTCAAGACCCTTTGCCTCTTCAACAGTGATAACACCGTCTTTACCCACTTTTTTCATGGCTTCAGCAATCAATGATCCGATACTTGGATCGTTGTTGGCAGAAATAGATGCCACTTGTTCAATTTTGGTATTGTCATCACCTACTGGGTGAGCCAATTGATTTAATCTTTCAACAGCCGCTTTAGTCGCTTTTTCGATACCGCGCTTCAAGTCCATAGGATTTGCACCAGCGGCTACGTTTTTCAAACCAGCAGTAACAATTGCTTGTGCCAAAACAGTTGCAGTTGTAGTACCATCACCTGCGATATCAGCAGTTTTGCTGGCAACTTCCTTCAACATTTGAGCACCCATGTTCTCAACTGGGTCTTTCAATTCGATTTCTTTAGCAACACTTACACCGTCTTTGGTTACATGTGGAGCACCGAATTTTTTATCGATAACCACGTTACGACCTTTTGGTCCTAGAGTAACTTTAACTGCATTCGCCAATGCATCCACTCCGCGCTTTAAACCGTCGCGAGCGGTAAGATTGAAATCTATTTTCTTTGCCATAATTGATTAATAATTTTATTAAATGATTGCTAAAATGTCTGTTTCTCTCATGATGAGGTAATCGTTTCCTTCAACGCTGATTTCGGTACCCGCATATTTTCCGTATAAAACGGTGTCGCCAACTTTAACAGTCATAGGCTCATCGGGTTTGCCTGTTCCTACAGCAATTACTTTACCTCTTTGTGGCTTTTCTTTTGCAGTGTCTGGAATAATGATACCTGACGCAGTGGTTTGCTCAGCGGCAACCGGTTCTATCAGAACGCGATCTGCCAAAGGTTTAATGTTAACTGACATATTGATTTTTTCGTATTGTTTCTGCTGCAGTTTTAACGAAATCTGTGCCAATTGAAAAAATCGGTAATTATAGCAGTTTGAGTTGTCAGTTTGTCAGTATATGGGCTGTGATTTCATTTTTTACCTGACTTATTGCCGTTATATTGCCATTGAAATACTCATTGACTTGACCCCGAAATTCATGAAAATCTATTCGCTCCATAACGGATATCAATTTTTCAGTAAGGTCAGAGATTGAACCTCCCTGCAATGCGACTCCCTGTGCCACTGATTGTTGTGCCTCGGGGAATTTCTCGGTTTTGGGTCCAAAAAGTACAAAGCAACCCGCCGCCTGTGCCTCAATGATGTTGTGAAGTCCGCTGCCAAATGCTCCTCCTACTAAGGCCAAATCACACCATTGATATACTCTAGAGAGCCATCCCATGGAATCTAAAATGCCGATTTCTATTTTTTCTTTTCGGGGGATATTAACCGCTGAAGGGTCTGTGATTTCCGAAAATCTGAAAACGTGGTTGTCAGAATTTGAAAGTGTTTTTTGAATTTTTTGGATGCGTGTTTCGCTTAAATCGTGGGGTGCAACAATGTATCTAAATGATTTGGGAAATTCTAATTTTAAGAGAGTTTCACGAAGTACTTCCACTTCTTCATCCCAACAAGAACCGAGAATAACTACATCTGAATTTTGGCAGAATTCTATTATAGCCTGTGGAATTTCACTGGCAGAATCACGAAGTTGTGCAGCTCTTAAATAGCGTGCATCGCCTATGGTTTCTATATTTATGTTCGGCGAGAGCCATTCATTAAGCAGTTGTGAAGTTTGTAAATTTTGAGCGTAGAATTTCTTGCAATTTTTGAGTTCTGAGCGCCATTCACGTCCCCAGAAAGAACCTAAAAAATGGTCTTTTCTGAGCAAAATGTTCCAATAAAAGAACGGGATGTTATTCTGATTTAATGCCCGAAGGTGATTGATCCAGAATTCGTATTTTACAAAAATGACTGCCTGTGGATTCAAGTGAAGTAGCCATTGAGCTGCTTTCTTAGGGCTATCGTTTTGGATGTAATACTTGCTGCAATTCAGCGGCATTTTGGCATTTTCATACCCCGAGGGAGAGAAAAAGGTGATGCAGCAGTGGTACTCTTGGTTTAAAGTTTGAATCAAGGGCAAAGCCATTTCAAACTCACCCAAAGAAGCCGCATGAAACCAAATTTTCGGAAGTGAAGAATCTAGATGTTGGATGTTGATTAAACTCGTTTTTCGCCCTATGATCATTCTAGAAATCTTGGCATTTGGGAAAACCCAAGATGTAAGATTCAGAGCAGTATCTATAGTTTGAGCGAGGATATTGTAAATCCACCGAATCATTTAATCAATGTAGTATTCTTCCGAAGCCGAAGTTTGTCCGAGCTTAATGGGAATGATGACCCCAATAAATGCACCAATACCTAAATCAAAATATCCTTGATTTTGAGGACTTCGGGTGGTAAAGTCATACGCGCGTTGGTGTTTGGTGAAGCCTTGAAGGAATTCAAATCCTGCAGAAAGCGAAACCGATGAATTATCTAAATATTGAAATCTGATCTGCTCAAATAATTGAGTGCCAGCGGTGAGTCGGTCATAGCCGCCCAAATATTCATCTTCCAACTGAGGAACCATGTCCAAGTCGAAATTGAATTTGGTATAATGTCTGGTATATCCAAGTCCGCCGCCCAATTGCATGGACCAACGGGCTTCTTTTTTTGTATTACGGTTTAATGGAATGATTCTCAAGGCGTAAGCTCTAGAAGACCAACCTCGCATGTAATATCTAACTACGGCTGGATAACCATTATTGTCGCGAAGTGCACCATCTTCATCGGTCATGCCTGGAAACATACCGGCTGAGTTAACTTGCGAGCCAAGATAGAAACTAAAATCGGCGCCAAGGGTGTACTTATTTTTGTGGTAATATTCCAATCTGAGCGGCAAAGCAGTGTACGCAGGATATCTATCGGCCCAATCACCGGCATTCACGCTATAGGTAGCTGCAACATGCATGAGGATCCAGCTTTTTTCTTCATTTTTCTTTCTAGTAGAATCAGAAATCGAACCCATTTGGGCCTTCAAGTTTATGAAGCTCGACAAAAGCAGAATAAGGACCCACTTATTTCTCATGAAAGGCGAAGTTAATCAATAATTTCTTTTACTACCTGCAGAAATTCTTCGGGGTTGTCAGCATGCACCCAATGTCCTGCTTTGCTGATGGTGTGATAATTGGAATGTGGAAAATGTTGTTCAATATAGGGTTTGTCAGATTCTTTTAGGTATCCACTTTTTTCACCCAAAATGAAGTGTGTCTCGCCTTTGAAAACATTCTGAAAATTCAATCCGCCAATGATATCGTAATAATGATTTTCAATGGCATTGATGTTTATTTTGAGTTGATATCCCCCAGAAGGATTAACCTCGAGGTTTTTCAACAAGAATTGCCTAACACCCAAAATGGGTGCATAGGGTAGGAACGCATCGTCTGCCTCTTTTCGGGATTGAATTTTGCTAAAATCGATGCTTTTAAACGCCTGAATGTACTCAAGATGTCCTGCATGATATGCTTTTGGTGCAATATCAACGGGTATCAATTTAATTACTTTCTGGGGATGTTGATCTGCAAAAAGCATGGCGGTTTTTCCACCCATTGAATGAGCTAAAATATAGGCATTTTCAATGTTAAGTTCTTCCATGAGGTTAAGCAAATCATTTGACATAGCCTGATAAGAGCAATCATCGTCATGAAATGATTTGCCGTGATTTCGAGCATCGTAGGTAACTACTTTATGAGATTCGGATAACGCTTTCGCCGCCAAGTGCCAATTATCAAGCATTCCAAAAACACCATGCAAAATGATGATGGTTTTGGAATTCTCTTCTCCGTATATTTTATGGTTTGGTATTTGGGACATGGTCTTTAGTCTTTGGTACTGGTCTATGGTACTTGGTTTGTAGGTTGTAGGCTGTAGGCTGTAGTCTGTAGGCTGTAGGCTGTAGGCTGTAGGCTGTAGTCCGTAGTCCGTAGTCCGTAGTCCGTAGACTGTTGGCTAGTGACTAGCGACCAGGGGCTTGTGACGAGAGACGAGCTAGCTAACCCGTAACCCGGTACCCGGTACCCGAGACCCGTTACCCGGTACCCGAGACCTTGTACCTGGTACCCGTAACCTATTAAAGCACTTCGTTTACTGGGGTGTATGGAAGGTTGAATGCTTCGCTAACGCCTTCGTAAACTACTTTTCCTTCAACTACGTTTAGTCCTAGGCGGAGATCAGCGTTGTCAGAGCAAGCTTGTTTCCAACCTTTGTTTGCCAGTTGAACGGCGTAGGGAAGGGTCGCATTAGTTAATGCAAGGGTAGAAGTATAAGGAACTGCGCCAGGCATGTTTGCTACGCAATAGTGCACTACACCGTCAACCACGTAGGTTGGCTCAGCATGAGTGGTTGGTTTTGAAGTTTCAAAACATCCTCCTTGGTCAATGGCAACGTCAACAATGACAGAACCAGGACGCATAGTTGAAAGCATATCTTTGGTGATTAATTTTGGAGCTTTTGCACCAGGAATCAATACGCCACCAATTACGAGGTCTGCAGTTTTTACTGCTTCGCGAATATTGTAATCGTTGCTGTATTGAGTTTTAACGTTTGCTGGCATGATATCGTCAAGTTGACGCAAGCGATTCAAACTAACATCCATGATGGTTACGTCAGCACCCAAGCCTGCGGCCATTTTGGCTGCTTGAGTCCCTACGATTCCGCCACCTAAAACTACTACGTTTGCAGGTTTAACGCCTGGTACACCACCCAAAAGGATTCCGCGGCCGCCCATGGGTTTTTCAAGGTATTTAGCACCTTCTTGGATACTCATACGACCAGCAACTTCGCTCATAGGGATTAGCAGTGGCAAAGATCTGTTAACTTCAACGGTTTCATAAGCTAAGCAAATGGCTCCGCTTTTGATCATAGCGTGGGTCAAAGGCTCGTAAGAAGCGAAATGGAAATAGGTGAACAATAATTGTCCAGCACGAATCAAAGAATATTCTTGTTCAATGGGTTCTTTAACCTTAACAATCATTTCGGCGATGCCGTAGACTTCCTCAATGGTTGGGAGTAGATTAGCCCCGGCTTTGGTGTATTCCTCGTCAGAGAAACCACTGCCTATTCCGGCGGTTGATTGAACATAAACTTTGTGTCCATGTTTTACAAATTCACTTACTCCTGCAGGAGTTACTGCAACGCGGTTTTCGTTGTTCTTGATTTCTTTAGGTACCCCGATTATCATGGCTTTGAAAAATTGGGGCAAAGATACGGGGTTTATGGCATGCTTTGCAACTCCGCGATGATGCGTTTGGCAATATCTTCCGTCTTGATAAAATGAGGTTTGTTTTTTGGTAAATTGGAATTTTGGTACCAACTACGGAAAGTCTTTTCAAAGTTGAGGTTGAGAGAGTTCACAACTTCAACACCGTACTCTTTTAATGCCTCTGCATTGCACCATTGTTCATATTGTTTTGGGATGGGAATGACCAAAATTGGCTTCCCCAAAAACAAAGCTTCGGCGGTGGTTTGAAATCCAGCGGCTGTAATTACCCCTTTGCAATGAATCAAGTTTTGGTCAAATTTGGAGCCATCAATGGGGTGCCAATGTATGTTGTAGTCAATTTCAAACTTTTGGACTTCAGGGTGAAAAATATGAAATTCTACTCCGCGCAAGGCGTAAAAGTATCTGTTTATCTCTTGTTTAGAAATGTGGGGTAAGTAAACCGTAATATGATCTCCAAAAGTAGGTGTTGCTTCCCAAAAGTGCTGCTTTATGGTAGGAGGCAAGATCCAATCTTCATAATTTTTATAATGGTAACCAATATTGAATTTTGAATAGCAGTATTTTTTTAGTACCCATTCGGAGGCTAGGTGTTTTTTTTGGGGACGTGGAATCAATTTGGAAGCGAAACTAGCTTGGTTTCCAATATGAAGGAAGGGTTTGCGCCTAATTTTACATGCAAGACTACCTACAAATTCATAATCAATGATGACGTGATCATAATTTTGAACGGGTAAGTTTAGTGCATCTCTAAAAAGGCGGAATGGATTAATTTGTTTGAGGATTTTCCACCAATTTAAATTTCCTTCAGGGCGATAAAATAATGAGAGTCCAGCACTGCTAAATTTTATGGGTAAATCAGGTCTCAAAGAAGAATTTGCACCGCTAAGGAAAACATCAACTTCCGCGTATTTGCTCAAGAAGGGTAATAACTCAATAGCTCTTGAAATATGACCGTTTCCTGTAGCTTGGATGCAGTATAAGATTTTCATTTGGATGATTAAAGAGCACTCTGAATCCAAAATGCCACTTGCTCTGTGAGAACATCAGGCACTTTTGGAGTGTTATTTGCTTCAATGGTGGAATGGCTTTTTTGGGATGCTTTTTGCTGATGATAATAAATTTCCCAGTGGCCTTTTTGATATTCAAGGGCCGTTAAATTTTCCAACCAATCACCACTGTTCAGGTATGTGGTAGATTTGCCGTTTTGGGTGATGACTCTTTTTTGAGGCTGGTGGATGTGTCCACAAATCACATAGTCAAATTGGTTTTCGATGGCTAAATCAGCAGCAGTTACCTCAAAGTCTCCAATCCACTTAACAGCCTGTTTGACGCTGTTCTTGATTTTTTTGGAGAAGCTTCTTTTTTCATAACCTAAGACTGTAAGAAGTTTATTGGTTACATGATTCAACCAAATGAGAAAATCGTAGCCATGTCCGCCAAGTTTGGCAATGATTTTAGCACTTCCGCGGGTGGTGGCATCAAAAATATCGCCGTGAAAGATCCACGTTTTTTTGCCGTCTAGTTCAAGAACGAGTTTATCGTCTAGGGTGAGATTACCGAGTTTGGTGCCTGAGTATTTTCTGAGGGCTTCGTCATGGTTGCCGGTGATGTAGTACACATGGGTTCCTAATTCCATCAATTTGAATACTTCCCGAATAACTTGAATGTGCGCAGCTGGGAAGTACTTTTTTCTGAATTGCCAAATATCAATGATGTCACCGTTGAGAACGAGAATCTTGGGTTTAATGGATTTTAGGTAGTCAACAATTTCGAGCGCGTGGCACCCGAATGTTCCGAGGTGAAGATCGCTTAAAACGCAAACTTCCAAAGTTCTTCTTTGAGGGCTTTGCATGCTCCTCGAAAAAAGTACTCTACTTAAAATTGGGTATTAATGGAGTTTGATTTATATAATAAGGAGTTGTTAATCAATTATTAACAGTTAATAAATAATTGATTTAGTATTCATAATTATTTTACTCCGTCTTGGTGAATCATCACCGAAATGGTTTTGTATTGGAAATAGGGTTTGCTGACAAAAATGTAGCCGCCGAGGTTGTTGACGGTTCCCCAAGAATTTTTGACCAAATAATATTCCATTCCTGTGCTTTTTTCTTTGTAAAGTCCTACAATGTGCATTCCGTGGTCGTCTGTGGTTTGTTGAAGATCAAATGCTTCTTGTCGTGACTCTTGGGTAATCAACTTTTGCTCGCAAGGGATGGTAAAGGCATTCCCTTTTCTTTCTGCGCCCGCATTGTTGAATTGCTTGTTGTCTTGTCCTTCTTTTTTGATGAGAGAATCATGCATTGGAACAAGTGCAATACCATCTCTAAAGCTAAAGCCTTTTTCGCTTACATCTGCAGCCCATGCTACAGAAATTCCTTTTTTCAAGGCTTTATCTACGGCTTGAGTCATCTCGTTTAAGGGTAGGTTTTCTGCCATTTGCATGGACCAGTTATCGGGGACTTCAATAGCAAAAGATTGATAGAAAGGATGATGAGTAAAGCTGGTGTAGATTTTATATTGATTTTGATTTAATTCTAAAGATTCTGCAAATGTTTTGGGATTGTAGTTTTTGCCGCGATAGTTAAACTCTGTGGGGATTTTACCGAGGTAAGCATCTAAAATTCCGTTGATTGCACCAATCCACTCAGTGCCAATTTTACCCGCTGGTTGTTTTACGACGGTTTCAACCACCGATTTTAAAAGGGCTACCAGCTCGGAGTGGTCGTGGCGAATTTTTCCGTTTAATAAGCCAGTATAAACTTCTTCAGGAACAATGCCGTATTTGGAAATGATGTAATTGATGTCGTGTCCCTCTCCGCCCTCATCAAACTGGTGTTTTCCGTTCATTCTTACATAGGTAATGGCTTTTTCAACGTAGGCACAGCGAGCAATGTACATTTCGCTGAGGTCGTGATTTCCTTTGTTTTTGCGGATGAGATCAGATTCAATTAATGAAAGTGTGGAGTAGCTCCAACAGGTGGCAGTTTTGCACTGATCCTTCACTTTGGTATTTTCAACGTGAGATATTTTTTCAAATGAATATGAGCTGCCCTCTTTATTGGTGTTGAATTGAGCCTGTGTGGGAGCGAAAAAACATCCCCCGAAAAAAAGAGAAACAGAGGTAAAATTAAACCACTTCATGGGCCTAATTTAAGCCAATTCTTTAGATTTTGACTTAAAAGGTTCGCGAACGGTGTATGATTTTGAGTTACGGAAGTACTTTAAGTAGATTCTGAAGAGGGAAAGTAGGAATCTAGAACGGGTGAATACAACAAAAGAATTTTCCACTGGTTTAGCACCCAAACAGCTTTTTATTTCAGTGCCAGTGCGGCCAAAGTTGATGCTATTTGCTTGGTTATTTATTCCAAATTCAACCAGATCAAAAAGCATTCTTTGGTATAATTTTAAGTCTTCGTTTACGCCTTTTTTCATGCCTAAATGCATAGCAAAAAGGTTGTTTTCGTCTGTGATGCACGAAATAAAACCCACTAGTGAACCTTCAAGGTAGTAGCCAAAAACATGAAAATCAGGACCCAAACTTTTGGAATAACAATGCAACAAATCAGCCAAATTTTTTCCAATTGCAATGGTTTTATCTTGCAGCGATTGGTAAAGGAGAGCTGAGCACGGTGCAATCCATTCATTTGAAGGCAAGTCAGACAGTTTGGTTTTGGTTAATTCGCTGCTGACAGTAAGAACTTTTTGAGCACGTACCCTGTATTTTGAACTCATGTCTGAGAGATACTCCTTGGTGTTAGTCCAAACGGGGTTGAGTTGTAATACCATAAAGGGTTCAGCTTGTACCGTAACAGAATCGGGGAATTGTTCCGAGCCCATAATATTTACTGAAATGATGGGACATTTATTTTGGGCGGAATTAAATTGATTTATTCCCGTATTTGGGATTAGTTCTGGAAAAATAAGCCCAGGAGCACTCGCATTTCCAACCGTTTGAATTACCCCTTTACGTGAAAAGGCGTTGAAAATGGATATAAGAATTTTGTTGACGTATTTACCAGTAGGGTGGTTGAGTTCCATGACACTCATGGGATATTGATGCTCACCCACTTGCACTTTTCCGGCTTGGTTTGAGAGCCCTGGAAAAAGTTTGTTTTGGAGATTTTCTGACAGTTGAGCAGCGTTTTTCAAGGGTGCGAAGTTGCAATTAATTTTTGTCTTCTTGGTGCGAAAATCGTTCGGTTTGATATTTTCATCGTTAATTTTCAGCAATTCAATGGATGGATTTTTTTTAATGCCCCCTTCGGTTAACTTTGTGATTTAACAAAAATTCATCGAATGAGAATATTAACGGTTATACTTTTTGGATTATCTGCCACTTTGGAGGCACAAACTGCAGTGAAGGATTATCCAATTAAACAAAGACTTGCATCGTATAAAGAGATAAAATTAGAAACAGATACCAATTTATTGAGCGAAGCTGAAAAAAAATGTTTGGTTCATTTAATAAAAGCGGCTCAAAAAGCTGACGAAGTTTTCTGGAAGCAGTCGTACATGGACAAAACTAAGGCATTAGCGGGAATCAAAGATCCAGATTTGAAAAAATTCATGGAGATTAATTACGGTCCTTGGGATCGACTCAACGATGACGCGCCATTTTTAAAAGGAGCAGGGGTGAAGCCCGTTGGTGTGAATTTTTATCCCGAAGGATTTGATATTTCCCAGGTAGATGAAGGGGTTAAATTTAGAGTGTTATCGCCTTACACGGTAGTGAGAAATGCCAGAACCATGCAGGAGATGCAGGAATTGATGAAAAAAGACCCTAAAAACATGCCGCCCCCAATGGAGAAGTTTCCTTTAAAAAACGGCAAAGAAGTGGAAATAGCAGATTTTAGTGTAGAATATCAAAAAGAGTGTATTTCCATCATGGAGGAATTGGAAAAAGCAGCTGCTGCAATAGAAAAAGAAGATTCTGCTTTTGCCGTTTATTTGAAAGGGAGGGCTCAAGCTGTTATGACCAATGATTATCTTAGATCAGATGCTGAGTGGCTGTCGTTGAAATCACATTTGGATGTTGTAATAGGCCCGATTGAAAATTACGAAGATAAATTAGCAGGAGCAAAGACATCATTTGAGGCTTATGTTTTGGTAAGAGATCGCGAATGGGGTGCAAAATTGGACAGACTTATTGGTTATTTGCCAGAACTTCAAGCGGGTTTGCCTGTAGATGCACCTTATAAACCGTTGTTGGGAGATGAATCTGATTCATCGGTTATTCTTTTGGAGAATGGGGATATTATTATGAATCAAGGCCCCAAAGTCATTGAAGTTCCTGGTTATCCTCCACTTGAAAAACCATCGAAACCATTGAGCTCATTAGCGGTATTTGATGTGGTCTATTACGGTGGAGATTGCAACGCAGGTAGCAAGACTATTGCTGTGAACCTACCAAATGATGAGGTGTTACAACAGTACTTTGGCACTCGCAGATCGCAGTTAAAGAATACCATGAAGGCCAAATTTGAGCAAATTGTGGTTCCTATTTCAGAGAAATTGATTGTTGCAAATCAGCGCAAGAACATCAAGTTTGATGCTTTCTTCAACAATGTGATGTTCCATGAAGTGGCACACGGTTTGGGAGTCAAGAACTTGGTAAATCAACCCGATAAAACTGTAAGAGAAGCCTTAGGTGCTACTTATTCAGCCATTGAAGAGTGTAAAGCTGATGTGTTAGGATTATATATGGTGACGAAGCTTCATGAAAAAGGCGAATTACCAGGAAAATTGGATGATTACTACGTTACTTTTGTGGCATCTGTATTTAGATCGGTAAGGTTCGGCGCTTCCAGTGCACATGGGAAAGCCAACATGATTACATTTAATACGCTGATGAAAAATGGTTGTGTGAAAAAGTCGAACAAGGGTTATGAAGTAGATGTAGATGCAATGAAACTAGCCATTGAAAAATTGGCTTCTGAGTTGTTGCAATTACAGGGGAATGGAGATCTTGCCGGTGTACAAAAAATGTTGGCCGACAGGGGAACGGTTCCTGCAGATTTGAAATCAGATTTGCAAGTTTTAAGTACTGCAAATATTCCTGTAGATTTGATTTTTGATCAAGGAATCAACACCTTGGGTTTGCAAAGATTTGATGCGAAATAATTTATGATGAGAAGATGGATTTCCTTGAGCAGCATTGCCGCCACTATTGTGGTGCTTAGCTTTTGTTCGAATAAACCTTTTAATGGCGAAGAGCCCCTTTTGAAGAGGTTGGTTTATACTTTGAATAGTCAACACTATCAACCGCGCAAAATGGATGATAAATTTTCCATGTTGATGTATCAAAATGTGCTTGACCGAGTGGATGGAGATAAACAATTTTTTACAGTTCAAGATATCAAACGATTTGAAGTGTATAAGTCATCAATTGATGATCAAATATCGGCTGGAAGGTTTGATTTCTTTGATACGGTTTGGAGTGTAATGTTAAAGAGACTGGATCAAATTGAACCTTGGGTGGTTGCTGATTTGGCTAAACCCTTGAATTATCAGGAGAAGATCAGTTATGAGGTAAAGGAGAAAGAAGAGAATTGGTCAAAGACAGACGCTGAATTAAAAGAAAAATGGTCAAAGTGGTCTCGTTTTCAGACCGTTGACCGTTTGTATAGAAAGATGGAAAATGACTCAGCGAAGTCATACGATACGCTTGAACTAAAATCTAGAAATGAAACAGTAAAGTTGGTTCAAGATTGGTTCAAACGTTGGAGAAAAATGGACCGTGCAGATCAACTTTCATTTTATGGTAATACTCTGGCTGAGATTTATGATCCTCACACCAATTATTTTCCACCGGCAGATAAAGACAATTTTGATATTTCCATGACCGGAAAATTAGAAGGTATTGGAGCAACATTGAGTGAAAGAGATGGTTACATTAAAGTTGAGCGCATTGTGCCAGGATCTGCTAGTTACAAGCAAGGTGATTTGAAAGCAGGTGATTTGATTTTGAAAGTTGCTCAAGCTGACGAGGAAGCAGTTGATGTTGTAGATATGAAATTGGATGATGCCATTCAATTGATTAGAGGCAAAAAAGGAACTGTGGTGAAATTGACCGTTAAAAAACCCGACGGACAAATAAAGATTATACCCATCATTCGTGATGTGGTGGTTATTGAAGAAAGTTACGCTCGCAGCTTTGTATTTGAATATCAATCTAAGAAGTTTGGTATGATTCAATTGCCAAGTTTTTATGCTGATTTTGCTGCCCGCGGAAGAGGCAGGAATTGTGCTGGAGATGTTCACAATGAGATTGAAAAATTGAAAAAGTTGAATGTTGATGGTATTGTTTTGGATTTGCGCAACAATGGGGGTGGAAGTCTGGCTGATGCCATTGAAATGAGCGGATTGTTTGTTAAAACTGGGCCAATAGTTCAGGTAAAAGATCCACAAGGCACTATTCAACAAGCGGAAGATCCAGATCCAAATCAGCAATATAAAGGGCCATTGGTTGTTTTAACGAATACTTACAGTGCATCGGCATCAGAAATTTTAGCGGCTGCATTGCAAGATTATAAAAGAGCTATTATTATTGGAAGTAAGAGCACCTTTGGGAAAGGTACTGTTCAAACAATGGTGCCATTACGAGGCGAGAAAACTGCAGTATTTCCCCGTGGATTTGGAGAAGTTAAAGTGACCATTCAAAAGTTTTATCGAATCAATGGAGGCACAACCCAATTGCATGGTGTAATTCCCGATGTCATTGTTCCAGATGCCTACGATTTAGTGGAAAGAGGAGAAAAAGAATTGGATTTTCATTTGGATTTTGATCAAATTCCACAAGCGAAATACGATAATTATGAAACTCAACGCTATAAACTAGCTGTTGCAGTTGGTAAACAAGTGGTAACCAAAGAGCCGTATTTTAAAGCGGTTGAAAAGAGATCTAAAGAAATTGGAGAATCCAGAAAGTCAATTATTTACAAACTGGATTTGGCCTCTTACAAAGAACAACAGGAGTTGCTGAAAAAACAAGATAAGGCGTTCAGAGACAATAAATATGTAGGTAAAAGCGACACTTTATATGCATTGCCTACAGATTTAGCTGAGGTTTCGGGTGATTCTACCAAAACTACTCAAAGAACAGCTTGGTTTAAAGGCTACAAGTCTGACGCTACTTTTGATGTTGCAGCCGAGGTACTTTATCAGTGGTGCAGTTACGGGGAAAAGCCCGTACTGAAAAAGACTGGTTCAAAAGTTAATCCTTCCAAAGGGAAGTAAATAAAACCGATATCAATACCAATACCAGAACGTCTAAAGATAAGACTAGTAAGGTATCGGTGTTGAAAGAGCTCACCAAAATAGGATTAAAAGCTTTCAATGATGCTTTAATTCCCACCAATAAGAAGGGAAGAATTATGGGTAAACTTAAAACTGGAGCTAAAAATCCTGCGCCTTCTGCTTTGGTTGCTACGGCACCTATGAAGGTGAAAACAGATGAAATTCCCCCAGTAACTAAAATCAATAATGTAGTGTATGGTAATATGTGTTCTACGGGAATTCCCATGAAAAATGCAAACATGAGCATGTTTACTGCCGTAAGGAAAATCATGTTTAACCAACCGTAAATGATTTTAGACCAGAGCATTTCTAAAGGTGATGAAAGCTGATTTAAATAGAGCCAGCGGCCTTTTGAAATGAGGGTGAAATTCTTGGATACGGCATTTATGCTTCCTAATATTAGGGTGATCCAAAAAAGGGTATTCCAAGTGGAAGCGTTTATCTTGGGTTGACTGAGCATGCTCAACAATGCCGTGACGAACAATTGAAGTATTGCAGAGGCAATGACTCCGGGTTTTTTCGCATCAAGCTTCAGCTCAAATCGAATAAGCGAATATACCTTGGCAATACTCTTCATCTTAATTACCTTCGCGAAGGTAAATCTATATTTTATGATTTCTAAAGTTCTTATAGCGAATCGCGGTGAAATTGCTCTTAGAGTGATGCGTACCTGCAAGGAAATGGGTATTAAAACGGTGGCTGTTTACAGTGAGGCAGATCAATTAGCAAGGCACGTACGCTTTGCTGATGAAGCTTATTGCATTGGCGCCGGACCCAGCAGCGAAAGCTATTTGAAAATGGAAACCATCATTGATCTTTGCAAATCTACAGGTGCTCAAGCGGTACACCCAGGTTATGGGTTTTTATCTGAGAATGCAGTTTTTGCTCGACGATTAAAAGAAGAGGGTCTCATCTTAATTGGTCCCTCTGCCGAAGCAATGGAAATGATGGGAAGTAAAATTGCCTCGAAGCAAGCCGTTGAAAAGTACGGGGTTCCATTGGTGCCCGGAATCAATGAAGCCATTAAAGACGCAGATGCTGCTCTTGACGTGGCTAAGAGTATAGGTTTTCCAGTATTAATAAAAGCTTCTGCCGGTGGCGGTGGAAAGGGAATGAGGGCTGTATATGAAGAAAACGAGTTTCTTTCATCCCTAGTGACCGCCCAAAATGAAGCCAGAAATGCCTTCGGAGATGATAGTGTTTTTATTGAAAAATATGTGGGCAATCCAAGACACATTGAATTTCAAATTTTAGCAGATAACCACGGAAATGTGGTGCATTTATTTGAAAGAGAATGCAGCATCCAAAGAAGACATCAAAAGTTGGTAGAAGAGGCACCTAGCGCCGTTTTAACCCCTGAGATGCGCCACAGAATGGGTGAGGCTGCAGTGAATGTAGCGAAAGCATGTAATTATTCAGGAGCCGGTACCGTTGAATTTTTGTTGGGAGATGGCGAGGATTTCTATTTCCTTGAGATGAACACCCGATTGCAGGTAGAACATCCGGTGACTGAAATGATAACAGGCCTTGATTTGGTTCAATTGCAAATTTTAGTGGCCCAAGGTGAGAAATTGCCTTTTAAACAAGACGATTTGAGCATTAATGGGCATTCTCTCGAGTTGAGAGTGTGTGCCGAAGATCCTTACCAACAGTTTCTACCCAATATTGGAACGGTAAAATCTTATGTTATTCCCGCCGGTCCTGGAATTCGCATTGATGATTGTATGGAGCCACATCTAGAGATTCCCATATACTACGATAATATGTTGTCAAAGTTGGTGGTTTGGGCGCCAACCCGCCAAGAAGCCATTGAGCGCATGAAGCGTGCCATTGAAGAGTATATCATTACGGGCATTCAAACAACCTTGCCATTTGGAACATTTGTTATGAATCATCCGAATTTTATTTCTGGGGATTTTAATACGCATTTCATTCAAAATTATTTTCAACCTAACGCAGAAGCCAGTTTGGTGAGTGATGAATTAATAGATTTGACCTCAGCAGCGGCTTATTTCTGGGAGAATAGAAAAGGAGTTGATATCTCAGTAACTGAACCCACACAGGGATCTACAATTTCTAATTGGGCGCGCAATCGTAAAAAATTAAGATAATGGCTCGAATTCTTATCATCGATGATGTGTATGAATCGTTGGTAAGTGGCTTAATTGCCGCGGGACACGAGGTTTTCTATGAGCCGAGTATTTCTGTTGATCAGGTTATTGATAGATGTATTGAATTGCGCCCTGATGGTTTGATTGTAAGAAGTAAGTTACATTTAGGTGAATCGTTTTTTAGTCGTGTTTCCAGTGTAAAATGGATTGGCCGAGCGGGAGCTGGGATAGATAATATTAATGAAAAAGCAGCCTCCGAGAGGGGAATCAAATTGTTTCATGCAGCAGGTGCAAACGCCGATTCAGTTGCGGAACATGTAATTGGAATGCTGTTGGCATTCAGACACAAATTAATATCATCGCATAGCTCAGTGGTTTCTGGAAAGTGGGATAGGGATGGACATCGTGGATTTGAGTTAAAAGGCAAAGTAGTTGGCATTGTGGGTTACGGATTTACAGGGTCGGCATTGGCTCGGAAATTGCGTGGTTTTGATGTTGAAATATGGGCTTATGATCGTTTCAAACAAGGCTTCGGAAATGAGTACGTTCGGGAGGTGAATTTGCAAGAATTGGTTGGTCATGCAGATGTCATATCGTTTCATGTGCCCTTGACAGATTTAACCCGAAATTGGGTGAATTCTGGATTCATTGAAGGGTGCAAAGACGGTGTTGTTTTAATCAATTGTTCAAGAGGTGAAGTGATTGATATTCAATCGATATGTCCTTTAGTAGAAACAGGAAAAATTGGCGGACTTTTGTTGGATGTTTACCCTCAAGAGCCTCCCATGAAGAAGGAGAATGAATTGTCACAGTATTTTCAGCAACTAAGTAAAAACTGTAATGTAATGTTTTCGCCACATGTTGCCGGTTGGAGTGTAGAAAGTTATCAAAATATATCAGAGGTATTATTGTCTAAAATATTGACTGATATATAATTGGGTGTTTTTAGTTGTTGTTTTTGACAATAGCCGTTTTTTTGTACAAAAAAGTACTTCAAAATAAACTTGATAAATCCTTGATTTTTCGATAAACTTGCCGATTAAACCGTGAAAGTGTTGTAACTTTTTGAACACGAGTAATGCAAATAGTTGAATTAATTGATATGATGAAGGATAAACTACTGAAATTGTTATTGTTTTCGGTGTTGTTAATGGGTTTCACAACCGCGTTCGGACAAACGAACTATGCTGACTTTCGTATTAAAGCGCAAGACGGTGATGGAAAGTCGTTGAGTGGGGTTGAGGTGAAATTGTTTTTGAATGACATTGAGAAGGCATCAGACACAACGGATAGCGACGGT
Source organism: uncultured Rhizobium sp. (assembly GCA_964408945.1). GTDB lineage: Bacteria > Bacteroidota > Bacteroidia > NS11-12g > UBA955 > VMCP01. The sequence goes on along the minus strand of CAYPBJ010000003.1, from coordinate 27,752 downwards.
AATGCTATCTTCCAAACTTTGAATCCAGGAACTTACAGAATTGAAGTTTACAAGAATGGTTTTTCAAAGCAAACTTACAACGATGTTGAATTGACGGTTGGATTGAATGAGCCGCTAAAGGTATCTATGACTACTTCAATGTCGGTCGTTAATATTGTTACGCGTTCTAAAGGAAGTGTAATAGCCTTAGAGAAAAATGAAGCCAATATTTCAGGTAAAAACATGATCAATAGCGGCCGAAGAGGTATAGGAGCGTTAACTGCTACCAACTCGGCTATTATAGAATCACGTCAAGGGATTTCAGTTCGCGGTACTCGTGCAGATGGTAACGGAACATTTGTTGATGGTATGCGTGTTATTGGTGGCGGTGCAGTTCCTAACCTAGGGGTTGATCAATTGTCAGTGAGCATTGGGGGTATTCCTGCTATGTACGGTGACTTAACCGGTGGAGCGTTTTCGTATACTTCAAAAAGTGCAACTGAAAAATTCATCACCATTTTTGAAGGTATTACTTCAAGCGGATTAGATCCTTATGGATACAACACCGTGGAAGGGTTTATATCTGGACCACTATGGGTTCAACGTAAAAAGAACCTTGCCGGAAAGACGGAATCATTGGTAAAATTGGGCTTTACTTTGAATGGAAACGTGGGTTACTACTACGATCCAAGTCCAACAAGAACGGGAGTTTATATTCTAAAAGAAGAGAAGTTAGCGGAGATAGAGAAAAATCCTTTGGTTTTTACGCCAAATGGCTTCGTTCATGCAGCTTCGTATCTTAAAGAGTCAGATTTTGATTTATTGGCCGCACGTCCAACTTCACAACAGTACAACGGAAACTTCATTGGTAAATTAGAGTTCAATCCTAACAAGTATATCAACTTGACAGGTTTTGCGAGTTATTTTTATGGAGGTGGAAGAAACGCTACGAATGCAATCATGAACTACAATGAAAATGGTACCAGTGATAATCATACCTTTCGTTCATACTTACAATTCAGACAAGAATTTAAAGTAAACAAAGAAAGTACCATTAAGAATGCGTTTTACACCATTCGCGCTGAATATCAAAATGCATGGTCTACCAACCAACATCAGGAGCATGGTCGTAGGTTTTTTGATTACGGATACATAGGAGAATTTAAATCTTATCCTACTGAATTTTTTGCTTACTCAAACTACGATCAGCAACAAAATCCAAATAAAGAGCCTCGTGTAGTTCAAGATCAAAACGGCAATATTGTTCAATTAAGAAATTATTGGGAACATGTTGGATACACAGATACACTTTTAACTTTCCAAAGAAGTAATTTGAACCCCGTACGTGCAAACTACACTCAAAACGTTTTTGATTTTTATCAGGATCGTGGATTTAACTTAACTAATCCTCTTCAGGTATTGATGGGACAAGGATTGTTAAACGGATACCAGCCAAATAACGTGTATTCTTTGTGGGCTACTCCTGGAACTTCTGTAGGAGGTTGGGGTAAATCATCTACTGAGAAATATTCTTTGTTTGCTTTAGGGCAAATGCAGGTGAAGCCTAAAACTGTGGGTGGACGTGAAAGAACTCCTCATGATTTACAGGCAGGATTCTATTATGAGCAAAACATCAACCGTGGTTACAGTTTGAACGCCAATGGTCTGTGGATATTGATGGGACAGTTAATGAACAAACACATTTCTGAACTTGATGTAAACAATCCAATTTTGTCTTATGATGAAAACGGCGTTTTCACTGATACTGTTAGATATAATAGATTGGTGAATTACTCTGAGCAATCTCATTTTGACCGTTCATTCAGAAATCGATTGATTTCTCAAGGCGGAAGAGATGTTTACGGTAATTTAGTAAATGAGCAAACCTTTATCAATGTAAATAGTTATAAGCCTGGTGATTTCGACTTAAGAGATTTCAATGCCAATGAACTATTGAACAACGGTAACGGTTATGTAAACTATTTTGGTTATGATCACCTTGGAAACATTGTTAGAGGTAAGCCCTCAATAAACCAATTCTTGAATGATCCTGACAGAAGAACCATTGGTGCTTTCCAACCTATATACATTGCAGCTTGGTTGCAAGACCAATTCCAGTTCAAAGATTTGATCTTCCGTGTGGGACTTCGTATGGAACGTTACGATGCGAACCAAATTGTATTGAAAGATCCATATAGCTTGTATCCTATTCGCACCAAAGCAGAGGTTGCAGATTTGAACGGTTTGAATGTGGAACATCCAACAAATATTTCAGATGATGCTTATGTATATGTTAACGATATGCAATCACCTACTAAAGTAATTGGATACCGTGAAGGAGACCGTTGGTACAATGCTGATGGGTCTGAATTGAAAAACCCAGAATTATTGGCGAACCAAACTTCTAATGGTCGCATCGCACCCTACTTGGTAGACTATAATAAACAAGAAGTTACAGATAAGACATTCGTAGATTATACACCTGCAGTAAATCTATTGCCTCGTATTTGGTTCTCTTTCCCATTAGAACCTAAAAAGAAAACGTTCTACGTAAGCTATGACATCTTGGCTCAGCGTCCGAATGCTGGAGCGTCTTTCGTAACCATTGACGATATCTACTATTTGAGATTTAGACAAGGATCAACCTTGGCCAACGGATCATTGAATTCTCGTTTGAAAACGGATTATGAAGTGGGTTACAAGCAAATCTTTGGTCGCAAAGGTGACAAAGGTTTGGAGTTGAGCGCATCTTATTCTGAAATCAGAAATGACTTTGGTTTGTACCAAATCAACCAAGGTTATCCAGTTACCTACATTACTTACCGTAACATTGACTTTGCTACCATCACTGGTTTCAGAGGTAACTTCAGCATAAGAGATATTGGTCCTTTGAGTTTGTCAGCTAGTTACATGTTGCAGTTTGCTGATGGAACTGGATCAAACATCAGTTCTCAAGCAACTTTGATTGCAAGTAACCAACCAAACTTAAGAAACGTGATTCCTTTAGGTGAACTAGACATTCGTCATAACTTAAAAGTGAGCGCCACTTGGGAGTGGGGAGGCGGAAGAGACTTGAATAAGAAGAACTTGTACAAAGGACCTGTATTCTTTGGAAAAGAAATCTTCAAATTCACCAGCTTCAACGTAATTGGAAATACTTACAGTGGTGGGCCTTATACACCAACCAATCGTCCAGTTCAGATCGGTGCTGTAGATCGTGCTCAAATCAAAGGTGTACCGTTTGGTGCAAGATTGCCATGGCAGTATAACTTTGATATCAACATTTCTAAAGCGTTCCAATTGAACCGTGGAGATGCAAAAAATCCTTTGAGATTTACTGCTTTCCTTTGGGTGAACAATGTGTTGAACACTTGGAATGTTTTGGGTGTATTCCCATACACAGGTCAACCTAACGATGATGGATTCTTGACATCACCGCAAGGACAATTGTTGATCAAAACTCAGATTGATGCTCAGTCTTATACTGATTTGTATCGTTTATTGTTAAACTCTCAAACAGGAAACTGGAATGCTCCAAGAACCATTCGTTTGGGTGTTCGTTTTAGTTTGAATTAAAAATAGGAAGGGAAATTAGAAAAATGAAAAAATTTGGAATTATAGCTTTAGGATTTGCGATTGCTTCGCAGGTGTTTGCTAGACCAATTGAAAACCTCAATGGTCGTTCAACTCTTAAAGTTAGCAAGCGTGCAGGTTCTTTAGCTAACACTTGTGAGCCCGCTTCACAGTCGGCCGACTTAGATATCAATAACGTTCGTACAAAATTGTTGAACGGCGGTGATATGTGGTGGGATTTGAATAACCCAAAATACGAAGTACCTAAAGTAAATGACCCGAATGCGGTTAGAAAACACTCTTTGTTTTCAGGTGCGATCTGGATTGGTGGTAAAGACAACGGAGGAAACTTGAAGTTAGCTGCTATGACTTACCGTCAGTTTGGTTCAGACTTTTGGCCCGGTCCGTTAGATACAACCACGGCTTCTACTGATCCATTGCGTTGTAAGTCTTACGATCGTATGTGGAAGGTTACTCGTGATGAGTTGGAAGATTTTGAGAATTCAAAGTACACCAACATCAGTGCGGGAATCAGAGAATGGCCCGGTGGAAGTGACCGTTCTGTAAAGTTCGGTGCGGAATCTGACTATTTAGCACCTTACAAAGTAGTGAATAACGATGGGGTTTACAATCCGTTTGACGGAGAACACCCTGTATTGGATGAGCGCAGACCAAATACTGAAAACGGAGTAGACCGACAACCCGATATGTTTATCTGGTGGGTTTATAACGACAAGGGTAACGTGCATTCCGAATCAACCGGTCAACCGATTGGAGTAGAATGTCAAACCACGGCATTTGCCTTTGCAACCAATGACGAGGTAAACAATATGACTTTTTACTCAACCAAAATCATCAACCGCGGTTTTACAACGGTGAACGATTGTTATATGGGTCAATGGGTAGACGCCGATTTAGGTAACTACGCAGATGACTATGTGGGTTGTGACGTAGGAAGATCTTTGGGATATTGCTTCAATGGTGACGATGATGACGAAGGAGTTTTGGGTTATGGCTTGAATCCCCCTACTGTAGGAGTAGACTATTTTGAAGGTCCTACAGACACTGCTGGCAATCAAATGGGGATGAGTCACTTCATGTACTACAATAATAACTCTGACCCAGTTTCTGGAAACCCTGATAGAGGAAATCCAAATAGTTTCTATAACTTCTTAAGAGGTAAGTGGAAGCAAGGTCAAAACGTAACCTTTGGTGGTAATGGTTTTGGTGGAACCCGTCAAACTAATTATATGTTCTCTGGTGGAACAGATCCTGATTTCCCCGGTGAATGTTGGGATGAGAAGAGCGCGGGTAACCGTCCGGCTGACCGTCGTTTCTTGCAATCTACAGGTCCGTTTATTTTGCGTCCAGGTCAAGTTCAAAGAATTACAGTAGGTGTTGTTTGGGCAAGAACGACCAGTGGTGGTGCTGGAGCTCCATGTCAAGGTGCAGCTGGTTCATTGCAATTGTTGAAGTTGGCTTCAGATAAAGCGCAAACTTTGTTTAACAATAATTTCAAAATTTTGGATGGTCCTAATGCTCCAGATATTGAAATCCAAGAGCTACATGAAGAGTTGGTTTTGAAATTCTTGAATACCAACTCCGATAAAGTTGAAAACTACACTGAAAAGTACAAGGATGCGAATAACAAAGATTTGACCTATAAATTTGAAGGCTATTTGATTTACCAGTTGAAAGATGCAACGGTGAATACCGGTGACTTAGATAACATTGATAAGGCGCGTTTGATGTTCCAATGTGACATGAAAAACAATCGTGGTCAGATCATCAATAAAGTGTTTGATCCTAAGTTATCTCAAATGGTTCCTGTCGAAAAGGTAGATGGTTCTGATAAAGGTGTTCAACATTCATTCAGCATCAAAAATGATCTTTTTGCTACCAATGCGAATACTTCATTGATAGACTTTAGAAACTATTACTACATGGTTTTGAGTTATGCAATTTTGGCGGATGACACTATGCAAATAGATCCAAATCAATTCCTAGCTGGTAGAAGAAACATTAAAGTATATCGCGCTACTCCTCATGTTACTGAACCTGAAAACTTTGGTACTGAGCTTCAAAGTTCCTATGGTTCTGGCCCTAGTTTGACCAGAATTAGCGGACGTGGTAACGGTGGAATGTCATTAGAGTTTACTGAAGGTACAGTTGCAGACATTCTTAGAACTGGATTTGTTGCGAAGCCTAAGTATATGGGTGGTGCCGGTCCTGTGAACATCAAGGTAATAGATCCGTTGAAGGTTCCCAACGCCAAATTTGAATTGGTTTTGAAAGAACGCACGCCTTCTAACAATACCGGTTTGCGTGATTCTATGACTAGGAATACCGGTTGGTTCTTGGTGAAAAAAGATAGTATTAATGGTAATGATACTATTTTCTCAGATACAACAATTGGAATTCGCTTTGAAACCATTCAAGGACGTGCTGGTAAGTACAATGCTACTAAAGAAACATTGGCTGATTGGGGATTGAGCGTTGAAATTAATCAGGTGTATAATCCTTCAGAGGATGTAACTGCTGACCCTACCAACTCCTTTATCAATTGGGATATTAAATGGGCTGATAATGGTAAACAATGGTTAACGGCGGTTGTTGATAATGACGCATCTCAAGGGTTTAATAACTGGATAAGAGCTGGTAGCGCAGGTAGAGGTATTACTCCTTTTGACCCATATACCCATGACTTTATTGGGGTCAATGGAAATTATTTGGATCCAAGTCAAGCTTACGAACGCATTTGGAATGGAAGAATTGCACCTTATGGATTGACAGCAAGGGCTGCTTACAGCGCGGCTACCGGACAAAATACGTATGGTTTTGCATGGAGCGGTAATACATCCTGGTTGCAGAATCCTTTGCCTGAATTGAATAGCTTCCAACTGGTTATTACTCCAGATAAATCTAAATGGACGAGAGCCGTGGTAATGGAAATGGCCGATGACGAAGTGAAGAATGGAACAGAAGGAAATATGTCTAAGTTTAACATGCGTTTCGGAAAATCAAAAGATCAGAACTTCGCTGATGAAGCAGGTAGTCAAGGTTTGAGTTGGTTCCCTGGTTATGCTATTAACTTGGAAACTGGTGAGCGTTTGAACATTGGATTCGGTGAAGATAGTTACTTACCCGGTGAGAACGGTAGAGACATGATTTGGAATCCAACATCCACGGTTTATAACGACAACGGAAATTACCCTGCAATTGGCGGTAAACACTTTATATATATTTTCGGAACCGGTAGACACGGTATCACTCGAAATGTGATTGGAGAAAGATACTATGGTCCAGAAGATACATACTTCGATAGATTCCGTAAAGGATTGCAATCTACAACTGCTGGTGCGAGCCCCCCGAATAGTGATAAGTTTCGTTTGTTATCTCAGGTGAACTGGGTTATTCCAACATATTTGGCGCCTGGCTTTAGTATGAAAGACGGTATTCCTCCAACAGAAGTAACAATCAATGTAAGAGTTTCTAAAGCATACACTACATTTAATACTGGTGACAATAGAAATGATGACCGTCCCATGTATGAATTTGATGGTTCTGAAATTGCACCAAAAGTGGGCGACAACATTGGTAAGAAAAATTTAGATTTGGTAAATGTAGTGCCCAATCCTTACAGAGGATACAGCAAATACGAAAACAGTCCAATTGATTCTCGTGTAAAGATTACCAATCTTCCTCCGGAGTGTACAGTAACTATTTTTGATATGGCTGGTAATACTATTCGTAAGATCAAAAAGGCAGATGAGGCTACTTATTTAGAGTGGGATTTGAAGAATCAGAACAATGTGCCTATTGCAAGCGGTTTGTATTTGATACATGTAAAAGCTCCTCGTTTGGGTGAGAAAGTAGTTCGTTGGTACGGTATTATGCACGCCATTGACTTGGATTCATATTAATAGTTGTAAAATTTAAGATTGACAAAAATGAAATTAAACAAAACACATATAAAGTCTGGTTTTTCTGCCCTCTACTTGGGATTGATGGCTACTTCAGTATTTGCTGGAAACCCTGAAAGACAAGGACAAGCAGGTGCAATGCAGTTGACTATAAATGGTTGGGCCCGTTCAGGTGGTTTAGGTTGGTCAGGTGCAGGAGGTGTTAGAGGTTCTGAAGCGATGTTTATGAACGTAGGCGGATTGGATCGTATGACCAACAAAACAGAATTGGTTTTCGCAAGAACAGAATGGTTAATGGGGTCTGGAATAGGAATCAATAATCTTGGTTTTGCAGTAAAAATGGGAGAAGATGGTACTGCTGGAACGTTGGGAGTTCAAGTAATGCAATTCGGTGTTCAACCCATTCAAATAACTACTGAAGACAATCCTTATGGTGGTATTGGTACATACCGCGTGAATATGACCAATATTGGCGTTTCATATGGTAAGAGCTTCAGTAATAGTATTTCTGCGGGTATTACAGCTAGAATGGTAACTGAAGGTATTCCAGATGCTAGTGCATCGGGTTTAGCTTTGGATGCAGGTGTTCAATATACTACTACTTTGTTTGCAAATGCTTCGAAGTTGAAAAGAAATGATTTCAAATTTGGTGTTTCTGTAAAGAACATAGGTCCAGACATGAGCTATAGCGGAGATGGATTGAGTTACAAAGCGACTTTGCAAAATGGAACCTTTGAGAAAACATTGCAAGTAAAAACAGATGTGGTGAAGTTGCCCGCATTACTGAATATTGCTGCTTCTTATGATTTGAGATTAGATAAAGTACCAAGTTTGTATGATAATCGTTTGACAGTAGGGTTTGCTTTTACTAACCACTCTTTCACTACAAACCAAACGACACTTTCTTTGGAGTATGCTTACAAAGACATGATTATGTTACGCGGAGGATATTGCTATCAAGAAGGTATTTTCAATGAGGAGACCCGCCCATCGGCGTTTACTGGTCCGTTCGCTGGCTTGAGTTACGATTGGCATGGTAAAGACGGCAATGTAGTTTCTTTAGATTACAATTACCGCGCAACAAATCCATTTAATGGAGTTCATTCTTTCGGAATTCGTATTGGATTAGGATCAGAAGATTAAGATTTTTTATTATATTTGAATATGTTGCATCAGCAGAAATTGTTGGTGCAACTTTTTTTTTCATTAAACTTATAGAACTAAAAGAATTGTTATGAGTGACGTACAATATTTTACACGTGAAGGATTAGAAGCTTTAAAGGCTGAATTGAGCAATTTAAAGCACGTTGAGCGTCCAAAAATTATTCAAGCAATTGCTGAAGCAAGAGATAAAGGTGATTTATCTGAAAATGCTGAATATGATGCTGCGAAAGAAGCACAGGGACATTTAGAAGATAAGATTGCACAAATGGATCATTTGATTGCCAATGCTAGAGTGATAGATAGTTCTCAATTAAACACAGACAAGGTGAGTATCTTGTGTAAAGTAAAAGTGAAAAATCACAATGTGGGCAAGGAGGCTGTTTATCAGTTGGTATCTGAAACGGAGGCAAACTTAAAAGAGAATAAAATTTCTGTAAAAAGTGCAATAGGGTCTGGTTTGCTAGGTAAAGCAAAAGGAGCTATTGTTGAAATTCAAGTACCGGCTGGTATTGTGAAATTAGAAGTATTGGATATCTCTATTTAAACTGGGATTATGAGCACCATCTTCTCAAAAATTGTTTCAGGTGAAATACCCTGTCATAAAATCTACGAAGATGATCATCATTTGGCCTTCTTAGATATCATGCCTTTGGTTATGGGGCATGTTTTATGTATTCCTAAGAAGGAAGTAGATTATATTTATGATTTATCACCGGTTGAACTTTCAGCTTTATGGGCATTTACCCAACCGATCGCGAATGCAGTTAAGCAGGCTATTCCATGCAAAAGAGTGGGTGTAGCGGTTATTGGTTTGGAAGTTCCACATGCTCATATTCATTTAGTGCCTTTAAATCATGTGGGAGATATCAATTTTACACGTCCCAAATTAACCCCAACGCAGGAAGAATTGGCTAAAGTAGTTGAGGAAATAAAGCGGTTTCTCTAGGTTTTTTCTAAAATATATTTTTTGAAGTTTTCTCAAATTATAGGGCATAGAACTTTGAAAGATAAGTTGAGAAGCAATGTGATTGCTGGAAGAATTCCTCATGCACAATTGTTTTTGGGGAAATCAGGACACGGTTCTTTGCCATTAGCAGTAGCCTATGCCCAATTTATTTCATGTAAAAATAGGTTGGAAAACGATTCATGTGGAGAGTGCAGTTCATGCAGAAAGTATGAAACGTTGACTCATCCTGATTTACATTTTAGCTTTCCGTTTTCATCTGATAAAGGAAAAATTGCTTCCGAGAATTTAGAAACTTGGAGAAAGTCATTTTTGACCAATCCATATATTGATTATAATTCTTGGATGAAGGATTTGGGTGCCGAGAAAAAGCAAGGAAACATACCTATTGCTGAATGCAGAGAAATCATCAAGAGTTTGTCTTTGATGGCGTTTGAGTCAGAGTATAAAATTCTGATTTTATGGCTTCCTGAGTTTTTGGGGGATGTTGGAAATACCTTGCTGAAAATCATTGAAGAACCGCCAATAAATACCTTGTTTTTGTTGGTCGCCGAGAGTTCTGAAAAGGTTTTGGGAACTATTTTGTCGCGAACTCAATCTGTGAGAATTCCTCCTATTGAAATGGGAGAATTAAGAGATCACCTGGTTGCAAGTTTTCAGTTAAGTGAAGACCAATCTACGCGAATCGCTTTAATGGCTGATGGTGATTTTAGGGTAGCCATAGATCTCATGCAGGGTGTTGAGAGTCCCTACTTTGAGATGTGGAGGAATTGGATGGGAATGTGTTACCGTGTGAAACCTGCTGAGGCAAATGCATGGACCGATGAGTTGTCAACATTGGGGAAAGAAGGAATCAAAGCATTTTTAGCCTATGGGTTGGCTTTGATGAGGTCTGTTTTGGTGGTAGCTTATGTGCCTGAATTGAATACATGGAAGGGCAGGGAAGGAGAATTTGTAGAGAGCTTTAAAAAATTGCAATTTTCCGTTGAGCAAATAGAAAAATTGGTTCAAATTTTGGAGCAATGTCTATTTGAAGTTGAACGTAATGCTCATTTGAAAGCGCTTTTTACTGACGCAACATTTAAGATTGCTCGGGTGATGCTCGATAAAAAAAATTAATCAATCTCAGACAACCTTGAGAAGTGTATTCGCATCTTAAAGGAAATTTGAGGAAATGAACTCATCAAATGTCATTGAGTACGGAACAAGAACAAGAGTTGATCAAGAGTTGTATCGATGGAGTGCCATCGGCACAAAATCAACTTTATCAATTGTTTTCATCCAGACTATTTGCCATTTGTTGTCGGTACGCGTCTTCAGATGATCAAGCGAAAGACATGTTTCAAGAATCACTCATACGCATTTTTCAGAAGTTACCTGATTTCAGGTTTGAAGGCTCATTTGAGGGCTGGATGAAACGTATTACTGTGAATCAATGTCTAGATGCAATTAGAAAGGATAAGTCTAAACTTTTTGATGATTTGGAAACAAATGAATCAGTAGAAGTTCAATTCAATACTGCTGCTGATCAATTGCAAGCCAATGATCTTATGAATTTATTAGCGAAGCTTCCTGTTGGATATAGAACCGTGTTTAACTTATATGCTATAGAGGGCTTTACGCATCAAGAAATAGCAAATGCACTGGGGATTACAGAGAGTACTAGCAAAACACAACTTTTTAAGGCTAGAAAATGGCTGCAACAACGATTGAAAAATGACTGAAAATCTTGAACATATTGATGAATTATTTCGGTCGAAATTGAGTGAAGCCCAAATTGAAGCTCCATCGGGTGCTTTAGAGGCTATTCAAAATCAAGTTTTTACAGGTGTTACTCAACAGGCTGCTATTCAAGCAACTACCTCGGTTTGGAGTACAACTGTTGGTTTGAAGATTGCCGGAGTTTTTGCGGTTGTAGGACTTTCCATTGGAGTCGCAGTATGGGTTGGTAATGACGAGGAAAAACAGGTAAAAATATCCCCCGAAAAGAAAGAAGAAGAATTGAAAATTACTGTTCCAGAAGGGAAGCCGAAGCAGGAAAAGTTTATGACTGATACCGTATTTGGAGAGGTTCAACCTGTTATCAGTCAATTTGGTGATGCCAATTTAAATCAAGGGCTAGGCGATATTGAGGAGCAAGGTAAATTGGTTGAATTTCCGGTAAAAGATGAAATGAATGTTGGTGTGGTAAATAATAATCAGGAAAGTCGGAATTATGTCAAAAATGAAACAATGGAAGAATTGGAAGACATGATTCAAATAGAGGAGGCAAAAATTGAATTTGGCGCAAATGATGATGTAAAACCCAATGTATTTACGCCCAATGGAGATGGAATGAACGACTCATTCTTTGTAGAATTGAAATCGGCCGATTTTATGGAATTGGTTGTATTAAATCGAGCGGGAATGAAGGTTTTTGGAACAACAGATAAAAATAGAAAATGGGCTGGTGATCATCTGGGAATACCCTGTGCTGCAGGAACGTATAAGGTGATTTTGAAGTCGAAAAATAGAAAAACACAGGAAGCTGAAGGTGACCAATGGGTGTTAAATTTAATAAGATAAAAATATGAAAATGAATAAATATACTGTAACAAACGATGCTTGGCCTTTGGGTTTCCGGCGTAAATCGTTTATTTTTGACTTTTTAGCAGAAAAACGTTCAATTATGAAAGGATTTTCCTCAAATCTGAAAGGCTGGCTGTCTCTATTCTTAGTGACGGTTTTATCGGCGTTTCAACTGACAGCTCAAACTTGTAACATTACTTTCGACGGTAGTTTGTGCGTAGGCGCACCCATTACTTTCTTAGGAAGTGCACAAGGTAGTAATCACAAATGGACATTCAACGACGGTGGTACAGATTTTACCAACAACGGTCCTCAGAATGCTACGTTTGCCTTTTCAAAGGCAGGTAATGCCAAAGCTACTTACATTACTACCTTGTCGAACGGACAGCAATGTACGAGCACGGTAAATTTGGTTATCAAAGAAAAACCAAAAATCAAGATGAGTATTGTCACTATGGACAGTCAATGTTTTCAGAACAACTTGTTCTGTTTCATTGATAGTACCGAAACTCCAAGTGGATCTCCTGTGATTCGTACGCAGTACTTGGTTTCTGACGGTCAGTTGTTTGATTATGACTTTCCACCTTCAGTGTTGCCAAATAAAATTTGTTTTTCAATTAAGGACGTACGTGGAGGTGCATTTGATTTGTTTGTAGAGGCAATTGATAAAAACGGTTGTACAGACACACAAAATTTAGTGGGTGCCGTTTTTGTACGCGAAAAAATTGGAGCTGCCTTCACAAGTAATAAGCCTATCCAGTGTGATTCAGTATTAGCTTTAGTGAAAAATGTCTCTCGTATAGGTGTCAATGCGGTGGATACCATTTGGTGGTACTGGGGAGACGGAACCGTTTGGATGGAAGCTGCTCCTAATATTACTTCTAAAACATGGGGTCCAGACTTGAAAAAATGGTTTTTTGGCCAAGGAGTTTACAATTCTAAATTGATCATTCGTACCAAAGACGGATGTAAAGATTCTTTCGGTATGCAAGCAACAGCAACGGTTTTTGCTTCAAACGTTATCATTTTAGCCAGTAAAGACAGTACGTGTGTATCGGAACCAACCATTGATTTTAGAACAAATATTGTTCCATCGGGTGCAAGTGGTTTATTATGGACTTTTGGTGACCCTAATACTGGTCCTCAAAATTTCAACAACAGAACTTGGTCGCCAAGTCACGATTTCTCTGGTCTAGGCCCGTTCTTGGTAAAACTTCAATACAAGCACCCAATTTGTGGTGACCGTGAGGTGTATGATACCATTATTATATTAGGTCCTAGTTCAACTATTGACATTATGGGCGACCGTATTCCTGATTGGCAGGTATATCAGTGTCCTAAAGATGTCATGGATACGGTAGGGTTCAGAAACTATTCCACGTTCTATCACAACGACAAAGATTATACCGATGATGACAGTACATTCTATAAGAATGGTACTACTGCATTGGGTCATACTTTCCAATGGAATAACGTGACAAAGAAGCCTATCCAAATTTGGGAAGCGCCAAAACGCAAAGAAAGAAATACCCGCGGTGATTCTACGGTGTATGTTCCTAGTGGTGGTGTTTCGCCTGCCGGAGGAAACGATCCATTGAAAAGAGAAAATTATTGTGTTGTTCGCTTGTGGGATTTCGGAGATAATTTTGGATCGAAATGTACAACTGACGTTGTGAAAAATAAAAACGTTACGGTAAACTGTGCATATTCGCATGACTCTATTCCTTTTCACTACTACCGCTCTTGGGATTTAGTAATGTTATCTGACTTCAAGAGAAGTCCGATGGAAGATGCGATTTTCATAGATAGCAACGGATTGTGTAAGAGAGTTCCTGTTTTTGCGGACTCTATATTCTATGTTTATTTTGATTCATTGATGGCTATACCGCCAGTATGGAATCCGAATTATTCATTCAATCCAACTACCGGTGTTTGGACTGGCAGATGGGAAAAAGACTCAGCCACTTATAAGGCTACGGGTTCAAAAGTGAAACCTATATGGAGATTGGAGAAAAAGGTATTAGGTCCAGCTGAGCGTTACATGGAAGATTACATCAAGGTACGTTTGGGTTCTAAGGATACGATTTACGTTGGAACAAAAGGATCAGAGAAAATGATTGTTGGTCCGAGAGATACCCTATTGAAACCCAATCAAAACATTTTAGTGAAAAGCAAGACAGATAGTTTTGAGTACCTTTACACACTCTATTTGAAGTCTGATACGTTACCAAGAAACTTGATGAAGATTCGTTGGGCGAAGGGTGAGAAATTAAACATCATTGATTCATTCAAACGCGTTCCAAATGGTAAGGCCGGTTTTGATTATTTCATTAATTACAACCGTTTCAGAGAACTGTATTATTCACGTATTCCATCTTGTAACCAGGTGAAATTAAATCATAGAGATACCTGCCATGTGTTGAAGTGCGAAAGTGAAGCAGTTAAGCAATTGGCTTTATTGCATGCAAACGCTGGTGGTGTTGGAAGTGGATTGATAAAGGATGCTGTTGAGTGTTTAGGAGCTGCGAATCCAACCTATGGTGTCACGTTTATATTGAGTGATTTGAAACCTGGATGTTCATTTTCTGAGGTTCAAATCAATTACGATACGTTCTGTAATCCAAACGGTTGGGTGCCATTGAATGGATTAAACCCAGGTGGACGTCCGTTGAATCCTCCCGGTCCTTGGTGGAATACAGCCTATAACTTGAGCGGAAGTGTGCCTAGTAGATTCTCTTGGCAATACCCTGCCTCTGGAGTTTGTAATACCAAGACTCAGTGTGTAACAGTAGGTATTATAGTGGGTAATGGAATTCAAAAAGTTCCAGGTGCCACTTTGTGGACTAAGTGGAATGGTAATAATGGTAAGCGTCCATTGTGTCAAGATACCCATTACTATGATAAGTTTGCTTGTTTCCCATTGATAGATCCTGCATCCGAAATTGTAAAGCCAACTCCTGGCCCAAGTGGATTCCGCAAGATTTGTAAATGGGATGAGGTTATTGTGCGCGAGATTGCTGCCAATAAAACCAATACCCGTGACTTGAAATCAATGAGATGGATGTTGTCAACCGGTGATGCAGGTCCATACTATGCGAGAAGTTGGAATTCATTCATTCAGGAAGATTATTATCATTATCAGAAAAATGTACCTGGCCAGAATAAAAAGTACATTTATAACTACATAGTTCAAACTAGAGGACGTGAAAGACCATACCAAGGTGCATGTTCAAACGATTGGTATGATGGTCAGGCGCAGGTATATGGTGGTCCAGATACCATTATTACTGCTGAAATTAGGAAGTTTACGATGGCTGCTGACGTTTCAAAAGTTTGGGAGAATATCAAGAAGAAATTAGAAGATCGCGGGTTTGACCCATTCTCTTTGACTGATGCCCAAATTTTCAAGATGATTTGGAACGATACAGGAGTTATTGGTCAACCTAAAACTGGAGCATACGGTTGTATTGATACTACCGGCTTCGGTAAAGACATAAGATACTATTATGTACCAGATCCGGATTCAACTTTTGTGTTGCATTTCAGAGATTCTGTGATTACTCCAATAGATACTTGGACTAATCCAGCGAATAAACAAAAGATTAGAGCTTATCGATTTGTTCCTGAACACTCTGGTTTCCATATCATGAGTTTGAGTATGACCTCAAACAATGGAAAGTGTGAAGCCATTTGGGGACAACCCATCATCGTAGGTTTTGCGATGCTTCAAGATAAGTTCACAGATTCTATTGTTTGTCAAGATCAAGGTGAAAGTTTAGTGTTTGCGCCAGACTACCGTTACTTCAACGTTGACCCTCAGAATAATGGACAGTGGGATTGGAATTACTATTGGAATCCTAATCCATTAGAAAACCCAACCCAATATGATTATTGGAAAGATGCCAATCGTTATGGTAAGAACCTAGAGCCAAGAACACGCTGGGATTGGAATAAAGGAGATGACGATACTACCAATAAAGTTACCATTTTTGGAGGATCCCCTTATGGTGGAACTTCAGTTGGTTCAACGAATAATCCATACATTCAATTGGGTGGTGGTAGCGAATTGTACTACAAGAATGACTCTGGGGTTTATACTTTTAGAAACATTGCTGGAGACTCAACAGGTTGTAAGGATACCATGACTAAACGTTTGTTTATTACTCGTTTGGATGTGAAGTTTGGATTGAATTTGGAGGTTCCAAGTTGTAATACAACCATAGAATTCTTTGACAGCTCTATTCTGCATGATCCATGCAGTTGGGCAATGAAGAATTGCACTGGGGCAACGCCAATGTCTTGTGACTATATTAACAAATGGTACATTGATTGGGGAGATGGATTTAATAACTACTATGAGAAGTTGAAGTTTAATGACGAAGGCCTACCGGCTCGTATAGGTCATAAATACACCAGAAATGGTTGGTTTAAGATTCAATACGTATTATTCACTGAACAAGGTTGTTCGGATACATTCTCGAAATGGGTGAAGATTCCCGGTCCACGTCCTAAGTTTGAGTATACTACAAAGGCTGGAAACTTTGTAACCATTTGTGTTGGTGACTCTATTGAGTTCAGTAATATGTCTGACTCAGCAACCAAGGGAGCGATTTGGACATGGTATTTCGGTGACGGTAACATTAAAAATGATACTACTGAAAATCAAGTTTGGCATACTTATAAAAAGTCTGGTTTGTATGAGATCTACTTACAACAGTATGATACCTTGTTCTTACCTCCTAACACTTTTAGATATTGTCCAGCAGTATTCCCAGATACGAACTCCTTCCAGCAGAAATTCCAAGTTTTGGTTCTTCCTAGGGATTCAGTCAGAGGAACTATCTTGAGAGCATCTATTTGTCCGGGTGATTCGAATGTGTTTATTGATAATTCAGATACTATTCTGAAGGTTTACAAGTGGAAGTTTGTACACTACAGTAAGAAACTAGGTACTTATGTAACAGATACTGTTACCACTGGTTCCAAGCGCTATGCTAGAGTGTTTGATGATCCAGGTACTTATACCGTGTATCATTATGCTGATTACGATCCACAACACCCACGTCCTTGGTGTCCTTCAGATATGGATAGTTTAACTTTCTTGGTAGATTCTGTTGTTGCTGACTTTGATATAGATTCATCAAATAAGCCTGACTTTGTATTTACTCGTAAAGATATCAATGGTGTTGAGTGGCGTTGGGGATTTGGACACACCAATGACATTGCTAATAGTCTGCCAAGAACCTTCATGCAAGATTTGAAGTCTAACGATGTTAAAGTTAAATGGTCATACGACAGTACTAGGGTATATTGGGTTTGTTTGATCGCGAAGAATTCAACTGGTTGCGAAGACACTTTTTGTAAACCTGTAACAGTTGATTTGTTTGTTTATCTAGCCAACGTCTTTACACCAGGTAACCAAGACGGTAAGAATGATTATTTTGACGTCCCATTACAGGGTCATGATCACTTCGAGATTCGTATCTTTAACCGTTGGGGTGAGAGAGTATTCAAGAGTGAAGATCCTAAGGTTAAGTGGAACGGTCAAATCAACAATGACGGTCCAGATGCACCTTCAGGAACTTATTTCTACCAAATGGAATACAGATTCAAAGGTAAAGAGAAGATTAACCGTGTAAATGGTTCGGTCAACTTGATAAGACCTAATTAAAATAAAAAAAGGCCCGATGGAAACATCGGGCTTTTTTTATTTTGGTCTTTGGTCAAAGGTCTTTGGTCTTTGGTCGTTGGTCCAAGGTCGTTGGACTTTGGTACGCTACTCTGTACCCGGTACCTAACACCCGGCACCCGCTACCCGCTACCCGCTACCCGCTACGATAACCCTGTAATTACACCGTCATTGATATCCATTCCCATTGCGGCTGGGTCTTTTGGGAGTCCTGGCATGCGCATGATGCTGCCTGCTACCGCTACTATGAACTCTGCTCCAGCGTTGATGATGAGATTGTCAATGGTGATGGTGAAGTCTTTTTCGACGCCTACTTTTTTGGCGTTGTCTGTGAACGAGAATTGGGTTTTGGCAATGCAAACGGGCCATTGATCTGCGCCCAGTTCTTTGATTTGTTTTAAGCTGCTTTGAGCCTTTTCACCAAGAACGACTTTCGCGCCGCCATACACTTTTTGAACGATTTGGGTCAACTTTTCTTGAACCGATTGATTTAATTCATAAGTGTGTTGAATGGGTTTCGATGGATTGTTTTCCACGACTTCTACAACTTTCTTAGCTAGCTCTATTGCGCCGTCTCCGCCTTTGGCGAATCCTTGGTTTCTGGCGAAAGAGGCACCTAGGTTTTTGCAGAAATCTTCTACCATTTGCAATTCTTCTTCGGTATCAAAGTGGAATTGATTCAATGCGACAATTACAGATTGGCCAAAGTTTTGAAGATTTTCTACGTGTCTTTGTAAGTTGAGTAATCCTTTTGCTAAACCCTCTTTATTGGGAAGTTTGATGTCGGATTCCGGAACCATTCCGTGAAGTTTTAGGCTTTGGGTGGTGGTAACCAAGACGGTGGCTTTTGGTGTGATACCAGCCGCTCGACACTTGATGTTTAAGAATTTTTCAGCGCCAAGGTCGCTCCCAAATCCAGCTTCGGTTATGGCGTATTCTCCGTGTTCCATGGCAGCGTAAGTTGCCATGATGCTGTTGCATCCGTGTGCGATATTCGCAAAAGGTCCACCGTGGATGAATGCAGCCCCACCTTCTAAGGTTTGAACTAAATTTGGATTTATTGCGTCTTTTAGTAGGATGGCCAATGCGCCCACAGCGCCTAAGTCAGCTACGCGGAATACATGTCCCTCGAAAGTATAACCCAAAAGAATCTGTCCCAAGCGTCTTTTCAAATCCTCAAACGAAGTTGAAAGGCATAGGATGGCCATGATTTCGCTGGCAGGAGTAATGTCGAAGCCAGTTTCTTGGGGAATACCGTTAGAACTTCCCCCGAGACCGGTATTGATGTTGCGGAGAGAACGGTCGTTGACGTCAAGAACGCGGCGCCATAGCACGGATTTCAATTGCGTGGGCTTTCCGCGGTGATTGTACTGATAGTTGTCTACTAGGGCAGCCAAGGTGTTATTAGCGGCTGTAATGGCGTGAAAATCGCCCGTAAAGTGCAAGTTGATGTCTTCCATCGGAAGTACTTGTGAGTATCCGCCGCCAGCAGCTCCGCCTTTCATCCCGAAACAGGGTCCCAAAGAAGGTTCGCGAAGGGCTACAATGGCTTTCTTGCCTATTTTTTGCAATCCCTGAGTGAGTGCAACCGAAGTGGTGGTTTTTCCGCTGCCGCTTTTATTGGGGGTAGTCGCAGTTACCAAAATTAGATTGCTTTGTGCACGCTTCTGGGCATCCAACGAAAACTCAATTTTGGCCTTGTATTTTCCATAGGGTTCCAATGAATCTTGATCAACTCCAATTTCACGAGCTATTTCAGCAATAGGCTTTAACTGGGCCTGTTGCGCAATTTCTATATCGGTGAGCATACGGCAAGTTACTAATATTTTCGATGTATTTTTGCAACATGAAGCACCAAGATTGTATCGCCGCCATCGCCACCGCATCGGGTATTGGAGCTGTTGGACTAATACGCGTTTCTGGTGCTGAAAGTTTACTGAAAGTGAATGCATTGCTGAAGAAACCCCTAAATGAGGTTGAATCTCACAGGGCGGTTTTGAGGCGGATTTTTGATTACGAGGGACTTATAGACGAGTCGCTCATAACGGTTTTCAGGGATGGCAAAAGTTACACCGGCGAAAACTCGGTGGAGATTGCCTACCACGGAAGTGATTATATTGCGCAACGTTTGCTTAAAGCTTTGTTGTCGGTGGGAATTCGGATGGCTGATCCCGGTGAGTTTACCCAAAGAGCCTTTCTCAACGGGAAGATTGATTTGGCGCAAGCCGAAGCCGTTGCCGATGTCATTGCTGCTGAGCACAAGTTTGCCCACGAACAGGCGTTGAAGCAGCTTCGTGGAGGGTTTTCTAAAGACATTGCAGAGCTGCGAGATAAGTTGCTTTGGTTTGTTTCCTTGATAGAATTGGAACTTGATTTTGGCGAGGAAGACGTTGAATTTGCTTCGCGTGCTGAACTGCAGAACTTGGTTCTTGACTTGAAGCAAAGGGTTGATCATTTGAGAGATTCTTTCGCCCTTGGAAATGCTTTGAAAAAAGGATTTACTTTGGTTCTAGCCGGTCGTCCCAACGCCGGAAAAAGCACGCTCTTCAATGCCCTTTTGAACGAAGATCGGGCCATAGTGAGCGACATCAAGGGCACCACGCGCGATGCGATCGAAGAGGTTTTGAATTTGGGAGATGTACGCATTCGTTTGGTTGACACGGCAGGCATCCGAGAGGCCAGCGATTCGATAGAACGAGAGGGTATCAACCGCACCTTCAAGCACATCGAAGCGGGCGGCGCAACACTGTATTTGTTTGATCCGTCAGAATTGACCCTCGATGAATTTGAGTCAGACCTAAAAATGCTCCGCGAAAAGACTACACGAATCTGGGTAGTTGCCAATAAAATGGATGTTTTTTCTGGGGACATTCAATCGTTTTCCACCTCTGAATTGATGATGGAACATGAGAGGCAAGAAGGCGAATTGCTTCGTGTTGTTGCCAAAGATCGTTCATCGGTACAGCAATTAACGGCAGAGCTGACACAGCGATTCACGGCAGAATTGCGTTCTTTGGATGGCTTAACGGTAGTCACCAACGCGCGCCACGCCGACGCTCTTGACCAATGTTCGCAGGAGTTAGTCAAGCTTTTGGAAGGCATCGAATACCAAATGACCGGCGACCTCTTATCTTTTCATTTGCGCAGCGGCATCCGCGCTTTGGCCTCAATCACTGGCGAGATAGATACTGAGGAGATATTAGGGAATATTTTTAGTAGGTTTTGTATTGGGAAGTAAAAACGCTAAATCTTAATAATATAATTCAAAACCACTGCCGGATTTAAAGGCGAAAAGGCAGTGCCGTTGCCGGTGTTGCCGATGCTGCCTGAAGCGGTGACGGTGTGGCTGTGGCTTTCAGAGCTCGTGGCGATGTTGCTGGGGCTGGTGCTGTGCGTGTTGCTGGAGGTTCTCCAATAGAAATTGTTGTCGTTATCAGTGTTGGCGCTTGTTCCGTAACGGGCACTACCGCCGGTTCCTCCACTGAAGTTTTCGGCGAAATAGGCGTCTTGATAGTTGTGGGTGTGAGCATCAGATGAGGTGGTGACCTGGGTTCCGGTGAAGGTGTGGTTGTGTGCTGGTAGATTGGTGGTGGACAATGTGATGCTTTGAGATCCGCCGGTGGCGCCCAAAGTGTTGTTGGAACTGATGCCGCCTGTAGTGGTTAATCTGTTGGCAGCCGTACCGCCCATGTTGTCCAATCCAAAAACAGTGCGTCCCCGCAAATCTGGGAGATTGAAGGTGGTGGAACCGTTTCCTGAGCCGTAAACCGTGCCAACAGCTGAAAATAAATCTGAATAGGTGCTTCTGCTGACTGCAGATCCATCGCAAAGGAGCCAACCCGAAGGAGCAGAGCTGCCGGCATAGGAAACCACAGTGCCGCTGGGAACTGAACTGGCCGATGCGCTCGATAGGTTGGTCCACGAACTTCCGTTGTAATAATAGAAGCCCGAAATTCCGTCGGTTTGAAATACCAAGAGTCCGGTTGCCGGATTTGAGATGCTGGTTCTCTGTGCTGAGGTCATTCGGGGAGTTAAAAGTCCCTTAGAACTGCTGCTGATATCCAATTGTGCGCTGGCATCTGGGGTAGTGGTACCAATACCAACTTGACCCACCAATGAATAAATGAGAAAAAAGAAACTAGAGATAATTGCAACAAAAGATTTCATTTCAAGTAAATAACAGCTAACTGAATACAAAGTTATTGATTAAAAACACTTATTCCATCTGTTTTAAAATGCGGTAGATCATTTTTAAAAAGAACTAAGGGCAATTATACTTAAGATAATCTTGAGTTAATATTAATGTAACACACAAATATCAATTTTACAGAATGCAAAATCCATGGTTGAAGGTAGTGTTTTTGGCATTCTTTTTAGGTATGTCGAGTCTTTATTCACAGTCTGAAAAGGGGCTATTATTAGGTCGCGTTATAGCTGAATCTGGAAATGTTCTATCAGGAGTAAAAATTACTGTTTCTGGAGCAAAGGATACAATTATTACAGATGTTGAGGGGCGCTTTTCAATGAGTATGGACGCTGGTGAGAGAATTGTAACTGTAGAAGCTGATGGTTATGATATGATTACTGAAACCATAATGATTGTGTCTGGAAAAGAAACCTTTTACAATCCAATTGTCACCAAAGCAGAGAAAATTGGGCAAGTTGATATTGTTAAAAAGAAAAAGCCAACAGACAATTCTGTAGCTGCGGCAATTCAAACTAAAAAGCTTTCTTTAGGCATGGTTGAATCAATAAGTGCAGAAGATTTTGCAAAAACAACTATTAGGACTACTTCTGATGCAATCAAGAGAATTCCAGGAGCTACAATTTCTGAGGGGAAGTTTGCAAACATTAGGGGTATGTTTGATCGTTATAATGCGGGATACCTAAATGGTGCTCCATTGCCTAGTACTGAGAGCGATCGAAAAGCGTTTTCATTTGATGTTATTCCTGCAGCTTTATTGGATAACATCGTTGTGGTGAAAAGTGCTACACCAGATGTTATTGGTGATTTTGGTGGCGGTATCATACAGATTAATACAAAGAGTATTCCTGAAAAAATGACCCAGAGTTTTTCTTTTGGACTTCAATACAACAGCATCACCACTTTTAATTCAATGGATGTGTTCAGCCTATCTGGTTCGGAGTATTTGGGATTACCATCGAAAAAGAGGTTGATTCCAAACTTGGATCCTAAAATGCAATTTGAAGGTGGCACGGCTGCTGCTGACCCAGAATTTAATGCGTCAGAAACAAAAAAGTTCAATAATGATTGGAGCTTAAGAAAGGTGAATATTTTACCTGCTCCTCGTTTCACCTATTCAATGGGTAAGCCATTCAATATTGGAAAAAAACAAGCAGGAGTTTTGTTTAGTTGGAATTATTCTATTTCGCCAAGAATGAGCGAAGGAAATATTGTATCTCGCGATTATAGTACAAATTACATTACTAAGAACTTTGAAGATGACATTTTGACAACCAACGTTCAAAATGGAGGGGTATTGAATTTTAGTATCAAGTTAAACAAAAAGAATAAAATTGATTTTCGCAATCTTTTCAGTTTAACCTATGATGCTGGATCCATTTCTCGAAGAGGAATGACAGATGCGGATAACAATATGTTTGGAGAGGGTTATTCCAATCAGGTTAACTTCAATAGGTTGTTCAGCAGTCAAATTAATGGTTTACATAGTTTCGGTAATAATAAAAGCAAATTAAGTTGGTTGTTGAATTTCGGTAATACTTATCGATCTACCCCAGATTTTAGAATTGCAAGTTACTCATTGCCAGATAATGATATTGATTCAAGACAATTGGTATTGAATGCATTTTTTAATGCAGGTACGGGTAGATTTTTTAGTTTTATGAACGAAAACAATATTTCGGCAAGTACCGATTATGAATATAGATTTGATTTAGGTGGAATTGTAAATAGTGTGAAAAGCGGTGTTTTTATTCAAAACAGACAACGCGACTTCAGCAGTAGGCAGTTTGTTTATGCTCCTATTGGTAGTTATTTACCCACGAAAGATTTACCCGAACAAGATTTGGGAGCAAATGCAATTTCTGATAAGACCATTTATTTGATAGAGAAAACTGGTATAGATAAAGATTTGTATGAGGGAAGAAGTAGTCTTTTTGCGGGTTATTCAATGATGGAAAATCAAATCCCGTTCTTTAAAACTGGTACTAAAGTGAATTTTCTCAAGTTGATTTACGGGGTGAGAGTTGAACAATTCACACAAAGCCTAAATAATGAGTATTTTAGAAATTCTGGAAAAGTGATGAGCGATTTGGGAGTAAACACAGATTGGTTGCCATCCGTAAATATGATTTTACCGATTTCAGCTAAGAGCAATCTTCGTTTTGCTTATTACAGAACGGTCAATAGACCCGAATTAAGAGAAATGGCGCCTTTTGCTTTCTATAATTTCGGTTTGAATTCAGAGATTCTAGGTAATACAAACCTGAAACGCGCATTTATCAACAATGCGGATGTCAGATGGGAACTTTTTTCTAATAAAGAAGATATGATAAGTATTGGTGGATTCTATAAGGAGATTCTAAATCCAATTGAAGTGAATTTGGATGTTTCACAAGCATTGATCAGAACATTTACCTATGGAAATGAAAGCAAGGCAAAAAATTTAGGATTGGAATTGGAGATAAGAAAAAACTTGGGTAGTTTGAATCGTGGAGTTAAATGGTTAAAATATCTTACTCTTTACGGTAACTTGGCATTAATCAGCTCAACTGTTGAATTTAACGATGGCTCAAATAGCAATAATAACAGACCACTACAAGGTCAGAGTCCATATGTCGTGAATATGAGTTTATTTTACGAAAATAATGGTTGGCAAATCAATACAAGTTTCAACAAAATTGGGCAGCGTATTGCATACATTGGGGTAGCTCAAACAGTGCAACCATTTGGTGCCGATATTTATGAATTTGGAAGAAGTATTCTAGATTTACAAATTGGCAAAGACCTTGGTAAAAATGCTAAATATGGTACAATCAAATTAACATGTGGAGATTTAATTGCTCAGAAGTCAGTTTTCTTCCAAGACTTAAATAAGAATGGCAAATATGATAGTAAAGCTTGGACAGATCAAGATAAGGATGGAGACAATACACTTTTCAGTTTCACTAATGGACGGCAAGCTACGGTTACCTACAGTCTAAGGTTTTGATTTTAAGAATTCATTTATATTATTTTGGGGCGCTATTAATCAAAAGTTAACATTACAGACACACAAAAATTATAAGCCGGGTAGATCTTCGCCTTATAATTATGAAAAAATTTAGTTTAATCGTTTGTGCCTGTGCCGCTCAGTTTTTGGCAGCTCAAACATTGGAAAAGGTAAATTTTGTTGGTGCATTGCACAGAGATGCATCAAAGGATTGGACCAAGGGTTGGGCCGAGTGGAATCCGAAAAATGCTAGTTATCCAACTTCTACTGATTCTACAACTTTAAATGATGCTTCAAGTATTAAGAAAATTACTTCTACGTTAACATTAGATGCTAAAACAGTATACTTATTGAAAAGTATGTTGGTAGTTGAAAATGGTGGAAAATTAATTATTCCTGCGGGGACTGTTATCAGAGGTCAAGCAGATCTTCAAGCTTCACCAAAAAATTACGCGACGATAGTTATTGAAAGAGGTGGACAAATTGATGTTCAAGGAACCAACACAAATCCTGTAATTATGACCTCAAACAAAGCCGCTGGATCTCGTGACAGAGGTGATTGGGGCGGTTTGGTTATCTGCGGTAAAGCTGTAAATAACCAAGGTACGGACGTGCAATTGGAAGGTTTCAATAACGTCTCTGTAAATAACGGATTGGGTAAATTTGGTGGAAATGATGACAAGGACAACAGTGGATCTGTTAAATATGTTCGTATTGAATTCGCTGGTCTTGCATTTGAACCAAATAAGGAAGTCAATTCATTGACAATGGGATCTTTAGGTTCTGGAACTGTAATTGAAGGCGTTCAGTGTTCTTTCGGAAATGATGACGCTTTCGAATGGTTTGGAGGTAAAGTTAATTGCAAAAAAATCATTTCTTACAAAACTACAGATGACGATTTTGATACTGACTTTGGATACACAGGTGTAGTTCAGTTCGGTATTGCTGTACGTGATACTAACTATTACGATTTATCATGGAATGCAGCTTCTGGAGCTTCTACTTCTGAAACTTTTGAAAGTGATAACGATGCAGCAGGTTCTGGTAAGTTGCCTTTGACTGCACCAATCTTCTCTAACATTACTTGTGTTGGTCCAGTTGCTTTAGATAAAACCTACAGCGATTTAGGTAGCACAAGAAGAGGTGCTTTCCGTCGCGGTGCACGTATTCGCAGAAATAGCCGATTGAGTATTGTCAATTCAATTTTCATGGGATACAGAAACTTCATCATGTTTGACGGTGATAGTACATTAATAGCTGCTGGTGTTAAGGCTGGTACAATAAGCGAAAATGGTAACTTGTTCAGAAATAACTACATCGCAAACACTGCGGCTGCAGCAAGTTCAAGTGCTACTAACACGGGTTTGGCCGAGGTTGATTCAAAGAATACTGCTTCTGGTTTAGATGCTTGGATTAAACTTGCTGGAAATGCTAACCAAGTTGATAAAGCTCAATATAAATCTGGTTTGATTTTAATTGATCCACAAAACGCTACAGCACCTGATTTTCGTCCAGTATCTACCAATACAGATTTAATTGGAAGCAGTGATTATTCTGCGAACTTGTTGAATAAAGTTGGTTCATTCGTGATTTGTGATGATTTTACGGTAAATCCAAAGTCTGTAACCCTTAAGGCGGGTGAAAATGCATCGTTTGATGTTTCATACCCAGACCTAGATGCTCAATATTCTTGGCAAATTTCTAAAGGCGCAAACTTTACAAATCTTAGCGATAACGCAAACTTAAAGGGTTCTACTAACGATACCTTATCAGTTTTGAATATTACTATGGCTAACAACGGAGAGTTGTATAGATGTTTAGTGAATACTCGTTGGTGTAAAGATACCAGTGCAACGGCTAAATTGAATACTATTTTCAAGGCTTGTACTTTGATTACTTCGCAGCCTAAAAATGAGACAGTTACCATTGGCTCAGACGTTAAATTTACTGCAGGCGTTAATGATACTGCAAGCAAATTCACTTGGGAGACAGATTTCGACTTAGGATTGGTTGCGTTACCAACCGTAAGTTCAAAGTATGTAGGTGCTAACACAAAAGAGTTAAACGTAAAATCAGTAAGTTTAAGAAATCATAAGCAGGCATTTAGAGTCATCGCTTTCACAAATGTTTGTATTGATACTTCTAACACTGTTTCATTAACGATTGCTGATACATGCGTTGAGACCAAAAGTGTTACAGTAACTGATACATTGATGGTTAAATTCTCAGTTAAAGTTAACAGTATTTCTAAGAATCAGTTGGTGAAAGTTTATCCAAACCCTGCTCAAGATCAATTAACTATTGATGTTAGTAACCTAACTGACTTGAATGGATATACAGTTAAAGTATACAACAGCTTAGGTGCTGAAGTATACACTCAAAATATTAGCCAGCAAGTGTACACAGTAGACTTGAAGTCATGGTCTTCTTTGGGTGTTTACAGATTGGAAATTTTAGATAAACAAGGTGCGCGTGTTGCAACTAAGTCTATCATATTGAACTAAAATATAATAACTCAGTAAAAAAAGGGATGTGAAAACATCCCTTTTTTTTTTAGAACAAATCGCCAAAGTCGAAGCCGTTGTTCATGCGTTCCTTGCCCAACTTTTGGTGCTCTGCTAAAGCCCACAACACGAATTCTTTAAGGAAAAGTTGATCTTTTACAGGGAACTCGGGTTGGTATTGCGTAATCAGATCGC
>CAYPBJ010000002.1:153885-160940 GCA_964408945.1 uncultured Rhizobium sp. | reverse complement strand
ATCTGCGATCTCTTCCAAAGCCGCCTTCGCTGCGCTTTTCTCTATTAAATCCGCCATCAGAAGAACGATCTACTTTAGGACGTTCAGTTCTTTCTGGTTTCGGTGAATTTTCGCCATGATTTTGGGATACAGGCTTGCGGTCTTTTAGAGTAAATTTTTTACTCTTGTCATTATTTTCTCTCATGGCCAACGAATGGAACCGCAAATTTACGCAATATTATCCACACCTCGATTTAATAAGTCATGTTTAATCAAATGAATGCGTTCTTCGTCTACTTTATTGTATCCGTAGTCGTAGCAAAAAAGGTATTCAACCCTATCAAAAACCCTTTTATGTGTATAAAAATCAAAAACAAAACCGTAAATGCGTATTTGTTCAGAGGAAACAATTAACTCATTATTTTCACGAGTAGAACCAATTTGGCTGAATAACTGCCGTAAAATCTCCCTATTTTTTTTCAATTGATGGTCAATCACCTTTACCATTGGCGATATTTTTCCTCCTTCCCTATTGTGAAATGCTGACCTACAATTATCTGAACAGAATTTCTTGTCAATTCTGCCTTTCAAAGTTTCTTCACATTCTAAACAGTATTTCTTTTCCATATTCCAAAAACAAGTTAACCATACAACTCCCCTAAATCGACTCGAAACAAAACAATCATAAAAATTGCATAAAACGCAAAAAAGGCCGCACTAGGCAGCCCTTCTTGATGTCAATTTAAAATACTAAAATGGAACTGCTTCTTCTATTTCATCTGCCTCTTGACTTTGAGGTTGTCTTTTTTCAAGAAGTAATAAATCCTTCACTAAAATTTCCGAAACTTCCTTTTCAACCCCATCTCTGTTGGTGAACCTTCGATGAATCAACTTGCCTTCCACCGCAATCCTAGATCCTTTCTTTACAAATGATTCAACCAAAGTGGCTGCATTTCCCCACGCGACCAATTGATGCCACATGACCTCGTCAAACAACTCACCCTTAGCATTTTTTAGTTTCTCGTTTGTGGCCATAGACCATCGAGCTACTTTTCCCCCGTTCTCAAAAATGGTGATTACTGGGTCCTTTCCAACGTTGCCGTACAAACGGACAGAATTCAATAAATTTTTCATGTTGTTAAATATTTACAACACAAAAATGCAAATCCCCAAACTCTTTACTCGTAAATCAAACGTTTATAATCGATTATAAACGTTTACACCCAATTGGCCCAAGCACAAGCCGTGATAGCGGCGGTTTCAGCGCGCAAAATATGATCTCCTAATTTTAAAGCACTAAAACCTTGTACTGTAGCAAGTTTAAACTCGTCCAAAGTAAAATCTCCTTCTGGGCCTATACAAATTAGAACATCACCCGCTTTATCAAACAACGCATGTGGATGATTCTTTACCGAAATCCCGTCCTCTAGATCACAGTAAGCTATAAATTTTAAAGGGGAAGATGAATCTAATACCTGCCGCCAGTCCACTAAATGGATCTTCGGAATCCAAGCGCCATGCGATTGTTTCATAGCCGCTATAGCCGTTTTGTGTAGCCGTTCTAAATTGATCTTTGAACGTTCAGAATTCTTGGTTTCAAGAAAACCAATAGAATGACAACCTAGTTCGGTACATTTTTCTACCAACCATTCCATGCGGTCAGAATTTTTCAATATGCCAACAGCTAAATTAACACGAGATCTCTCATAACTAGTGCAGCTCACTATTTCTGCCTTTAATGAGCGCTTTTGAATCTCTACTATACGAGCTGCGTATTTGTTTCCTAAGCCATTAGAAACTTCAATGTTATCATCTACCTGAAATCGAAGAACCTGAATAGCATGCCTAGCTTCTGCCTCATCTAATACAATGTTCCCATCGTCAACATTCTCACTATAGAAGGTGAACTTTCCAGGCATATGAGGCTAAGACAATTTCCAGTTTGTTCCTTCTTTGGAATCCATTAGTTCTATTCCTCGGGACTTTAATTCATTGCGAATCTGATCGCTTAATGCATAGTTCTTTTCTGTTTTTGCTTGCGCTCTAAGTTGAATCAATAATTCAACCACACCATCTAAAACCCCTGAATTTTCTTCAATAGCTGCCTTTATTCCAAGAATCTCATGAAATACATGATCAAATAACTCCTTGGCCATATTTAGATTATCTGTATCTATGGATTCTTTACCGTCGTTCACCAAGTTGATTCGGCGTGCCAATTCGAACAATTGTGCAATGGCAATGGGCGTATTTAAATCTTCAGACAAAGCTGATTCAATAGCCACTTTCAAATCCGAAAATTCTATTGAAGAACTGTTTGAAACTTTCACTGAAGACAACAATTTTTCAGCAGCATAAAGTCTTTGTAATCCCTTTTCAGAAGCAATCAAAGCCTCTTCGCTAAAATCTAAAGTGCTTCGATAATGAGCTTGAAGTACAAAAAACCTCAAAACATCAGCACCAAAACCGCGCGTCAATAAATGATGCTCTCCCGAAAACAACTGCAATACTTGAATACCGTTATTCAAACTCTTGGCCATTTTCTGCCCATTGATGGTGATCATGTTATGATGTACCCAATATTTGGCAGGTGCATGATTGTGCGCAGCCTTGCTCTGGGCAATTTCGCATTCATGATGGGGAAATAATAAATCCATTCCGCCTCCATGAATATCAAATTCTTCACCCAAATATTTTGCAGACATGGCGCTACACTCAATATGCCAGCCGGGGAAACCTTTTCCCCAAGGAGATGACCACTGCATGATATGTTCAGGCGAAGCCTTTTTCCATAGGGCAAAATCATGAGCATTTTGCTTTTCACCCTGTCCTTCTAAATCTCTGCTTTGATTTCCTGCACCCGCAACCAAATCATCCAAAACTCGACCACTGAGTTCACCGTAATTTTCAATCTTACTGTACGCCGAAACATCAAAGTAAACTGAACCATTAACTTCATACGCTAAACCTCGATTAATAATTGCAGATATCATTTCAATTTGCTCAATGATATGTCCGCTAGCCCTTGGTTCAATGCTCGGACGCATAACATTCATTTGATCCATGACCCAATTGTACGAATCAGCATAGGTCTGAGCAACTTCCATGGGTTCAATTTGCTCCAAACGAGCTTGTTTCTGAAGTTTATCTTCCCCTTCATCGGCATCGCCAACCAAGTGTCCAACATCGGTAATATTGCGTACGAATCGGATTTGATATCCCTTAGAAATAAAAAACCTTCTCAATACATCGAATACAATAGGACCTCTAACGTGTCCTAGATGCGGTGGACCATAAACCGTAGGTCCGCACACATACATCCCTATTCTGCCAGGAACAATAGATTCGAAAGTTTCGGTTTTTCTACTCAGGGTATTATACAATGAAACCGAGCTCATAATCAACGGTTTGAATATAAATTTTCGTAATACGATTGATAATTTCCGCTGGTAACATTTGAGAGCCACTCATCGTTTGACAAGTACCAATCAATGGTCTTTTCAAATCCTTCGGCGAAATTCACAGACGGTTTCCAACCCAATTCAGCTTCAATTTTACTGGCGTCAATGGCGTATCTGAAATCATGTCCAGCTCTATCCGTAACATAAGTAATCAATTTTGCAGATTCACCAGCAGCTCTGCCGAGTTTGCTATCCATGATTTCGCAAAGTTTGTGAACCAAATCAATGTTTTTCCACTCGTTATTTCCCCCAATATTGTAGGTTTCACCGTTTCTGCCTTGATGAAAAACAGCATCAATAGCCGAAGCATGATCTTCAACCCACAACCAATCTCTAATGTTTTCACCTTTTCCATAGACAGGAAGTGCTTTTTCATTTTTGATATTATGGATCATCAATGGAATCAGTTTTTCAGGAAACTGATGGCTTCCGTAATTATTCGAACAATTACTGATTACTACAGGTAGTTTGAAGGTTTCGTGATAGGCTCTTACAAAATGATCTGAACTCGCTTTACTTGCACTGTATGGAGAATTAGGCGAATATGGCGTAGTCTCGGTGAATTTACCTTCATCTCCTAAAGTACCATAAACCTCGTCAGTGCTAACATGATAAAAACGGCCGTTTTGAGTGTCACCGTATGCTTTGTATGCGTTCATTAAAACCACAGTACCAACCACGTTGGTCATCACAAAATCAATGGGGTTTGAAATACTTCTATCTACGTGACTCTCAGCAGCTAAATGTATCACTGAATGTATATTACGACTCTTAAATAAGGCCTCAATGTCTGCAATGTTAGTGATATCTGCCTTCAAAAACTCATAATTTTCTGCCCCTTCAATATCCCGCAAATTCTCCAAATTACCCGCATAAGTCAAAGCATCTAAGTTGATGATGTGATATTCGGGATATTTGTTTACAAATCTGCGAACAACGTGTGAACCGATAAATCCGGCTCCTCCTGTAATAACTATGGTCTTTTTCATGAATGGGGTCTTATTGGATGGGCTTTACGTTATAAATCTTCAAATATAGGGGAGAATATGCAGGAACTCCGATTCTTCCCGCTGAACCAAACCCCATATCCGACGTAATTACAAATTCCATAGTCACACCAGTAGGCACGAAAAAGGGCAATCTATTGAGCGCTATTATAGGATTGATCATGCCGTTTACGTCAGTCTTATACTTGCGATTCTCCAATCTACTGTCAAAGATTAAATCTCCGTTAAGTCTAGTTACCAATACGTCAAACTCCAATTGTTCTGCACTTTTATTAATAGCTGCATTTTGTAAAAGGTTAGAAGTATTTGACAAAAACGAATCTGAACCCACTGCCCGATATTTAACCATTGCATAAGTATCTAAATACCATCTATTGCCTTTAGATTTTGCACAGTATTCATCTATGGCCTTATTTTCCTTCATCGTTTTCTTGAAAGACTTATCTGCCAAATACTTGTAATAATCTTGAGCTCCTAAAATCTTCTCGACATCAAAAATGACCTTTGCCATTTCTCCATCAGGAAGTAATTGAACCTTGTAATGGCTTGAATTCTTCTTTTTCAAGCTGTCTGTAGATACCAATAATTCTACTTTACTGCCTTGAGAAGCCATCTGTAAAGCTTCTGTTAACTCATTTGCAAAAGTTGTTGGATAAGGAACCTCCACAAAAGTATCGTTCCCATATGAAGACTGAATGGTATCACCTGCTGGACCCAAGATCATATAATTGATCAAACACCAATTATTTCCATTCAAAATCATGCCCAATTCCTTTCCCTTTAAAAATCGATATTTCAAGCCCGATTCAGTGGTTTTATACTGAAAATAGGTGCGATACACCCAAAACCCACCAGATAATAAGGCTAAAATAATAATGGTTATCAGTAATTTCTTGTTTTTCATTTCTAGATTGATTGTAATTCTTCTTTGTACTTAACTAACTCTCTTCTAAATTTCTCTACCGTTGCTTCTAAACTCTCTTCACTTTGTCCTCCCGCAGCGTTTTTATGCCCTCCTCCTGAAAAGTATTTACTTGCAAACTCATTTGCAGCAAAGTTACCTTTACTTCTGAAACTCATTTTTACTCGTTCGGTTCTGTCAATAATTAAAACGCTGAACACAATACCCTTGATTCCTAAACCTAGATTTACCAAACCTTCAGTATCACCTGTTACAACTTGAAATTCTTCTAATTCCTCTTTGGTTAAGTAGATCAGCGCAGTTCGACAATCTTCAATGATTTCTAACTTTTTATACAAACAATACCCAAACAATCTGCTTCTTGTGGGAGAAAATACATCATAAATTCTTTCGTGAATCGCTATATGATCTGCTCCAAGTTCCATCATATCTGCTGCCACCCTATGCGTATGGGGCTTGGTGTTGTTGTGTTGGAAGTTACCCGTATCAGTCATCAGGCCAGTAAATAAACAATTTACGCAATCTTTTGAAATTACTTCCTTTCCAAACTTCTCGATGCTCCATTCAAAAATTAACTCACAGGTGCTGCTAGCTTGAGGCGTCCAGAATGCATACGAATAAAATTCTTCAGGCTCCAAATGATGATCTATCATTACGGTAGGTTTACCTGAATTTTTAACCAATTCACCCAATTGATTGATGCGACTTAGCCTATTAAAATCTAAACAAAAAATTACGTCAGCTTCATCCAATAAAGCAACAGCCCTGTTTGATTCCTCCTCAAAATTGACAACATGATCATTGCCAGGAAGCCAATTCAAATCTGCTGAATAATCAGTTGGAGTAACTACAGTTACTTGATCTGAAAAGTTTTTTAGAACATGCCATAATCCTAAAGTTGAACCCATTGCATCACCATCGGGTTTGTGATGGGTTGTGATAAAAAATCGTTTGTATTCGCCTGATTTTATCTTCTCTACTAAATCAGCAGTCGTGTCTAATCTCATCTTTACTACAAAAATACGGAATACCTAAAGTAAATTTGCAGATTATGAGCAGTTCAGATTATCAGTTGTACACCTTAAACAACGGACTTAGGGTTGCTCACCTTAAAACGCCATCCACTTTATTGGTCCATTGCGGCTTTGTAATCCTCGCTGGCAGCCGAAACGACGGCGCTATTCCAGGGGTGGCTCATTTCTTAGAGCACATGTTTTTCAAAGGAACCCATCGTAGAAAAACAATTCATGTACTCAATCACCTGGAAGTGGTTGGTGGCGAACTTAATGCTTTCACCACTAAGGAAATTACTACATTGTATGCTACCATTCAAAAAAAACACTTTGCCAGAGCAGTAGACATACTTTGCGATATTACTTTCAACTCAACTTTTCCTGAACAAGAGATCACCAAAGAAAAGATTGTCATCAAAGATGAAATCAATATGTACCTTGACACCCCCGAAGAAAATATCTACGACGAGTTTCAAGAGCTCATATACGGCAATCACCCACTCGCGCACAACATTTTAGGTACGGCTGATTCAGTTGATCAGATCACCAAATCCTCCATTCAAAACTTCATCTCCGAAAACTACCATCCATCAAATATGGTATTTGTAGTTGTAGGAAATATTCCCGGTGACCGCGTTCTCTCTACCCTCAACAAATTCATACCCCCATCACC
>CAYPBJ010000002.1:115166-153785 GCA_964408945.1 uncultured Rhizobium sp. | reverse complement strand
CCCGCCACCCGAAACCCAATTATCTGCCCTTCCGCAATAGAAAAGTTTCTGATTTTTCTCAGGCTTATGGGATTATGGGGATTCCTACGTTTGAAGAAACTCATGCAAAAAGATTTGAGTTATTGCTCTTAAATAATCTTTTGGGCGGACCAGGAATGAACAGCAGACTCAATTTGGCCATCAGAGAAAAATACGGTTACACTTACCACATTGAAAGCGGATATCAGGCCTTTAGCGATAGCGGACTATTCCACTGCTATTTGAGTTGTGAAGAAAAATACTTGAATAAGTCTATCGATCTTATACAGAAAGAATTAAAAAAACTGAAAGATCAAAAGTTAGGAAAACTTCAACTCAGCCAGGCAAAAAATCAACTGACTGGACAATTAGTCATTGCCAATGAAACCAGAAGTGGGCTCTTAGTTCACTTAGGAAAAGGAATCTTGAAATTCGGCAAAGCCCGAACCATGAAGGAAACCATACAATCCATCGAAAAAATTACCGCCGAAAACCTCCAGGATACCGCCAACGAAGTGTTTGATATTGATAAATTCAGTCACCTTCACTACATCCCCGAAAAATGAACCCCATTAAGTCCTTAATTGAAAAGGGCGAGGGAGTCACGCTTGACTTTAAACAAGTCATCAATGATCCCCGGAAGATTGCCAAATCAATGGTGAGCTTCGCGAATACCATTGGCGGCACCTTGCTCATAGGTATTAGAGACAATGGAAGTATTGCAGGTGTGAGATCTGAAGATGAAATTCACATGCTCGAATTGGCTTCCTCGTTTCATTGTAAACCAGAAGTTAAATACACCGTTGAAGAACATCTCGTTGAAGGCAAATTGGTGCTTAAAGTTCACGTCCCTGAAGGAAAAGAAAAACCCTATTACGCACACGGCGATGACGATAAATGGTGGGTCTACTTGAGAGTGAATGACCACTGTATTTTAGCTTCTAAAACTACGGTAGATTTCATGCGAACTCAAGATAGGCCGGTGAAGTTACAAATTGGATCCCTTGAAAGAGAAATTTTGAAATTCATTGCGCAGAGTGAAAAACCCACTCTCAAAGATATTTGCGCAAAATTCAACCTCGGAAAACGCCGGGCCGGCAGAATCATTGTAGATCTCATGCGGGCCCAAGCGGTTCAGAGTCATACCACGGAAAAAACAGAATTTTTCAGTGCAGTGTATTAAAATTATTTTGTTGCTGCTTCAAAAAGCTCTGCAACTTTATTCCAATTAACTACATTCCAAAATGCAGAAATGTAATCTGGTCTGCGATTTTGGTAATGCAAATAATATGCATGTTCCCAAACATCCAAACCTA
The DNA here is from genome assembly GCA_964408945.1 of uncultured Rhizobium sp. Classification (GTDB taxonomy): domain Bacteria; phylum Bacteroidota; class Bacteroidia; order NS11-12g; family UBA955; genus VMCP01. Next base: position 152,451 of record CAYPBJ010000002.1, on the reverse strand, counting down.
AAATGGGTGTACCTTTTACCTCAGCAACATCCATTAAAGGATTATCTTGATTGGGGGAAGAAGTAACAACCAATCTACCTTCGTGAACAATTAACCAAGCCCAACCACTTCCAAAACGAGTAGCTCCTGCTTTAGCAAACTGATCTTTGAACGCATCGAAGCTTCCAAAAGCACTCACAATTGCATCCATCAATTTGCCTGAAGGAGAACCTCCCGCATTGGGTCCCAAAATGGTCCAAAAAAGTGAGTGATTGTAATGCCCACCACCGTTATTTCTAACGGCCATGCTGTGCTTAGAAATTTCACCCAAAATAGCCTCTATCGACTTTCCAGCCAAATCAGTGCCTTCAATTGCAGCATTTAAATTGTTGATATAAGCCTGATGGTGCTTTCCGTGGTGAATTTCCATGGTCTTTGCATCAATGTGCGGCTCCAACGCCGTCAAATCATAAGGGAGTTTTGGTAATTCAAACATAATTTTAGTATTTTAATTGTAACAAATTTAACGAAGATTGGTTGGGAGCGCAATAAATTCGCACAAACATTATGAATGATTCGTTGAAGGTTTTAGAATGGGTCGCTGCCGCCCTCTCGCTTTGGTGCGTTTGGCTGGCTGCAAAGAATAAAATTCTCAACTGGCCCATCAGCATGTTGGCTTCCATTGTCTATGCCTATGTCTTCTTTTCAAATCGATTTTACTCTGAATCTTACCTTCAAGCCGCCTTCTTTGCATTTCAATCTTACGGTTGGTGGTATTGGTCGAATTTAAATCCCCAGAAATCAAACCAAAATATCAATCACATTTCTTTCAAATCTACCCTCATTTTGGGACTCTTTTTTCTCTTGGGATTTTTACTCTGGTACTCAACCTACACCCATTTTTTCAAAGATGCTCGGTATCCCTTGATTGATGTTTTTCTCACTGTTTTAAGCATTACCGCCTTGTATATGCAAGCGAAACGTTGGATTGAACATTGGTATCTTTGGATTTTAGCAGACATCATCTATGTGCCCATGTTCTATCTAGGCGACCAAAAAATTACTGCTGGCTTGTACTTTATATTTATTGGCCTGGCTTACTTTGGACTTCAACAGTGGAAAAAAGAAAAGGCCGCACAAGGCGGCCTTTCTTAATTATTCGATTTAAGTTGATTACTTCTTTTTGCCTGTAGAAGCTTTCTCTTCTGCAGCAGCTTGCATCAACGCACGAGTTGTCTTCACTGACAAAATTGCGTTTGCTGGTGAATCTAAAATCTCAATTTTATCTGCAGTTACATCTTTAACCTTAGCACTTTGACCAATCTCTAAAGTATCAATGCTAACATCAATATAATCAGGCATGTCGGCTAATAATCCACGAACTTTTAAACGGTTAATTTTTTTAACCAATTTACCACCCGCGCGAACTCCAGGAGAATTACCTACTACGTTTACTGGGATATCCATGATCACTTTTTTACCTTCTGCTACTTCCATGAAATCTGCGTGGATGATAGCCTCAGATACTGGATGGAACTGCATATCTTGCAAAATAGCGCTGTACATCTTTCCATCTAAATCTAATTTCACCTTATATACATTGTGAGTATAAACTAAGTTCTTAAAATCTGCTTGATAAATTGCAAAGTGCATACCTGGCTTACCGTCTGAATACATAACACATGGCACTTTTCCTTCTTTTCTTAATTCTTTCGCAGTGCGTGATCCTACTTCACTACGCATTTCTCCTTTTAATAAAATGGTTTTCATATTTCTAAATAAAAATTATTTGATTTGTTTGAGTTCTAAGCTCGTTTGTGAGTTAGAAACTTGCTTAAATAAAGAACTGATACTTCCGTGTTCGTGAACATTTCTGATAGCACGCGCAAACAATGGTGCTACAGACAATACTTTGATTTTATCAGTATGTCGTTTCAGTGGAATGGTATCTGTTACTACTAATTCGGTCAATAAAGAATTTTCAATGTTCTCGTATGCTTTGCCACTCAATACAGGGTGGCAACATAGAGCTCTTACCGTACGAGCCCCTTTTTCCATCAACATAGCCGCTGCTTTACACAAAGTACCACCCGTATCAATGATATCATCAATCAACACTACGTCTTTGCCCTCAACATCACCAATGACCGTCATGTTGGCAATTTCATTGGCGCGCTTCCTTTCCTTGTCACAAATAACCATGGGTAAGTTCATTACCTTCGCCACCTCACGAATACGATTAGACGCCCCAACATCTGGTGCGGCAATGACTAAATTCTCCTGATCTAAGGTTCTGATGTAAGGCACAAATACAATCGATGCTTCCAAATGGTCAACAGGTACATTGAAAAAACCTTGTATTTGAGGTGCATGCAATTCCATGGTCATCACTCGATTTGCTCCAGCAGTGCTCAACAAATCAGCTACTAACTTAGATGCTATAGACACCCTTGGCTTGTCTTTCCTATCTTGGCGGGCAAATCCATAGTACGGAATCACCGCAGTGATGTAATTCGCACTTGCACGTTTTGCTGCATCAATGGCCATCAATAATTCCATCAAATTATCTGTTGATGGATAGGTTGATTGCACAATAAATACATCGCAACCGCGAACACTTTCTAAAAAATTAGGCTGAAATTCACCATCGCTAAAACGACTTATTGTCAACTCTCCTGGAGTGGTACCATAATACTCGCAAATAGCTTGGTTTAATGACTCAGAGGCAGAACCGCCGAAAATCTTTACAGGGTGTATAAGTGATGTCATAATATGGATTTTACTTTCTCACGGGCTTACCCCGGATATCATCAAATCTTTTTGGTTGTTGTCCGACTAGGGCTCGAACCTAGACTCTTCTGAACCAAAATCAGACGTGTTGCCAGTTACACCATCGGACAATTTTGGGAGTGCAAAAATACATTAGTTTTTGAATTCCTCAAATGATTTCCTCTTTTTTTTATAAAAAAGATCAAAGTTTCTGTAAAACCTGAGTCTCTGATTTTACATTACTCCTAAGTTGCAAAATATAATTTCCTGGTTTCAAGCCTCTTAGGTCTAATTTGTATTCATGAGTGCCCACTGAAAAATCCTCATCAAAATACTCCTGAACCAAATTTCCCAAGGGGTCAAACAATCTCAATTTCAATTTACCCCCACCATCGGTTCTAAACTGCACAATACTATGGTCAACTGCAGGATTGGGATACACATTTGAAATAGAAATCTGAGTCATAAAATCAGCAAAATCTTCAATGCTCGCCGAATTATTTTTGAAAATGGGAAGGGTATTAAAATCAGCGCCCAGTATCGACTTCACCTCAGCAGAACTCAATTCAAACCAATCTTTTAATACAGAGGCGTACACTTGCCTAAAATCAAATTGCATGGGAACATTATCATTCACAGTAGTAGTGGTCGGAATACTAGGGTTATTCCCAATTATACCTGGTTGCACCCCATCGCCAAATACCATCAATGGCGCTGCAGCACCGTGATCAGTTCCTACGCTCGCATTGCTTTGAACGCGTCTGCCAAATTCACTGAAAGTCATTCCTGCAACTTTATCACTCACTCCCAAAAGCTCCAAATCATCTTGGAAAGCCGCAATCGATTGACTTAAATGTGTCATCAAATCAGCGTGTGACCCTTTTGTGGTGTCTGTAGAGTCTACTTGGGCACTGTGTGTATCGAATCCACCCAAACTCACCATATAAACCGGTGTTTTTAATCCCCCGGAAATCAATTTAGCAACAATCTTCAACTGCTCCCCCAAATTCATTCGAGTTCCAGATGGATACATGGTTGATTTGTTGGATCCCTTTGCCGCAGCAGCTTTAATTACCGTCGCATATTTATTGGTTTGCTGTGCAAGCAATCGAATGTAGGCCAGTTCATCACCGGCAGGAGTGCTTGGCACGCTACCCGCATTGTTATCAACCAAATTATAAAAAGTGCTTGGATCTGTGATGGCCATTCCCATATTCGTATTTGAACCCATGAAGTTCAACGAAACCAAAGGACCAATCTGAATCGCTAACGGGTCAGGCATATTGGCGTTTGGATATCCTGTAGGAAAACCAGAATATTGTTTATCTAAATACCTACCCATCCAACCTGTAGTAACAACAGTGTTACTGTCAGACGCGCTCATCCAAATGTCTGTAGATCGAAAATGTGAGAAATTGGGCTGCGGATATCCCACAGACTGCACAATACTCATTTTCTTTGCAGCAAATAATTTGTTATTTAAAGCAGCCAATCCAGGGTGCAATCCCACTTTATCAACCCAAGTCTTAATGACTTTAGATTCATCCATGATTACGTTAGACCTAGCCTTGGTCAAATTGGAATATTGATCTAGAGGAATAATCGTATTCAAGCCATCATTACCCCCATTCAATTGAATCAATACCAATACTTTTCCGTTGGAAGAACGCTTCCCAAGGGCCGTTAATAATGCCGACTCTTGGAATGACTTTAATCCCATACCATTCAAACTAACGGGTAGAACAGTACTTGCTGCAGCCGCTTTAATAAAAGATCTTCTTTTCATTTTTTGAATGTTTAGGAAAGTTGATATTCTGAAAGATTCATGATTGCTTTATACAAACTTTGCAACTTCAAGGTAGAAGTTGACAATGCCGAGGCGTGATTTGGATAACTAGTGTCAACAGCAGCATTGTACTCGTCTGTCCAGTTATAATCGGGTATTCCACCAGGAAGTAAAATTGCTTTTAAACTAGCTGTTTGGGTTGAATCCAAGCTCATAGGCAATAAAAACTCTACAGCATCTTTGATTAAATCATCCGGATAATTAGGTCTACTAAACTGCTTGGTGATTTTCCAAACATCTACTTTGATATTGAATCCTTCAACTTTGTGGCCAATCCAAAGTAAATAATCTTGGTATTCGTTTCTCTTGGGAAGCGAATCTGAGGTAATCCAACTTCTGTGAAACAAGGGCACCTGATACCAAGCTTCCCAGCCCGATACGCTCGGTGGATCGCCCAAGTTCATTTGGGTTATAGCATTATACGCTGCACCAAAGCCATAAGCCTTATACAATTTTTGATGATCTGTTGCATCAGGCAACTCTAATTCCCATTGTCGCATAAATCCCGCCACATGCGAATAAGGGTCTTTTATCATACATGCCCTATTCCAGTTATCATAGAAGTGTTCACTCTCTAACAATGCTTTTAAAACAGGTTTAATCTCGTAATTATTATCTCTAAAAATCTTAGCCAATGGCTCAATTACGTTTGTTTCTGCATCAGAATCAATTTTGTAATAGATAAAGAATTTATACAACCTTCGGCAGATGAACTTTGACACTTCATTAACTGAAAGTATCATATTTAACAAGTCATCTAACTCGTCCAAACCAGCTGTTAATCCTGTTCTACCTTTTACAACCGTATTTGAATAAAACGATGAAAATTGTTTGTCTCCCGTATCATGATTTTTAGAAACAAACATGGTAGAAAAGGGCGTAGTTGTGAAATTTATTGTAAAACCAGTTAAAACCCTGGCCGCTGCTTTGACATCGTCTTCCGTAAATTTACTGTCTGGTCCTTTACCCAGAGTAAATAACTCTTGCAACTCACGAGCATAATTTTCATCGGGTGCATCTTTGGTATTCAATCGACCATTTAAATAATACAACATAGCCGGGTCCAAAGTCATTTGCTTAATTAATGATTTAAAATTGCCTAAAGCATAGTCGTTTAGAACCTTTGTATAAAAATAACAATTAGCAGCTACAGGTACTTCTAGCATTTGTACAGGCAAATGATTGTGCCAAAACACCATCATTTTTTGCATGATTGACTGATTATTTTTCAACCCCAATGACCAAAACCATGATTTAACACTGTTCTTTCTAACAGGCTCTAAATTTGCATCAAACGGGGCATTCACCCACGTTTTTCCATATGTTACTTGTAGGTCAACGGTGCTTTTACCATAATTATTCAATGGGGGCTCAAAAGTGTAATTGCTCGTATCTAACAGCTTATCAACCGCCTGACTTAAGGTTAATTTTTCAAAGTCTTTTACCTCACCTAAACTTGGCCCATATAATGTTCTTCGCAATAGATGAATAACCTCCGGCCTGCCCCAACTTCCTTGATATTTAGCTATACCTGTGTTGGTTCTTCGAGTTATTTTTTTTGACAAACCATTGGGTTCATCATTACCATCAATCAATGCATTTTCAACTTGATTAGATGCAGATTTGGGTTTAAAGAACTCTCTGCGATTCATAATTGCTTATTGGTTAGACGCAATTAACGCAGAAACGTTTGATGAACAACTAGTTTTATTTTAAGTTTTACATTTTAATGAAAGAAAGCTCCTCTCGACTCAAGCTTTTTGCAAATAATTTATATCCTTTTGCCTTGAGACTTTCTATCATTTTAGTAGTGAGCAACTTCCCATTTTCAATATATCTCTCATGAACTTCTACCACCAATTGTTTAATGTCAATGTTATCCTCTAAAACCTGATCCAAAACCGCATATTCACTCCCTTCAATATCAATTTTCAATAAATCAATACGCTCGTGCCCATATTCACTCATAATATCAGACAGTTTTTTGACCTCCACCTCAACGGTGTTGCTATCATCTACGTAGGTCATAGCTTCTAAACTACCGGAAACATGATTGGTATTTTTGGGAAGATGAAATTTCATGGTTCCAGTTTCTGGGGATATCCCTACGGGCGCAGCCTGAAAACCTTCGGGCAGTTTCTGACCACTTAACCATTGAATTGACCTCGGTGTGGGATCAAAAGCAAATACTTTACATCCCACCTTTTCAATAAGATGCCTGTCAAAAGTAATATCTTCCCCTATTCCAAAGGAATAAACGATTGAATTGGCATTCAACACAGGTAAATGCACAAAAAAACCAGCACTTCTTACTCCCAGCCATGTTTTGGAAATTTTCACACCAATTTTCAGATCAGGCCTTGGCCTCAACTGATTCCTAACTCTTAACTTAAGATTATTAAACGAAGACATTCAATGGCAAATTTAAAACAAAAAAAGTCGCCACTGCTGACGACTTTTTTCTTTCAGTAGAGGGTGATTAGGTGATTTCTATTTTTATGGAAGGGTAGATGTTAGCCTTTTCAATACTTTTGACAATCCTAAAAATTACACCTAAAACCTAAATTCAAAGCAATTAGACCATCATTAATAAATGGATAGCCATTAACAAAAGCAACAGCACTGCCATTTTTGTCAGGGCCGCTATTTGGATATGGATTACCACTTGATAAGCCTGGATAATCTGCAGGGAAAATAAATCTGTTGTAATAATGACCAATAAGAATTCCACCGAGCAATCCCTCAATGAATAAATCACCTTGTCCAATTCTCAATCTACTTCCCATTGCTAAAGTGCTACCCAGTCCTTCTGCTTGAAATTTATTTTTGAATGAGGGAAATCCCGTATATTGTATAATTGAGCTTGATTTATCCAAATGGTATCCAAGCCCTAGTTCTAAGTATATCCCAGCTTTGGATTTATCTATATTCCCCATTAAATATCTAGTAATAACTCCTTCAAAAATACCATACAAGCTAGGTCGTTCGTTTATGTAATAACTCGTTGCTGAATAGTCATAATATTGATTGTTATAGAGCAGGGTTTTAAATCCGAAACTTGTCTTATCGTTTTTAGCAAATTCATATTTTAAACTTCCACCATAGTTCTTATTGCCATCCTTTAAGGAAAAACCAACATTAATGATGTGTTGCTTACTTTTCAAAGAATCGTTGTTCTGAGCAATTACTGCAAAATTGAATTGGATAATCACAACAATCAATAGTATTGGTAGTTTCTTCATGCGTTAATTTTTCATTAAAAATATTTCTATGAATCTGCTATTTTGCAAAACTGCATTTATATGCCGATTTTCTTTCCATTCGTTCTATTATTTGAAAATATCATAAAATTTCCAATACGAAAATAGCCCAATGAGAATAATGTAAATCAGGTTGTTTATGGTAAATAGCCCTAAATCCAAGTTACACCAATTATTATTTTTGAAAAGTCTATAATTAATCAAAGAAAAAGGTAGAATAAGTAATAGCAATAGAAATGGTATGTATGAAGTCAAACTTACAAGAACATTTGTCGGATCTTTATAAGGTGCAGGAAAATAAAATACTTTAACACTTCCACTTAATACAATCATATAGTAAACCAAAATTAAGCCAACAGGAAAGAGCAACAATTGAATGTAAGAATACCTTTTATTTTGCTTTTTAAAATACTGAAAAAGAAAGAAGACTGAAGTCAATAAAAAAAAGGCCGCAGAAGCAACTATAAATACTCCAATAAAAATACTGTCTTTAGGGGTTTTGAAAATGCGTAATTCCTCAAATTCAGGATTGTGGGGAAATAGGGTTTCTACTGCAATAATATGATCGCCTCTTTTTAACTCTTCATTGAGATTGAATTGAACGGTTGTCTTAAAATCGTGATAAAAGTACAGGTTTACAGAGCCATTATTTAAGTCCCAAATCGAAGAAATCAAAGTTCCATCACCAATTTTTTTTCTACAAACATGCATGGTGTTTAACAAGTCAGTGCAATAGGCAAGCGTAGTGTCTATACCACTTTTTATACGTGCTACACCGTTTCGGTATCTGCCAAGTTTATTAGCATTTTGTTTTGGTGTTATGGAAGGACAAAAATTTGCGATAACATAGGTAGGTTCATTTCCTATAGTCAAAGAATATGGCTCAACAATTAGATATCGACCTGATTTATCTACGTAAATGAATACGTCTTCAATAAAATAACTATGGTCATATTTACTGATATACTCTTTTACTTCTTCTACTGATTTGCAAGTATGAAGAATATCCTTCAAATACACTGTCGGGTTGGATATTTTCTTTCTATTTGTAAAACTCTGTTTTAATGGGTGGAAGGCAACCAATCTTTCAAAAACGAGACCCATTTCATTCATTCCTGATTGCGGTGCGTATCCGTTTTTTCCATCAAATCTTGCTCCTGTAAATGCTGCACCGTATTTTTCAATTGGTGCAGTTTCAAACCAAATATGAGGTGTTGTAAACCAAGCATCGTAGTTACTACCGAAGAACGTTTTATTGCCCATTGTGATTTTATACCCACTACAAGCAATACTATCTTGTTTGAGAGTAAGAAATAAAATCGTCAATAAGGTTAGTCTAACAAATTTCATCAATGATTTTCTAGGTTGTCTTAATTTGACTAACGTTATAATTAATTTTTGATTGTTCATATCACCGAACATTCAGATAACACAAGTCAGTGAATCGATGACGAAACCTCGCCTATTATCAATGGGCCCCATGAGCTACTTTTTTATTGCCACAATTAATATCTAAATCCCAGTGTTAGTGGTAGTAAGAATGACTGTTGAGTTAACATGATTCCTGACTTTATGTAAAGTCCAAAATTTTCTTTGATTTTATAATTTATTCCAAGTCCAAATTCTGTGTGCATTGTTCCTGTCCCACCTTCATATTGATTCCAAATATGATTATAGCCCAGTCGTAAATTTAAAATTGGTGTTAATCTCTTTTTAAATGGTAAATATTCTAAATCTCCAAATATTGCAACTCCATCTATACTGTCAAAATTCAAGTAGCCCAAGCCAATTCCTGTAAATATCTTTCTATCTTGAAATGTCACTCCGTTAATGGATGTGAAGTTAAAACCGTTTTGCCTATTGTCAAGGTTATAGCCTTTCCAATTTGGGCCTGGGTCAACCGTAATTGTTCTGTATAAATAATTCATATACCCAGTTTCAACTCTTCCTGAATAAGATGTTTGTGCTTTTGAGGTCATCGTTAACCAAAGCAGTAAAACGAAGGTTGTAAATATGGTTTTCATTTTCATTGTTTATTGTATTTTGTTAAAGAACTGAACTGAATCATATAGCCCTAATTTTTGCTTTTATTCCTTGATTTTAAAGGAGTTAGCAAAGGGCGTAAAACAAAAAAAGTCGCCATAATTGACGACTTTTCTCTCTTAGTAGCGGGAGCAGGACTCGAACCTGCGACCTTCGGGTTATGAGCCCGACGAGCTACCACTGCTCCATCCCGCGATTCGTAGCCCGTAGGGGAATCGAACCCCTCTTTCATCCGTGAAAGGGACGTGTCCTAACCGATAGACGAACGGGCCGTGCTACTTGGGGCTGCAAAAATAAGAAGAATTTCTAACTTCCCAAATATATTTTTATTTTAATCGTGCTTTTTTACAAATCCATCTCCCCAAAGTTCTTCTAAAGCGTAAAAATCTCGATTAGGCTTTGAGAAAATATGTACCACCACATTGTAATAATCTAACAATACCCATTCTGCCACATCTGAACCCTCCCTATGCGTTGGACGCTCATTTAGAACTTTACGCATTTCTTCTTCTACGCTATCAGCTAATGCATCAATTTGTCTGTTCGATGATCCATGCGCTATCACAAAAAAATCAGTAAATGCTGATCCTAGTCCTCTTAAATCTATTGTAACTATGTCTAACCCTTTTTTCTCTTGTAATCCTTGAACTGCCACCGCCGCCATCGCTTCTGAATCTACCGTTTTTATTTTGCTCATTTGCTGTTATTTTGTGCAAAATAAACACAAACCCATTGGAAGTCCTCGAAAAATTATATTATGCCCCAAGAATAGAGTCTACGCAGACCCAATTAATTCAGTTTTTCCAAAAAGGAATTACCACCAATCAGTACGGCATTTACTCCTTCAATCAAACCAAAGGAAAAGGCCAAGGCAATCATTCTTGGGACATGGGCCCCGAAGACGGATTGGCTATTTCCTTGGGATTTAAAATCAGCTCAAAACACGAAACCTTCGACTGGGTGGCCGTTAACAAGCATATCACAACCCTCGTTTGCACTTACCTGCAACGTCATTGCGAAGAGCCACTGTTCATAAAATGGCCCAACGATTTACTTTGTCAAGACAAAAAACTAGCTGGTATTCTTATGCAAGTTCTACCCTTCCAAGAAGCACCTGAAATAATTTCCAATAAAATCAACAAAGAAAACCACGATAAATTATTTATTCTAGGAATTGGCATTAACATCAATCCAACAGAATCAGAAAACGCAGAGAATATTGAAAAAAGAATTTCCCTGAATCAAATTAATACATTTAAAATTGAAGACCTTCATCAATTTGGCCAATCATTGGCTGAATTTATTTTTGAACGTGCATTAAACATCCCCCGAGAAACTGAAAAAATACATCATTACTTTGAACAAAGCCTTTGGCGTTTTTCAGAGCTCGTAAACGTTCAAATATCCACTCCCAACGCCAAAATTCATGAAGCAATATTTAAAGGTGTAGACCAAAATGGAAGAGCTATTTTAGAGATAGACGGTGAAATCCTGGCGTTTCAACATGGCGATGCGCGAATATTATACTAACTTCGGGGTATGCATGTTTCATTCTTGCTGGTTTTTACTTCCTTGATCCTGATTGGATATTTATTTGAAATAATTTCACCCAAAACCCGTGTTCCTAACATCATCATTCTTTTGATTTTGGGAATGCTCTCTCAGAAATTAGTTGATTTTATGCATTGGGAAAAACCCGATTTTTCTTCTGTTTTGCCCGAACTTGGAACCATGGGTTTGATTCTAATTGTTCTTGAAGGAACCTTAGAACTAAAACTAACCAAACAAAAACTGCCCCTGCTAAATCAAACATTTCTTCTGGCCTTCCTATCAATTATCACATTGTGCATCAGCCTCGGCGCATGGTTTACCATTCAAGGTTTTGGACTTAAAGACAGTCTCTTAAATGCCATTCCATTATCTATCATAAGCAGCGCAATTGCCATACCCACGGCTAAAATGCTCAGCAAAAAAGATAAAGAATTCATCATTTTCGAATCCAGTCTCTCAGACATTGTTGGTGTTACGTTATTCAACTTCATTGCTCTCAATGAAATCATCAATTGGAAAACTTCCCTTATGTTTTTGGGGGAAATTGGCGTTAGTGTAATATTTTCTCTCGCAGCCGCTTTGGTACTTACACTCATGATAAGTAGACTAAAGCACCGCATTAAATTCATGCCCATTATTGCCTTAATCATCTTCTTATACGCATTGGCAAAAGGCTTTCATTTGCCCGCCCTGATACTCATCCTAGTTTTTGGATTGGTTATTGCAAACATTGAAAAAATTAGCACTATTAGATTTTTCAGGAATTTTGAAACATCCCATCTAACTAAAGAAATACATAAATTTGAAGAGATAACAACAGAACTCACATTTATTGTTAGAGTATCTTTTTTCCTGATTTTTGGCTTTACCATTGACCTTAACACACTCCTTGATTTAGACACATTCATTCTCTCCTCTCTGGTCTTTGGAATGATTGTTTTACTGAGAATTTTACAATTACTCATTCTGAAGTTGCCCATCTTCCCATTGGCGTATGTTTCGCCAAGAGGACTTATAACCGTGTTGCTTTTTGTAAGTATACCAGCTGGTCAAACAATTTCAGTCGTTAATCAAACAATGATTACCCAGGTCATTTTAATGACTTCCGTATTCATGATGGTCGCAACCATCTTTAGCAAAAAAGACAAAGACTCAAACACAGATAAACTAACCCTTATGGGTGTAGAACCCTCAGCTGATTGAGCGCTTTCAAACCTGCTTCGTCCCAAAACAAATAATCATGTCCAAAGCTTTCAGGAAAGAACGTATAAACAGGCCAACCTTGATCAACATGATTCCAATTACTCAAACTATCTGAGAAATCTAAAGAGTGACGCACGGGTACAATTTTATCTTTCCTTCCATGTGCTAGAAATAGATGTCCTGAGACAGCTCCTTTATGTATCAAATTATTTGAGCCAAACCTCCAACGATCCGTATTTTGGAAATATCTACCCATAGAATTGATCATCAAAGCATCTGTAGTATCAATTAGTGGGTCATAATCTCCACTTAAAGCGGCTATAAAGTTTATGGTTAAATAATGATCCTGAGCCAATGCAACAGCACCTCTTGCACCTGTCGATAATCCAAATACATGTGATTTTAATCCTTTATAAACATCACTAAAAAAGCCGGCATCTCTGTAAGGCCCGAGAACCTCATTCCACAACCATTGTCGAGTGGGGTAATTCTTGTAATCTGCTCTTGTATTAGAGTAAAAAGTATCCAAATAGACACTTTTTCCCATATCTACCAAGAGCGTAGAATAACCTGAATTCAAGGCACTATCAACCACCCTGGTCTTTGTTTTCCAATCGCTTGCAGGCAAGTTCCAACCTGGTAAAAATAGAATTAATTGGTGGTTATTGTTTTGTGGAACATTAAACCGAATGTTATACTTTATTCCATTCAATGTTATAGCATAAGATGTATCAAAAGATGTTCTATGAAAGACCTTGTTTAACACCCATCCATTGATTTTTTCTGGATATAAATCACCTCCATCAACTTGCTTTGCATTGATGCAAGATAACAAGCCAACAAAACACAAAAGATATAACTTACTCTTGATCATACCCAAATTGTTTGAGCATGTTATTATTGTTTCTCCAGTCTTCCCTAACCTTTACATACAATTCTAAAAAGACCTGCTTACCAAAAAAAGCTTCCAACTCTTTTCTAGATTCAATGCCCAAGTTTTTAATTCCATCACCCCTTTTACCTATTAAAATGGGCTTTTGAGAATCACGTTCTACAATGATTTCACAGTTAATTTTAATCAATTTTTTATTTTCCTTGAAAGACAAACTCATGACTTCGCAGGCATATGGAATTTCCTCATCGTATAGTTTCAATATGTTATTTCTGATGATTTCATTCACAAAAAAACGCTCTGACCTATCAGTAAGCTGATCATCTGGAAAATACGCTGGGTGCTCAGGTAAAAACTTCTCAATATATTCTTCTAGAACCTCCACTTGAAATCCGTGCTCAGCAGAAATGGGCAAATAAATATCTGCTTTGAAATTCTCTTTGATTTCCTCCAATTTGGCTTCTAAATCAGATTGATTACTCAAATCAACTTTATTTAAAGCAACTATTTTCTTTGCCTTTGCATGTTCAAACTTCTCCTTAATTTCTTCAGTAAACTGTCGACCTTTGATATCAATCATCAATATCAATACGTCACTATCGGCAACTGATTCATTAACAAAGTGCATCATTTTTTCATGCATCTTATAGGATGTCTTGTATAGAACTCCCGGAGTATCGGAATACACAATTTGAAAACCCGGTCCGTTTTTTACACCTAGAATTCTGTGTCTGGTTGTTTGAGCCTTTGGATTGACTATGGCGAGTGTCTCACCCAATAATCTGTTGTATAAGGTGCTTTTCCCAGCATTGGGCATTCCAATAATGCTTACAAATCCGCTTCTAAAGTTTTCATTCATATTAAATTTGGATTCTTTTTATTTATTTTAATCTCATTCCAATTCTCCGAAATATCTAATTTCTTACGAATTCGAGTTCGCGCATTGTTTACATACTGTCCAGTTAGTCCAAGAATACTGCCTATTTCTTTGCTGTGATAACCGTTGATAGACAAAACGAAAATTCTTTTCTCTGTCATGTTCAATTCGGAAACTCCTGGAAAATCTTGTTGAATTTCAGAATAGTCTTCCAATAATTTGTCTGCTAACTGGGGCTTTGCTTCAGAAAACGCATTTTGAATGGCTAGCGATTCTGTTTTTAATTCTCTTATCTGCTCTTTAAAATTACTCTCATTTAGGGCCATCAATAGTTTATTAATGCGATCAGCTTTCGCAATGACCAACTTCGAAAGTGCCAATACTCTGCCATTAATTTCATTTTCCAATTGCAATGCTTCAGCTGACTTTTTCTCTAAAATAAGTTCTTTTTCTACCAAATCATTTTGAAGTTTCAATCTTCCTCGCTCTCTCACAATGATGAAAATGATAAATAAACCAAGCAAAATAATTGCTGCGGTAATAAGTCTATACCATAAATAGCTATTTCTCTCGTGCTCAAGTAAAATGTTACTTTCTTCCAATTTTGCTTGTTGTTCTCTTATGTGAAGTTTCTCTGTGATATCAGATTTCCTGCTAATACCATCTTTGATATTTGCCAATTCTTTAATTTCCAAGGCCTTTCTAAAATGCCCTATGGCTTCATTAAGATCTCCTTTACTTTGAGCCCTAACCCCTTTGATAGATTCATAAATATCAACCCAATCATAATAATCATCTTTACTTGGATCCACAAAACTGTCAATAAATTTTATATCCTTTTCACTGATTAAATTTGAATTTAAGGGCAGTGCATTTTGAATAAATGCATCCATTTTCTTGATTCCATCTGGAGGATATGCCAACCAAATAGACTTTATGCTATCCAAATACACCGAAGTACTTAACTTCTCATGTTCCATTTGATTCAATATCACTCTATGATAATCTATTTGTAAATCTGGATAATTTGCAACATCATTTATTTTGTTAATCCAAATTTGAGCCTCTTTGTACTTTCCTAATTTTTGTAAGATGTAAGATTTATTGATAATCAAAACCTGGTCTTCATAGGAACCTGGATCCAATTCTTTATTTGAAAATTCTTGATTCCAAAGTTGCTCAGCATCGTAATAATTCTTTTCTGAAACTAATAAACCCACCAAATTATTTACTGCCATTGTATGTGGAGAACCAACTTTTTTAGCAGCATCTAAAGCTGTTTCAAAATATTGTTGAGCAGCACCATACATTGATTTTTTATTAAAAACATATCCCAAATTGACCCCAAAGAAATGGATATGCACATAATCTCGACTATTATACGCCAAATCAAAACCCAACTTAGTCAACATCTCAGCACTATCGTTCTTTCCTAAACCAAAATAATTAGAACTCAACTGAGTAATTGCCAAAATTTTCATGGTTGTATCGTTTAACTCATCACCAATTTTTAATACTTGTTGATTTAGATCGGTAATTGAATTTGCTAAATCTTTGTCTGACTCAGTTACACCATGTATCACTAAATTTCTCCGTCTGTCAGCCGATTCCAACAACTTTGAATACCCCAACAGTTTAAGGTTATTATCCCCTTCTTTTTCAGCTCTTTCACGATACACCTGTAAGGCCTTTTTAACCAAAGCTGAGGTGTCTCTCATTGTTACCTTGGCAAACAATGTAACACCTACCAATCGCTCGTAGTTCTCCTTTTTATTATCCAAATAATCTAATATTTGGTCAGCTTTTAACGGTTTAGTTCCACCTGATAATACTACAAGCTCAGATTTATCGTTGCTTTTGCAACCGCCCAACAAGATTAAAATTAAAGAAAGAAAAGTCAGTGCTTTGTGCCTAGAAATTTTCATACCACAAAGTAAAGTTAATTTTCTTATAATGATAACAATATATCACATACCCAAGCAAATTCTTATACCATCCTCTAAAGAATGGGGCTCATAATTCAATATTTCACGAGCTTTAGAGATATCTAATCCTGTTATAGGGGGTCGTTTTGCTGGTTGGCTTAAAGTATCACTAGACACCCTATCAATGTTAGTCATTTCAAAACCATACATCAAAGCTATTTTTTCAACTAACTCATATATACTCACATAATCCTTGCCAGCAATATTGAAAATTCCATTCACATTAGATAATGCTGCCAATTTACATCCCACTGCTAAATCTTCTGCTAATGTTGGAGTTCTAAACTGATCGTCTACTACTTTAGCATTCTTTTTGTCTTTCAACGTATTATAAGACCACAACATGATGTTAGACCTACTCATATCTGCTACCTTTCCGTAAACCAGAACCGTTCTTAAAATGGCATAGTTCTTTGAATACTCAAGTACTTTCTTCTCCGCTTCCAATTTACTCCAACCATAGTAACTCAATGGATTGGGTTCTTCCTCTTCTTTGTACATGGGTTTTGTACCATCAAAAATGAAATCTGTACTTAAATGAATCAATCTAAAACCCAACTCTTGACTTAGTTTTGCTAGTTGTTCAACACAATCAATATTTAAACTTACACAAAGTTCTTTTTCAAACTCACAATCATCTACTTGGGTCATTGCAGCAGTGTGTATAACAATTTCTGGTTTTTTAGTCATTAATAATTTTTCAACTGATTGATTGTCTGTTATATCCAATTCAATGTAGGTATATCTCCCTTCAGTATCACTTTTTGGATGTCTGTTCTTTCCCCTTCCTGTTGCAATCAATTCTATCCCACTATCTTGAATCAATAAATCGGTTAATTTTTGACCCAATAAACCATTGCTACCGGTTACCAATATTTTATTCTTTTTCATTTTTATGGTTCAAAGTTCTGAATTCGTCGGAGAGTAACCAAGTCTGAACAAGATTATTGTATTTTTGAAACATGAAATTTGTGTCGTTCAGCCACGGAGCTATAGCTCAAGCAGCCTTATTGGTAGATAACAAAGTCTACCCTCTCAGCCAAATAAATGCTGAAATACCAGTAACCATGAAGGCCATTTTGGAAGATTGGGAATCCAACAAAGCAAAAAGCCAAATCATTCAAGACGAAATTATCAATGGAAAACACTCTGAAAAAGCTTTAAATTATTCTGATTTAACCCTACTTGCACCTGTGCCACAGCCCAGCAGCTGCAGAGATGGATATGCTTTCAGACAGCACGTTGCTGCCGCACGAAGAAACAGAAAAGTTCCCATGATTGAAGAATTTGATCAATACCCTATATTCTATTTTACCAATCACAATGCCATCCAAGGACCCGGTGAAATTGTGTGTATGCCTGACCATTTCCAAAAATTAGATTTTGAACTTGAAGCTGCTGTTGTTATAGGTAAGAAAGGTCGCAATATAAAGGCTGCAGAGGCAGATAATTATATTGCAGGTTATATGATTATGAACGACATGAGTGCAAGAACCCTTCAAATGGAAGAAATGCTGCTTAACCTTGGTCCTGCTAAAGGAAAAGATTTCAGCACGGTTATTGGCCCATTCATGATTACCCCTGACGAACTTGAACCCTTTAAAATCCAAGCAAAACCCAACCACGTAGGAAACAACTACAATCTTTCTATGAAATGTTGGGTCAACGGAGTTCAGGTAAGCGAAGGAAACATGGGAGATATGGATTGGACTTTCGCTGAGATTATTGAAAGATGCGCATATGGTGTTGATGTATTGCCGGGTGATGTAATTGGTTCTGGCACCGTTGGTACAGGTTGTTTTTTGGAATTGAACGGAACTGGACTTTTGAATGACCCCAATTACCAAGTTCAATGGCTTCAGCCAAATGATGTTGTAACTATGGAAATTGACCAAATGGGTAGACTAGAAAACAACATCAAAGCAGAAAATACCGAATTTTCAATTTTAAAACTGAAAAAATCATGATACAAAATCACGAAATTGATTACAAGCTGCACGGAGAAGAAATGCAGTGTGTAGAAATTGAACTTGATCCACAAGAAACCGTTATTGCAGAATCTGGTAGTTTCATGTTTATGGATGAAGGCATTGAGATGCAAACCATCTTTGGCGATGGTAGCCAAGAACAAGGTGGCTTATTTGGTAAGATTTTCAGTGCCGGCAAGCGATTGCTAACAGGTGAGAGTTTATTCATGACTGCCTTTACCAACAATGGCTATGGAAAGCATAAAGTGACCTTTGCAGCACCATATGCAGGAAAAATAGTACCCATGAATTTAGCACAAATGGGTCACAAAGTTATTTGCCAAAAAGATGCGTTCCTTTGCGCGGCAAAAGGGGTGAGTGTGGGAATCGAATTTCAACGCAAACTTGGTACTGGTCTTTTTGGTGGTGAAGGATTCATCATGCAAAAATTAGAAGGCGATGGAATGGCTTTTGTACATGCAGGTGGTTATATCATTGAACGCGATTTGAAACCCGGCGAATTATTAAGAGTTGATACCGGTTGCATTGTTGCCTTTACCGGTGGGGTTGATTACGATATTCAATTCGTAAAGGGCATTAAAAATGCTGTTTTTGGAGGCGAGGGACTCTTCTTTGCCGTTTTACGCGGACCCGGAAAAGTGTGGTTGCAAAGCTTGCCTGTTAGTCGATTGGCAAGTCGCATCTTATCATACGCTCAACCCGGAAATCGCAGAGACGAAGGAAGTATTTTAGGTGGACTAGGGAATATGTTTGACGGAGACGGATTCTAATGCAATCTTGCGCAAACTGTTTAAAACCAATAAACAGCTTTAAAGGCTAAACTTCTTCCACCTAGGGACCAAGCTTCGCGGCTCTGAGGAGTCAAATAGGTTTGGTCCCAATTTTGAGAATAGACCAAAAAGAAATCACTCATGGGCCTATATCTCCATTGGAATCTTAGATTCATGTTCATGAATCCATTTTGAGCATTGTATTGCCAGTATCCAATCAAATAAGTAACTGTAGAAAGGCTATAATCTGCTTTAAATCCAATCAAATCAATTTGGTATTGCCCTGAATCATTCAAATCAATATCTATATGTCTAAGGCTTGCCGTAACCAATAAACGAGGTATTCGCTTCCTACCCAAACCTGGAACCCTGTAATTAAGTTCTGTTCTGTATTCTTGTTTATTTCCGTGGATGTAGTATCCACCAAAATCAACTTCCCCATTGATAGTGAGCGGTTTTCGGGTATTGGTTGAAAAAGCTATGTTAACTCCTTGCCACTGATGCTCGCCAGTTAAATATCCCCTACCGGGAAGAGTTACAGGCGCAAAGGGTAAAAACAATCTGCTGTAGAAAGAATATCCCGTCACATAAACGTAAGCCGTGTTCTGGAACTTCAATTCACTCACCAATGTGGTATTACTTTCAGTTGGCACAAAAGCGCTGTCGTAATAACTGCTATTGTAAAGGAAAGCAGAAACACTATTTATTATCTTGCTCTTTGGGTAAAACACCCGCTTTAATTCTGGTTCTAAACGCCAATAATCCCATTTTACCACCTTACCACTTGAAGGGTCAAAGTTGTCAATCCTAGGAACAAATCCCGTTCTCGCCAAATAACGTCTGCTTACAAATTCATGATTCCACATGAACATCCAATCCAAACTTCGATACATTAAATACGAAGCATGCGCGTAGCCTTTGGCCAAAGGAAGTCCCGGATAATGTGACTTCTGTACAAATGCTTTTCCACTCCACTTATTGTCTGGACTCAAAAGATTTAATTCCGTTCCCAATACAGTATTAAAATCGCGTTTGGGTAAATTTAATTTTTCATCATGAACCACAATTAAACCAACATTGCTCGCCTTGAATATCTTGCGTTGCATGGCAAATACAGAATAATTTTTCACCAAGCCACCATATTTTTCTTCATCGGCGGTAGTTACATTCATGATTCCCAAACGCACATTATTTCCATATTTCCCTGAAAGTCTCAGTCCTTGTGTAATAGGAATATTTCGCCCAAAATCACTTAAACCGACTCTACGAGAAAAGAACGGCCGTATTTGCCTGAAGCCGAAATTGGCAAATAAATCACTGTTCTCTATAAAAAATTGTCTTCGTTCAGGGAAAAACAAACTGTATCTCGTTAAATTGATCTGCTGTACATCTACATCAACTTGAGCAAAATCAGGATTTACGGTCACATCCAAATTCAACGACGGAGTGATTCCCAATTTTGCATCAAAACCAATTCTTGGAAGCTGTGTTATAGGGGTGTTAGGTCCTTTGGGTTGCGATGTCAAATTACTAACATAAGGTATGAAAACCCCATTAAATGGGCGTTTTTCTATAGGTTTCTCCCATAATAACGTATCGGCAAAAACCAAAGATGAAATATTAAAATTTCTTGGAACCCTGAACAAACTGCTGATCTCATTATTTACATAATCTATTCGAGAAACATTGAATGTCCAGTGCTTGGATCCTCTTACAAATCGTATACTAGAAAATGGGATGGCCATTTCAGCATACCAAACAGAGTCCGTTATTCTAGTTTGTGAAAACCAAACTTGATCCCAAGCTGTAGACACACCATAACCTCCCCCATTTTCAACTGAACCTTCTCGCTGTGCGTTGTGCGGAGTCACACCAAATGAAAATCCGTTTTGCCCATCTAAAAAAGGGGAAATCGTTAATATTACCGCGTCGTTTGTCAACACGGAAAAATCTCTCTTTAGATTATTTACAACAAATCTCTCGTTTGCATTGCGCCTGTAGCACCTAAAAGCTGCATATAAAAACTTGTCATCGCTATAAAGAGCATATTCGGTTTTCGTGATTGAATAACTGGTATCGTAAGGATAATGCTGAGTAAAGTTTCCAGAAAATTTCGCGGATTTCCAAACCGCCTCTGTGAGATGACCATCAATTTTAATTTTTTCTTCAATTAATTTAATATCATTAATTTGAACAATGCCAATTAAAGTTTTTGATGAATTTTGGGCTCTACCGTATTTGAAGCCGCCTATGAAAAAAATGAAACAGAAAAAAATGGTTTTTTTAATCATTTTTAGCTAACTCTCTTTTCTCAATCAATGTCATACTATTGATTTTAGAGTAATAAATCTTCTTTGTTGAGTCAACTTCAAATCTCAATTTTTCTCCAGCAATCATAAACTGCGATCTACGAATGTTGTTCCATCTGCGAACATCATCTTCTGTGCAGTCAAATACATCTAATAATGTAAAAAGTGCATCACCCCTTTTGATGGTATAATAAACCCACACTTTTGGGGTAACATCATTTCGGATGCTATCTTGATTATAAACTTCTCTGACCGGTGCATTTTCGGTCACTTCAGCCGGAGGTCTAACCGGAGTTTGGGTATTTTGTGGCCTACTAATAACTTCTCCAGTATGTCTGTTTATAGTGCCAATACCTGCAGGTTGAGAACCGTATCTATCTTTTGCAATTTTGAGATTCCACTCAGATACCCAAATGGCGAATGAATCCTGTTTCAGTTTAAATATATTTGCTTCATTTTCAGGTAGCTTCAAAATCAAAGGCCTAATACCCGAGTTTTTTGTGCCTAAATATGGTATTAAATCTGCTTTCAGCGCTGGATTGTATTTCTTGACTAATTCGGCTCCAATACCTGTCTTTTCCTCCAACATACCTAAAGGCAATTCAAAGCTAGACGAAGCAATTCTTTTAAGTTGATTATAAGCAATCCATTTTGACTCCGATAAAGTCACTCCCTGTTTTTCCCAAACCTGAAATGCATAAATGGTAGCTATAAAGGTGTGGTATTGTTTTTTCTCCTCCTCAAAAAAATAAGGAAATATAGAATCAAAACTAAGAGCTTTTCTAAAGTGCATCACCTGATTTACTCGTGCCGCTCCTAGATTAAAAGCCATAATAGACAAGTTCCAATCTTTGTAAATGTTATTTAAATCTAAAAAATACTTGATTGCCACTTCGGTTGACTTCTCAACATCTCTTCTTTCATCGTACAAAGAATTTTGAATCAAACCATATTTCTTTCCAATCGTATATCCTAAAGGCCAAACACCTGATTTCCCGTCTTTTCCTTTGTAATTGGGATTAACACCCGAATTTGCTAAAGGTAAAAAGCTCACATACCATGGCAAATCAGCCAATCTTCTTTTATTTTCAATCAAATCCCTGAAATAAATGAATCTGTAAACACCCTGAAAAATAGAATCGTTGCGGCCATCTAAAACCCGTTTACATTCCGAAATCAATGAGGTGTCCGTAATATTCAAAGAAAGGCCGCGCTTTTTGATTTCACGCAAGCCTGAAACTACTTCAGAGGTAGAAGATGATGGTAAAAAAGAGGATTGTCCAAACGCAATTGAACCACTCAAAAACAATATAGAAATTGCAAAGCGCTTAACAAAAAACATCATTTGCTGAACTTCAAAACTTCCGAAGAAAGGTCAAACAACTTGATGTCTTCACCGGGTTTAGTCATCAACTGAACGCCCATGGGTAAACCGCTTTGAGTTTTAAACATAGGAATGGAAATCGCTGGGTTGCCTGCTAAGTTGGCCTGCACAGTAAATAAATCAGCCAAATACATAGATACAGGGTCTTTTGACTTCTCTCCCAACTTGAATGCAGGGGTAGAAGTAGTAGGAATCAATATGGCATCAGCGCTTTCTAAAGTTTTCAAAGTCTCATTTTGTATGATTCTTCTCACTTTTTGTGCTTTTTCATAATAGGCATCGTATTGATCAGATGATAACACAAAGGTTCCCAACATGATTCTACGTTTAACTTCAGGTCCAAATCCTTCAGAGCGAGAAAGTACGTATGTAGATTCTAAATCAGAGGCATTTTGACTTCTAAAACCGTACATCATTCCCGAATAACGCGACAAATTGCTGCTTGCCTCTGCTGTAGTCAACACATAATAGGCTGGCACCAAATGATCTAGTAAAGGAAAATCAAAATAGGTAATTTCATGGCCTGCATTTTCCAAATCAGACAACAAGGTTTTAAATGATACAGCCACTTCAGGATCAATTCCTTCATGCTCTACTGCTTGTTTCATCACTGCAAACCGCAACTTAGTAAACCCAGAAACTTCAGCAGAATTAGACTTTGGCCAAACAGGAATGCTATTTTCTTGCAACATACTGGCATCATGTCCATCTGCTCCACTCATGATGGAAGTGAGCAAGGCACAATCTTCCAATGAATGCGTCATGGGGCCGATTTGATCAAAACTTGAAGCATAAGCAAGTAAACCCCATCTGGAAATTCTTCCATAGGTTGGTTTCAGTCCAAAAATACCATTGAATGCTGCGGGTTGTCTGATGGAACCTCCGGTATCTGAACCCAAGGCGGCATGGCACATACCCGCGGCTACTGCAACTGCACTTCCACCGCTAGAACCTCCGGGCACTCTTTCAGGATCAAAGGCATTTTTTACAGGTCCGAACGCTGAATTTTCATTAGATGCTCCCATTGCAAATTCGTCGCAATTGGTTCTTCCTATAAAAATAGCATCAGCATCATACAATCGCTGAACAGCTGTTGCCGTAAATACCGACTCAAACCCATCCAATATTTTCGAAGAATTGGAAACCTTATGGCCTTTGTAAGCCATATTGTCTTTTAAAGCAATGACTGCACCAGCCAACGGGCCAGCAGTTCCTGCCTTTATTTTTAAATCTATTTCTACCGCTCTTTCACGAGCCTCAACATCCCAAACTTCCAAGAAGGCATTGAGATCTTTCTTCGTTTCGATGACCGACAAATAATTATCTACCAACTCAACACAAGTTGTTGAGCCCGATTCTATTGCAGAACGGATTTCCGAAATTTGGGTAAACGATTTCAAGATTACTTCTCGCTGGTTTTGTCTTCGTTCATTCCTTTTTCAATTTCAGAACGAATTCCATCTTTGGCATCTTTAAATTCTCTAACTCCACGTCCTAAACCGCGCATCAATTCAGGAATTTTCTTTCCGCCAAACAACAACAAAACAATCAAGGCAACGATTATGATCTCTTGACCACCCATACCGAGGAACATTAAACTACTCATGTGAAATGAATTATTGAAACAAAGATACACATTATTGCGCATTAGACATTCGTCCAATTGGCTTTGTCGTTAGGATTGAACTGCCAAGGCGCACCATTGTTTTCCATATTCGTAAACATAGAATTCAATTCACTTGGTGCTGCACTTTGTTCCATTACCAGATATTGACGCATTTGAACAATGATATCTACCGGATTGATGTTTACCGGACAAGCATCTGCACAAGCATTGCAAGTGGTACATGCCCATAATTCTTCGGCAGAAATATAACTGTGTAAGTCTTTTCCATCATCTACTTTTACCGTAGAATTTTGTGTATCCATGGCCTTTCCTACCTCTTCTAATCGATCGCGGGTATCCATCATAACCTTTCTAGGACTCAATAGTTTTCCAGTCAAATTCGCAGGACAAACACTGCTGCAACGGCCACATTCCGTGCACGTGTAGGCATCCATGAGGTTTTTCCAAGTTAAATCATTCACATCACGGGCACCAAATCCAGCGGGAGCTTCATATCCTTCTGGTGGCTGCGCGGATGGATCCATCATGAGTTTAACCTCTGTGGTAACAGATGACATGTTCGCAAACTCGCCTTTGTTCTTCAAAGAGGAGAAGTAAACATTGGGAAATGCCATGATGATGTGCCAATGTTTACTGAAGGGCACGTAATTTAAGAACAATAAAATTCCTATGAAATGCACCCACCAAAGACCGCGTTCCATAAGGTGAAGTGCAGAATCTGAAAATCCATCAAAAAACGGCACCAAAAACTTACTTACGGGAAAGGAACCATGAGCTTCCATTACACCTCTAGATTGAAGCACTTGCTCAGCAGCATTCATTTTCAAAAGGGCACCCATCAAGATGATTTCAACAACTAAAATGATGGTCGCATCTTTGGTAGGCCAACCGGCCATCTCTCTCATGGTGAAACGGGGAACCTTTGTAACGTATCTGCGTCCCAAGAAAACCACACAAGCCAAAATGACACCAAAGGCCAATATTTCAAAAAATCCGATTGCAAAATTATAGACCTTACCAAGAGGCGCTGCGAATAGGCGATGAGTTCCTAGCAATCCATCAAGAATAATTTCAAGAACTTCAATGTTTATTAGAACAAACCCGGCATAAATGAGAATGTGAAAAAAGCCGGCCACGGGTCTTCTCACCATTTTACTTTGGCCCATGGCCACAAAAAAGGTTTGTTTCCAGCGTTCGGAAGCGTTATCTGACAAGTCAATGTCTCGACCTAGATTGATGTTTCGCTTGATTTTGGATACACTTTTCCAAAAAAAGTAAATTCCCGTTCCCAAGGAAAGGGCAAACAAAATCTGTGAAATCCACTGCATTAGGGCGAAAATAATAAAAATCAGTCGTTCACCAACCGTACTACCTCAAATACCTCCGCATATCTACGAGCTACTTGAACCCCTCTCATTCTCAACTGACTGCGCAAAAACTCTTCATTAGCGTAAGGTCTGTGAGCCTGACTTTGATATTGATTTAAGGCGTTTATTTTACAAATAACATCTTGTTCTTCAACAATTTCAAAAGCACACGTATTGAAATTCAAATTGTTCCATGGCAATTCATAACTTATCACATTGTGAAACTTGAAAGCCCTCAGAGCCTCTTCCGCAATGGTTTTGTGGTCTTGATGAATATCGTTCAATGATGGAATTAAAACCGTATCGGGTTTATATTCTTCTCTTAATTGAATAAGTAAATCTAGAATTTCTTGTCGGTGATAATTAAACGTTCTCACTTCAAACCTATGTAAAATCAAATTCTCAGGTTTGATTCCCAAAGCCGCTGTGGCCCCTTTAACCTCTTGAATCAATATGTCTTTTGGAAACTGCGGCAGCACACTTTGCTCACAAGCACTAAAAGCCACATATACTACCTCTTTTCCTTGACGCACCAACTTAGCGACAGAAGCTCCGCAGCCCAATTCCCCGTCATCGGTGTGCGGCGATAATAGCAGAATTTTATTGCCTAACATAAAATCAAATTTACCACAAAGGTTTAAATTCTTCCATATCGGCTTTACGGTGTATGATTTTCAATATTTCTTTAGGCAATTTAACCTTAACAGATTGATTCAGAGCTTCAATGGAAACCATGATATAATTGTCGTCGCCCATTTTGAAAATTTCTGCTTCCTGTCCCTTTAACGGACCGTCTAACACTTCGGCAATATCTCCCACTTCAAACCGCTCATTGGCAGATATTTCAGAAATATTATAGCCCAATTCAACAAATTGGCGGATCAAATTGATCTGTTTATCTGCTACAACGGCATCTTTTCCGTTGTGTCTAATGAACTTTACAACACCCGGAGTGCGTAAAACTATATCTCGTTCAATTTCATTTGGACGAACAAAAATATAGCCATTAAACAAGGGCATTTCTACCCACTTTTTTCGGTCTTTCCAAAATCTCAAACTCTTGTATAAGGGCAAATAATGCTCTACCCTTGCCTTTTCTAAGTATGTAGAAACCTTCTTTTCTTGTCTACTAGAAGTGTAAATTACCTTCCATCTAAGTTCAGACTGGTCGATTCCTTCCATATTTATCCAAAGTTAAACCCTGCGGCTGTTTGAATCAATGTTTTTTTGCAATCTTCCACCAATTCTTTTACAACAGACTCAGCCGTAGTAATCTCATGTATATTCGCTGAAACTTGGCCAATTTCCAATTCACCATTTACTAAGTCTCCTTCAAACATGCCCTTCTTTGCTCTTCCACGACCCAATAACTCAGCCAATTGCTCTTTACTGAAATTTTGTGCATAGGCCTCCTGAACTTCCTGGTAAAAGGCATTTTTTATCAACCTTACAGGCGTCAATTCCTTCAAGGTCAATTCAGTAGCCCCATCTCCTGCGTCAACCACTGATTGCTTAAAATTCTGATGCGCACTGCTTTCCACAGTTGCAACAAACCTACTTCCAACCTGCACCCCTTGGGCACCTACACAGAGTGCCGCCGCCATAGCTTGACCGCTCCCAATTCCACCCGCTGCTATCACAGGAATTTTTACGGTATTACAAATCAACGGAATCAAACACATGGTTGTTGTTTCTTCCCTTCCGTTATGTCCGCCCGCTTCAAAGCCTTCCGCAACAATGGCATCCACTCCTGCCTCTTCGGCTTTTATCGCAAACTTTTGATTAGCAATAACATGCACCACGATGATGCCTTTTTCTTTTAGCTGGGACGTGTATTTTGCTGGATTTCCGGCGGATGTAAATACAATTTTCACCCCTTCTTCGGCAATGATCTGTAAATGTTCATCAATGTTTGGATACAACAACGGAACATTGACCCCAAAAGGCTTGCTAGTTGCTGCTTTACATTTTTGAATCTGCTCTCTCAAGATCTCAGGATACATACTTCCCGATCCCAACAATCCCAATCCACCTGCATTGCTTACTGCAGAGGCTAGCTCCCAACCTGAACACCAAATCATACCGCCCTGAACAATGGGGTATTGAATTCCAAATAATTCAGTAATGGAATTTTTCATGGGTCTAAAATTACCCTTCTACAACTACACCCATTTTTGAGAACTTTTCAATGCGCTGCATTACAAGATCTTCCTTATTTATGGATGATAGTTCATTTAATTCCTTTAAAATTGATTCCTTCAATGAGATATAGGCCTCATCAGGATTGTGATGAGCACCACCAATGGGTTCCTTTATGATTGAATCAATCAAACCGTTGCCTAACATGTCAGCTGAAGACAGCTTCAAGGCATCTGCTGCCAATTCTTTCTTATCCCAAGTTCTCCATAAAATACTTGAGCAGCTTTCTGGCGAAATAACGCTGTACCAAGTGTACTCCATCATCAATACCCTGTCGCCCACTCCTATTCCTAAAGCTCCACCAGATGCTCCTTCACCTATAACAATACATACAATAGGCACTTCTAAAGTAGCCATCTCAAATAAATTCTTTGCAATTGCCTCGCCTTGTCCGCGTTCTTCAGCTTCCAATCCAGGGCTTGCACCTGGAGTATCAATCAATGTTACTACAGGAACATTGAATTTCTCAGCCAACTTCATCAACCTCAATGCTTTTCTATAGCCTTCTGGATTGGGCATTCCAAAGTTTCTCAACTGACGTTGTTTGGTATTTCTTCCCTTTTGTTGACCAATGATCATTACGGGCTTACCATCAATTTTGGCAAATCCACCTACAATGGCTTTATCGTCTTTAATTTGTCTATCGCCATGCAGCTCAACAAATTCAGTACAGATATTTTCAATATAGTCAAGGGTATATGGACGCTCTGGGTGTCGGCTTATTTGTACTTTTTGCCAACCACTTAAACTTGCATAAACTGCATGTTGCGCCTCTTTGATCTTACCTTGAATGGTAGAAATCATATCAGACATGTCCAATTTACCCTCTTCATGGGTTTTTTGGGCTTTGTCTAATTGTAAATAAAGATCTTGAATGTCTTTCTCAAAGTCAAACCAAACGGTATTTGTCATGTTCAATAGATTAATAGGCGCTTATTCAGCGCAACTCGAATATAAGAAATGATTAAATTAAACCCAATCCATAGCCATGGCCAATCCGCCGAAAAACGTAGGCAGACCCAACCAAAACGCTTCTGGAAGGAAAATGGTAAAGTAAGTCAAAGCAATTCCGCTAATGACCATCATCGCCCAATACTTGGTGTTGTTGCGTTTTTCGTTACTCATAGTGGTCGCGAAGATAATAAGAAATACCAACATCTTTCCAATATCTGCTGAAACGCGTCCCCCAAATTGGCTCATCTATCTCACTATCAGTATGTTTCAAATATTGTTTTGCTGTTTTTTGGGGGACATTTACACCGGCAAGCAACAACGCCGAAGTTGTGCCTTGCAATCTAGGGTTGACTTCTAAAAGCTTATAATTTCCTTGCTCATCTGCTCTCCATTGTACACCAATGGGACCCTCTAAATCTAAACTCAGAATTAACTTTTTTGTTAACTCTATCAAAGTCTCATTATTCTCAATAACCCCGGCAACACTAATACCTCCCACCATTTTATCTCTACTTCTCGGCACACAAAGTAGAATTTTATTTTCATAGACCAAAGCATCAACACTGTACTCTTTACCCGGTAAATATTCCGTTAATAGTAGCTCTAAGTCATCATTGAATGCTTTTTCTAATCGTATTTTCCATTCACTCAATGTCATCCAAATTTCTCCTGGCTTATTGATTGAGTAGTATAAATCGTTTTCAAAACATACAAAACCCAAACCACGAGACCCATTACCCTCTGTTGGCTTAAAACAAACTTTATGCCCTTCATTTAACAACCTGCTAGCTTCATTTTCAAATTGGCCCCAACTTTTTACTAATGAGCCCTTAGGCACCGGAATATGTTGATTCTCAGCCCATTCTTTAAGCAATGCCTTATTATTGGCAATGGTCAGTTTTTTTAAATCACTCACTACGACTTTAGCACCCAATGCTTGAATCTCAGATTTATATTTCGCTAAAACTGAGAGTTCACGCGTAGTGATCGGCAATACTAAATCAATCTTCTCATTGATAATTATTTGCTTCACTTTAAACAAATAGTTATCTTCTTCATATGATGGAGGCATCAAATAAAATTGATCAGCCAAAGATTTACCGTAAGCATGTTCATTGGAGTCACCTGCCACAACATAGGCAAAATTGTCCTGTTTCAAACATTGAAATATCCCCCCAAAACCAGGAGCACCAGCACCAGAAGGAATAAAAATGCGTGGTTTTGTTACAGACATCGAACAAAAATAGGAAATAACCTGCCTTCCGTCGTTATAATCAATTTAATAGATGTTGAAATATTATCTTTGCAGAAAATTGATTATGAGCACTCATACCTATATTTCAGATCTTAAAAAAGCTATTGGATCAACCGTCACGCTCAAAGGCTGGGTTTCCAATAAAAGAGAGGGTAAAGGAATAGCCTTCATCGTATTACGCGACGGAAGTGGATATTGCCAATGCGTTGTAACCGAAGAAAATTCAGGTGCTCAGAATCTAGAAATTGCTCAATCAACTGCCTTAGAAACGTCAGTAGAAATCACTGGATTAGTGCTTGCTGATGAAAAACAAATTGGCGGTGTTGAAGTTCAAGTGAATACCATTAAAATCGTTGGAGAGAGCATTGATTATCCCATTGCAAAAAAAGAACACGGCATCGAATTTTTGATGGACCAACGCCATTTGTGGCTGAGAAGTACTCGCCAATGGGCCATCATGAAAATCAGAAACACCATCATCTTTTCTATTCATAAATATTTCCAATCAGAAGGTTTCGTTCAAATGGATGCTCCTATTTTTACGGGCAATGCTTGCGAAGGAACCAGCACCCTTTTTGAAACTGATTTCTATGGAGCCCCTGCATATTTAAGCCAAAGCGGTCAACTTTACGGAGAAGCTATGGCCATGGCTATGGGTAAAATTTATACTTTTGGTCCAACATTTAGAGCTGAAAAATCTAAAACCCGCCGACATTTATCAGAGTTCTGGATGATTGAACCCGAAATGGCTTTCTACGATATCTTCCAAAACATGGATTGTATTGAAGGAATGCTTCAAACAGTCATCAAAGATGTTTTAGATCAGTGTCAAGAAGAATTAAAAACGATCGGCAGAGATACAGCCATGCTAGAATCTTCCCTTAAACCTTTTCCTCGCATGACCTATGATGACGCAGTAAGCATTATCAAAGGCCAAAAACCCGTAAATGGTATCTACTCCATTCAACTCCTAGAAGGTGAGCAAAAAGCGGCTGAAGCTAAAATAGAAGATATTGATGCTGAGATTGCCGACAAAGAACAACAAATAAACTCAGGTGGGCTGAAAAAAGGACAAATAAACTTCTTCACTACCAAAATCATTCAATTGAAACAAGAACGCGCAGATCTAGAAGAAGATTTACGCAACATCCCCACATGGTTAGAAAGTGCTCGTAACTTCACTTATGGCGATGATTTCGGCGGAAGTGATGAAACTGTATTGACAAAATTATTCGATTCCCCCGTAATGGTGTATGATTGGCCCCACGAAGTCAAAGCATTCTACTTAAAACGTAATCCCAACGATGCCCGTTTCGCAAGAGGTGTAGATGTTTTAGCTCCCGAAGGATACGGTGAAATTGTGGGTGGTGGCGAACGTGAAACCAATGTAGATTCTCTTGTTGAAAAAATCAAAGAACACGAATTACCCATGGAAGCTTTTGAATGGTATTTAGACCTCCGCAGATACGGCTCAGTACCCCACTCAGGATTTGGATTAGGTTTAGAGCGCGTAGTTACCTGGATTTGCAAGTTGAAACACGTAAGAGAATCTATTCCATTCCCAAGAATGTATGGTAGGTTAACACCATAAATAAAAAAAGCCGCTCTTTTGAAGCGGCTTTTTTTTATCTCTGAATCAAACCTTTAGAATAACTCTAACTTAGAGAACAAATCTTTCCCAGTTGCTGGAACATTTGCACTGTTAGCGTTAATCTCTGATTGAGGAATCAAGAAACGTGCAGGATGCTGAGTGGTACCTTGATTTAAAGGAATACCCACAGCATTGTTGGTTCTGCGCATGTCAGAGAACGTCTCAATTTGTCCGAATAAAGACACGTACTTCTCTTCTAAAATTTCTTTCAAAAGAGCTGCAGATTGATCGGCACCATCCTCAATTTGTCCAGGACCGAAATCTGCCAAATCATAAGCATCAAAACCACCATAGGTGTTATTGTTCACAGTACGAACGTTATTCAAATGGTCTAAAGCCTTAGAATTATCTCCCAATCTAGCATGGCATTCAGCTATAATTAATTCATTTTCAACATAAGTAACTAAATCATAGTTTGATGTTGCATAAAAAATACCATACATGTTGGGATCTAAAGGCGTAGCATAATCAGGCAAGAAATACCACTCATAACGAGCTCTCTCATCTGTTTTTGAATTGAAGCGGCTGGTTGGACTCAAAGTATCTATTAACGATACGATATGAGCACCATCACAGCTCAAGTAACCTGTGCGGTTCCAATCCAAGAAATCATAATAAAGATTCCAAGCACCAGGTGTTTCCTGTGAGTGGTCAGCCTTGAGATCTTGGCCCTCCAAAACTCCATTTTGAGCAGCAGCCAAAGCACCGGCATAATCCTTCTTACGCAGTAAAGCACGAGCTTTCAATGTGTTTGCAACTTGTGCCCAATCGAAGCCCGCAACGTATGCGGCACCATATGCAGAACTTCCTGCCATGTTTGGAATTACTTCATCCAATAAGTCAATGCAATATTGATGAATATCAC
This sequence comes from uncultured Rhizobium sp., assembly GCA_964408945.1. Classification (GTDB taxonomy): domain Bacteria; phylum Bacteroidota; class Bacteroidia; order NS11-12g; family UBA955; genus VMCP01. The sequence goes on along the minus strand of CAYPBJ010000002.1, from coordinate 119,677 downwards.
TCATCTTATCATACTTAGGCGTCAAAATATTGTCGTTACAAGCTTCGCTTTGGGGAATATCGCCAAATAAAGAACTTGCCGTTAACAACAAATGAGCCTCAGTAATTGCAGCCACACCGTACAAAGTTTTATTACCGCCTTTTGTAGCTTTTTCTTTTACAATACGACATTGTGCAATACCTTCAGCATACAAAGTACCCCAGATATTATCAAAATCTCCGGCAGTCATTTTGTAACTTTGGTATGAAACATATTGTCTGTCATAACCAGTGAAATATCCAGAGAAAATACCCGCCATACGAGCAGCTTCTCCTTCTTGAAACAAGACATTAGCCATTTGAGCTCCTGTAATCATCAGCTCGCCAGAGGCATCACTGAACTGATTGGGGTTCTCTTTATTTATTTCATCAATGTCTTTTTGGCAAGAATTCAATCCGAACATCGTCAGACCAAGTGCCAAAGGAATTATTAAACTCTTTTTCATTTTACTTTTCATTAAATTTTAACACTAAGACTGAAGATGTACGACTTGGTACCTGGGTTGTTAAAATAATCCAAACCACGTCCATTAGTAACACCCGTTAAATTGGTCTCTGGATCAACACCCAATTGAGGTGAGTTAGTCCAAAGTGCCAAGTTCCTACCTGTGAATCCAAGGCTTGCACCTGGAATATGAAGAGCTTTGCATACCGATTCAGGCAATTGGTAGCTTAGGCTCAATTCGCGTAAACGAACCCATGAAGCATCATAAATGAATTGCTCCCCTACAGGTCCAAATCCACCACCCAAGCTCGTATACCAATACTGATCTAATAATACATCACCAGCTCCAAAATCTTTTAAGTTACCTCTAACTGTATAAGTACCATCAGCATTTGGCGTAGCAAATTGATCAACAGTTACACCACGAATGTTTTTCACCTGAGCAGCTTTATCAGCAGACAAGGTAACTTCATTTGCAGTTTCAACTGATACACCAAAATTGTTCATGATACCATACGTACCGCCCCACATTTGATTGCCTTGGCATGCCTCAAACAACACGTTTAGAGTCAATCCTTTGAAAGTCAAGTTGGTTCCGATTGCACCTCTCCACGTAGGGTTAGGGTCACCCAATAATCCTTCTTCAGGCGCTTGTTGAGGGAATCCGTTAGCATCTAAAACCAATTTATCGTTTTCATCTCTCAACCATTTTCCACCCCAAAGAGCACCCATTTGCTGGCCTTCAATTGCACGTGAAGAAGTACCAGTAAATCCTTCTAAGAAAATTGATTTAGAACCAGCCAAACTGACAACCTCATTCTTATTAGAACCGATGTTACCATAAATGTTCCACTGTAAATTATCCTTCTTAATTGCTGCAAAATTCACATCTAATTCATAACCAGAGTTTTTCATTTCCGCAGCATTGCTCCATTGATTGGTGTAACCTGTAGATGCAGGTACTGCTACTGCCAAAATAATATCTTTGGTATTATTCATGTAGTAAGTAGCTCCCACACTTAAACGGTTGTCTAAGAATTTCAAATCAGCACCAAATTCTGTTTCGCGCTTCATTTCTGGACGAATATTCGGATTTCCTCTTGTGGTACTTCTGTAAATAGATCCTCCAAAATAAGAAGCATCCATAATTTCACCCCAACCTGATGCAGAACCTGCACTTACATAATTGGTTCCCCAAATGTATGCCGGAGGTGCAATACCCACTTGTCCCCAAGAAGCTCTCAACTTACCGTATGACATTCCAGGAACTTTCACATCTTTAGAGAATTCATAGCTCAAACTTGCACTAGGTGATAAGAATCTATCTGCAAAAGTACTAGCACGCTCAGATGCGGCAGCTAATTGCAAGAAAAACTTATCCTTCATTGCAAAATCAAAGGTTCCATAAACTCTGTTATTTAAAATTCTACTCACGGAATTAAACGGAGTCATATTTTCAGAAGTTGAATTGTTAAAGGCAAATCGATCTTGGTCTTTAATGATAAAATTTAAAGCTGAACCTCCAATTTGATAGAAATTTCTATCAGTAGCTAAATAACCCAAAGTCGCATCCAAAGTGATATTCTCATTGATCTTGTGAGTAGATTGGTTGATCAAATGAAGACTCAATTCAGATTCGGTAATCATAGCATCTCCAAAAGTACCAGTGGCATTGCTACCCGCTGAACGAACAGGAAAATAAGTGATCCTTCTGTCTGAAGATTGGTCATATCCAACTCTTGCAATGAAATTGGCATTTTTATTCCACTTGTATGAAGCCTCAGGTGTTACAATGAAACGAACTACATCGCTTGTATTCACTTGATTGTTTAATGTCCAACCTGGATTGTTATACGTTGGAACGGCATCCCCCATATAACGTCTGTAACCACGATGAGCCCCAAATGTTGCAACGCCAGCCGCATTGTAATAAGTACCTTCAAAAATGCGGTTATCAAAATCTGGTGGAGTTCTCAAATAACCTAAGTAAAGTCCATTTAAATTAGACCCTTGTTGGATACGATTTGAGAAGATCTTCGCCAATGTACTTTTCATACTTAATGTCAATTTTTCGTTGGCATTGTATGAAAAATTCAATCTTCCTGTTGTTCTGCGATAGTCTGAATTACCATTCAAGACCCCTTTTTGATCCCAATCAGAAACTGAGAAGAAAATAGAACCTTTTTCATTTGCAGAAGAGATTGAAAGATTGTTGTTCCAAGTGGTTCCTGTGCGGAAAACTTGATCGCGGTTGGCTTGGTTGTAAATAGTTTTATCGCCTTTTTTAGTAATAGGATAAATCTTTGTTCCGTCAGCTGCTTCAAAATAAGCACCTGTAGTATTCAATTCATCTGTTCCCGTACGATTTGAAATTTTATCTCCCCAACTATTAGCGACATTCGCTGCCCATTTACCCGCAGAACCTTGACCGAATTTGTCTTGTTTTTCAAATTCACGGTTTACTTCATCCATGGCTAATTGGCTATTGAATTCAATACTCAACCCCTTTTTACCTTTCTTGGTTGTAATCATAATTACACCATTTGCAGCACGAGTTCCCCAAATAGCAGCAGCTGCTGCACCTTTAAGAATCTCAATGTTCTCAATATCAGAAGGGTTAATGTCATTTAAACGAGATTGTTGTACAACCCCATCTACACCCCCACCTAAACTTGAGTTACTAACAGGAACACCGTCAACCACAATTAGCGGCTGATTTGAACCGGTTACCGTATTCTGACCACGAATTTGAATGTAGGCTCCTGCACCTGGATCACCCGTTGAACGAGTAATTTGTACATTTGAAGCCTTACCTGTCATGGCCTGAATAATACCACTCTCACCAGAAGAAACAATACTTTTGCTCTTAATTTGCGAAACACCGTAACCGGTTTTCCGCGTGCTGGTGGTCAAGCCGGTTGCGGTAATCGTTACCTCACCGACGTTTACTGTGTCCCCATCGGTAGACTGTGCTTGCGCCCTATCAGACACAAACAAAGCCAACCCCAACAGGGTCAGTACTGGAATTTTACTAAACGTAATTTTCATAATCATATGATTTTAATTTAACAGCGTAAAATGCAATTATGGAATAATTTCTGAGAATTCATAATTTTTTTGTCTAATTTTTTTCGACAAAAAATCCAAAAAGTGCGACTAACGTCAAATAGTGTTATTTTTATTTGATTGATTTTCAATTTTTTAAAATTTTACGACTGAAAATTTCTGTTTTAATATTTAAATACATTTTAGCAAATCTTATGTTGATTATTAAATCATCAATTCAACATATGCGTTATTTGTCGAACTTTGTATTATGCTAGATTTCCACAACCACGTGTTACCAGGAATTGACGATGGATCACCTGACCATGAAACTACCCTTTTGTTGGTCAATGGACTAAATACACTGGGTTTTGATAGCATAAAAGGGTCTCCCCACATCATTGCTGATACTCACCCTAATAATTTAGAAAGCATTTCGAATGCTTTTGACTCAGCCAATCATTTCCTTCATGAAAATAACCAAAATTCACTAATCGGTTTCTCGGCTGAACACATGATAGATGATGTATTCATGTCAAAAATCAAAAATAAAGAACCATTACTTTGCGTAAAAGATAAAAATATACTCGTTGAATTGTCTTATGCTCAAAAACCAGATCATCTAGAAAGTGTAAGTTTCCAGCTTCAAATTGACGGGTACATACCAATCTTGGCACATCCTGAAAGGTATCCCTACTACCACAAAGATTACAAAAACACTTATACGTATTTAAAAGACTTAGGGTTTGATTTTCAACTCAACTTACTCTCTCTTACACCTTATTACGGAAAAGATGTTCAGCAAATTGCTGAAAGACTTCTTGATGAAGGATTTTACGATTACGCTTGCACCGACCTTCACCATATCCGGCATCTAGAAGCCCTAAATACATTCTTTACAAAAGATTCTCTTGAAGAGCTCTTTACAAAGCACAAGCTTCGCAATGAAGAATTGATATGAAGTCTTTGGTCTAGGGTCCATA
>CAYPBJ010000002.1:112053-115066 GCA_964408945.1 uncultured Rhizobium sp. | reverse complement strand
ACCCGTCACCCGATACCCGATACCTAGTAATTAGTACCCAAAAATATCTTTGGTACTCAACTTGATTACCTTTCCATATTTTGCTAAATCTTCTTCCTTGATTCGATCTTTGCTAGCAACTACACACATGGCATATATTTTACCCGATATGTTTTGTTTGTGATACTCTGAAATGTTGTCGAATTTCAAAGTTTGTACCAAATTAAAACCCGTTTTAACCGGATCTTCAGTAATATTCATTTGTTGCATGTAGTACATATAACCAACTCTGTCTTCTGGCATAATGCGATAAGTGCGAAGGTTATTCAAGATGCTGTTTTTTGACATCTCGAAGATCTGCTCATTCATAGGCAATGCACCAATGAGTTCATTCATTCCCGAAATGGCATCGTGAAACTTGTCTGATTGAGTACCTACAAAAGCGGTAAACGAAAAATCACCGTCTGGCTTATTTGGAATCCCAACCGATGCATAAGTGCTGTAGGCCAAGGCCTTCGACTCCCTGATGGTTTGAAATACTACAGAACTCATATCACCACCAAAATATTGATTAAAGGCATTTACCAATGGTGTCACCTTCGAATTGTAACTGCCAATCTTTGTGTACCAATAAATACTCGATTGTACTTGAGGGTAATCAGTAAAGTAGACAACAGGCTTAGTAATATCTTGCAATTTGAACTTTTGACTAACAGTTTCCGGAATTACTTTGAAAGAACTGCCTACCCAACCCGTTTTTGACAATAATTTCTCCACCTGAGCCAAATCTGTTGGCCCGAAATAAGAAACTTGACGCGTTGCACTAAGCCAGACCTTTCTTACTTTAAATAACTCTTCGGCCGTTATACCTTTTAATTGAGCGTTTGACAAAATATAAGTACGAGGATTGAATGCTCCGTACTTCATGTAGTTACTTAATGCACCAGCAATGGCCTGTGGATTTGTCTTGCTGTTTTCACGAGACTGAAGAATATCTGAAACCAATTCTTCTAAAACCTCTTTGTTTTTCTCTGGAGAATTGATCAAAGATGTCAATAAAATCATTGCAGAATCCATATTTTCTTGTGGTCCAGATAAGGTTATGAATGAGTGTTCATTTCCAACAGAAACAGAATAATTACAACCCCAATGATAAAACTTTTTAGAAATTTGCTCAGCAGTTAACTTTCCGTTTCCAATCAACGAAAAATACGAACCCAACATTCCAGCCGTTAGATTGTGGTATTGACCATAGTTCAAACGCACACTCAAATTGAACAACCTATTTTCAGTGTTTTTAACCGTATAAATGGGGGTATTTTTAACCATTCTCGTATCAATCTTTCCATCAAAAAATTCCGGCTCAATATCTTTGGGTTTTTTAGTCAACCAATTAGCTAAAAACTCACTTTGTTTGTCTCTATTAAGTTCAACAGGATTGATTTCAGGTTTAACAATCTTGACGTTCACTGGAGTTTCACCTTTATATTTATAGATTGCCACTCGGTCATTTCCGAAATATTCATTGGCAACCCTGATAATTTCTTCCTTAGAAATTTGCGACATTTCCCACAACTCATTGATGGCCTTTTGATGATCAATACCTTTGATGAAATTATCCATCAAAAACATGCAACGTGTTCCATTATCCTTGTATGCATTCAATTCGCTGATCTCTTTGTTTAAAATAATGTCTTTAACCAAATTAAAATCAAATTCTCCGCGCTTCAAACGTTCAATTTCATTTAATACCAATGACTTAACTGTATCTAATGATTGACCAGATTTAGGTTGACCGTATATATAAAACAAGGAATGGTCTTTCATGTCTTCAATAGAACTTCCCGCTTCCAAAACCAGTTGTTTTTGGTTCAGGTTTAAATCAATCAATCCAGCATTGGAATTACTTAAAATTAAATCAACCAATTTAGCCGTTATCAAGTCTTTTGTACCCGCCGCAGGAAGTTTATATCCGAGCATAATCATCTCTTGACTCGGACCAGTAACTTCTACTTTGCGTTCTACATTTCTTGGTTCCTCATCTTCAAATTTATACTCTGGAACATCCTTGCTTTGCATGTACGCAAATTGCTCGTATACCTTATTTGCAACTTCATCCGCATTAAAGTCCCCAGAAAGAATAATCGCCATATTATTGGGCACATAATAGGTCTCGTAATACTCTCTTATGGCTTTTAACGAAGGATTTTTCAAATGTTCAATGGTTCCAATGGTGGTTTGTTTGCCGTAGTTATGGTTCTTGAAAAGTTCCGCAAACAACTGTTCCCAAACTTGCGACATATCTCTATCGATGGAAATATTCTTTTCTTCATAAACCGCTTCCAACTCGGTGTGGAACAATCTAAATACCGGATTTCTATACCTTTCAGATTCCAGGCTCAACCACTGATCAACCGCATTCGATGGAATATCGTTGATATAAACGGTCATATCATTTGATGTAAACGCATTGGTTCCTTGGGCACCCATTGCTTGACACATTTTATCAAATTCATTGGCAATAGAATGCTTTGCAGCCAACTGACTCACGCTATCAATCTGACGATAAATATTCTTACGAACACCTTCATCGGTGGTATGGTTATATTTTTCATAAAGAGCTTCAATTTGATCCAAAAAAGGCTTCTCCTTACTAAAATCTTGCGTTCCGTATTTATCTGTACCCTTAAACAGCAAATGCTCCAAATAATGCGCCAATCCGGTATGATCAGCCGGGTCATTCTTCGAACCCGTTTTCACCGCAACCATGGTATAGATTCTTGGTGAACGCTTATTTTCAGATGTAATCAATGTCAAACCATTATTTTTAAAAGTATAATGACGTGTCTTCATTGGGTCGTTATTGTAAACCCTAACATCCCATTTATCATTGCTCGAAGTACTGTATGAACTGATTCTATTTTGGCTCTGAAGGATATTAACAGCCCCTATAAACCAGAGAACTACAACAAAAATTGATTTTCTGAACATACTACAAATCTAAGATATTATCTTTGAAATGGTAGCGGGTAGC
>CAYPBJ010000002.1:97363-111953 GCA_964408945.1 uncultured Rhizobium sp. | reverse complement strand
GGTAGCAGGTAGCAGGTAGCAGGTAGCAGGTACCGGGTGCCGGGTAACGTAACCCAGACCAATGACCATGTACTATAGACCATGTACCATGTACCAGGTACCATAGACCATAGACCATAGACCAATGTTCACCCTACTCTCAACCGGAAGCAACCAAGGAAACTCTCTCGAAATTTTGAGTAAAGCAAATACGCTAATCGAAAAACATGCAGGTATCATTACTAAACAATCGTATGTATACAAAACTGCTGCTTGGGGAAAAACCGACCAACCTGATTTTTACAATCAAGCATTAGCCGTCGAAACACCGTTTTCACCTTTACTGCTATTTAGAAAATTACAACACATTGAACAACAATTAGGCAGAAAGAGAATAGAAAAATGGGGACCGCGAATTATCGATATTGATATCATATTCTTCGATAAGTACATTCTAAAAAATGATTTATTGACGGTTCCGCACCCCGAAATGCAAAATCGCAATTTTGTACTGTTCCCTTTAGCCGAAATTGCGCCCAAATTTATTCATCCCACGCTAAAAATATCACTTGAAACCCTTGCACAAAAATCAGATGATCATTTAAAAGCTGAGAAAATCTATGTTTATTGATTCGGTTTTTCCAACAGTTGAGTGGTATTCAAATAGAATTGAAGAAAAATCTTTTGGAATAAATCCATACGAAAACACGCCGCATTCAGTTCATCACTATCAAATTGCAACGGCACAAGGTCCACAAACATTGATCATCCCGTTGTTAAAAGATACCAAGAATCAACCGTGGGCCTACAGAAAAATCAGCTATCAACATAAATGGATCAAAGAACACCAAAATGCTCTTCAAACCGCTTACGGCAAAAGTCCATTTTTTGAATTTTACGATTATAAAATTTTTCAGGTTTGGAAAAACGAACCCGAAAACATAGGAGAATTATTCATCCAAACGGCGCAAATAATTCACCCCTATTTGGGGTTGGCTCACTTAAATCTTGATTGGGCTGAATCTGAAATCAAAAAAAAGAAAGAAAAAATATCCCCCGAAAAAGAAAAAATATATCCGCAAGTTTTTGCTGATGTGATTGGTTTTCTTCCACATATGAGCATCATAGACCTATTGTTTAATCTCGGCCCAGAGGCGCCTGAACATTGGATTTAAATCTTTGGCACGGTATTTGAAAAACACCAATTCAACTTAGAAACTTAGATTCCTTTTGAACTCAAACTGTGGAAGAGGCTCCCCTAACAGGAAGCCTCTTTTTTTTATTATAACTCGTATCTTTGTTTCATGTCGGGAATTCGGAAATTAGCCTCGCAAACAGCGGTTTACGGCCTAAGTACTATGTTGGGTAGACTGCTGAATTACTTGCTCGTTCCACTGTATACGGGAATTCTTGCTGAAGTTGCTGATTATGGAGTTGTGGGTGTCATGTTCAGTTATGCTAGCTTGTTTGCTGTACTTTTCATGTTTGGACTAGAAACAGCATTTTTTCATTTTTCTCAAAAAAGCGATGAACCCAATCGAGTATTCTCAACTGCCGCAAATTTCTTGATATTCACTGGTTTTATTTGGATCATTCTTGCTCGCACCTTTTCTCAACAAATCATGGATTTTGTTGAATACCCAACTCACCCAGAATATGCAGTTTGGTTTGCAATAATTTTAACTGCAGATGCCATAACCAGTATAGGTTTTGCCAGACTTCGACAAAATGAACAACCCTGGACCTTCGCCATCATAAAGTTTGGTAACATATTCATTAACATTGGTTTAAATGTATTTTTCTTGGTGGTTTGTCCGTATTTTGCATCCAAAGGTCAACTTTGGGCTCAAGATTTGGTTTATTCTAGAAACCAAGTTTCGTTTATTTTCATGGCCAATGTAATTGCAAGTTTAGCCACCTTTGTAATGCTTCTTAAAACTTGGAAAACCATTCGATTAGGAATTGACATAGACTTGCTCAAACGCATGTTAAAGTATAGCTATCCCCTGATTTTTATTGGGTTAGCTGGCATGATCAACGAAACATTTGATAGAATACTATTGAAAAAACTGCTTCCCGATAACATCGCAGACCACGAAGTCAGCATTTACAGTGCATTTTATAAGCTCAGCCTAGTTTTAACGCTCTTTGTTCAGGCCTTCAGATTTGCTGTTGAGCCTTATTTTTTCAAGCAAGCAAAACAATTGAATCCCCAACAGAGCTACGCATATGTCATGAAGTATTTTATTTATGCCGTGACTTTAATCTATTTAGGTACCATCGCAATCTTGCCTTACATCGCCCCAATTTTTATTCAAAATCCTGATTATTTCGCTGATACCAGGGGCATGGAAATTGTACCCATCTTGTTAGCAGCCAACCTGTTTCTAGGAATTTACTATACCCTTTCTGTTTGGTATAAGGTAAGCGAACAGACCAAAATTGGCTCGCTACCTGCTTTTGCTGGTGCTACAATCACCTTGATACTCAATCTCTTTCTCATTCCTAAATTTGGGTTTGTGGGCTCGGCTTATACCACCCTCATCACATACATAGTTATGGTTTTGGCCGGATTCCTACTCAGTCGTAAATATTACCCCATTCCCTACAACCTTAAGCTCATTCTTCCTTTACTCTTGGGATGTTTTCTCTTGGGATGGGTTATTCAACAAATGCCTTCTGATATTTTGGGTGTTTTTTACAGATCTGTTTTGTTTTTCGTCTTTTTCGGGGGAATATACCTCGCCGAAAAGAAGTCGTTAGCTAAAATATAAGTACCATGAGCCAAAAATTAGCCGTTAAAATTATTAACCAATCCAACAATCCCCTTCCAAAATATCAGACCTCACAAAGTGCAGGTATGGACCTTCATGCTAATCTCTCTGAAACAATAACGCTGCATCCTGGTGAACGCAAATTAATTCCAACAGGGTTGTTCATGGAATTACCCGAAGGATATGAAGCGCAGGTACGTCCGCGTAGCGGACTAGCCCTAAAACACGGCATTAGCGTGTTAAATTCCCCCGGAACCATAGACGCAGATTACCGCGGAGAGATTCAAGTATTACTGATAAATCACTCTCAAGTAGACTTCATAATTAACCACGGTGAACGCATTGCGCAAATGGTTATTGCCAAACACGAACAGGTAAAATGGATTGAAAATGAAGTCCTAAACAACACAGAAAGAGGTGCCGGTGGTTATGGCAGTTCGGGTAAATAACCCGCTATTAATGATTTTTTAACAAAGTATCCCTTAATTTGCAGTCCTTTTTTTGATACGAATACACGCATGAGATTGATCATACCAATGGCCGGAATGGGTAAACGCATGAGACCCCATACCCTTACAACTCCAAAACCTCTTTTAAAAGTTGCTGGAAAGTCAATTGTACATTGGCTGATTGAAGATATCGCCGCTGTTTGCGGTGAAACCATCGAAGAAATTGGTTTTGTAGTAGGTCGTTTTGGTGAAGAAACCGAAAAAGAACTCATCAGCATTGCTGAATCAGTGGGTGCTCAAGGAAAAATCTTTTACCAAGACAAAGCAGAAGGCACAGGTCATGCCATTCTTTGTGCACGTGAATGCCTCAAAGGGGATGTCATTGTTGCATTTGCAGATACCCTTTTCCGTACCAAATTCAATTTAGACAAAACCAAAGACGGTGTTATTTGGGTGCATAAAGTAGAAAATCCCAGTTCTTTCGGGGTTGTTAAATACAACTCAGACAACATCATTACAGATTTTGTAGAAAAACCCCAAGAATTTGTTTCTGATCTCGCAATTATAGGAATTTATTACTTCCAAAGTGGTGAAACTTTAGAAAGCGAACTACAATTTCTCATTGATAACGATATCAAAGAAAAGGGAGAATACCAATTAACCAACGCCATGGAAAACATGAAAAATAAAGGCATGTTATTCGTACCTGGTGCTGTTGATGAATGGTTGGATTGTGGAAATTACAGTGCAACTGTTTACACCAATCAAAGGGTATTGGTAAATAAATCAACTCAATTTGAAGGCGTTGCAAAACGTTTCGGAAACGATGTAGTGATTCACGAACCTTGTTTTATTGGTGATGACGTTCAACTTAAAAATTGCGAAATTGGTCCGTTTGTGAGCATTGGGAACAATTCAAAACTAGAAAATTGCGTTATTCGCAATACCATCATCCAAGAGTCTTGCGAAATCAAACACTTTGAATGCGAAAACTCTATGATTGGTAATTACGTATGTTTGAACGGAAAAACAAAAGAATACAGCCTTGGCGACTACTCAGTTTTAGCTTAGTAGTACTGCTGTTTTCTCTGTTTTCAACAACAGATAATCTTTTTTTTCAAAGACTATCTGCCCAGCCATTTACCCCCCTTCCTGAGCCAAAATTTCCCCCTCCTGCAAAAAAAGTAGCTTGGGAAGATTCATTCCGAAAAGCTGAAACGCTTCGTATGAACTCACCGTTTGATGCCCATTCAATTTACCTACGAATCTCTCAATACTGCACCGATTCCATGGTTAAAGCCCTTTCGCTTTATCGACTGGCACAATCTGAAAATCAGCTTACTTACGCTGAAAGCTACATCAACAAAGCGCTTGAACTTTACCCCAAACAAGAAGATTTTCTCATGTCTAAAGCAGATGTCTTAGAAAAATCGTTCAAATACAATGAGGCTTGGCCCATAAGAAGCCAACTGATACGCCAAAAACCAAGATTCATTAGTAGGTATAGACAAGGTATTTACACAGCTAGCATGGCAGGGTTTGAGGATAGTGCTGAACATTTGCGAATAATTTGGAAGTCAGAATTTGGAGGAACCCCGCCCGAAGGATTCATGAAATTCAAGAAAACTCCATTGTCAGATAAAACGGTTCAAACAGTTCACAATGAAATCAATGATTTTGAAACGAAATTACTTTCCATTTTCAGTCAACGAGAAATTGCCACTTTCATACAACTGACCGAAGAATTTGAAGTAACCTATCCCTTTTTAACTAATCACCACAAATGTCATTCAGCTATGTTAATGGAATTGAATCAAAAATGTGAAGAAGCAAAAAAAATGTGGCATGAAATTAGTTCTAAACCAGATAATATTCCTTCAAATTATAAATCCCTCCAACATTTATGTCCATGAATAAATTCAAATTAATCATAATAATCTTGATTCTCACTCTTACTTCAAAAAGTGGATTGCATGCTCAAGACCTTAATTTCAACAACGATAATTGGAATCATATAACCGCTAGTTATTTGGTTGATCTCAATCTTGACGGAAACGAAATGGCGGGAAAAATGTCCATCAGAATGCGAAAAGACAGCATCGTTTGGTTCTCGATTTCTGCAAGTATTGGAATTCAGATAGCTAAGGGCATCATCAACAAAGATTCTATTCACTTTCTTGATCTTTACAACAGACATTATTATGCACAAGGAATTAAAGATCTACCTCTAGCAATTCCACAAACAGATTCAGGCATTTATGCCTTAAGATTTATACAAGGTATCTTTACTGGAAGCATTGCCAACGGTGGTCAGTTTAATTATGAGAATGGCTTCGGAAAAGCCAATATTGCTTATGATTCTGCCTCAAATTCGTTTCCTCCACCCAACTTTTATATCAAAGTAGAAGGAAAAAGCCCCGAAAAAGCTCAAAATGGCCTGAATAACATACGCTTGGATGCTGAGTTAAAAACTGTTCGTTTTGATGCTATACCTTCGTACCCATTCTCGGTGTCTGCCGATTATGAACGAAAATGAGAATTTGGAATTTTTTGATCATTCTATTAGCATTACCCTCAATGGGTTATGGACAGTCTCGCAAGACATTAGAAGCGAGGCGATTAAAAATTGAAAAAGAACTAGCAGAAAGTCAAAAAATACTCAAATCCACGCAAAAAGAAAAAAACGCCACCCTTCATCAACTCAATACTATAAGTCGCATCATTGAACAGCGCGAGGTATTGATATCCAATTTAAACATTGAAGTTGTTGCTGCTGAATCGGAAATTCAACACCAATCCCGTCTTTTAGACACTCTGATTGCTCATTTACAAATTGAAAAATTAAAACTCAGTAAGACGGTAAGAAAGGCCTATAAAACCAGAAAGTCAGGAAGAGAAGTGGCATTTGTTTTCACTTCAACTAACCTAAAACAAGCGCTACGTCGCTGGAAATACCTGAGAAAACTATCCGATTACCGAAGATATCAGATTTCTCAATTAAATACACAACAAACCGAAGTGGAGTCCGCTTTGAACAAACTGAATGTCATCAAAGCCGAAAAAACTTCATTGCTTGGATCTAAGGAGCAAGAAAAACAAAAACTAGAAGTAGACAAAGAATCAAAGGTACAAATAGTCAAAACTCTTTCTGCAAAGGAAGATGAACTCCAAGATAAAATCAGGCAAAAACGCAAACAAATGGCAAAACTCGACCGAGCCATTAAACTTGCCATTGCCAAAGAAATAGAAGCTGAGCGAAAAAGACAAGTTAGAAATTCACAACGCAATTCTACTGCTTCAAAATCAAGTGGAACAACCAAATCTGATCGAACTGAAACTTCCCTTACACCAGAATCAAGAGCCCTAAGCAATTCATTTTCTTCTAATAGAGGTGGGCTTCCATGGCCGGTAGATCGCGGATATATTTCACAACGTTTTGGTGTACATGCCCACCCTGAATTTAAAAATATCACCCTTGAAAATAACGGGGTAGACATTACAACCTCATCCGGTTCTAGGGCCAAAGCAGTATTTAAAGGTACAGTCAGTGCCATTCTCTCCATTCCCGGACAAGGAGAAGCCGTTTTAGTAAACCATGGCGAATATTTTACCGTGTATTCAAGGTTAAGCAGTGTAACTGTCACCAAAGGTGAACAAATCAATACCGGAACAACCATTGGACAAATTATGGAAGACGATGACGGAAAATTCGTTTTGCAATTCCAAGTATGGCAAGGTCAAGACAAACAAAATCCTGAAGGCTGGTTAAAATCTCGTTAAATTTGTAATATGAAGACCGTAGCAATTATTGGTTCTGGTGTTATGGGATCAGGTATTGCGCTTTGCTCGGCGCAAAGTGGCTATGAAACCATGGTTTACGACATCAACACTGATGCGTTAAACAAAGCTAAAGCCTACATAAATCAACTTATTGATACGTCCATTTCTAAGGGAAAATCAACCGAGGAACAAAAAATAAATACCCTCTCAAAATTAAAATTCACTAATAACTTTGAAGAGCTCGAGGCTGACTTAATTCTTGAGGCTATACTTGAAAAACTACCTCTGAAACAAGATCTCTTCCAAAAGTTAGAAGTACAAAATAGCCCAAATTGTATATTTGCTACAAATACTTCTTCAATTCCAATCACCCAAATTGCCTCGGTGCTTAAATACCCCGAAAGATTGGTTGGTGTTCACTTTTTCAATCCAGCTCATTTGATGAAACTAGTGGAAATCATCAAAGGCGCGGCAACTTCTGATTCAATAGCTGCAACCGCATTTGACTGGGCAATATCCCTCGGGAAAACTGCTGTTTACGCTCAAGACTCTCCCGGTTTTATTGTAAATAGAGTTGCTCGGCATTACTATGTAGAAGCCCTAAAAGCTCTAGAAGAAGGCGTTGCAGATTTCGAAACTATTGATCGTTTAATGGAAAGTATCGGATTTAAGATGGGCCCTTTCAGGTTGATGGACTTAATTGGGGTTGAAACCAATTATTCGGTTACGAGCTCTATGTTTGAGCAATTTCAATTTGATCCTAAATTCAGACCCAGCAGAATTCAGAAACAGAAAGTAGATGCCGGTTTTCATGGCCGAAAAACTAAAAAAGGATTCTACAATTATGAATAAATCAACTCTTTGGGCAGTTCTATTGTTCAGTATTCTATCTGTGTTTTCTGGGTGCGATAAATCACGCAGAGTAACCGAGAACATTCCCAAAGGATTGGTTAATATTGTTATTGATCTAGATTTACCCTCATACATGCATCTCAGCAATGTTGGAACACATGCCTATTTTGATGGAGGTGTTAGAGGAGTGCTTGTCATTCATGATTTTGATGATCAGTGGTATGCATTTGAAAGAACATGTGCCTATCAACCTGGAAATCAATGCTCAAACATTTGGGTTGACTCTATAAATATTCAATTGAAATGTGGAAATTACAAGGGAACCGAATTTGAACCTTGCTGTAAAAGCACCTATATGTATCAAGGTTTTCCACTTTCTGGTCCGGCCGCTGGCCGACTCGCACAATACACGATTTCTCGAAACGGCAATATTGTACAGGTATATAACTAAGTTCTTTAGTATTACCCCAAAATTTTCAAGCATTCTGGTTTTATCCCAAAAAAAATGTGGTAAACCTGTGTAAAATTTTCAAAAATCCTTTTTTTTAATATTGAGTTTCCTATATTTGTCAACTACTATATCTATAAACAACCAAAAAAATCGGACGGAATATGATTAAACACTACCTTAAGCATTCCTTCATCGCTTGTCTATCCTTGGTCTCAGCATCAGGATTTTCACAAGCTCCCGGAACTCACAGCATTGAAATAAATGGTGGATTAAGAGAGTATATTGGAGACATGGGTTCTTCATTATTCTTTTCTAAAGCACCAAACTATCAAGGCGCTGGCGCTGCCTTCGCTTATTACATTAGCCCAAGCATTGATGCGGTGGTTAATTTAAGTGCCGGTGAAGTTGGTTTCAGCCAAGACATCTCAAATTTCGTTGCTGAAAGAGACATCCTTTGGCGTAGTTTCCGTGCTCAAACTGGAGATCTAATTTTTGGAGCACGGTACAAACTAAACAACGGAAGCATCTTAGCTGAAGACGCTAAATTTGCTCCGTACGTATACGGTGGAGCCGGTGCATATTACACCCACTCTACAATCAAATGGGGTCCACACCCTTACACAGCTGCTAACCGCCCAGACCAATGGGGTAACGACCACTTGGTTCAAAATACTATCACTGATTTAGGTTTTGCACTTCAAGGTGGTTTAGGATTTAAATTCTTCATCAATGATGCACTTGCTCTTCACTGGCAATACACTTTGACATATACCTACAATGACCGTTGGGATGGTGCAAACTATGCTGATCCAAATCCTTCACCTGATAAACCTTTGGTAAATCAATTGTATCGTACTAACGATGCTTGGGGTTATCATGCTTTAGGTTTCTCTTATGCCATTGGCGAAGGTGGAATGTCTGGCGGAGGTTCTAAGCGCATGAAAGACGAAGACGAAGATGGAGTTCCAAACAAATACGATAAGTGTAAGAAAACACTTCCAAAATACAGAAAATTTGTTGACTCAGAAGGTTGTCCCGTTGATACAGACCAAGACGGTGTGTTAGATGGAGATGACGAATGTATCGACATCAAAGGATATCCTAACTTAAATGGTTGCCCAGACGCTGATGGTGACAGTATCCCAGATAAAAATGATGCTTGTCCTAAAATTGCTGGTTTGCCCGAGTTCAAAGGTTGCCCTGACACCGATGGTGACAAAGTAGCTGATAACTTAGACCGTTGTCCAACAGTTGCAGGTTTGGCTAGCATGAAAGGTTGTCCTGATAAAGACGGCGATAACGTAGCTGACATTGACGATAAGTGTCCTGAAAAACCAGGTACAGCAGGTTCAGAAGGTTGCCCAGATACAGATGGCGACGGAGTATTTGACAATGTTGACCGTTGTTTAGACAAACCAGGTAAAGCTGAAAGCAAAGGCTGCCCAGTAATTGAAGAGAAAGTACTTGAACAAGTGAAAAAATACACTCAAGGTATCAACTTCGAAAACAACAGTGCAGTAATTGCTGCTGCTTCAAACAAGAGCTTGGATGCTTTGGTTGACATTTTGAATAACTATCCAGAAGCTATGGTTGAAGTTCAAGGCCACACAGACAACGTAGGTGATGCTGCGGCTAACAAACAGTTAAGCCAAGATCGCGCTGCTGCCGTTGTAAAATACCTTACTGGTAAAGGCGTAAACGGTGCACGTTTGAAAGCTGTAGGATACGGACAAGAAATGCCAATCGCTGATAACTCTACT
This sequence comes from uncultured Rhizobium sp., assembly GCA_964408945.1. GTDB lineage: Bacteria > Bacteroidota > Bacteroidia > NS11-12g > UBA955 > VMCP01. The sequence goes on along the minus strand of CAYPBJ010000002.1, from coordinate 101,908 downwards.
AAAGCGGGTAAAACCAAAAACCGCAGAGTTGATTTTGTATTGACTTACTAAGACACAACAACAACCAAACTATACCAAAAGAGGAGGGAGTTTTCGGACTCCCTCTTTTTTTTGATATAGCAACCACCAATATCGGGACCATTTCCATAATTTTGAACCATGAGTAATTTCTTCGCTCACCCAACCGCCATCATTGATGAGGGTGCACAAATTGGTGAAGGTTCAAAAATTTGGCATTTCAGCCATGTAATGCCAAAATCTACTTTAGGCAAAAACTGCAACATTGGGCAAAACGTGTATATTGACAATAACGTCAACATTGGTAACGGAGTAAAAATTCAAAATAACGTTTCAGTGTACGCAAATGTAACTGTTGAAGATGACTGTTTTTTAGGTCCAAGCATGGTCTTTACCAATGTGATGAACCCAAGAGCCTTTGTGGAAAGGAAACATGAATTTAGAAATACCCTGTTGAAAAAAGGCTGTAGCGTGGGTGCTAATGCCACCATTGTTTGTGGTTCAACCTTGGGTGAATACTGTTTTGTAGGTGCCGGATCTGTTGTCAATAAAGATGTACCACCATATGCTATGGTTGTAGGTGTACCCATGAGAATCATCGGATGGATGAGCAAACACGGAGAAAAACTCATATTTGATCAAAATGGCTTTGCCACTTGCCCAACTACAGGTGAGAAATATCAGAAAATAGGCCCTGAACAGGTAATTTCCTTATAAATGAAACAAAAAATTCTCGTTACAGGAGGCCTAGGTTTTATTGGTTCTCATACTGTTGTTGCTCTACATAAAGCTGGTTTTGAACCCATAATCATTGATAATTTAAGCAATACCAACATTGCAGTCTTAGATGGCTTAGAAAAACTGATTGGCCACAAACCCATCTGCATCATTGGCGATGTCAATAATGGCCAAATTCTATCCAAATTATTCAGCGAACATCAGCCCTTAGCTACCATACATTTCGCTGCATATAAAGCCGTTGGGGAAAGTGTAGAAAAACCGCTTGAATACTATCAAAATAATGTGGGTGGACTGTTAAGTCTTCTTGAAGCCATGAAAATGGCAAATTCTGACAACATAGTTTTTAGTTCCAGTTGTACCGTTTATGGCGAACCTGATGAAATCCCTGTAAAAGAGTCCACCAAAACAAAACCCGCTGAATCACCCTATGGAGCAACCAAACAAATGGGTGAGGTGATATTAAAAGACAACCAAAATTGGCTCAAAACCCAATGTTTGAGATATTTTAATCCTATTGGAGCCCACCCCTCAGGGATAATAGGTGAACTTCCTTTGGGAATACCCAATAATCTCATACCTTACCTCACGCAAGCGGTTGCTGGAATAAGAGGCGAATTGACCATTCATGGCAATGACTATGACACCCCTGATGGCACGTGCATTCGAGATTATATTCATGTAGTTGACCTTGCCGAAGCACACGTTCACGCTCTTAAACGTCTCTTAAAATCTCAATTTGAGCACAATTTTGAAGTGTTTAATATTGGAACAGGAAATGGAAGTTCAGTTTTAGAGGTGATTCAAACCTTCGAACAGGTAAACAATCTAAAAGTCCCTTATAAAATGGGTCCAAGACGACCCGGAGATGTGGTAAAAGTTTGGGCTGAAACCACTAAAGTTGAAACTGTTTTGGGCTGGAAGGCAAAAAAAGATTTGAGCGACATGCTCAAAGACGCTTGGCAATGGCAATCGCTCCAAAAAGCAAGTACATAAACAACAAAACGCCAATCACTATCAAATCATTGATTTTGGAATAAAATGTACTAATCTCATTTGCAAAGATGTTCTGAACAACGCATTTCTTCTCGTACCAATCCGTTTTTTGATATTCAGCGCCCGTTGGATCAATAAATCCACTGATTCCAGTATTGGCAGACCTTGCTACCCATTTGCGCGTCTCTATGGCCCTCAAACGAGCATACGAAAAGTGTTGTTTGTAACCTGGCGTATTTTCCCACCAAGCATCGTTGGTGATTATTCCCAACCACTGAGCCCCGTTTTTAACGTAATCACTTACATATTCACCATAAATACTCTCATAACAAATAATGGGAGCAACGGAATTTTTCACTCCAAGTGCTGAAGCACTATCACTGACTCCTAAACTTCCCGTTGTGCTGTTTTCATCTAAGGTAACAGCCAATTTTTCTAAAATTGGAAACGTCTGAATGAATGGCATCTGCTCGGTACCTGGTACCAACTTACTTTTATGATACACTTGTGGAGCAGCAGAATTGTTCAAAAACAACGCCGAATTATACAAATTCAAATACACACTACTATCATACCTACTTTTTCTTGCGCTGCGATTGGGTTTAACTGTAGTGTTGTAATAACGAATTCCTGAAAAACCCGTTAGAAGGCTCAAATTTGGATTCAAACTGTCTTGCAGTAAATACCTCCTCAATAAAGCTACTTGATAATTGCTTTCAATTTGATCAACGTCTACACTATTCACCAGACACGTTTCTGGCCATAAAAGCCAATCTACAGAATCTCCTGCATCAGCCATACCCTGTTTTGAAATTCGAAGCATTTCATTTTGCATATCAATCGGGTCTCTGACAAACTTTTCATTCCATGGATCAAAACTTGGCTGCAAAACTGCCACCTTTATTTTTTCTCCCTGTTGGATATTTTTTTCTGCTAGATTCCCAAGAATCAAAGAAAAGGAAATGGGTAAAATCCAAAACAAGGGCACTAGAACTTTTGAACTGCGATTAATTTTACTCGTCGGTGAATAAGCGATCAATAGTCGATATAAAATAATATTTCCGCATAGCACCCAAAAAGAACCGCCCAGAGTACCTGTATATTCATACCATTGAACAAACGGAATGGCCGTTGAAAATCCATTTCCCAATGCAAGCCAAGGCCAACTCAAATCCCATCGGTGATGCCCATATTCATAAAACAACCAGGAGAAAATGAATATTCCCCATACAAAAAACTCACTTTTCAAATTATTGCCATCATTCAGCCTCCGTTTAATGAATCTCCAGATTCCAAAAGGAATCAACATAAACAAAGAGTTCAAAATGAGCATACTCACCGCGCCCCAGGCAGATGCAAACCAAACCCACCAGGTAGTAGAAATATTCCAACCCAAAATAGCTAAGTACAGAAAGCCGTAAAATTTTGCTTTGGAATTAAAATATCCTGAATATCGTTCCCCCAAAAGAAATAACGGAATAAAAGAAACGAACAATAAGGGCCAAAATCCAATGGGCTCCCAGGCTAAAACAAATAAAATTGCGGGCAAAAGAACCAATGCCCATGTAGGCAATGTTCTGAACTTATTCATCATCTGATTCATTTTGGTCTAACTTGGAATAATCCTTGCCTTCCAAAACTACAACAAATTCTCCTTTGGGTGCATGCTCTTTAAAATGCGATAGCACCTCGTTTAACGTTCCCGTAACCGTTTCTTCAAACTTCTTGGTTAACTCTCTTGAAACACTAATTCTTCGATGTGTCTCACACAAAGAGGCTAAGGCTTCCAATGATTTTAACAGTTTATGTGGACTCTCATAAAATGCCACCGTATCTTTTGAGTTTACCAATTCTTGAATTTTGGTTTGACGGCCTTTTTTCTGAGGAAGAAATCCCTCAAAAGTAAATCGATGCAGCGCAAACCCACTTTTTACCAATGCCGGAACAAAAGCAGTAGCTCCTGGAAGAACTTCAACAGCAATACCGTTTTCCAAAGCAGCTCTAACAAGCAAAAACCCCGGATCTGAAATGGCCGGGGTTCCTGCATCTGATATCTGGGCCAAAACGACCCCAGATTGTAATTCTTGAATGTATTTTGCTAAGCGGGAATGTTCATTATGAAGATGAAAGCTCTCTAAAGGCGTTGTAATTTGATAATGATTTAACAACACTTTTGAGGTTCGGGTATCTTCAGCCAGTACTTTAGATACTGATTTAAGAACTTCTACCGCCCGGTAAGTCATATCGCCCAAATTGCCAATAGGCGTAGGAACAATATAAAGCTTACCTGACATTTTGATCTTATTTAGCTACGCCTACAGAACGCTTCTCACGAATCACGGTAATCTTCACTTGGCCAGGATAGCGCATCTCAGTCATGATTCTGTTGGAAAGCTCAAATGCCAGAGTATCTGCTTGGTCATCGGTTGTTTTTTCAGCACCCATGATTATACGAAGCTCACGACCTGCTTGAATAGCAAAGGCTTTTTCAACTCCAGGGTAACTTAAGGCCATGTTTTCCATTTCCTTAATACGCTCAAGATATTGTTCATCTCCACGACGTGCACCAGGGCGAGATCCGCTAATTGCGTCACAAGCTTGAATAATAGGACTCAATAAGCTGGTCATTTCTATCTCGTCGTGGTGGGCACCAACAGCATTCACAACTTCAGGGTGTTCACCATATTTCTCGCACAACTTCATACCCAACAATGCGTGTGGAGTTTCCTCATCGTTATCAGGGCATTTTCCAATGTCATGCAATAATCCTGCGCGTTTTGCTAGTTTTACGTT
>CAYPBJ010000002.1:12196-97263 GCA_964408945.1 uncultured Rhizobium sp. | reverse complement strand
CAGGGCATTTTCCAATGTCATGCAATAATCCTGCGCGTTTTGCTAGTTTTACGTTTAAGCCCATTTCAGCAGCCATAGTTGCACACAAACGAGCTACTTCACGGCTGTGCTTTAATAGGTTTTGTCCGTAAGAACTTCTGAAACGCATTCTTCCAACGTATCGAATCAATTCAGGGTGTAGACCTGTAATACCTAAATCAACCACAGTTCTTTCTCCCCATTCAATGACTTCTTCTTCTATTTGCTTTTTGGTTTTTTCAACCACTTCTTCAATACGAGCAGGGTGAATTCTACCATCGCGAATCAAACGTTCCAAGGAAACTCGGGCAACCTCTCTTCTAATGGGGTCATAACAACTCAATACAATGGTTTCTGGGGTGTCATCAATTAAAATTTCTACACCAGTTGCAGCTTCAAACGCTTTGATATTTCTACCTTCTCTACCAATAATACGGCCTTTAACATCATCAGATTCCAAAGGGAATGCAGTAACTGTATTGTCAATAGCCAATTCTGCTGCTGTTCTTTGGATGGTTTGAAGTACAATTCTCTTTGCTTCTCTAGTTGCACCCAATTTAGCTTCCTCTACAATGTTTTTTGCGATGGTAAGACCTTCTGTGTGCGACTTAGCTTTGATGGTTTCAATCATTTGATCTTTGGCATCATTCTGCGACAAACCGGCAATTGACTCTAATTTAGCCAATTGTTGCTCACGAAGGGTTGCTAATTCTTTTTCTTTTGTTTTGTACGCTTCCATTTGGGCGTCTAAACGTTGGCTTTTCTGAGTGGTCTCATCTTCTTTCTGCTTAAGACTCTTCATTTTGTCATCCAAAGATTGCTCCTTTTGACGAAGCCTATTTTCAGCATTTGATAACTCTGAATTGCGCTTGTTTGTTTCACGCTCGTATTCTGAACGAAGCTGCATGTACTTCTCTTTTGCTTCAACAATACGGTCTTTTTTGAGAGATTCTCCTTGTGATTTTGCCTCTTCGAGGATGCGAGTTCGCTCGCTTTCTAACTGATTTTTTCTTGCCGATACGAATACTACGTACCCTAAGCCTAATCCACCGACTAGACCTGCAAGGATGAACACGATAACTTCCATTTTCTTTTTATTATTTTATAATGGAGCACCGTCTGTTAAATGAAATATTATATATGGCTGAGCAAGGTTTCTATCTCCTCCAAAACTTTCAATGAATCTTCATCATTATTCGTTTTAGGGGTTAAGGGGGATGTTTGTCTAAGCACTTCACCCGCTAAATCTAAAGAAGCCCAAGACAAGCGATCAAGCGGATTGCTTGTTCCAAATCTTTTGAATCCTTCGATTCTATTATTCAGCAACTCGGCAGCTTTCAGCACCTGAGCCTCATCTTTTTGAGCCACCCTAAGTCTAATTGGATGGTTATCTATACTTAATGAAACTAAAACGGTCTGATTACTGTCCATATTACATTATTCGTTTAACAAATCAATGCACCGGTCAATGTCGCGAACCAACTCATTAATCTTGATTTTTAAATCATGATTAGAAGACGAAGATTCGTTAGACATTTCTTTTGCAATTTTAATCAATTTATTCTGTTCTGTTAAATCATTGATGGTATTTTTCTGAATTTGGATGATGTTTTCGTTCAAAGCCCTTTGTTCTTCGCTCTCCGACAATCTGCCTTTCAACAAATCAACTTCATGCAACAACGCATTGTTTTGAACTTCGAGGGCACGATTTTTTTGAAGAAGTTTTAAAACCTTCTCCTTAATCAAACCCAATCTTTGTTCCATTTCAGACATCAATATTTAAATGCTGTAAGTTTTTATACTAATGATTTTCTCTAAATAAACCCCGTAGCCACTTTTTTTCAAAGGTTGCGCAATTTCAAGAAGTTGTTCGGTGGTGATGAATCCCTGTCTCCAAGCAATTTCCTCAATGCATCCAACTTTCATTCCTTGACGTTCTTCAATAACCTCTACAAATTGACCCGCTTGCATCAAGCTCGCAAAAGTTCCTGTATCTAACCACGCTGTACCGCGGCTCATGATACGAACTTGCAATTTGCCTTGTTCGAGATAAATCCTATTTACGTCGGTAATCTCCAATTCACCCCTTGCAGATGGTTTTAGATTTTTTGCGATTTCTACAATAGAATTATCGTAAAAATACAAACCCGGTACCGCAAAATTTGACTTGGGAACCGCAGGTTTCTCTTCAATGCTTAAAGCTTTCAAGTCATCATCAAAATCAACCACTCCGTATCTTTCAGGGTCTGAAACATGGTAAGCAAATACAATTCCGCCTTCTGGATCTTTACAACTTTTTAGCGTCTGATTTAAATTTGAGCCATAGAATATATTATCGCCCAAAATCAAAGCTACACTGTCATCCCCAATAAAATCAGCTCCCAATACAAAAGCTTGTGCAAGACCATCTGGACTTGGTTGAACACAATATTCAAACCTGCAACCAATTCTAGATCCATCGCCCAACAGGCGCTCAAAATGAGGAAGATCATGCGGCGTTGAAATGATTAAGATTTCCCGAATTCCCGCCATCATCAGTACGGATAACGGATAATATATCATGGGTTTATCGTAAACAGGCATCAACTGTTTACTCACCGCCATGGTTAATGGGTACAATCTAGTACCTGAACCACCGGCAAGAATTATTCCTTTCATGAATCAAAGATAATGACTATTGAACTTCTATTACAAAGTAGTTCTTCTTTCCTTTCTGAGCAATGAGGAAACGTTTGTGAATCAAATAACCAAAATCAATTCTACCATCAACATCTGAAAATTTCTCTTTATTGATGGAAAAACCGTTGGCTGATATCATTTTTCTGGCTTCTCCCTTGGAAGGAAAAATTGAAGTTTCAACAGCCATAAGATCCAGGATAGATATTCCTGCTTCAATAACTGAACGCGAAATCACAAACTTTTCCATTCCATGTAAACTTGATTCTAAGGTTGACTCATCCAATGACAATAAATCTTCTTTAGTACCATTTCCAAAAAAGACTTGAGTAGCCTTTACGGCCAAATCTAAGGCAGATTTAGAATGGACCCTTTCTGTCATCTCTTCAGCAAGAGCGCGTTGAAGATTTCTTTGGAATTCGTTTCCTTCATGAGCAGCAATCAATGATTCAATTTCTTCTCGAGATTTTAAAGAATATATCTTTATAAACCGCTTTGCATCTTCATCAGCTATGTTAAGCCAAAACTGATAAAAAGCAAATGGTGAAGTCTTTTTTGGATCGAGCCAAATGTTTCCGCCTTCACTTTTTCCAAATTTGGTTCCATCTGATTTTGTAATCAACGTAGCGGTTACAGCATAGGCTTCACCGCCAGCCTTTCTTCTGATTAACTCAGTTCCCGTAGTGATATTTCCCCATTGGTCCGAACCGCCCATTTGAAGTTTGCAGCCCATGTTTTGATACAAATGATAGAAATCATAACCCTGCACCAACTGATAACTAAACTCTGTAAATGACAATCCACCAGACTCCAACCTATTCCTTACGCTGTCTTTCGACATCATATAGCTTACCGTGATGTGTTTACCAACATCTCTAATAAAATCCAAAAAATGCCAATCTTTAAACCAATCATAGTTATTGACAATGCCAGCAGCATTTGGAACGTTTTCGAAATCCAAAAATTTCATCAATTGATTTTTTTGGCCTTCCAAATTTTTATTCAAAGTTTCTAAATCCAATAGTTGGCGTTCAGCACTTTTACCACTTGGGTCACCAACCATACCCGTAGCACCGCCAACCAAAGCAACAGGTTTATGACCTGCACGCTGAAACAAAGTCAACATCATTATGGGCACCATGTTTCCAATGTGCAATGAATCTGCAGTTGGGTCAAAACCGATATAGGCTGTAACTTGCTCTTTGTTTAGCAAGTCTTGGGTTCCGGGAATGGCGTCATGCAACAAACCACGCCACTTAAGTTCTTCAATAAAGTCAAAGTTGGGTTTAAAGCTCATTGTTTTTTTCTCTCTCCTCTATAATATCTGAAATGGTTTGCTTCATTTTCTCAGCGTCTTCGTCTGAAAGTCCACTGGTGGGAAAACTCACCACTTGTGCTGTCTCTTTTAACATAAAATTAATTTCAAAGACCAAGTAATCTATTCGCTGAATGAATTTCCAGGGAATAAATTTATAGTTTGAAAAAAAATGATCCCTCCAAGAGACACCGTCTTTATCTACCAATACGAAGTAATCTCCTTTTCTTTTTACATAAAGCCAAAACACCAATGATAGCGCTACAGCTAAATAAATGAAGCTACCTGCCCAACCAAAAATGCCATAATGAAAGGCAAAACCCACCATCACCATGACGATGATGACAATCATTGCAGGAAGTTCAGCTTTTGACTTTGGGATAATAACGTGAAATCGATTTTCTGCCATGAATTACTCCACTACCAATTTTTGTGAAGTTCCATTAGCCAAAACCAAATACATTCCTGATTTCCAATCGGAAACATTGATTTGGTAAACCCCATTATCTGAATTCAACCATGAAATGGCTAACTCTCTTCCAGTCAAATCAAAAATTCTAGGTTGAGATTTTGCAAGAATTTGAACTTCTCCGTTTGCAGGGTTAGGATATATTTTTAAACCTCTAAGATTATTTAAATTCATCACATTCGCAGCTCCTCCTTCAATAGTTAAAACATAATTTCTCAAAGTATCTGGCTGAGCTACAGGAATAGATCCAAAAACTTTAGCAAATACTTGAACGGGTATTTTCAATGGAAAAACGCCTCCTTCGGTTGGAGTTCCATTTAATTCAACACAACTCAAAGTCATAGGTAAAAATACACATTTGTAATTTTTACAGATATATCCCATTCCAGAGGGCAATCCATCAATAGATTTCATCACCATAGAATCAATTTTAGCTAGAACTGGGGCACCTTGAAGAATAACATTGGTATCTTTAAAAAGCATAACAGTAATCCTCTCGCTGTAAGGAGTATTTATGTTGCCTTTCGGTAAAGAAGCAGGTAAAATTCCAGGTATAGTCAAAGCAGGATCAGGGGTACAATTCTGTGCTTGTAACTGAGGAGAAACAACTGCTAACATTCCGATAGCAATTATCCATGCAAACTTCCGTATCATTGTAGTTTTAGATTGGTTACACGAAAATACATGGAAATTGCCAAACCTTTTAAATGTTTCTTTTGGATAGCTTGTTTTTGCAGCACTAAAATTAGCTATGCGCAGCAAAATCAACTTCAACGATTGGTAGATTCACTGAGAAATGATTCAGAATTTGAGTTTTTGGAACAAGTGGTTATTTCCAACAATAAAGACCTGTCAAAAATCAAGGAAAGTACTGTAGGTGTTTCTGTAATTAAACCTTACCTCATTCAAAATAGAGTTACTACAAATGCTCGAACTGCCTTCGAACAAGTTCCTGGATTGGTAGTCAATGATGACCAAATAAACATTAGAAACGGCAGCGGTTGGAGTTACGGCGCAGGAAGCAGAGTCATGGTTACCTTAGATGAAATGCCTATGCTTTCTGGGGATGTTGGATCGGTTCCCTTTTCATTTCTTCCGGTGGAAATTGTTGACGGAGTAGAAGTTATAAAAAGTGCGGGTTCTGTACTTTACGGTTCTTCCGCTTTAAATGGTGTGGTCAATCTCTCAAGCGAACCCATTTCATACCGCGGAAAAGGTAAAATGAATGTTCTTGCCGGTTTCTATGATATACCCGATCAGTACAAATACACTCAAAAACGAAGATCATTTTACGGAATCAACGGGCAATACACCGAACGAATCAAACAACACTCTTTTGGCGCAAACTGGAATCAGCTTAACGATGACGGATATAAATATAGCGGACAAGATTACCGAGTTCGTATGGGATGGCGTTACGGATTTCAACCATCCCGACTTCCGCAGTTAAAAATCAAAATCAACGGAAACATCCAAAAAGGCGAAAGTGGCAATTTCTTGGTATGGGAAAGTGACGAACAAGGGTATCTCAACAATGACACCGTTCTTGGCAAAAACCTTTTGCGCAGATTTAATGTAGACCCTAGCATTACCTGGAACGGAAAAAAATGGAAGCACAAAATACAACATCGTTTTTTTAGGGTTAAAAATGACATAGATAGTTTAGCCTCCGGTGGCGAGAATCAAGACAATTCTAGTGACTTTTATTATTCTGAACTGCGCAGCAGTCGGTCATTTAAATCCATAAAAAAACCTCAAAATTATTTGAGAGTTACTGGCGGTATTGTATCAACTTATACCCTTTCACAATCACCCCTTTTTCAAGGTGATCATAAAGCATTCAATCACGCCGCTTATACTCAACTTAAATATAAAACAAAGAAATGGGTTATTGAGGGCGGTGCTCGATATGAATACTTTGATTTAGACGGAGTGGTTCGATCCAAACCCGTGATTCGCGCTGGACTAAATAGACAATTAGGATCAGGCACGTTTGCCCGTCTTTCTTACGGCGAAGGTTTCAGATTCCCCAGCATGGCTGAGCTTTTCACAAAAACCACGAGCGCCGGTGTTTCCGTTTTACCAAACCCAAATCTAGAACCAGAATTCTCTAGAAACATTGAATTGGGTGTTAAGCAAGGTATAAAAATTAAAAATATACAAGCCTATGTTGATGCATCTCTGTTTTACATGAACATTGACAATTTGATGGAATACACATTTGGTGTTTATACCTCAAAAACAAATCCTTTTGGAGATGCCGGATTCAAAAGCTTAAATGTAAGCAATGCACAGATTTCAGGATTTGAAATAGAAAGTGCTGGCCAATGGAAAAATAATAATAAATCAGTAAGATGGTTAACGGGTTATACCTATTCTATTCCAAATGTAACAAGTCCCAATGATACATTCGGGTATGGAAGTGTTTTAGGACAACCCTACCCAATAACGTTTGCGAGTACGCGTTCAAATGAATCTGATTTCATGAAATACAGAAATAGACATGTTTTAAGAGGTGACTTAGAATTTAAAATTGAAAACAAATTCTTTGTAGGAGTTAGTTATCGATATCAATCTGCATTTGAAAATATTGATATTCAGTTTTTTGATGCCATCCCGGGAGTTAAAAAACAATTTAGAGAAGGAAAAAATAGCGGACATATATTTGATATAAGAGCGGGAGTTCCTGTAAATGAACTTTTAGACCTAACCATTCAAATTAGAAATATCACCAATACCATTTACATGGGTCGACCTGCTGATTTAAGTCCACCTAGAAGTGTACAAATTCAGTTCACTTATGACTTAGATATGTAAAGCTGCTTATTTAGCCAAATAAAATAGTTGGATACGAAAATCAGTCCGCCCAAACCTTGCATTCTACTGCCAATAATCCAGTATCGGGTTTCAAGGGAGAATAACTCAAAGAAAATTACCGCTCCTAACATCCCCAGAGATAAAACAAAAATTAAGGACTGTAAATTGAACCAAGATTTAAAATCAAAAGACCCATTTTCATCGACAAATTGATTCACCCAATTGAAGACTAAAAACACGACGCTGGGAATTAAAAAAGCAAACGAATAATCGCGTTGATGGGGAAACACCAATGGAATGACCGCGGTAAAAACGGATATTCCCACCCACAATTTATGCTCTAATTGTGATTGCTTTATTTTAAAATAAATCAATGTCACAATACCCATTACAAACAGTCTCAAGGCCATGGTGATTTTAAAAATGGTATCATGAGATAATTCCGTGATGCAAGCCATAGGTTCATTGGGAATCTCATACCGCGTGAAAAACTTGACCACCATTGCACCCAAATCTACAAATCCACCCTCACCAACCGTAATAACATGATTTGATTTTAAAGGATTTACTGCTTGTAGCCAATTTGAAGTTTGACCAAGTATAAAATCATAAGGGTAAACCAGAAAGGGTACTGCAATGAAGAACAACACCCAAGCTACAATGATTAATCCCTTTTTCACATCTAGATCGAGTCCTAATTTTCCGAATAAAAACAAGGGTAAAATCTTAATATTGAGCGCCAATGACATTGGTGCCAATTGCAACCATCCAAACCTATTCCATTTAGCCACCAAACTTTCTAAAATGGTCCAGAGAACGAAAACCGTTAATTGTCCATACCAAAGATTCATGAAAAACCAACGGTAGCAGAAAACCATGCAAAGTCCCCAAAACCAAGCCTCTTTTGCAGGAGAATTCAAGGCAAATTGCGACTTTACAATTGCAATGATTCGGTAAATGAAGAAAAAGGTCAACAATCCCCAAACCGTTTTTACAAAAACCAAGTCGTATAAAATATCGGGAAGCATGCTTTCATGAGCGAATGAAAGTCCCCTGAAAACGGTAAATGGCTGTAAAAACCAAGCAAAAAGCGGTGAATAATAGTAATATAAACCATTCAAATGGGGCTGTAAGTACATATCTGACCCATCTTTGAGTGCATAAGCCGCTCTAATAAAAATATCAAAGTCATTTCCACTTCCCAAAGCGTGCATAGCAGGCCAAAATATAAGGGCTGAAAACACCCACAAAAACACTTTAATTGGTTTTGACATGTTCGGATTTGCTCCAAAGATAGCGCCCAAATTTAGGTTCTTCAACTTGAACCGCTTAAGTTTGTATAAGTTGCTAGCTATGAGATATCGATTTTTAACCCTATTCCTGTGGTTGGTCAGTGCCCTTGATTTGAACGCGCAGATAATTAAGCATCCTAAATTGCCTACCCCACAAGTAGTTGATTACAATACAGAACTACCAGTAGACCAGTACAAAAATATTTTCAATAAACTTGCTCAGTTATCTGAAAATAGCCAGTGGCAACTTATTAATTCCATTGGTGATCAATTGAATCAAACCCATCGCAGATACCAACAGTATTTCAATGGGGTTAGGGTTGAATTAGGTGTTGGCATCACACATTCCAACAATAATGGGATTTTTAGAATTAACGGAGATTTCATTCCTGAAAATTGGATAAAAGGGAACCAACAACTCAATGAAAAACAAGCACTTGATAAAGCTTTATCCCTGTATCCCTCCGATAATTACTATTGGCTGCAACCGGGAATGAATGAAATTCTAAAAACTGTTACAAAGAACCCTGATACGAGCTACTTCCCAAAAGCAAGCTTAGTCTATTGTTCCAAAAACTTCAAATTAGATACCATTCAGCAACTTTGCTACCAGTTTAAAATCTATTCATCCAGACCTTTGTTTGGAAAAAGTGTATACATTTCTGCTGAAACCGGTGAATTAGTCGCTGAACAGAATCTCATTTTACACACCGAAGTAACAGGTTCTGCAGTAACCGCCTACAGCGGCACTAGATCCATTCAAACAGATTCAACTGCACCAGGAAATTATAGATTGCGTGAATTCAATAGAGGTAATGGCATCATAACCCTCAATATGAAAAAAGGCACCGTTTACGGGAATGCTGTTGACTTTACAGATGCAAATAATATTTGGAACAACAACAATGCCGACAAAGATCATGTGGCTACCGATGCGCATTGGGGGGCAGAAATGACCCATGACTATTTCCAACAGGAGCACGGAAGAAATAGCTTTGATAACAATGGAGCTACCATTTATTCATTTATTCATTACGATGTGAATATGGGTAATGCTTTTTGGAATGGATCTGTAATGACCTATGGTGATGGTGATCCTAGTACAATCTTAAATGTACCCCTCACCTCATTGGATGTTTGCGGACATGAAATTGCACACGCCGTAACCAATTATTCTGCTGATTTAGTTTACCAAGATGAGAGTGGACAACTCAACGAAAGTTTTAGTGATATTTTTGGACAAAGCATTGAAATTTGGAGTCGGCCATTGCAATGGAGTTGGAAAATTGGCGAAGATATTACCTCAACTGGTAATGGAATTCGCAACATGCAAAATCCCAACCTAAACAATCAACCCAAATATTATAAAGGAAATTTGTGGTACAGCGGCACTGGCGACAATGGCGGTGTTCATTACAATTCCGGAGTTCAAAATTATTGGTTCTACCTCATCACTTCGGGTGCATCAGGAACCAATGAAGTGGGGAATACTTTTAATATTTCTCAGTTAGGACTTACCAAATCAGCCGCTATAGCATACAGAAATTTAACGGCATACCTTACCAAATCATCCACTCATGCAGACGCTCGTTTGTACAGCATCATTTCCACAGGTGACCTCTATGGAACTTGTTCTCCAGAGGTAATCAATGTTACCAATGCCTGGTGGGTTTGCGGTGTTGGTGCAAAATTTGATTCTGCCTTGGTGACCACTAATTTTAGATCCGATACCTTGAAATGCAAGGCCCCAGCAACCATAAACTTTACCAACCTTTCAGTGAATGCAAAAAATGCAGGTTGGAAATTTGGCGACGGGAATACCTCTAACACCTATTCGCCCTCTCATACCTATAACAACTATGGTAAATACACCGTTTCATTGATTGCAGAAAGTTGCTTCAAAAACAAATACGATACTACCATTGCTACCATTCATATCGATAGCACCTTCGATATTTGTGAAGGCGTTTTACTCCCAAAGAAAGGAAGTAGCACAAGTAACCAATGTCATGGCTTCGTCTATGATGACGGTGGAGAAGACAATTACGGTCCTTCAAAAATTGTTAAACTCACGCTCCAAATTCCTGGAGCCGACTCTATCAGATATCGCTTCAATGAACTAGACTATGAAAATGGATTTGATTCGATAGTTATGTTCCACACTGATACCACTCAGGCCAAGAAAATTGGTCGTTTCACAGGAACTACGTTACCTTTCGCTGGAAAATGGCAAAAAACCACTTCCAATACCCTGATTTTTAAGCAATATTCAGACCCAATGGTTGAAGGAAAAGGGTTCAAATTGGAATACATTGCCTATCGTCCTACCCTCAGTGTAAAATTTGCAACCGATTCAATCACCATTTGTTATGGTGACTCAGCACTTTTAAATCCAACCTACACCGGTACCGCCACCAACCCAGATGTTCGATTCTATTACCCATCTGGTATTACAAAGTCCAATGTTTATGTGAAACCTCAAACCACCACTTCGTACATTTTTACGGTTCATGACCCCTGTTTAGGTATCACTTCTAGAGATACATTCAAAGTGAAAGTTCGCGCACCGCTAAACATTAACTTAGGCGCTGATACCAATATTTGTTCTGGCCAATCATACACCATAAATGCCATAAGCACCGGTGGAATTCCAGCTACCTACACTTATAAGTGGTCAAATTCTTCCAATATTACTTCTAGCGCCTCATTTACTCCCACAGATTCTACTTCATTTTATGTGATTCTCAAAGACGGCTGCAGCATTCCTGATACCGCAAACTTCAAACTCGGAGTATACAAACCTCTATCGGTTGATCTTTCTTCTGTTTCGGGGGATATTTGCCCGGGTACGCTTGTCAATCTTACCACCATTGCTCGCGGTGGCCGGAAAAACCAATATGTTTACACTTGGACGCCTACCGTAGGAAGTCCCGGCGCACCCAACCAATCAGAAGTAATTAATGACTCTATTACGTATGTTGTGACTCTTTCCGATGGATGTTCAACGCTTGACGCGGTTGACAGCACCGTGATCAACATACCTGCTCCCTTGGTGTTATCACCAAAATCAAACGATACTATACTATGTCATGGGCAATCTATAGACATAAATCTTTTCGCTGCCGGTGGTAATTCGTCAGCTTATTCATTAACTTGGAATGATCCATCTTTGACTGGTTACACATTCAATTTAGTTCCTCCTGTCGGAAACAACTATTATGAAGCCGTACTTTCAGATGGTTGCATGCCAAACGATACCGTTTCGTTTAATGCTGAAATGCGTGAGCCTCTCAAACTATCGGGAAGTTTAAATGACCAAGTTTTTTGTTTGGGTGAAACATTGGAACTTACTTATTTCGTCTCGGGGGGAGATGCATCAAAGTATCAATTGACGTTCGATACGCTCAACTTAAATCCCTTGTTCAATTTCCGTTCGTTTAACCCTGATTCATCGAAAGTTTACACCCTAAAACTGTCAGATGGTTGTTCATTGGATACATTGTTGAACTTCGCGGTTTCCGTGAGTCCCTCGAAACTTAAAATTCAAACCGTTCGGTTCGATTCCACCATGTGCTGGTATGATCAATTGGGCCGAATTGATATTGATTATGCGGCTACAAATGAACCTGTAACCACAAAATGGACAGGAATAATTTCTAATGCAAAATCAATATCCAACCTAGATTCAGGAACTTATTCTGTAGTGATTTCAGATACTTTTGGTTGTGCTGATTCAATTTCCTACCGAATCAATAAATTCTTCCCTATCATCAAAACAGGACGTGACACCACAATACACAGAGGTACACGTGCATTTTTATGGGTGACCAAAACCCAAAGTCAATCTTGGTACGGTGATGCAATTCTAACCAGCCCAAGCAGACAAACCATCTTTGTAAATCCTATTGTAGATACTTTTTACACGGTAGACGCTATTGACTTTAATGGATGTAACAACAATGATACGGTATGGGTTTGGGTAATAACACCTCCAGATTATAAAATTCAAAACATCATATCTCCCAACGGTGATGGCAAAAATGAAACTTGGAATCTGACTCCATTAGATGAGTTGAATCAATTTAGAATCACCATAATGGATCGTCAGGGTGCTTTAATATATCAAACCGAAGACTATCAGAACGACTGGAAAGCAGAAACCGCAGATGGAACACCCCTACCGAATGGAGTTTACTATTTCCACTTGCAGCACCTCAAAAAACCAATCGTTCACAAAGGCTTCATACAAGTAATTAGATAATTTTTTACATTCAATTTAACTTATCGCCTTATTAAACGTCTAATCTATTAATGAATCGTTCTACCCTAATTCTATTTTCATTTGCAGCCTTAAGTTTGGTGATTTTTTCTTGCAGGAAAAACACACCCGATAATAACCAATATTCAAGTGAAGCCATAAAAAGGGTCTTCGGGAATTCGATTGATATTAACAATCCTGAAAACTATGCCAATCAAAATATTCCATTTTATATTTTAGCCCAGAACGGTCAAAACAATCCCATTGACAATCGAAAAGCTACCTTGGGAAGGGTGTTGTTTTATGATAAAAAGCTCAGCGTCAACAATTCCATAGCCTGTGGTTCCTGCCATAAACAAGAATTTGCGTTCAGCGACACTGCAAAACAAAGTGTGGGAGTTAATGGAATTACCAACAGGCATTCCATGCGCTTGATTAACACTCGTTTTTCGAGAGAATCTAAATTCTTCTGGAATGAACGTGCCGCTTCTCTTGAAATTCAAACCACAATGCCCATTCAAGATCATGCAGAAATGGGATATAGTGGTCAAAATGGTGACCCCGGAATCAATGATTTAATTGCCAAACTCAACGCCGTTGATTATTACCAAGAGTTGGTTTCTTGGGCGTATCAAAATCCCGAGAAAACCAAAAAAATCGACGAAAATACCCTCCAAGAATGCTTATCCCAATTCATCAGGAGCATCCAATCATTCGACAGTAAATTTGATCAAGGTAGATCTCAACTTCCTCTCAATGCCAATAACAATGACCTTCCCAACTTCAGCACTCAAGAGAACAGTGGCCGAGCATTATTTACAAATCCTCCCGTTTTTAATGATACCGGATTGAGAATTGCCGGTGGACTTGGTTGCGGTGGATGTCACCGAGCTCCAGAATTTGATATAGACCCAAATTCTCGAAACAACGGATTTGTGGGAAACAACGAAGATCCTAGAGTTTTAGATCTAGGGAATACCCGAAGTCCGTCTTTGAGAGACCTTGTTAACCCAGGTGGAGCAATTAATGGCCCGTTTATGCATACTGGGGTACAAAACAGCTTGGCTCAAGTGATTGGGCATTATAATAGAATTCAAATTAGACCTGGAAATAACAACATTGACCCTAGATTAACACCCAGAGGATTTGCACAACATTTAAATGTAACGCCTCAAGAAAGAGCGGATTTAATTGCATTTTTACAAACTTTAACGGGCAATGAAGTTTACACGGATGTTCGTTGGAGCAATCCATTTCAATAAGGCCAAAATATTGCTTATTTTTGCCGCCCTTGGCCCCGTAGTTTAATGGATAAAATTAGCGTTTCCTAAACGTTCGATATGGGTTCGATTCCCGTCGGGGCTACAAATTCCTTAATTTTCATGTTTGATACTATATTAAAACCCTTCATTGGGGTGTTGGTTCTGCTCGCTTCGCTAACGCCAATAAATGCTCAGATTGATTCGACCTCTGTCACCCTCGATAGTTTGAATGTCAATGACACTGCCTCCCGAAAACCCTTCAAACTTACGAAGAGAGACATTCAAAAGGTGATTAAAGTAATCAAAACAAGCAATGAGATCAGACAGATTATTAAGCGCGATTATTCTGACCTATTTAAAATGAATGGATTTCACCCAACCTTGGGTTATGCCTATCAAGGTGTGAATACCCTTAGTATGGGACTTGGATACGGTAAAAGGCACTTGTTTAAACCCACAACCTATCAGAATTTTCACTCAAACCTATTGCTGTACCCTTCCTACGATAAAACAAATTGGGGATTTAACATGGGATATACTCAAAGCAAACTTTTCGGTTTTTGGGGTGTAGAAACTTTCGTACTATCCAATGGTAAAGGGCAAGCAAACGTCGCCATACGTCCTGAAATAGGCATTAGCATCATTGGGGCCATTGATATAGGTTATGGTTTCAATTTAGCCCTAGATAAAAATCCTTCATCATTAAATTCACATTGTCTAGTAGTGAGATATACCCACCAATTTTTGCATAAATCAATTAAAAACAAGGTGAAAGAAATTAACTATGTTTTCAATAGAGATTACCCTCGATTGAAAGAAATTGGATTGAACATTCTAGAATCAAAAACTAAATAATTTACCTTTTCAATAGCAAACGTATTAAGAACCATGAAAAAAATAATTTTTAGCCTATTCTTGGTAATTCTGTGTTCACATTTAGGTGCTCAAGTACAAGAACCTCCTTACATTGAAGTGCAAGCAAGAGCAGAAAAAGAAGTGGTTCCAGACCAAATTTATGTGATGATTGCCCTCTTCGAAATTCAAGACGGCCGAAAGTCTATCAAACTGGCAGAGCAAGAATCAAAATTAAAAAACATTGTCAAAAGCTTGGGACTTCCACTCTCAAATTTATCCTTATACAATGCCCAAGCAAACTATGGTAACATCAACAATTGGGGCAAAAAAGACGTCATTGACCGTAAATACTACAGCCTAAAGGTGTCAAATGCCGAGACCATCGGTAAGCTCTATGAGGAATTAAATAAAATATACATCAACGAAGCCTACATCTACAAGTCTGAATATTCTCAAAAAGATAGTTTGTTACAAGACCTGCGCATTGAGGCTATGCGTAAAGCAAAAAACCAAGCAAATGTTATGACCCGCGCTATCGGCTCAAAAGTGGGTAAACCTTTAATTATTCGTGAACAACAGGAATACTATCCCGTTGCATATGAAAACGCTATGATGACTAAAGGACTTTACGAAACAGATGATGCTGTTTCATCTAATATGAGTGAATCCATGGAATACAAACCTTTGAAAATAAGCCTCTCGGTTTATGTGAAATTTGGTTTGGACTGATTTATAACTTCCCAAATAAAACGGTATAGAAGCGGACCGCATTTTCAAAGTCCGCTCTAATTACATGCTCATTCTTTCCATGAATTCCCGTTAGGTTCACAGAATTAAACTTGTAAGGTAAAAATCGGTAAATTCTATCGCAATTCTGAATATAGTGTTTGCAATCACTCCCAACAATTGCAAGCCCCGGAACCACAACGGCTGAAGGAAATACCTCATTAACACTGTTGTGTAGCTCATCGAAGCCCAATCCATTTGACGGTGAAACTGGACTCGATTCATTAGAATTTCCAGTCAATCGCACCTTTACACGGTCATCATTGATGGTTCTTTTAACCCAATCAATTACATTCTTGATACTATCGCCCGGAAGCAACCTAAAATTAACTATTGCCGTAGCTTTCGGCGGCACTACATTCTCCTTTTCACCCGCATTGATTATGGTGGTGACATGAGTGGTTCTAACCGTGGCAGCAGTCTTATCGCCTTGGTTTAAAACCCATTTTACCAACGGCGAGGTAATCCATAAATTTGAAAATAACAGTCTATAACCCCAATCCATGTATGGCGCCGAGCTCTCAAAAAGCCCTTTGATGGGTTCCTGAATTCTCGATTCAAATTGTGTCTCATCCAATTTTTTCAAAGCACTAGTCAACACCGATGTAGTGTTGTCTCTCTTCGGCCATGCGCTATGACCGCCTTTGATTTCGACCGATATTTCAACCGTTGCATATCCCTTTTCAGCTACTCCAATAATTGCTGCGTCGTTTTTCAACCCTGGTATCACCTTTTCCATTACTCCAAAGCCTTCATCATTGACAAATCCAATTTCTATATTATTGTCTTTTAAATATTTACTGATTTGAGCTGCTCCTAAATTTCCACCCACTTCTTCATCATGGCCAAAAGCCAAAAGTATTCTTCTTTGAGGAATCTTGTTCGTTTTCAATATAGCTTCCGCCGATTCTAAAAGTGCAATTACCGCATTCTTATCATCCAAGGCTCCTCGTCCCCAGAGAGTATCTTTTTCTATAGTGCCGTCAAACGGTGGATATTTCCAATTAGATGAATCTTCCACGGGTACCACGTCTAAATGTCCCAAGAAAAGAGCCGCAGGCAAAGTTTTATTCATCGACGGAAGTTCAATCAATAAACTCCCTTGATTGATTACCGACCATATAGCTTTTTGAGCCAAAACAGGATAGTTGATTTTCATCCAATGGTGTAATTGTTGAAACTTTTGAATGGCCATAGAATCATCAACACCAGATGGACTGAGGGTTCTAAACTGCAATGCCTTTGAAAATCTCAAAAATGCAGAACCATCCACGTTGGAAGAAGCAGTTGGACTGTTCAACGAATTAAATTCAGGCTTCGTATTAAACACAAAAGCTTTTAAAACCATGACCAATAAAAGAATTCCTATGGCTAAAAGGAGGGATTTAAAGACTTTCTTCATCACTTGAATCAAAGATATAACTTCTAATTAATTCAAGCTTACACAATACATAACTATCTTTGTATCAATTATGTTGAAAAATATACGGCCCATAATATTTGCATTTATACTGCTTTTTACTCAAAATCTCTTTTCGCAAACGCGCATTTCCAACCAAAGTTACATTGACCAATACAGACCCCTTTGCGATAGTTTGTCAGCTAAATACGGTATCCCTTCATTAGTAATTCTTGGCATTGGAATCTATGAATCAGATTACGGTAACAGTAAGGTTTGTAGACTGTTGAATAATCACCATGGACTGGCAGGTAAGAACAATTTACTCAAAACCCACGGAATTAAATCTCGGTACAAGCAATTTGAAACTGATTCCTTGGGATATGTTGCCTTTTGTGAATACGTAGCCGCAAGAAAATACTACCAAACCATGCCAAAGGATGCAGACATTGGATTGTGGCTTACTACCATTGGAAGTCATGGCTATTGCCAAAATCCTCCGATTTGGAAAAAGCACATCTTGCAAATTTTAAGCAAGAATAAATTGATTTAACAACCCTCCCATTCATTACCCACTTGCATTTGTGCAATAGGTTTTGGTGTGCCATTATTCGAAGCTTTGGTTGAAAATAACACCATGCATTCCTCGCTTTCGGTGTATTTTCTGCAATTATTGATTACCCAATCTTGAATACCGTCGCCATCTAAATCACCTACAAAAACCATATTTACATTGCAGTCATCAAAGGTGGGTACATAACTTAACTGAGTTGATTTAATGGTCTTAATGCCGTTTTCCTTTTCGTTCAAATCCAATCTATACTCAAATGAATATTCTCTGCCTTGATCAGTGAGTTTTCTGTCACTAGCTTTAATCTCCATAAATGTTTCTCCTTTGTAAAAACCAGCTGTTTTACCTGCTTCCAAATTGAAACCTTCCTCGAATTCGCTTTTCAAATGGATAATTTCTTTGGTCATGTAAGGATTATTAGTGATAAACAAGCAACGTTCGCCCATTTTCAACTTTATACTGGGAACATAACCCGGCATAGAGCTAATTACCGTAAACAATTGACTGCTTTGAGGCACTACTTTTTTCAATGAGTACTCTTTGCTTGAGGAATCGTAAAACAATCCCATAAAAGACAATTGATTGTATTTCTGTGCTTCGTCTTGACTGAATTTTCCATTTATATTTAACAATGTACTCTTTCCATCAAATTCATTGGGCCATTTAGATTGTTCATTCAATTGAGCATAATAAGCAGCAGTATCTAGATAGTTTGAATCTATAGATTCTGCCTCTGCACCCTCTTGATTTGCTTGGTTATTGGTACAAGAAAAGCAAAACGCAATAATTGCAAAAAGATAGAAATAGTGTTTCATTAGGGCAGCAATTTAAAGGATTTTTAGAACTTTGTCTGCAAATCATTTTGTTTACTCTTTGGGCATTTAAAACTGAACAATTTAAGACAAATCTCCTTTATGGAACTGTAATTCTAATAATTTCCATTTATTTCTTGTTCAAAAAGTAATTATTTTCGAGTATTATTGAAGTAAATGTCCCAATCACCTAACAGAATTGCATTCTCAAACAACGGAAATGCTTTTCAATCAGAATTACGCCAACGAATTGATGCTTATTTCACTCAAAATAACATCTCTAAAACTGGTAATTTTTTACTCTGGACCAAAACATTTCTTGCGTTAACAATACCCCCGGTGTTACTTGCTTATTCCTTTTTGGGCGGGTTACCCATGTGGGCCAATTACGCCATTTTCGCATTTATTGGAGTAATGCATGCCTTCACAGGTTTCAATGTTATGCACGATGCTTGCCATGGAAGTTTTTCAAACACTTTATGGGTAAATAAATTGTTTGGACATTCAATGGAGCTTCTCGGATCAAGCGCGCACATTTGGAAATTCAAACACAATGTATTGCATCATACTTGGACCAACGTTGATGGTATAGATGATGATATTGCAAAGTCGCCTATGTTAAGACATTGCAACTCTCAAGCATATAAACCCATCCAAAAATACCAGCACGTTTACATGTTTTTACTTTACGGAATATCAACCATCTGGTGGATGTTTGGAAATGACCTAATCAAGTATTTCAAAAAAGAAGTAAATGCCCAGCCTATGCCAAAAATGTCTACCGTTGATCACTTGATATTTTGGGGCTTCAAATTGTTATATGCTGTTACTTATGTTGTGTTGCCTATTGCATTTTTCGGTGTTTTACATGGAATTCTATTATTTGTAACTCTGCATTTTGCCTTAGGACTATTGCTTTCATTGGTGTTTCAAATGGCTCACGCCGTGGAAGGTGTTCACTTCGAAGATTTCAACGAATACAATGCCCCACAAGAGAAAATCCCCAACGAATGGGCAATACATCAAGTATTAACCACCAATAATTTTGCTACAAAATCTTGGTTAGCTACTTTTTTTATGGGTGGACTTAACTTTCAAGTAGAACATCACTTGTTTCCCAATATATCTCATGTTCATTACCCTAAAATGAACGAGATTTTGAAAGAACTTTGCGTGAAATACAATATTCAGTACAATGAAATTCCTACATTTTGGCAATCAGTTGTATCTCACATTCGTTGGATGAAGGCCATGGGTACTCCCCAACTTCAAGCAGCGTAACCTACTTTTAGTCTAAAGTTTGGTCTAGTACGTAAATCATGGCTGCTATAGCAGCTGCTCCGAGTTGTAGTTCTCTTTTATTGACGTTCTCAAATATGTCAATATCAGCGTGATGTACGTCAAAATATCTTTGTGAATCAGGTACAAAAGCCACTAATTGGGTCTTATTATCGTTTTTCTTTAACGGACCAATATCTGCTCCGCCGCCGCCAATTTCAAATTCACCGGCCCCATATTGAGCAAAAATTTCACGATACGGGAGTGCCATTTCATATGCCATAGAATCTAAAGCAAATCCACGAGGTGTAAATCCACCTCTATCGCTTTCTAAAGCTACAAGATGTATATCACCAGACTCCTTGGCCAATTCTGCGTATTTTAGAGCCCCTTTAAGACCATTTTCTTCATTAATCCACCATACACATCTTAAAGTGTGTCTTGGTTGATAATTGAGCTGTTTAAGAATTCTCAATGCCTCAAAACAGTGCATGATTCCAGCACCATCATCATGGGCACCTTCACCCTCATCCCAACTATCGAAATGTCCACCAAAAGCAATCACCTTTTTGGGATATAACAATCCATTAGACTGAGCAACCACATTTGCACTCAATCTATCATCTAGTGTTTGGCAAGATAATTCAAGATCCAATTTCATTTTAGAATCTTTCTGGCTCAAGAAAGAAATCGCGTCAGCCGCAGCTGTAGAAATTGCCCCAATAGGAATTTTATTGATTGTATCGTCATAATAAGTAACTCCCGTATGTGGATGCAAATCACAAGAATTACTCATGCTTCTAACCAAAACGGCTTTAGCGCCATAAGGTGCACACCAAACAGCACCATAAACCCTTTGGTTCACACAGGAACCGTAAGCCAGAAAAGTTCGAATAAACTCCTCCTCAAAGGGCCTATTTAGTAATACAATTTTCTCTTTCAATTCACCCAATTCGCCTAAACTATCAAGCTCTGCTCTTGACTCAACTGCAACGCAACTTCCCGATACTTTTCCAGATATGCTCCCACCCAATGCAGTAACTTGTACAGGGAAGATTTTTGTTTTGGAGGATAATTGATCGCCCAAAGAATTTATGTAGGCATCACATTCATATTTAGGCGCTGGAGAGTTGGGAAAACGTTGTTGGGCAATTTCGTCGCTAGCTGTTGAAATATTCTTAGTTAGCCATGGAGATGAAAAATTCAATTTGCTGATTTCTCCGCGCTCCCATCTTGGAACCAAAACCGGTTGTTTATATACAGAATCAAATGAATAAGAATTTAGCATATTCACAGACCAGTCAATAGCTGCTTCGGTTTGATCGGAACCGCTTAAACGTGCACCATATTCCTTGCATAATTCACCCAAACGCGAATATGCATGAGGGTTTATAAGAGCTTCATCGTAAATTTTTTTTATAAATTCAGTTTGCGAAATTGAAATTCTTTGAGCTTTTAATGAATAAAAACCACATAATAACGCACTAAGCAAGATTTTATGTTTGGTGTACATGATGGGAAGTTAAAAAAAAGAGGGGAATTACTTCCCCTCTTTCAATATTTATCTAATTAAAAATAGTTTAACGATTCAACATCACCTTGTGGGTGTCAACTCCCTTATTGGTAATAACCTTTACAATGTAGGTAGCATTTGTAAGATGACTGTTGAAGTTAATACTCTTCGCATCATCTGATTTTTGTACCAATTGACCATTTAAATTGAAAATCTCCACACCCAATACTTTTACTGAGGAATTGTGAGCAATCTTTATACTTCCGTTTTCACTTGGATTTGGATAAACGGTGGTTGATAACGCAACCAACTTTTCTGTAGAAGAAGATTTTTCGTCAACCAAAACACTGAATCTATCTTTGTTAAATTGATCGTTAGATGAAGTTGAGAATATGTACTGTGTTTCAGAACCAATTTCGATGATTGAATCAAGTTGTTTATCTAATATTCTTACTGAATATTCTGAATTATCAGTGCAAGTCTTTGCTGTCATCACATAACTAGTTTGTTCAAAATTTTGAAATTCAACAGGAATTACTTGATTTGAATTACCAGTTGCAGGTCGAAAATCTTGGGTCAACCATTCCCCGTTTGCAGATACAGTTCCAATTCCCAAGTACCCACCGAAAATTTTTGCTGCATCATAAACATCCAATGCAGATTTAACTTCATTGAGTTCTGAATTCCATTCTAAATGGAACATATCGCTGTATTTGATTGAATCTTCTAAGTACTTAACTTCTGTTTGAAGTTGGTTGCATTTCAATGGAGTTGGCTCCATTCTGAAAGCAGTAGCATTAGGCTCTGTGGTGATTTTGTCAGCTTCATCAAATGTTATAGTACCATTATTAGATGTAGCCGTTGCAAAAAACGAAGCACCAATCTCAATTATGTATGGAACGTTACCTGTAGTAAATTTAGAAGTACCAGTCAACGTTGCAGTACCAGAAGTATTGTTGTATACGTTATATGATTTGGAAGTAGGATCGTAATATTGGAATTTATCAGCTACGTTAGTGCGTGACAATGCTCTCCAATCTATGTGACATGGAAATGGATTACCAACTAAATTAAAACCAGCTAAATTTCCAGTACCTGCCAACTTTAAAGTAGCAGTTTTTGAACCCGTATGGAGAATTCCTTTAAAATCAATATTTCCAGCATTGGCAGATGCACTTGGATTACCCAAACCGTTTCCGGCAAGTCCTCTAAAAAATAACAACAAACCTTCTGATGGCTCAAATTTCGTTGGAGTGCTCGTCGCATTTATACTGTCCCAAGTGGAATTTGTTTCATTCCAACGGTAACTAGAAGCTTTGCAATATCCACAAGAACGATCCATACTATCAGCATTGCTTCCTGAATAAACACCTGAAACAATTAAGTCATCAGTAATTTGAGACAAATGAACAGTCTTCATTGGGAAGGCAATGGTTCTGTATGTACGGATACCATTAGAATACATTTCAAAATAACTACTTCCTGTAATTGATGCATTAGCGCCCAAGGTTGCAACGCGACCGCGATTGGTACCATTATTTCTAATTTGTAAATCTGGTACCCAACTTTGCCAATCTGCCGCAGACGAAGATGCAGGAACAGTAGTATTGGTTATGGTTGCATAATCTCTTAATGTTAAGACAGCCAAAATGGGCAAAGAACGTTTCAAAGTCAGATTTGAATTTGGAGTACCCGTTTTACCCGAAACACCCACCGTTACATTTGCTAATCCACCAAAATAAGCAGTACCAGAACCTTTAAATTCTTGCGTTTCGCCATCAAAAAACACTGTATTCGAAGAGGTAGAAGTCATGTAAAGACTATTTCTAGATTGTACGTCAACATCACCACCATAAAATACATCACCATCACCAGTAAAAACCAAACGAGCCTGATCTCCAACTCCAGGTGTCTCACAAATTAAATCTCCATTGATGTCAGCATCCGTTCCATTGGTCAATGCAAATCTCAAAGTATCGTATCCGTTGGTTTTTAATGTAGATGTTTCGTGTGTTTTAAATTCACCGCCACTTAAAGTTATAGTACCGTTAGAACCTTCTTCTCTAAAACGAACATTAGAATTTGGTTGTAATATGATGCTCTTGATGGTTTGATTTGTAACATTAACATTCACATCTAAAGCGGTTGAACCCTGGTCAAAAACCAAAATGTCAGAAGTTCCAGGTGAAGTTCTTGAAGGTGACCAAGACGCAGCATCTCCCCAATTGGATAAGGTTGCTTGACTCACGTAATTGTAAATGTTAGGATCAACAATTACTGTGCATTTCAACGTAATTTTCTTTCCAGTACCGGTTTGAATTTGACAAGAGTTATTTGCTACCTCAATATCAATGTTATTGGTAAAAGTTCCATTTCCACCAGCACCCATTCTTTGAAAAGTCAGAACCACAGATCCTGAACCTGTGCCAGGTTCAAAACAAAGGTTTCTAGTATTTCCAGGCCAGCGCGTAACATCTAAATAAGCTGTTGAACCACTAACATTTGATTTCACTTGATAATTAGCTGTGTCGGTTTGATCACCGGTAATGGTTATCTTATCTCCGGTTGAATAACTTGAAAAATCAATAGTCACAGTTTTCTCAAATGGTGTTGAACGATTTGAATACCAGGTTAGGTTATAAACACCTGAAGATTCTGTCAAAAGTCCGTTTGCGGTTGCTGCAGTCAAAGTCTGCGCACTAAGGTTGGAAGAGGTTATTAGTGAAATAAACGCACCAATAATTCCAATTAAGTTTTTGTTCATAGTTATACTAAGATATTTTTCTCTACACAAAAATAGCCGCTGTTTAACAAAAATCAGCGGCTATCACTCAAAATTTGTAGGAAAAATGTGGAAAAGTATAGAATGTTAG
Source organism: uncultured Rhizobium sp. (assembly GCA_964408945.1). Taxonomy (GTDB): domain Bacteria; phylum Bacteroidota; class Bacteroidia; order NS11-12g; family UBA955; genus VMCP01. Next base: position 73,069 of record CAYPBJ010000002.1, on the reverse strand, counting down.
ATTTAAATAACACAAAACATAATTAAAAAGCAGGCCTCGTTCGTCTTCCACTACCCTTAATTGCCTGTATTAATTCATTGATTCTCGATTGCCTTACCTTAAGCTTTCCTTCTGAATGCCCATCGTTAACAGTCATTCTTGTCATTCGTTTTTGAAGTTGGTGCAATTTGTGGTACAACTTCCCTTTGTCTGATTTCTTGTTACTCATGTTTTTTGGATTTAAGGTTAAACTTGAATTTAATTAGCGGGCGTCTCAACGCCATCTGCATTCAATTTAGGAAAATTTTCTTAAATACCAAATTTGAATCTTGTGAAAAACCTGAATCATTTCATGAGAGAAAAATACAATTACTACAGGTATTAATAGCCATATTGCCCTCATATTCAATCTCATAAGAACATTTGCCAAAGCACCAGTGGCAAAAGCCTGAAACAAAACGAAAACGACAAACATCAAGGAAAATTCCATGAAAATAATTGCGTTTTCTTTTTGTCTCACCAAACGTGTAACATATATAAAGAACAAGGAAAAAAGAGTTATCATCATAAAATTGATGTACTCATTTAATTCGGAAAAATCCATACTCATTTCTCGCTCGAAAATTTCAGAGTCACTATGATAACGATATTCATCATTCAATACCTTCGCTAAGGTCGCATTGTCACCAATTTTAATAATGCCATCGCCAACGCCAAATAACATTACCTGTTTAAAAGTAGCTTGAAATGAAGCAACCAATAACTCTCCAAACAAATTTTTATCTGTAATGATTCCTTTTAGTATTCTTCGGTAAAGTGAGTCTGTATGATACCAACCGCCTACTTTCATGTGAATACCATCAGAGGGCCATATAAAGTCCCAAGCATGATCAGGCAAGTCATCTTTAAATTGACACAAAGCAATAGCTTCTTTTTCACAGTTTTTATCGAGATACTTTTTTAGGAGCCCATTTTCAGACATTTTGGCCACTAAAAAAACCGGAGCATTTTTTGATAAAGTAATCCCATTTCCTGAAATTACATTACTACCCATAACAAAAACAAAAGGAAGAATATAAAATATTTTATAATTGATTTTATATCTATTGTTTAAATAATTCTTATTACATATAATGTTTAATATAAATAATCCTAAAATTACCAATAAATGGGCATTGTGCATCACACATGAAACCACCATTAACAGGCCCCAAAATAACGTAGACCGTTTCTGTTTAGACCTCATTTCCACAGTGAATAAATACCAGGAAAGAAACATTAAACTTGTGAAGATGTCAGGCATGATTTGCGCAACAATCCACATAACTCCAGAAATCCAAATCCCAATAGCCGTTGAAATCAATAAAACAAATTTATTTATTGGAACAAGGATAGCACGCAATAACTGATTCGATACTAAATTCAATGCGTAAACTACCATCCAAAATGGTAAAAAAATCACTGGAAAGAGAAAATGAATTCCCAAGACATCTCTCAAAAACCATATCCACAGAGAATAAAACACCGTTCTATCTCCGGGTACTTTAAGCTCAACTGAATTCAATAGATAAGTTCCGCTATCGTTAGTAAATAAATACAATTGTTGTGCTTCAAGAAGCTGAAAAACGAACAATAAAACAAAAGAAATAAACAAGCTTTCCAGTAGAAAGGGGTATTTTTTCATAAACACTCTCATTATTGTTCAAACTGCAAATTAGTTACTTTTGAACCATGTTCTTCTTAACAATTTGGGGATTCAGCCTAGTTTCATTTATCAATAGTTATTTAAAGAAATACTCAAAGGACATTCAATGGGCATTTTTTATAGCTTTTTTAGGTGTAGTTTTCACTAAAACACCGAACATATTTAATAACGACGAATTAATTAGGTTAACTAAATTTTTTGGTCAACTGCTTTTTTTAGGTTCACATATTTATATTCAAATTAAAAGCCAAATCTCAAAATTTCTTAATCCTTTGATATGGATACAGAAAGCTTCTTTATTGGCTGTATATTTAAATTGTTACATGAGATGGCCTGGGTCAAAACATGTAACATTATTAAACCTAATTTTAATTCCATTCATTCTTAGCAAATTCAAATCGTTAAACGGACCCTTAAAGTGGTCCTTATTCAATTTATTTATTTCGGTGATGATCATATTAGGTATAATCGTATCAGACCATTTTAATAGTTTAATTGAATAATTTTAACACCTGAAACCCATATTTTTGTACTATGAAAGTATGGGGGTTTTTTGCTTTAATATCCTTTGCAATGTTTTCTTGCCAAGGAAATACCGATAGAATTTACAAATTAGACAATAAAAGTGCCTATAACTTGCATCTCAAGGCAAAAGTAAATTCAACCGAGTCTTACCAAATAGATACCATTATTCCTGCTGGATTACGAAATGTAATGGCCATTTTTAGTGAAAGAGGTGGAGTTTCAGAAGCAGATGAAAATCCCGGTGCCATATTTTCTGAATTTGAGCTGAAAACCACTACCGGAAAAACATTCAACAAAAACATCAATGGTGCTCAAACATGGAAAAAGTCTGTAATTGAACGAAGCAGCATACCCTCAAACCAAGAGCATCTTTATTTATTGGAAATAACCGACTCTGATTTTTAAATTTAAAAACTAAAGAGATTTTCGTAAAAAGCACCTCTTTGAAATATCACAATCAAATATCTATTGTTCATTCATTCTAGTGTGCTTGATATTTTATCTTGAAAAAAATGAGAGCAATAATTCAAAGAGTTTCAGAATCAAGTGTAGCTATTGATCATCAAATTCACTCAAAAATTGGCAATGGATTCTTAGTATTGTTGGGTATCGAACACAACGACACTACAGAAGATGCAAATTGGCTTTGTCAGAAAATCACGCAAATGAGAGTTTTCAATGATGAAAATGGCAAAATGAACTTAAATCTTGAGCAAATTCAAGGGGAAATTCTCATTGTTAGCCAATTCACCTTGCATGCAGCAACTGCAAAGGGAAATAGACCCTCATTCATTAAAGCTGCTAGACCTGAAACAGCTATTCCGCTTTATGAATACTTTATAAACGCCGTTTCCAAAAATGTTGCAAATGTAAAAACAGGTATTTTTGGTGCTGATATGAAAATCAACTTAACCAATGACGGGCCAGTGACCATTTTCATCGACTCTAAACAGCGAGAATAAACCATTTTAGAAAACAATTGTACCTTTGTACAACATATTGCATAACTGTGAATAGCGCATTGTCCATAAATTCAAAAACATTCATCAAAATCTTAAGCACTTTTATTGCAATTTGGAGCTTTATATTTCCAAAAATTTCACTATCCCAAACACCCAATGACCCTCCTGTTCCTTACCTAAGAAAAGATGGTAAATACACCTTAGTATTTAAAGGAACTGATCAACGAGCCATCGATACCGCATTTGATTGGATAGGCAGTTTTCATGATGGAATGGCAAAAATTGAAGTTTTTGGTGAAATTGGATATATCAATCAGAAAGGTAAAATCATCGTTCCCCCAAAGTACTTATTTGGAAATGACTTTTTTAATGGAAGAGCGAAAGTATCTTCTGGAACCAAATACGGATATATTGATACTTTAGGGAATCTGATTATTCCAGAAAAATATGATGCTGCTGGTGACTTTAAAGATAGAATGGCCGCTGTTCGCGTAGGTAAAAAATGGGGCTACATCAATACTCAAGGTACACTAAAAGGGGGGTTGCTGTTTGAGGATGCGGGTGATTTTTCTGAGGGACTTGCGCACGTAAAAAGCAACGGAAAATGGGGCTTTATTGACTCAAATGGCACTTTATTTCCCTCAAAAGGAAAAACCTATAAATTTGAATCGTCTGAGAATACCGTCCTCATTAACATCAATAAAAATGGAATGTGGGGTTATGCCAACAAAGATGGTAAAGTAGTAATTAACTTTCAATACAACGATGCTAGACCCTTTAGTGAAGATTTGGCATTGGTGCTTGTGGGTGAAAAATATGGCTTCATCAATAAAAGTGGTGTATTGCAAATTCCTGCAATTTATGACCTTGCTGATAACTTCTACGAAGGTGTAGCTGCGGTGAAGTTTAAAGAAGATTGGGGATTTATCAATCATCAAGGAAAATGGGTAATTAATCCTTCTTTTGAATTGGCAACGCGTTTTAAAAATGGCATAAGTTGGGTTCAAATTGAAAATGAATGGGGGGCCATTAACCTAAAAGGTGAATTCCTTTTTTCTGAACGTTATGAGGAGTATGGTCAATTTTCCGAGGGACTTGCCCCCGTTAAAAAGTTAGGAAGTTGGGGCTACATCAATACAGACGGAAAATATGCCATTCAACCCAAATTTACCTCGGCAGGGGAATTTAAAAATGGAGTAGCGAAGATTGAAGTTTCGGGTAGGTTTGATTTCATTGATAAAACCGGAAATAACATAGTGCCTTCCGAATTCAAATTTGATTTCGCAGGTGAATTCAAAGAGGGAATGGCCCGTATAAAGAAAGACGGATTATGGGGCTTTGTTGACTTTCGAAATGAAATCGCTATTCCTCCTACCCTCATAAATGTAGAAGATTTCCATGATGGGTTAGCAAGGATTGAAAAAACTGGATTTTATGGATTCATTGATCTTCAAGGAACTGACGCAATTGAAGCCATTTACGAAAACGCAGGCTTTTATTCAGACGGCCTAATTCCAGTAATGAAAAACTCTAAATGGGGGTATATAAACGCCCAAGGAAAAGAAATGATTGCGTTTGACTTCGAAGATGCTTCTGAGTTTATAAACGGCTTAGCCTGTGTGAGAAAATCAGATGGTTTTTTTTATATTAATCAAGATGGATATCAAGCTATTGAGGGTACATTCACTTACGCATCTGCCTTTACTTCATTTGGATACGCTATAGCTAAATCAAATGATTACCTAGGAATCATTGATACCAAAGGAAAATTTGTGGTTAATCCTGTATATCGCTCAATTAAAAAGTTATATGATTCTTATTTCTCAGCAATTGATACAGCAAATCGTTGGGTTATTGTTGGATATGACGGATATGAAATAATACCACCAGATTATGATGAGTTTGGAGAACCTAACGAGGGACTAATACCTGTTAGAAAAGATAAAAAATGGGGAGTTATTGATTTCAACAATGCTGTAAAATTACCGTTCAGTTTTGACTATATTGGTCGTTTCAGTGACGATGCGGCGGCTGTAAGGGTGGGCAAAAAATGGGGGTTCATCAATTCCGATGGAAAATATCTAACACAACCAAAATTTGATGATGCAGGTAACTTAACGGAAAATCAATTCAATGTTTTATCTAATGGTAAATGGGGATACGTTGATAAATTTGGTAACGTAATTTTTGTTCCGAAATACATCCAAACTGGTGAGTTCGGTAATGGTTTAGCTCCTGTTCGAATTAATAATAAATGGGGATATATTGGACGATTCGGTGAAATGGTCATTTCCCCAGTTTTTGATTTTGCTGGTAATTTTGTTGATAGCCATGCGTATGTAGAAGTTAATGGTCGTTTTGGAGTCATTAATCCCTTTGCAGAGTTCACAGTTCCTCTGTCTTATGAAGATGCTGGCCCTTTTAAAGACGGGCTAAGTAACGTAAAATTGGGAGGTAAATATGGTTATGTAAACAAAAAAGGCGAATTGGTTATTGGATTTATTCAAGATGACCCAGCAGAATTCAAGGGCGGTTATGCCCGTGTGTACAGAAACGGAAGATATGGTGTAATTAATACCATTGGTCAAGTTGTAATACCAGCTATTTACGAAAATGTTGGAACATTTTCTGATGAATTAGTTCCTTTTGATCTTCAAGGTGGTGTTGGATTTATGGATAAAGAGGGCAACTTGGCAGATCTAGTGGAACCCATCTATGAACTTGCAAATAATTTTGATGATGGTTTAGCCGCTGTAAAAATTGATGATAAATTTGGCATCATTGATCCTTTACATAATTTTTATTTTTTACCCGAATTTGAATTTCTGAGCAATCCAATAAACAACGAAGTAATTGTTAAAGAAAATAACCTTTTTGGAATCATTAACCTGCAAGGAGATTGGACCGTTCTGCCACAATACGAGGAGATATCTCATATTTATAATAACAGAAGAAAAATCAAGATGGCCGGCGTTTATGGCTACCTGAATGAAAACTCTGACATCGCTATACCCCCAAAATTCGAAGCTGCTTTTGATTTTTATCAGGGTATTGCATGCGTTAAAACCAATGACCTATATGGACTTATTGACTCTTCGGGAAACTTTATTTTAGAGCCCAATTACCCCCAAATTTTACCCTTTTCTGAGGGTTTAGCGGCATTTCAATCAGATAATTCGTGGGGTTTTATAGATATCACTGGAAAACCAGTTATTGCTCCCAAGTTCGAGAAAGTTGGATCTTTTCATAACAACAGAGCTTGGGTTCAACTGAACGGATTTTACGGATATATAGATAAAAATGGAAATTTTATCTTAGACGCTAAATTTGAGGGTGCAATTGATTATCAACAAGGTTATTATGGCGTTAAATCTAAGGGACGTTGGGGATTCATCGACTCAACTTTGAAACCGAGTATTGACTTTTTATTCGCCGAAGTAAGGCCATTTAAAGATGGAATGGCTGCGGCCAGAAATAAAGCTTCCTGGGGCTTTATTAATAATCAAGGGGAATGGCAAATTAACGCTTTGTTTGAGGAAGTGTCTAATTTCAATGGAGGTTTTGCCGCTATAAAACTCTCCGGTAAGTGGGGATTTATCAATAAGCAAGGAGTTGCTCAAGTTTCTCAGAAAACCCGATTTGACCTTGCCCGCGGTTTCAAAAATGGGTTTGCTCCAATAAATATAAATGGTTCTTGGGGCTACATCAACCGCAAATACGAGGTAAAGGTTGCACCGCTGTATGAGGAAGTTGCAAATTACGCATCTGGCCTTGCTCGTGTAGAAAATCGCGGAAGAGTGCAATTTATTGACACTCTTGGAATGGGCCGACTTGAATTTAAAGACCCTGAAATAGGATCATTCCACGACGGGCTAGCTAAGTTTTATAGTGAAGGATATTACGGTTATATAAATTTGGAGGGTGTACTGGTTGTGGAACCTTTATTTAGTAATGCCTACAATTTCAACGGTGGCATGGCTAAAACCGAGTTAAATGGCTTTTATGGCTTCATTAACACACAAGGTCAAACCATCATTCCGCATAAATATGAATTGGCATCCGATTTCAATAACGGACTTAGTTTAGTGGAAAAAAGAGGCCAAAAATATTACGTAGATACCACAGGCTTTGAGTATCTTGAAAAGTAGTTTAAGGCAGTTCTTTAAAAACTAAATTATCAATTAAACGAACTTTTCCTAAATATCCAGCGTAAACTACGGCATGTGCCTCAACTCGATTTGATACAACCACCAAATTTGGTAATGAAACATAGTTTAAGTACTCTGTATTAATTCCATAGGTCTTCAATTCATTTATGAGAAGTTGTATGTCAGAGTCTACCATATCTGTTGCAGATACCTTTGCCATCGTTTTGTAGATTTCACTAGCAATTTTTCTTTCATCAGCAGTTAATCGCGCGTTTCTTGAACTCATAGCAAGCCCATCTCGTTCCCTCATTGTTTCAATCATATTGAATTGAATTGAGGGAAATTCTTGTTGAATTAAACGCCTCACCACCATACACTGCTGCAAATCTTTTTGTCCAAAAAATACATGACCTGGTTTGACGATTTCAAACAACCTGCGCAACACCATCACAACGCCCTCGAAATGTCCAGGCCGATAATGCCCCTCCAAACTTTGAGCCTCTAATCCCAAATGCACAGTTTTGACAACCCTGTCTTCAGGGTAAATTTCATAAATAGATGGAAGAAATACAGCATCTACTCCAATGGAAGCTAACTTTTTGAGATCCTCGAAAATGGTGCGAGGATACTTATCTAGGTCTTCTGAATTATTAAACTGAGTTGGATTAACGAAAATACTTACTACAACCGAATGACCTCTGTCTTTTGCATGTTTTACCAATGATAAATGGCCTTCGTGCAGGGCTCCCATGGTTGGAATGAACGCCCAATGATTTAAATGTTCAGCGGCGCTAGATTGCAAATGACTAACAGTGTAAAAAATCCTCATGAAAATGGATTGCAAAGTAAGTCCCCCAACATCAATAACTTTCAAAAACCGGATTTTTTTCGTTAATTTTGTATAATCTCTTTTACAGGAGCCAACACAGTTTATGGAAGGAACAAAAAAACGTGTACTGTTTGTGAGTTCGGAAATGTCCCCCTTTCTTGAAACCTCACCAGTCGCAACAATTGCTAGAATGCTACCCCAAGCACTTCAAGAGCAAGACAACGAAATCAGAATCTTAGTACCTCGTTTTGGTGTCATCAATGAACGCCGTAACCGATTGCACGAAGTAGTACGACTTTCAGGGATTAACATTTCAATTGATGACAATGACAATCCATTGATAATCAAAGTAGCTTCCGTACCAAACACCAAAATGCAGGTGTATTTCTTAGACAACGAAGACTTCTTCCACAGAAAGAATGTTTTCAATGATGACAATGGAAAATTTTTCGAAGACAACGATGAAAGAACCATTTTCTTCTGTAAAGGAGTTATGGAAACCGTAAAAAAATTAGGATGGTCACCCGATATCATTCACTGTCAAGGTTGGATGACAAGCTTGATACCTTTGTACTTGAAAACCATCTATAAAGACGAACCCGTTTTCAAAAATACCAAAGTGGTTTTCAGTGTGTATCACGAAGATTGCAACGATCATTTAGGAACCGACTTCCTTAGAAAAGCAAGTCTGAATTCAATAGATGGCGCTTGTTTAGAATGTTTTGGTGATGCCACATTGAATAAAGTAAATATTGGTGCTGTTAAACATTCAGATGGTATTGTAACCGCCTGTGATGAAGCATACAAATCTGTAGAAGATTTCTTAGACGGTAAACCCGTTATGAGACATACAGACGAAAGCCCAGAAATTAATTATGTTTCTTTTTACGAGAAACTTTTATCCTAATTCATTCGTTATCTCTTCGTGAAGCCCTCGCTCCGAATACTTTTATTGCCCATATTTTGCGCTTGTTTTGCTGCTTGTGACAGAGAACAAGGCAATATAGTGATTGATGGACAAGGGCAAGGGAACCAAATGGGGTTGAATATTACTGATACTCTCTCATTAATTGGTTCTACAATAGACGAAGACTCACTACCCGCCAAAGGTCTGAGTTACGCTTTGGTTGGTGAAATCAACGACCCTGTTTTTGGTCGTTCTAAGTCTTCTTTATTTGCTGATCTCAATTTGGTTGAACCCAATAATAATTTCCCCAATACCAAAGAACCTGATTCTGCAGTACTCTTTATTCCAGCTATCGCCGGACTTCAACACTACGGAGATAGAAACTTTATTCATCGACTGAAAATCGCGCCAATTACAGACAATATTTCTTCTGATTCTGTTTATTTCCAAACACAGTCCTTCCCCGTTGACGAAAATTTGGCTACCTATTACAATGGGCAACTCATCAATGAGTACAAAGATTCTGTGAAATACAGAAAAATCAAACTAGCTCCCTACAACGGCATCAAAATCAAATTGTCATCTGACTTTGCGAAATTCTTGATGAATATGCCCAAAGATGCTTACGAAACCAATGCAAATCTTGATAAATACTTTAAAGGAATAGCCATCATTCCAGAAAACAATCAACTTAGTTCTGGGCAGGGTTCATTTGCTGTTTGGGATATCCAAAACGTACTTTCTACATCATATAGGGCAAAAATCATGCTTTACTACGATGATACAAGTACTTTCTTGTTCAGTTTCTCTGGAAAAAGCAATGCAATAAGCCAAGGCATTACAGGTCCATACAGCGGCGAAATAGCTACTCAGCTAAATAATCCCCACCAAAACTACAGCAGAACCTATGCACAAGCTTTAGGTGGCGTAAAAACGAAGATTACCATTCCCTATCTTTATAATTTGATTGCTGATGGCAATATTGCCATTCAAAAAGCAGAAATTGAATTCTTCCCGGTTGACTATACTGAAAACTACTTTGTTCCGCCGCGTTTAAATCTATACAAACCCCTAAACGGAGGTAGTACAAGAAATTATTTGCTGAAAGATGCATTGGTGCTTTCCAACTACGGAGGTAGTTACAACGCCAAAACCAGAAGTTATAAGTTTGAGATAACCAGACACTTGCAGGAAGTCATCAACGATTCCGTTTTTAGCTCCTTGAATACCAATTTAGGGTTGTACTTAGCTATTCCTGCTGATCAACCAGTAATTGGTGCTCGTGCCATTTTTGATCATACAAAAACAAAACTTCACCTCATTTACACCAAACCCAATTAATTAACTATGTCTCATCGCAAACCCTATCAATTGGTAAGTCGCGACTGGAAAAGTGCCGATACCATAATCGAAATAAATGGTACCAAGATTGGGCAAGATTTAATGATGATTGCGGGACCGTGTGCGGTTGAAAATGAAGAACAAATATTTACCATCTCTGAGTTTTTAGCAAAACAAAACATTAAGTTTCTTAGAGGTGGAGCATATAAACCCAGAACCAGTCCATATTCTTTTCAAGGACTAAAAACCGAAGGACTTCAACTCATGCGCCAAGCTGCAGATAAACATGGAATGTCTGTAGTCTCTGAAATCATGAGCATCGATAAGATTGATGAATTTAATGAACTTGTTGATGTGTTCCAAGTTGGAACCAGAAACATGCAAAATTATCCTTTATTGAGAGCCCTATCAAAGGTTAATAAACCCATTTTATTGAAACGTGGATTGAGCAGCACCATCGAAGAATGGTTATTGGCTGCTGAATACATTGTTTCCGGGGGAAATGAACAAGTTATTCTTTGTGAGCGCGGCATTCGCACCTTTGAAACTGCCACTAGAAATACTGTAGATATTGCGGCTATTGCATTGGTCAAGCAACTGAGTCATTTACCTGTTATTTTAGATCCTAGCCAAGGAACAGGTACCAGAGAACTTATAGCCCCCATTAGTTATGCAGGAGTTGCAGCAGGTGCTGATGGTTTGATTGTAGAAATTCACAATCAACCCAATGAAGCTTTAAGCGATGGAGATCAAAGTCTATATCTTGATCAATTTGCAGAAATGCTATCCCCTTTGAAAGAGCTAGCAAAGTTCAGACAAAAACGATTCGATTTTGAAATGGAGCAAAACTTATCTGCCGAAAAATCGGTATATGGGCCAGCCCAATAAGACAATTCCTATTCCCGTAATAGCTATAGTAAATTGACTCAAAAGTATACCTATAGCTACAAATCCAGCCAAAGTCAAATACAAATAAGTAGAATACGGATAAAACCAAACCTTGTATGGCCTTTCTGCAAGAGGCTCGTTTTTACGTAGCTTAATGACACCTGCCACCGTTATGATATAGAACAATAGAGAGGCAAAAGTACAATAAGACAATAACTGACCGTAAGTTCCACTCAAACATAAAACGCTTGCCCAAATAGCCTGATAAATCAACGCATTTTGGGGAACGCCCCTTTGGTTTACTTTTACAACAGATTTGAAGAAAAGTCCTTGTCCGGCCATAGATTGATATAGTCTACTCCCCGATAGAATTAGACCGTTATTACAACCAAAAGTACTAACCAATACAAGCATTGCCATGATAATTTCTGCAGACCAAAACGATCCGTTGGAAGCAATTATCTTTCCAACAGCCGCAACACCTACCCTATCAGAATCAGCATTCGCCACTTCATCGAGAGTGAGAACAGAGAAATACGCAAGATTGGCTAAACAGTAAACTATTGTTACTAATAAAGTGCCCCAAAAGAGTGCTTTGGGTAAAGTCTTGAATGAATCTTTGATTTCTGAGCCCATAAAGGTAATTCCTTGCCAAGCATCCGAAGAGAATAAACTGCCCACCATAGCAGATGCAAAAGCCAACATAAAACCTAAACTTGAGAGATAATCCCACTGATTTTTTACAAAGGACTTAGAAGTCCAGGATGATTGATGATTGTCTTTAAAGTTGCTTATCAACTCAGCGCCATTTTGAACAGCATAATAAATACCACCAAATATAAGTGCGCCTAACGCCAAGAATTTTGTCAGAGTAAATACTCTTTGAACCCATTTTGTTTCTTGAATACCTACAACATTTATTCCTGTTAAAACCCAAACGCTTAAAAGAGCAACCACAGGCGTTCCAACAGAATGATTCAACAAGACATAATCCGTAACAAAATAACGGTCATAAATCAACCAAAAATGCTTTGAAAACGCCATAGCAACGGCGGCAATCACACCCGTTTGAATCACTGAGAAGACCGTCCAACCATAAACAAATCCAATTTTTCTTCCATAAATCCTGGAAATGAAGTTAAACTGTCCACCCGAACCTGGCATCATCGAAGCCAACTCTCCAAAATGAAGAGCTGCTAGCAAGGTAATTACTCCAGCCAATACCCAAGCCATCATCACCCAAGGTGCGCTGCCCAATTGACGGGTCATATCGGCCGAAACCAAAAAGATTCCACTGCCAATCATACTTCCTGAAACAAGAAGCACTGAATCAAACAATCCCAGTTTTTTTGAAGACATAAACGGGCAATTTAACAAAAAAAAGGGCGGTGATAAAACCGCCCTTTGAATTATTTATTTAAATGAGAGTGTTTTCGGCTGTATGTAAAATAAATCACCAATCCAATTACCATCCAGATGAGGGCTGATTTCAAAGTAAAGGCATCTAAAGAAACAATCATCAATCCGCAAACCAACATTCCCAAAATGGGAACAAATGGCACCAAAGGCGTTTTAAAAGGACGGGGGACATCAGGGTTTGTTTTTCTCATAATGAGGATGCCGGCACAAACCAACACAAATGCAAACAAGGTACCAAAAGATGTTAGGTCGCCCGCAAGACTTCCAGGAGCAAAACCGGCAAATAATCCCACGAAAACAAAAAGAATCCAGTTAGCTTTAAAAGGAGTCTTGTATTTAGGATGTAGTTCGCTGAATGCCTTGGGTATGAGTCCATCGTTAGCCATAGAAAAGAAAACCCTACTTTGACCCATCAACATAACCAAAATAACGGAAGAAAATCCAGCCAAAATGGCAACAGTGATACTAGTTCCCAACCACTCATAACCTTTCATGTATGTTTGAACCGCATAAGAGACAGATGCTTCTTTCCCTGCTGTGGCGAATTCTTGCCAAGGAGCAACACCCGTTAACACATGGCCAAACAAAATATAAAGCACGGTGGCCACAGCCAATGAGCCTAAAATTCCAATGGGCATATCACGCTTTGGATTTTTAGCTTCTTGGGCAGTAGTGCTTACAGCATCAAACCCGATGAAAGCAAAAAACACAATACCTGCACCACCAATTACGCCACCCCAACCCCATTCAAAGAAGCCAGAATGTCCAGGAGTTCCTTGAGGAATTAGGTAAGGATCGTGGTTCAATGGATTTATAAAATTCCATCCAACTACAATAAACACTAAAACAATGGCCACTTTAATAAATACAATAACAGCATTTACGGATGCAGATTCTTTGGTTCCTTTGATCAACAATAAGGTCAAAGCAAATAGAATAACCAACGCAGGAACATTCATAATTCCCTGAGTGATTTGTACGGTAGATGCAATGCTCGCAGGAAGCTTTTCGAATTGCTCCGGACTCAAAACACCTTTATCAAAACCAATCCATTCGGAAGCCTTAAATGTAGGTAAAGCCGAAATTTGCGCTATAGATTCAGCAGAAATTTTATATAATTTTTCAAACGGCGAATGACACCATTCATAGGGTATGGCCCCACCAAGCAGATTATTTAGATATTCACTCCAAGCAATGGAAACAGTTGCAGCACCTAAGGCATATTCCATCATCAAGGCCCAACCAATAATCCAAGCTACCAATTCTCCCATAGTCACAAAACTGTAGGCATAAGCGCTTCCAGAAATGGGAATCATTGCTGCAAATTCAGCATAACAGAGTCCAGCCAAAGCACAACCAATGGCTGCCACAATGAATGATAAAGTTACACCTGACCCTGCTGCCTCTGATGCAGCCGCAGCCGTTCTCACAAACAGTCCTGCCCCAATGATTGCTCCAATTCCTAGGGCAACCAAACTACCTGCACCCAACGTGCGTTTTAAGTTGCTTCCTTCGGCCTGAAGCAATAATTCACTCAAGGACTTTTTTCTCCAAATAGACATAATTAATTAATAACGTAGAATGACAAAAATAACAATTTATTGAATCACCCCAAGTTCTTTTCCAACTTTGGTAAATGCGGCTATGGCTTTATCAATATGTTCTGGTTCATGCGCAGCAGAAAGTTGAACACGTATTCTTGCTTGATCTTTTGGAACAACAGGATAAAAGAACCCGATTACATATATACCTTCTTGAAGTAATTTGTCTGCCATTGTTTGACTCAACTTAGCATCGTAAAGCATTATAGGCACAATAGCAGAGTCGCCATCTTTGTAATCAAAGCCAGCCGCCTTCATTCCAGCCTTAAATTGCTTCACATTGCTCTCCAATTTATCTCTTAACTCAGTGGTCTCAGTGAGCATATTTAATACTTCAATACTTGCTCCAACAATGCTCGGTGCTAAAGAGTTTGAAAACAAATACGGTCTACTCTTTTGACGGAGCATTTCAATGATTTCTTTTCTACCCGTTGTATATCCACCCATTGCACCACCCAATGCTTTACCTAAAGTACCGGTTACAATATCAATTTCACCATGAACTCCACATAATTCAGGTACTCCACGACCTGTTTTTCCAATGAAACCTGCTGCATGACATTCATCTGTCATAACAAGGGCATCATACTTAACGGCCAGTTCATGAATTTTATCAAGTTGAGCTACATATCCATCCATCGAGAAAACACCATCGGTTACCACTATCTTGAAGCGAGCACCATCTGCATTGGCTTGGATGAGCTGCTTTTCAAGATCAGCCATATCATTGTTGTTATAACGATATCTTTTAGCTTTACATAGTCGCACACCATCAATGATGGATGCATGATTTAGCGCATCACTAATAATAGCATCTTGCTCGCCAAAAAGGGGTTCAAATACACCGCCATTTGCATCAAATGCAGCAGCATATAAAATGGTGTCTTCGGTGCCGTAAAACTCAGCAATCTTTGCTTCAAGTTCTTTATGGATGTCTTGTGTTCCGCAAATGAAACGCACACTGCTCATTCCAAAACCGTGAGTATCGATGGCTCTTTTAGCCGCTTCAGTAACTCTTGGATGACTGCTAAGTCCTAAATAATTATTGGCACAAAAATTAATGACTTCCTGTCCGCTATCTAATTTTATTACAGCGTCTTGAGGTGAAGAAATTATTCTTTCGCGCTTTAAAAGACCTGCTTCTTCTATTTGTGCAAGTTCGTTTTGTAAATGCTGTTTTAATGCTCCGTACATATTGCGACAAAAATAAGAGTTTCGCACAAATATGTAGGGTTTTGCTTAAAGGAAGGGCAGTATTTCTTCCAATAAGTTTCTGTTATTAGCCAATCTCGGAACTTTATTCTGCCCACCAAGCTTTCCTTTGGATTGCAACCAACGCATAAATGTTTGAGGAGTAGCTAAATGAACCGTAGGTCGTTTCATAACCAGATTTCCTTTCCTTTTTCCTTCATAGTCGGAATTTACGTTACTCAATTCTCTATCAAAAATATCAATAAACTCGTCTAATGATGTGGGATTGTTCTTGAACTCAAAAATCCATTCATGTCCCTCAGAACCAGAATGAAACCTAGGTGCACCGGTGTAGTCTACCAGTTCAAGATTTAACTTTTGACAAGTCTTTGTAATAGCGGTTTCGGCATTCTCCATGATGATTTCTTCGCCAAAGGCGTTAATAAACAACTTGGTGCGTCCGGAAAACTTAAACAAGAAGAATTTACTTCCCTCCATGGGAGTTTCAGTAAAACAAATGGTATCTCCAATAGCATATCTCCACAATCCGCTGTTGTTTGTAACCACAACTGCGTAATTTATACCCGTCTGAACTTCCCAAAGAGGCACAATGCTTTCGGGACCTTTACTGGTATCATAAAATTCGTAAAAAACCCCATGATGGGTAGTCAAGAGTAGATCTGTTCTGTCCTTATAAGCCTGAACACCAAAGAAACCTTCACTAGCGTTGTAGGTTTCAACATAATTCATTTTGGGATCGGGAGCCAATTTTTTGTATATCTCCCTATAAGGTTCGAAGTTCATACCCCCGTGAACAAACAACTCTAAATTCGGCCACACCTCGTGAATATGGCTTTTACCCGATAGCTCCAATACGCGTTGAATAACAACCATTGTCCAAGTTGGAACTCCGTGAATGGAAGAAATATTTTCATGCATAGTGGTTTGAGCCATTCTCTCCACTTTTTCTTCCCAATTATTCATCACCAAAATAGACAAATCAGGCGCACTTTTCCAATTGGCCCAAGACGGCATATGGGTCATCAGAATGGCACTCAAATCACCCACATAGCAATTAGGATAATCAGAAGTTATTTTATTTGAACCACCAATTAACAATGCTTTTCCATCAAAAACTTTTGCGGTTGGGTTGAAATGAAAATATTGAGTAACGGGCTCTTTTGAGCCTTTAAAATGAGTGTTCTCTAAACACTCAAAAGTGATTGGTATGAATTTGGCTTCGTTCGATGTAGTTCCCGAACTCTTTGCAAACCATGTAATATCGGATGGCCAAATGAGTCCTTGTTGGCCCTCCATGGTTCTAATGATGTACGGTTTCAGTTCTTCATAACCGGCCAATGGTAAAGCACTTGCGAAATCTTCATAAGTCATTCTTGGTTGAGCACCATGAATACGTCCATATTCAGTAAGCGATAATTTTTGAATGAAATAATCTAACAGCTGTTTTTGGTGTTTAATTGCCTGTGCAGACATATCCCAGAGTTCCTGGTGACGTTGCTTAAAATACCAACCAATTGCATTTGCTATCATTGTACATTTTCAATATTTCCGTCTTTCATCCTCACAACCTTTTTTGCATGTTGCGCAATATCTTCTTCGTGTGTGACTAAAACAATAGTATTTCCAGCAGCATGAATTTCTTCAAAAAGAAGCATAATTTCATGACTGGTTTTTGAATCTAAATTTCCTGTTGGCTCATCAGCAAGCAATAAACTTGGGTTATTAACCAACGCTCTTGCTACTGCAACACGTTGTCTTTGTCCACCAGAAAGTTCATTGGGTTTATGATTCATTCTATCTTTAAGTCCCACCCGCTCTAAAACTTCGCGGGCCATATCTTCTCTCAACTTCTTAGGTATGCCAGCATAAACCAAAGGTAATGCCACGTTTTCTACCGCATTCATTCGGTTCAGCAAATTGAATGTTTGAAAAACAAAGCCTATTTCACGATTTCTAACTTCGCTGAGGCTTGCATCAGACATTTTACTAACTTCATGATTATTTAACCAATAACTTCCCGAACTAGGCGAATCTAAACAACCAATGATGTTCATCAAGGTACTTTTTCCAGAGCCACTAGGCCCCATTAAAGCAATGTATTCTGACCTTTGGATTTGCAAATTAACGCCTTTCAGTGCGTGCACCACCTGATCACCAAGTATGTAAGTTTTGGTGATGTTTTCGAGGGATATTAAGGCGTTCATGGCTAAATTTATTGCTGATCAATCACTTTTGGCACCCTAAAAAAGTCACCGTCAGTTTTAGGTGCATTTTTAAGAGCTTCCGCTTTTGATATTTCTTGAACAACTTCATCTGCTCGTAAAACCGTATGGGAGTTGGTCATATAAATCAAAGGTTCTACCCCATCGGTATTTACTTCTTGCAATTTTTCACACATTTCCAAGATTTTTTCTAACTCGTTTTGGATGGATTTTTTTTCGTTCTCATCAAATTTCAGCCTAGATAATTTGGCTAAGTCATCCACTTTTTGTTCTGTAATTTTCATTGTGTAATTATGCCTGAGTTCAACAAATCTTGATTAATCATCGAATATACTCTTTCCGCTAAAGCTTCAGCGTCATCTATCGATAAGTCTTTGGTTTCAATCGGTGCGTGTACCTTCATTCTCATCAAACCTGGAGACATGACGAATTTAAAGCTTTCCAACCGTTTATAATTATCAAAAAGGGTAACCGGCACCACAGGTAATTTTTTCTCAATAGCCAATTTAAAAGCACCCAATTTAAATGGATATTTAACTTTAGGAGTATCACTAGGTATTCTTCCTTCGGGAAAAATAATTAAACTTCCACCATCATCTAGTTTCTTCCCGGCATCAATGAATGCATTATGTGAACCTCTTAAACTCTCTCTTTTCACAGGTACATCAATAGTTTTAAACCAAATGCTGAACAAGGGAATCTTGCTCAATTCAAATTTTGCCATGAAGAAGTTAAAAGTTGGTAAAAATCCTCCAGTCAAAACAATGTCAATGTACGACATATGATTGGGACAGAAAACGTATTGATTCTTTTTATTGAGTTCTTGTTCATAGGAAATTTGCGGCCACATAAGACCCAAATAGGTAGAGGCTTTACCCCAGAACTTTCTAATCAGATCAGCGATAAAATACGTTTTTGTGGATCTTAAAAAAATCCAAAGAATGGGATATAAAATCAAGAAAATCCCAATAAAAATGGCGCCGTAATAACCTATGTATAAATAATTTAATACTTTTCGCATTTATGCTTTCTTCTGATTGGCAATATACACCAACAAAGTCATTACCAAAGCGATAGAGAGAAACATGTATATCTCAACGCGCGCCCACATGCCCCAATGAATGTTTTCTTCAATGCTTTTTGTATGTTCTAAAATGGTCTCTTTTTTCTTTTCGGGTGATAAATCTTCCTTGTTGATTTTGGTTTCCATATTCTTAACACTGGCATCGCGATAGTGTTGAAAAACCTCTGTTCGGTTAAATTGAACATGTTGATAAGCGCCAATATTAAAGAGTGCAGAAATGAGCGCCATCGATAAACTTCCAATCAAAGTCTTTCCCAAAGAAAGTGGTTTCTTCATAGGGAGCACCATAATTGATTTGATGAAAAGATACACACCCAAACCCAAAATCACTACATTTCCCAGTACCGGTACAGCAGATAAAAAAGTACGTTGCATGTAAAGTTGATTGAAAAAATTAATCAACACCATACTAGCACTCAACGAGCCAAAAGCAGTCCCGTAAAGAAATATTTTCTTTATCATACAGCAAAAATAGGTAAGTATATACGAAAAAAGGCCACTCCCATGAGGAATGGCCTTTTGTTCAACCAGATTTTAATCAATCTAAGTGGTCTTCCTCGTTGCGAGAATACTCATCAAAGTTATACTCAGGTAAAAGATTTGATTTGACGTGGCTAATGGTTTCATTGAGTGCTTCAGAGAATTTATTAAAATCTTCTTTGTACAAATGAATTTTGGTTTTTACAAAAGAACCATCTTCAAACCTACTTCTTTTACTTTCGGTAAGGGTGATATAATAGTCGTTATTTCTAGTGGCTTTTACATCAAAAAAATAAGTACGCTTTCCCGCACGAATGCGCTTGGAAAAAATTTCCTCTTGGTTTTGGTCGTTGTAGTTGTCTTCGTTCATAGGCATACCTTTCTGTATTTATAAAGCAAATATGCGAAAAAAAATGTTA
The DNA here is from genome assembly GCA_964408945.1 of uncultured Rhizobium sp. Taxonomy (GTDB): domain Bacteria; phylum Bacteroidota; class Bacteroidia; order NS11-12g; family UBA955; genus VMCP01. The sequence continues at coordinate 53,348 of CAYPBJ010000002.1, read as the reverse complement.
TTCCAATTATGGTGTACAATAAATTGTAAAACACAAAGTAATAATCAACTGTAATTCATTAATTTTCAACTGTTTGATTGCAATATAACCAATTGTAGAATTCGTTCTCTGTTATGAGAAGATTATGCTTTCCAACACCCTCAATTTCACCTTGATTTAATACCAAAATTTGGTCGGCCTTCATGATTGGAGCCAGTCTATGACTGGACATTATTACGGTCAAATTTTGATCGCGAAAAGCAGATTGTAAGTTGGCAATGATTTCAGCTTCAGTATCAGCATCTACAGCACTTAAGCAATCATCCAAAAGCAAAATAGAAGCATCTCTCATTAGAGCTCTTGCAATGGCTAATCGCTGTTTTTGTCCACCAGAAAGAGACACACCGCGTTCGCCAATTACTGTCTCTAAACCCAACGGAAAATTTTGAAGGTCTTTATCGAGGCAAGAAATTCTGAGTGCATGACTTAACTTTGAATTAATACTCAAATCTTCTTTAGTATCCACACGGTGGATATCCTGTGCTCCCAACAAAATATTTTGTTTAATGGTATCGCTGAATAAAAAGACATCTTGCGGAACATAGGCCAACTGATCTCTAAAGGAGGCCATGGAAAAGTCTTTATAATCAACCCCGTCAATAGCTATACTACCTTCTTGAAGCTCCATTTGTCTAGACAAAAGTTGAAGTAAAGTAGATTTTCCGGAACCTGTTTTACCAACTACCCCTATAAATTGTCCCTTCTTGATAGATAAATTAATATTGCTTAAAGAATTGAAGGGCTTCTCATGGAAACGATGACTCACTTTTATCAATTGAATTTCTGAATTCCAGGTTTGAAGGTTCACTCCATTCTCATTGACCTCAGAATGATTCAGAAATTCATTGATTCTTGTTTGACTGGCTGCAGCCTTTTGAACCAGTGCGGTTGTCCATCCTAAACTAGCAACTGGCCAAATCAACATATTTAGATAGATGATAAATTCAGCCACATTCCCAGCAGTAAATCGATTTGCCTCTACTTCTTTACCTCCTACGTATAGAATGATGATGGTGCTTAAACCCATAAGTAAAGCCATCAAGGGAAAAAACAAGGCGTTGATTCGAGCCAATGATAATGTTCTGGTCTGGTATTCAATTCCAGCCTTTTGAAAATCATCCGAAAACGACTGTTCCGCTCCGAAGCTTTTGATCACCCTAATTCCCGCAAAAGTTTCCTGAGCCTTTGTTGTCAATAAAGAGAGTTGTTCTTGTATTTTCTTGTTTCCCAAATTGATCTTTCGAGAAACTTGATAAATTGAATATGATAGCAGGGGCAATGGCAACATCACCCAAAATGTCAATCTAGAGTTTATCATAAACATCTGAGACAAGATCAAAAGAAATGAGAAGATAATATTGGTAAAGTACATGATAGATGGACCTATGTACATTCTGACATTAGATACATCTTCAGTTATTCGCGACATTAAATCACCGGTATAATTCTTACGATAAAAACTTTCACCCAAATTCAAATACTTTTTAAAAAGTTCATTTTTTTGATCGTATTCAATCTTGCGGCTTGTCACTATAAGAAGCTGTCGCATCAAAAAGAGAAACAAACCTTTTAAAATTGCGGCGATTACAATAGCCAATCCAAATCCAATAGCATTCCAGCTGACCCAATTAAAGAGCAAATTAGAATTTAAAACAGGCACTGAATCACTTAAAATAACGGCATCGTCAATTCCCATTCTGACAAAAACAGGCACGTAAATGGCAAATACGTTGCTTAAGATAACACACAGAATTCCACCTACAAACCATAGATAATAGCGTTTGAAATACTTATTTAATGCTGAAAGTGAACCCATATATGTTTAAATTTCAAAGGTACCGCTAAAAAAAATGTTGGTGCCTAAAACTTTCTTTTTATTGTGTTGTTTCTTGGTTGGGGTAGATTTAAGTTTTCATAGCTGGCAGAGTCCCGGGGTTTACCCTGGGATTTTGCTTTTTAAGGAAGTTGGGTTTTCGGGCATTTGATTCTTGGGATTGAAAAGCCCTGAGTAAAATGACACCAAACCAGTTGCTTTAAGACAACCTTCAAAGCCGCAAACATTTTTGAAAATATTTTCCACAAGTTATTAAATTTACTTATCTTTGCAGCCCAAATCGACAGAAAATGCATTTAACAGCGGAAAGAAAAAAAGAAATTTTTACCAAGTTTGGAGGTAATGATCGCAATACTGGTAGCACAGAGGCACAAATTGCTATGTTCACCGAGCGTATCAACTTTATCAGCGGACACCTTAAAACTGCGAAAAAAGACAAAAGCGCAGAATTGTCATTGATTAAGTTGGTTGGTAAGCGTCGTAGCTTATTGAATTACCTTGCTAAACAAGATATCTTCAAATATCGTAACTTGATCAAAGAATTAGGATTACGTAAGTAATTTTAAATTTCTCTTACTATAGAAAAGCCCCGTTCGCACAAGCGAAGCGGGGCTTTTTGTTTTAAACAATTTTAATATGTTAAATATCCAAAAACACTCTTTTGATTCTGGCGACGGCCGAATTGTAGAAATTGAGACCGGCCGATTGGCCCGTCAAGCACACGGAAGTTGTGTGGTTAAAGTGGGCAAGATGATGATTCTTGCCACGGTTGTTAGTAATTACGATGCTAAAGAAGGAATCGATTTTCTTCCTCTAAGTGTTGATTATCAAGAAAAATTCGCTGCTGTTGGTAGAATACCTGGTAGCTTCTTACGTCGTGAAGCGCGTTTGTCTGACTATGAGGTGTTGATCTCTCGTTTGGTAGATCGTTGCTTGCGCCCTTTATTTCCTGAAGATTATCACTCCGATACTCAGGTAAATTTGTTTCTTATCTCATCTGATGAAGATATCATGCCTGACGCTTATGTAGGTTTGGCTGCTTCTACCGCTTTGATGTTGACCGACGCTCCTTTCAACGGACCTATCTCTGAGGTTCGTGTTGGAAGAATTGACGGTAAGTTGGTACTAAATCCCACGCGCAGTCAACTAGCTACCGCTGATTTAGACATCCTTTTGGGTGGTACTGCTAAAGACCTTAACATGGTTGAAGGTGAAATGATGGAACTTTCTGAAGAGGAATTCTTAGAAGCGCTTAAGTTTGGACACGAAGCCATCAAAACTCAGTGTGCTGCACAATGGGCATTCTTAGAACAAATGGGAGGAAGAAAACCCGTGCGCGAATACAATCATGAAGACAACGATGAAGAGCTAAGAACTCGTGTGATAGCTGAAACATCTGCAGCCATTCGCGAAGTTGCTGAAAGCGGAAAACCTAAGCACGAACGTTCTGATGCATTTAAAGCCATCATCAGCGAATATGTAAAGCAATTTGAAGGGCAAGAAAATGAATCTAGAATGGTTCGTTTAGCGAAAAAATACTTCCACGAGGCAGAATACAATCAAATGCGTGCCATGATTTTAGAAAGTGGCAAACGTTTAGATGGACGTAGCACAACTCAAGTTCGTCCTATTCATACAACAGTAGATTATTTGCCTGCTGCGCACGGATCAGCGGTTTTCACTCGCGGTGAAACTCAATCGTTGACTACAGTAACTTTAGGAGGTAAATTGGATGAGCAATTATTAGATGCACCTTTGTTGCATGGTCACAGCAGATTGATGTTGCATTATAATTTCCCAGGATTTTCAACTGGTGAAGTGCGCCCTAATCGTGGACCTGGTCGTCGTGAGATTGGACATGGTAACTTGGCGTTGAGAGGTTTGAAGGCTATGCTACCTGAAAATGTTCCTTATGTAATCAGAATTGTGAGTGATATTTTAGAATCTAATGGTTCTTCAAGTATGGCTACAGTTTGTGCAGGATCTATGGCTTTGATGGATGCAGGTATTCAATTGAAAAAACCCGTGAGCGGCATTGCTATGGGACTTATCACAGACGATAAAGGAAACTACCAAGTTTTAACAGATATCTTAGGTGATGAAGATCACTTGGGTGATATGGATTTCAAAGTAGTTGGTACCAAAGACGGTATCACGGCTTGTCAAATGGATATTAAAATTGATGGATTAAACTGGGAAATGGTGATTCAAGCGTTGAAACAAGCGCGTGAAGGTCGTTTGCATATTTTGGGTGAAATGGAAAAAACCATTTCTGCTCCTGCTGATGCAATGAAACCACATACTCCAAGAATTGAAATGATCATCATTGATAAGGAATTTATTGGTGCAGTTATTGGTCCAGGAGGAAAAATCATTCAAGACATCCAAGCAAAAACAGGAACCACAATTTCTATTGAAGAAAAAGATGGTAAAGGTCATGTAGAGATTCTATCTAATGACGCTGAAAGCATGGAAAAAGCTGTGGCCATTGTTAGAGGTATTGTAGCAATTCCTGAAGTTGGAGGAACTTACTCTGGTAAGGTAAAAAACATCATGGAATTCGGAGCTTTTGTAGAATTTATGCCAGGTAAAGATGGCTTATTGCATATTTCTGAAATTTCTTGGGACAAAACTCCTTCAATGGAAGGTGTCTTCCAAGAAGGTGAAGTTTTAACTGTTAAGTTGATTGAAGTTGATCAGAAAACAGGTAAATTCCGCTTGAGCAAACGTGCTTTGGAACCAAAACCAGAAGGTTATGTTGAACCAGCTCCTCGTCCTCCACGCGAAAATCGCGACGGTGGCAGAGACAATCGTGATCGTGATCGCGGAAGAGGTCCAAGAAGATAATTAAAACAAGATAATCATCTTTAAATACGTAAGGCCGCCTATAAAGGGTGGCCTTATTTTTTTAAATTATATTCAATTGGAGATTCTAGATTTTCGTACAAGAAATTGTAACATTCTCAGATATATAAGAATTACGGGAAAAACCTTCATTTGAGACGTTTCTACGATGCAAAACCTTAAACTTCGAGGATAAACATCTGTTGGGCCCAAAACGGTAAATAGAAGCACCAAAACAAGTAAAAAAACATCAAGCTTCGTTAACTTATCAATGAGTAAATAGAAAGCAACAATGGAACCAACGGCAATAATGAATGTTGCCGATTCAGCCATATGATTAAAAATAACCACCCAAACACCCCAAGTTAAGCCGTAATAGAGAATCAATTCTTTTCTCTGACGAATTAAAAAAGCCAATATCAACTGAATACACAAGGCAAACAATAAGGTTAGAGTTTTATTTGGCAAGAGATGAAACCAACTTTGCATCCAACCTAAAACGGAATACTTTACAAAGTAGCCACCATCGCTTTTTAAAAGAATGAACCATCTGAGGTATTGGGAGATCAAATAATCCCAAGAAACAAAAAACAGTGGTAGCGAGAAAAGAACTGCAAATTGAATTATTGAGCTTAAAGCAATTTTTAACCAATGCCTTCTATGAAAAAGAAATAGGGTAAAAAGTACAAGACCAAATATTTTAATGAAGCCGGTTAAAAGGATGCAAAAAATAGCCGAATGCCATTTTTCCCGCTGATAAAACACCAGTGTCCATAGAATTAAACCCAATACAACCCCATTGCTTTGACTGTTGAGCATAGAGGTAGAAGATTCAACGGCGAAAAACGCAAACAAATATAGCCATCTGTTCTTGTGGGTTGATATTAACTGGGTTAATGCCAAAAACGGAAGAATTACATTCAAAGAATTCCAAAGAAATAGTCCGAAAAAATCATTTCCTATAGCGAAAGGGGCAAATAATAAAGCAAATGTGGGTGTATATTTAAAAACATCGTATTGAACGGGCCCATAGGTTTCAAATAAGGGTAATGACAGCAGTAAGTGATAAAATGAATTCTTAAATATTAGAAAGTTATTGAATAAAGTTACCGGAAAAGGAATGTTTGGAACTCTACTCAATGGGGCATTAATATTCTTTAGAGTAATTCCCACCGACAACAGAACCAAAAATACTAAGGCGGTTTTAAAGCGAGTGGCGAGATTTTTACTTGACATGAACATTAATTGGGATGCTAAATTACAAAAAAAGGCTGCCCCCTTAAAGGGAGCAGCCTTAAACTTCGATTTTAAAGGTTATTTAACTCGTTTTCCGTTTTCAAATTTCACAACAAAACAATCTTTGAAGGTTTTAGTGCGCAATGCAGTTTTATACTGTTCTGCTTCTTCTTCGGTTTTGAATTGTCCGGCTGTGTATTTGAAATAGGGGCCGTCTTGATATTCGTATACATCTCTAAGTCCAAAGGCTTGCAATTTACCAATGCTCATTTTGGAAGTAGACATAGCTACTTGAACACGATAAACTACTCCCTTAGAGTTCTGACTGGTTGACTTTACACTGCTAACAGGTGCAGGTGCACGCTCTTCAACGGTTTCCTGTGTAGGAGCTGGAGCTGCTTTTGGAGGTGTAGACTTACCAGATTTAGTAGAAATCTTGTCTCCAGGGTAGTTTTTGTAATTCGAAGGAGACTCATACTTATCTGGAATACCATCTTCATCAGAATCAGTATCTATGTAATCAGGTTTACCGTCTTTATCTGTGTCAACTGTTCCTTCAACATTGTCAGGTATACCGTCATTGTCAGAATCAGTATCTAAATAATTTAGTTTACCGTCATAATCTGCATCTTTAGTGCCTTCTTCAGCATCGGTTAATCCATCGTTATCAGAATCAATATCTAAGAAGTTTGGCGTACCGTCATTGTCAATATCACCTCTACCTTCAACGCTGTCTGAAACTCCATCGCCATCAGAATCTAAATCTAAATAATTGGGTTTACCATCGCCATCAGCATCATTTATGCCTTCAGTTTTGTCGGGAATCGCGTCATTATCAGAGTCTGAATCTACATAGTTTGGCTTTCCGTCTTTGTCAAAATCCATACCTGTTTCAACAGCATCTGGAATTCCATCATTATCAGAATCCTTGTCAATAAAATTAGGCAAGCCATCCATGTCTGAATCTTTTCTTCCTTCTGATGCATCAGGAATACCGTCATTGTCTGAATCTGGATCTAAGTAATCAGGAATTCCATCGTTATCAGCATCACCAACGTTCATAGTACCTTGTTTTAGGTCTTCTGGACGGAAGCTTTTGGGAGCATTCATTGCCATTTCATCCTCAGCAGAAACAGTGGTTCCTTGTTTCTTGTTGTTACCTGTTTTCGCTGTAGCCGAAGTTGAAGTTGTGCCTGCACTAGATGTTTTGGGCGTTGCTGCCTTGGCTAAAGTAGGTAGTGGCTTCGAACCCTTGGGGAGTTTCTTTCCGCACGGAATGATTCCTTTAATTAAATATTCAGTTCTGCGATTTGCTTGATGTTCATTATCCGAACATTCAACTCCATCAAAACAGCGATTCAAAACTCTGCTTTCACCAAAACCTTTAAAGGTTAATCTTTCAGGTTGAATGCCTCTGTTTGCCAAATATAGGTAAACAGATTTTGCTCTGTTTTCAGACAATTGAAGGTTGTATTCATTCGAGCCGCGTGAATCTGTATGTGAACCCAATTCCACCATTAAATTAGGATTGTCGTTCAAAACAATTACAACACGTTCCAATTCCTCCTTACTTTGTTGAGTTAATTCAAAACTATTTAGCTCATAATAAATGGGTTTCACATCAAAAATAACCCCCAAATCCTCACCCACTCTATAACGCTGCGCTTTCACTTTAACCACTCGTTGACCTTGAGCGTTAACCTCAAACTCAGTAGTTGATGAATATTTATATCCGCAAGGACGAGTTGTAACTTGAACTTTTGCTTCTTTTGGAAGATCCTTTCTGATGATCATACCATCAGCATTTGTGCTATCGTTAAAAGCATTGGCTTCATCAGAAAGGTTGTCAATTGCCACTTTTATGCGAGGCATTGGTTTACCTGTTTCATCATCAATCACCATAACAATGATTTCATCGTTAGTGGGTTGTTTTTCAGATTTGTTATCTTGGAACCATTTGAAATAATACAGATTATCATCGAATGATTTTGATTCACGATTTGAGGAAATTGTTCCCCACATATCATTCATTTCGGGGGCAAAATCATCCATGTTTGAATTAACAGGTTTACCCATGTTCAAGATCATGTTTGAATTTTTATCTACAGTGAAAACATCTAAACCACCGAAGCCTAAATGTCCTTCAGAAGAAAAATAAAACTCGCCTTTTTTGCCAAACCTAGGGAAGTTATCGCGCAACATGGTATTGATTTGCGGACCCATGTTCACCACTTCGCCAATCAAGATGCCTTGTTCTTTATTCGAAATAATAGGTGCTTCATAAAGATCTGACTTACCAAATCCACCGGGCATATCGGAAACAAAAACAACTTTTTTTCCATCGGGTGAGATCACCAAATCAGAAACCGAATAATTATCATTGTTCAATTGGAAAGGAACTTCAATCCATTTGTTGGTTTTTCTGTCTTTTCTTATAGCAAAAATTTGAAGTACCTTTTCTCTTTTATTATTGAGTTTTGATGAGTTTCTAGTGATATACATCCATCCTGTGGAAGAATCAAAACAACTCACTTGTTGGTGAACTCTAGATTTGTTGAAGGTCTCTAACTGTGTTCTAGAAATGGCACTATCCAAAAACTTCGCTGAATAAACGTTGTAGTAACCTTGTTCATGGCTAGAAGAAAGAATCTTCCATAAGCCAGTATTGGATTTGTGTTTGGAATAGTAGGCAAGGCCTTTTTTATTCGAAATCAAAGCGAACTCGCCTTTGCCAGAATTCTGATCAAATGGTTTGAAGTAATAGTTGGATGCAAAATTAAATTCCTGCCAATAATCATCGCGTTTGTCTTTATTCTGAAGATAAAATGGATATGTCAACTCTTCAAACAAGGGTAATCCATTGAAAGTAGAATCTTTTAAAGCCAATAAAATACTGTCTGAAACCCCGTAAAGCTGCATGTTACGAGCAGAAAGCGCGAAATAGAGTTTATCGGTTGCGTCAACTTGAGATGGGTACCTTTCCAACAACTCATAATATGCATCATATGCTTTGTCAGGCATATTCATTTGTGCATACGAATAGGCTAAAACACGTTGGTTTGTATAGTCTTTCTTTTTTGCTGTGGATTTGAACTCGTTCAATCGCGCAATTTCAGAGAACTTATGCTGACTCAACAACTTAACCACTTTGGATTGAGACCAAAGTTGTGTCGCAAACAACATACTCAATGTCCAAACGCCAATTTTTATATTCAATTTCATGTTCGTTTTTCTTAAAATTTAGAAATATCGGGGTGCTCTTACACGTGCATTTGAAACATAAGGAATCATGAATTGCAATCCAAACTCATGAGAACCATTTACATAATTATTCAAAGGTGCTAAACGACTGTCATAAGAATAAACCAAAGTGAAATTTGGATTTACTTGAGCCATCGCCATGATTCCCATCTCCCCACCTGTGCGGAAGAATCCACCCAAAGAATAATTTTCTTTGTAGATGGCATGCACATTTATGTCGGCTTGAACTGGAACACCTTGAACTACGCGCACTTGAGTGGTGGGTTTAATTTTAAGATCGGTTCCTGCATCTATCACATAACCTGCCGTAATGTAATATTGAGTTACTGCAGCGTACTGAACATCCACATTTTTGCGGTTATCAGCAGAGATAAACAACATTCTTGGTGCTGAAACACCTGCAAAGAAGTTATTGGTGTATGCATAAACTCCAAAACCTGCCATAGGCGCTGTTACATTAAAATCGTTGTTCTGAAATGCAACATCTCCTGGCTTATTTAATTGCAATTGAGATAAATTTAGGCTGTAATTATAAGCACCTACTCTTAATCCAACGGCCAATCTCAAATCACCGGTAATTTGCTTATTCCATGAACCTGATAATCCCAATTGAGTTTCGGTCATAGGGCTAGCAGTTCTGAATTTACCGATGGTTCCAGTTTGAATGTTGATACCTCCCCCAAAATCGCCTACCAAAGGAGAGTGAACTCCTAAGTTGTAATAACGAGGAGCTCCAGGAAGGTTTAACCATTGTGTACGCACCAAGCTATTTGCTACCAAAGTTTGCTTAGAACCAGCGTAGGCCGGATTCACCGCAAACGAGTTATAGTCGTAATGCGAATACATCTGTTCTTGCTGAGCCGTTGCTTGAGAAACCCAAGACAATGCGGCGGTGAACAACAGTTTATATATGATATTCTTATTCATTTCGTGATTTTTTAAATTTAACTTATTGATTTAATTATCTTTTAATGTAGAAATTACCGGTTATTGGCTCTCTATTTTGTCCGTTGTATTTGAACACATAGAAGTAAACACCTTCGGGTAGTTCTTTTCCTAATGAAGGGATACTTCCATTATAGGTTCCATCCCACTTATTATCATAACCTGTTCCCGACTGATAAACCACCTGTCCGTTGCGGTTGAAAACAATGATTTCTGCCTGATCAAATACTTTTAATCCTTTGATATACAACTCATCATTATCGCCGTCACCATTAGGAGATATTGCTTCGGGAATGATTACTTCCGCATCGCGGTAATCAGGAATTCCGTTTCCATCAGAATCTTTCAATCCTTCTGTAGCGTCATCTATTTCATCGTTATCAGAATCAGTATCTCTGAAGTCCATGATTCCATCACCATCGGTATCCACAGGGTTATTTGCATCGGCACCAGCTTCTGTTTTATCATCAATTCCGTCATTATCAGAATCTAAATCACGGTAATCTTTATCACCATCACTGTCAGTATCTACTGGATTATTAGGGTCTGCACCAGCTTCAACTTCATCAGGAATGGTATCACCGTCAGAATCTAAGTCAATATAATCTTGCTTACCATCAGAATCTGTATCAACAGGATTGTTAGGATCTGCTCCCGCTTCTTCTGTATCGGGGATTTTATCTCCGTCAGAATCAAGATCTCTGTAGTTCTCCAATCCATCAGAATCAGTATCTATTGGTGATGCTGGATTTGCTCCTGCTTCCACTTTATCAGGAATTAAATCATTGTCAGAATCTGTATCAATGTAATCTTCTTGACCGTCGTTGTCTGTGTCTATAGGATTGTTACCGTCTTTCGCTTCATACGAATCTAAAATGGTATCATCGTCAGAGTCGGTATCGCGGTAATTGGGTAAGGTATCTGAATCTGTATCTATAGTACCTTCAATGCTATCTGGAATGGTATCGTTATCTGAATCAGTGTCAATATAATCAGCTTTGTTGTCTGAATCAGTATCGGCAGGAACTGCGTCATTTCCATCACCGAAAATAACAGATCCATCAGCTCCATCGATAATTCCATCGCCGTCAGTATCAATGCCGTCTACAATGCCATCTGCATTTGCATCGGTATATGCTTGTAGGCTCTCAACCAAATCAAAGATATTATCATTGTCAGAATCTAATTCGCGTTGGTTTCCAATTCCATCCAAATCTGTATCAACCGATGCGTACAACAAATCAGAGGCATTGTCTTTCAATCCATTCTGGTCAGCATCAGCCAATCCGGCTTCTCGAACGTCGTTGATACCATCATTATCAGAATCTAGATCTTTGTAGTCAGGACGTAAATCTGTATCTGTATCTACTAATGTAGTACCGTTGTTGTTTTCCAACTTATCAGCAAGTCCGTCGTTATCAGAATCCTCATCGAGGTAATCTTTGGTTCCATCATTATCAAAGTCACCGCCTTTTTCAACGTAATCTGGAATTCCATCGTTGTCAGAATCACCAATAACTACTGTCACCTTAACCGTTTTCTTTACGGAGTTACCGTTTTTATCTGTGAGAGTAATATCTACATTATTATCACCCACATCTGCTAATCCAAACAATGTTTTACTAATGATTACTTGATCGGTAGCGCAGTTATCAGAGATGCTAACAACTACCATTACTTGAGTCAATAAAGCATTTCCAGCGGTATCAATATAAATGGTAGCGTCTTTAACGGTAAGAATAGGATCAATTTTGTCATTTACAGTTACAGAAACAAGTCCTGAGTCAATATTTCCATTTAGGTCTTCCGCATAGAACCAAATTTTATGTGCACCAATATTTGAACAATCAATGGTTGAATCGCTCATCCAACGGCGTTTTATAGAGCAATTGTCTTTAGTTCCTCCGTCAACATCAAAGATGGTCAATTGCCCAGCACCATTGTCGTCTAGATCTACAATGGGTGATTTTAACGAAATTACTGGAGCCAGTGTATCAAGAATCAATACTTTTCCTGTGTCTTTGGATACGTTACCGTTATTATCGGTAACTGTAATGATGATTTGTTCTAGTTTACCTGCGCTGTTGCAGAAGAAACTTGATTTATCAACGGTAATGTTGGCAATGCCACAATTGTCTGTTGAGTTAGCACCTGCTTGAGCAGCTGTAAAGTTTGCTGAGCCGGCAGAATTTAGGTAGAGGGTATCTATTGATACTTTCGCAATTGGCGCCAAGGTATCAAATAAGGTCAATTCAAAACTATCGCTTCTAGTGTTTCCTGAAGGATCAGCCACTGAAACATATACTTTATTCAATCCAACATGAGTACAATCGAATACTTCGGTTGAGTAAGATGTATCGGCAATGCTGCAATTGTCGCTTGCGAATAAGATTATGCTATCACCCTCAATGGTATATTTTCCATTTGCGTCTAAATAGGCTGTGTAATTCTTACGCACGAGCAATGAATCTGGCTTGAAGGTATCCAACAGTAGTACTTTAACTGTATCTCTAGAAACATTTCCAGATGGATCTTCAACAAAAACAATTAGGTTAAAGAGTCCAGCTTCTTTGCAATCAAAGGTGCTATCTGACATGTAAACTTTAGATACACCGCAATTATCAAGTGCACTCGCATAAACATCAGAAAGCGTTATGGTATCTGCACCGTTGGTGTCTAAGTAACGTGTAATGGAATCAGCTGTAACAATTTGATACGGGAAGAATGTGTCTCTAACAATGACTTCAAACTGTTTTGAAAGTGAATTTCCCGAAGCATCCTTAACAGTAACTGTATATAGATTGCTTCCGAGGTGCGCGCAATCAAACTTGGTTTGCATGATGGTATCTGTAATTCCGCAATTGTCTGAAGCAAACAGCACTATAGAGTCCTTCGAAACAAAAGCTTCGCCAAAAGAATCTAAATAAAGAATGGTGTCTCTTACTTGAAGAGAATCTGGGATTCGATTATCAAGAACAGTAACCTGGATGTCTTTATAGTTGATGTTTCCTGAGGAATCTTCAGCGTAAATTCTCAAAGTGTTTACACCTTTATTGCTGCATTCAAAAGTAGTATCGGTATTTGCAGCCCAATAAACCTTCATTTTATCTTTACTGCAAGAGTTGTTATCAGTCACAGACAACAAGACATCAGACATTGACATGGTATCAGCGCCATTGGAGTCGAGGTAACGAGTCACATTTTGGACACTCATTGCAGGACGTGTAGTATCTAATACCAAAACACGGATAATTTTATTGGATTTGTTGTTAGACCAATCGGTCACTTCAAAATTTCCTGAGTCAAGTCCAAGGTGTTTGCAATTCCATGCATTTTGGAAAATGGTAAATGATTTAATAGAGCAATTATCTGTTGATGCACTATCTGTCATTGCACCGGTCAAAGTAAATTCACCGTTGTTATCTAGATATACCTTTGTCAGGTATTTTGGACGTGCGATAGGGGCAGTGACATCACGCACTCTCACATTTGCAGAAGCTGTATGAGAATTTCCATTAGAATCGGTAGCTGTCAAAGTAACAGTATTACCTGTTGCACCTGTGTCAGCACAAGTGAACTTTGTTTTATCTAAAGTTAATTTGAACGCACAATTGTCTGTTGTACCATCATTCACCTGAGCGGGTGTGATGGTGACATTTCCGGTATTATCCAGATCAACAACAATGTTTTTAGCTTTGGCAACTGGGGGTGTGTTGTCTGAATGCTTTATTATAGCATTTTGGGTGATGAGACAACCCATTTTGTCTTTTATATCTATAGAAAATGTATCATCAATAAGTGAATTATATGTTGATACTGAATTGAAAGTACCTGTTTGACCGAAATCAAAAGTAAATGGCGATCCATTTCCACCTGATGGATTTAAACTTAATGAGCCTGACCCATAACAAAGGGAATTTGTAATTGATAAATTCGACTGGATTTGAGCTACGGGACCTAATACATTAACATTTTGATTTACCGTACAACCACTATCATCTTTTATTGTTACACTATAAGAGTTTACCGACAAATTACTAAAAGTAGAGTTCGTTTGATAAGATCCACTACCAATTTTGTATTCATATGGCAAGGAACCACCTGAACCGTTTACTGTTATTTCACCGTCTGATAAGCCAAAACAAGTCACATCAGTTTCAGTGGTTGTAAAAGTTAATTGTGTTGGTTGAATTATAGTTACTGTAGTAGTTGCGGTACATCCCACGTTATCCTTTACTGTCAAAATCACATTGTTTGCTGGTCCTAAACCAGTAAAATCAGGACTCGAATTAAATCCGATTGTACCTAATTTATAGGTTAAAGTTGTATTGGTTGAACTTGTTGTATTTCCAGAGGCTCTCACAAACCCATCAGCAACATTAAAACAACTTACATCTTTTTTCAATATTACAGAAACTGTAAGTTGTGATCCCGCCAATTGGTATGAATTTAAAAGTGTTGAACCTGATCCATTATCTACGTAAATTTTATATGTTTTAGAAGTTAATCCATTAAAAGTATAGGAACTACCACCAGGCCAAACTATCATATTTGGTGTTGAACCAGTTGAATCAATTCCAATCTTATTTGGAGCTGATGAAAAGTCGATTTTAATAGAGCCATCATACTTTTCAAAACATGTTGGGTTCGTTAATGTTGGTGTCTGCCCACTAGCAGTACCTCCTAAAAACAAAAAAGTTGCTACCGTTAGTCCCGATAACAACCTCCGTTGTGTGCGTTTTATTGTATTTATTATCATTTCTGAATTTTTTATTGAATTAATTGTTTTTCCCGATTCTCTCATACCCAATATTTTAGAGCGATATTCTGTGCATATTTTTAACAAATTTAATGCTTCTTTCATAACTCATTTGCCAGTGTATAATAAAACAGACAAACTGGACAATAGACCAATTCGAAAGTTTTGTTGAGTTTCTGACAACAAAAACCACACCAAACCGAAGTTTATCCCCTAAAAAGTAAACGTTTATCGTTAAATGTTACAATGCTATGACTAAAACAGCCGATAAAAACACGGTAATCGCATTACTCACCCAATTGGTTGTATCGTTGGTGAATCCCCGAATACCTTTAACCAATTCTATGCCTTGATCTGAATACGAACCATCGTGGTTTTGATACTTCGCTTGAAACATTTCACCGATAAAACTGTCCAAAATCATCCCAAAGAATCCAAAAAAAGAAATGAATAATGCATTCTCCCATGAATATGATTCCATCCAAATGGATAATAAACCAATAAACCCAGCGCCTAAAAGTCCTGATAATGTGCCCATGAAACTGATTCCGCCGGAAAGGCCCGGTGAAACCATCCGAAAGCCAATGATGCTGTAGGTTCGTCCCCCGAAAAAGACACCCAATTCACTGCTCAAGGTATCGGCTAGAGCGACTGCAATGCTTACGTAAATCAGAATATTACGGAATTCAGGATATCCCCCGAAAACCAAAAGAATCACCACTGCAATACCGCCATTAGCAATGACTTGCCACACATCTCGGGGCTTGGAGGACTTGGAATCTGCGGCTTCAGCAACTTTCTTTCGATTCAACTTAGAGGCCAAAGAACCAACAATTAAGAATACAAACAACAAGTACAGAGGGGCAGCTGAAGCTAGAAACAAAATGCACAAAATTGAAGCGAAGACAATTCCGGAAAGGGAAAGCCATTTGAAGCGAAAGAGAAATACCGACATTAAAACTCCCACAAGCAGAAACAGAGGTTCCACCTGAAAATCAGATAATACAGGAACCGCGAAAAAAACCCAAAGTGGAACGGTTAAATTATCTGTACCGGAAGAAGAAATAACCTCAATTGCGGCGATTGATAAGGCAATTAAAAACAAGTCAACAATCTGAATTTCAGGAAAATATATGTATAGAATAACCCCAGCAGCGAGGATAAAAACTGAAGATCCAACTAAGGTTTTGTGATCTCGACCCCAATGAATGGAGTTCCATGATTGAACGTTTCTACCCGAAAACACCAATGTATCGAGCGAGACATGAACCAATCTACCGAAGATGGCCGATAACCCATCGCCGAAGGCTAAAATGTAAAAAGCCAGTGAAATTAAACGTTGTTCGGTGGGATAAACTATTTCTAGTGCCAAAAGCACCATTGGGAAATAGGCAATTCCCCAACTTCGTCGGCCTTCGGTTTGGAAAAATCCTTTCCAAACGGCCCAAAACAGCAGAATTGAAAACGCCGTAAGTAAGAAGATAAAAGGCTGATGTGTTTCAGAGTTTGTAATGGAAACCGCATGTGCGCAAGCAGAAATGGCTAAAATGTGTAAAACCTTGCGAGCATAAAAAATGTGCAAAGGAAGAACTTTAGACCACCAAGTTGTGGCGGCCACAGCAATAAATACCACCAATAAATCATAAAAATAAATATCCATTTTTAACTAACTTCCCGCCTCTTGCAAATTACAACAATTTAATTACCGTGAAGTTTATCGTTAACCTTTGGAAATTCTCCCGTCCACACACCATTGTTGGTTCGTTCATTAGTATCAGCATATTATTCTTTTTGTCAATTCATAACTCATTACCTATTAATCAAAATAACTATATTACTTATATATATACTTTACTATCAGCATTGTTTTGCAATTTATATATTACTGGATTAAATCAAATCCATGACCTAGAAATTGACCGAATAAACAAACCGCAATTGCCTATGGTGACAGGCGCGCTAACAGTCTTTCAAGCCAAGCAAATTATTTTATTCTCGTTGCTGATGGCTCTTGTTCTCTCTTTTATTCAAAGTGCATTTTACGGCTCCTTGATTTCTGTGATTTGCTTTTTGGGATGGGCATACAGCGCTCCCCCAATTAGATTTAAGCGCCACCATTTTTGGGCCGCTTCGGCCATCGCTTTAGTTCGTGGCCCGTTGGTGAACATCGGCATTGGTTTGCACCTCATTGACAAAACTCAGGGCTATTATACGCATCTAAACTTTTGGGAGAACCTTCTCTTGAAGAGCGTTCCCCATTGGAACTGGTTGATTCCCATATCCATTTTTGTTACTGCTTTTAGTTTGGGAATTGCTTGGTTCAAAGATTTGCCCGACACCGAAGGCGACCAACAACATCAAATCAAGACCTTAGCTGTATCTGCCGGCAAGAAAAGCGCTTTTTACTCAGGTTTTATTTTGGTTTCGCTCGCCTATGTTTTTCTTTTAACTTATATCGGATCTGCGTTAGTTAAACCCTTAGCCTCTCTGCAGCCCTTTATGTACTTGACAGCTATGTTCTTCGCGGTTTTTCTTTGGATGGGGTTTCGTATTCAACTCAACGATAAACAATCTCTCAAGAGATTTTATAAAGTGTATTGGGTTCTTTTTTTCGGGGGATATTTGAGCTTCGTGTTGCTCTAAACTCTCAAAAAGATTTGCAGGGGTATTATTAAAAGTAATTATCAACATTACTCGCTATTGTGGTTCGGGTGCTCTAACTTTGCCTAATTTTTGAACTATGCCCAAAGACTCCAGCATTAAACACGTTCTCATCATTGGGAGCGGGCCCATTGTTATCGGACAAGCTTGCGAATTTGATTATTCAGGCTCACAAGCCGCAAGAAGTTTGAGAGAAGAAGGAATTACCGTTTCTTTAATCAACAGCAATCCTGCAACCATCATGACTGATAAATTGAATGCAGATCATGTGTTTTTGTGGCCGTTGAACGCCGAAAGCATCGAAAAAATCCTTCAAGAACAAAAAATTGATGCTGTGCTTCCTACTATGGGAGGGCAAACCGCATTGAATTTGGCAAAGGAATGCGAAGAGCTTGGCATTTGGGAAAGGTATAACTGCAGAATCATTGGCGTAAACATTGAGGCTATTGACAAAATGGAAGATCGCGAGAAATTCCGTCAGTTGATGGTAGAATTAGGGGTTGGAGTTGCTCCAAGTCAGGTTGCAAATAGTTACCTAGAAGGAAAAGAAATAGCTCAACGCATTGGTTTTCCATTGGTTATACGCCCAAGTTACACCTTAGGTGGAACGGGTGGATCTTTCGTCCACAAGAAAGAAGAATTTGACAAAGCCTTAATTAGAGGGTTGGAAGCAAGTCCTGTCCATGAAGTATTGGTGGAGAAAGCCGTTTTGGGCTGGAAAGAATACGAATTGGAGTTGCTTCGAGATGGAAAAGACGACATAGCTGTAATCTGTACCATTGAGAATTTTGACCCAATGGGGGTACATACGGGTGATTCAATCACTGTGGCGCCTGCCATGACCCTGAGCGATACTACCTTCCAGAACATGCGCGACATGGCTTTCAAAATGATGAGGTCTATGGGTGTTTTTGCTGGTGGATGTAACGTTCAGTTTTCGGTAAACCCCGAAGACGAGGCCATCATTGCCATAGAAATCAATCCACGCGTGAGCAGAAGCTCTGCTTTGGCATCGAAAGCAACGGGTTATCCCATTGCAAAAATAGCTGCTAAATTGGCTATTGGATATTACTTAGACGAGTTAAAAAACCCAGTAACAAAAACCACTAGCGCGTTTTTTGAACCCGCTATTGACTATGTAATTGTAAAGATTCCTCGTTGGAATTTTGATAAGTTCCCAGGTGCTGATAAACAATTGGGACTTCAAATGAAGAGCGTTGGTGAGGTAATGGCCATTGGAAGAAGCTTCCAAGAGGCGCTTCAAAAGGCCTGTCAAAGTTTGGAAATTGGAAGACACGGTTTAGGTGCAGATGGTAAAGGTTCTAGAAACCTTGAAGAACTAGCTTACGGCTTAGAACACCCAAGTTGGGATAGATTGTTTCAAATACACGATGCCATTGCATTAGGAGTGCCCATTACGTCTATACAAAAAATGACCCGCATTGATCGCTGGTTCTTAGAACAAATTCACGACATCGTGAAAGTTGAAACTGAGATTCGTCGATACAACATTGAAAACATTCCCCAAATCCTTTTAAAAACAGCGAAGGAAAAAGGATTTTCAGACATTCAATTGGCTTGGTTGATGGGTAACACTACCGAAGATGATGTTTATGAGCGTCGTAAATCATTGGGAATCAGCAGAACTTATAAGATGGTAGATACTTGTAGTGCTGAGTTTCCGAGTCCTACTAACTATTATTATTCTACCTTCGAAGAGGAAAACGAAAGTAAAGCCTCTGATAAAAAGAAAATCATTGTTTTAGGAAGCGGCCCGAACCGCATTGGTCAAGGAATTGAATTTGATTACAGCTGCGTACATGGAATTTTGGCAGCGCGCGAAAGCGGATTTGAGGCCATTATGGTAAACTGCAATCCTGAAACGGTGAGTACAGATTTTGACATGGCTGATAAGCTCTATTTTGAGCCGGTTTATTGGGAGCATTTGTGGGAACTTATTGAACACGAAAAGCCATACGGTGTGGTAGTTCAATTGGGTGGACAAACAGCTTTAAAATTGGCTGAAAAGCTTCATGAAAAAGGGGTTAAAATCATAGGAACATCTTTTGACAACATGGATATTGCTGAAGATCGCGGTAGATTCAGTGATCTTCTAGCTGAATTAGAAATTCCTTACCCCAAATATGGTGTTGCATTAGACGCAGATGAAGCCATCAAAATTGCCAACGAAGTAGGATATCCGGTTCTTGTTAGACCTAGTTATGTATTAGGCGGACAAGGCATGGTGATTGTTATAAATGACGAAGACCTTGAACGTGCAGTTGTGAAACTATTGGGCGATTTACCTGGAAATAGAGTATTGATTGATCACTTTTTAGATAGAGCTGAGGAAGCAGAATCTGATTGTATTTGCGATGGAGAAGATGTGCACGTGATTGGTATTATGGAACACATTGAGCCTGCGGGAATTCATTCCGGTGACAGTAGTGCGGTTTTGCCTCCTTTTAGCTTAAGTCCTAATGTAATTCAACAAATTGAGACTTATACTGAGAGGATTGCACGAGCATTAAACGTTCGTGGTTTGCTGAACATTCAGTTCGCTGTTAAGGAAGAGAAGGTTTATGTAATTGAAGCCAATCCGAGGGCTTCACGCACAGTTCCTTTCATTTGCAAGGCTTATGATGTTCCTTATGTAAATATGGCCATGAAGGTGATGTTGGGAGTCAATAAAATGAAAGATTTCACTATCAAAGAACGTCCTGCTGGTTGGGCTATAAAACAACCGGTTTTCAGTTTCGATAAATTCCCGAACGTAAATCGTGAATTGGGACCTGAAATGAAGAGTACGGGTGAAGCCATTGTGTTTGTAAAGGACCTAAAAGAACCTGCTTTCAGAGACCTTTACAAACAAAAAAGCATGTATTTAAGTCGTTAATTTTATCGGCCCATTGATTGGCGCCTTTCACGGCGCTTTTCACTGCGCTTTTCTTGGCGTTCTTGCATCATTTGATCGGCCTTGGCTTGTTGCTCTGGAGTAAGAATGCCTTTCATTTTGGCACGTTGTGCATCAACTAATGCTTTTCGCTCAGCCTTCAGCGCTTCTGATTTCATTCTAATAGCTTCCTGTTGTTGAACAAATTCCAAATTGGCAGCCTTGACCTGCTTTTCTTGATCAGCGGTTAAATCCAGCTCCTTTTTCATTTTCGCGGTCATTTTATCAGCGCGTTGCTCAGGAGTAAGATTCTCCATTTTGGCCTTTTTTGAAGGTTTAGGTCCCCTAGGGCTAGGTTGAGCTAAAGTCAAACCTGATGCCAATAAAACAGATAAAAACAATAAATTTCTCATAATAAATAGAATTAATTAAACCTCTGACGCCTAAAAGCGCAAGAGGTTTAATCTGGAATCTGGTTTATCAGATAAACACAACGAAACATCCGACAAAGGCTAAAAGGCCTTTATAGATCGGGTTTCTTTTTGTTGTTGTTATGAGGACGGAATTTTCGCTTAGCCCCAGGGTTCTGATTTGGTGAGTTATTTTCACGGTTTTCAGGATTGGGACTGTTCTGAGGATTCGGCCTACTCTCGGCATTGGGCCTATTTTCCAGGTTGGGGCGATCTTGCGGAGGACGACGATCTTGAGGGGGTCTACTTTCTAGGGGTCTGCGTTCGCCTCTATTATCATTGGAACGATTGCGATTATTTTGGAAACCGGGACGCTGATTCCTGTTATTGTTACTATTATTATTGTTTTTCTTGGAAGGAAGGTCTTTAAGATCTTTAAATTCATTGTCTTTCAACAAGTCTGCGGAAGTCATGAATTCAGATTCTTTCTCTACAATTTTATCCAAAAGTGCAACGGCTGGAGCAAGGTCAGCTAGTTGTGGAACTTGTATACCGTTTTTGTTTTCTTCCATAAGAGCATTAACCTTATCTACTGAAAGTGGAACCCAAGATTGGCTGTTGTCATAAGAGAACCAAATAAGCTTTTTAAGAATATCGGTTTTTCTAGCATAAGCTACTCCTCCGGTAGTTTCCAATTTTACAATTTTGGCCTTGGGGAATTCGTTTACGGCTTCCAAATAAAGATCCAATTCGAAATTCAAACAACACTTTAATCTACCGCATTGCCCTGCTAGTTTTTCCATGTTGATGGAAAGATTTTGAACGCGGGCTGCGCCTGTATTCACTTGTTTGTAATCGGTCAACCAGGTGGAACAACACAATTCGCGTCCACAAACTCCAATACCACCCAAGCGGGAAGCTTCCTCACGATAGGAAATGTGGCGCATTTCAATTTTTACACGAAACTCTTCTGCGTACTTCTTGATAAGCTCTCTAAAATCAACTCGCGTTTCAGCGGTGTAGAAGAAAATGACTTTACGTCCGTCGCCCTGAAGTTCAATATCAGAAATCTTCATTTGAAGGTTTAGTCCAAAAGCAATGGTTCTAGCTCTTTCGAGAAGATCATCTTCTTTGGCTTTGCATTCCTCGTATTTTTCTAGATCTTTTTCAGTAGCAATACGCTGAATAGCTGGAAGATTTTCATCGTCTTCGCGTACTCTATATTTTTTTAATTGGAGTCGCACAATTTCGCCGGTGGCGGAAACTGTACCCACATCAAAACCTACAGAACTCTCCACGACCACATAGTCGCCAGTGAAAAGATCAAGATCATTTGAGTTTCGGAAAAACTCTTTGCGACTACCTTTAAAACGAACTTCCACAATATCGAAGGGTTTAAAACCCTCGGGTAGGTCCATATCTTTGAACCAATCGTAAACATTCAATGCGTTGCAGCCGCTCGTTCCGCAGGTTCCGTTGCTTTTGCAACCTGAAGGCGCGCAGCCTCCACCTGATTTAGTACCACATGATGAACAAGCCATTGAACAAAATTACGCAAACGGCGTCAATCTTGGTTGCTTGACTGTTTGAAGACCCAAATTTTTTGACCAAGAAAGTTAACAACCATCCCAAAAACAGTAGCAATAATGACTGCAAAGAATTTATTTATTTTAACTGCGGCCAACGGTTTGGTCACATTTGTTGCAGAAATAATGTCTAATGAAAGAAAAGCCTGAGGCAATGTTTGCAAGAAATATTCATTTGCTAACACATTGATTGTTCCACTGATAGCATATAAAAAAAGATACTTAAAAAGACGTTGACTATTTTTGTCACTTTTACCCCAAGTCCATCTTTTATTCATATAGTAATTAACCATGGTAGCCAAAACAATGGCAGTAGCTTTTGCAATGTAAGTGGGTATAAATTGACTCAAAGAATAGTAGATTCCTAAATCAATCATGAAAGAAAGTCCCCCAACAACACCAAATTTGGTTAAAGCGATATAAGTTTTGCTAGAAATCACGGAGTATATTATTAGAACAGCCTTGTTACTACCCTAGGGCTGCTTAAAGAACTGCCCGTCAAAAATACAATCCATTCCCAACTTAACCGCATAGTTTACACTTTGATGTCCAATTGGAGCATTAAATATGACTGGGATTTGATACTCTTGAACTGCGCTTAAAATAATTTCATGAGCAGTCTGTCCAAAAGGAATAACATTATCATGCATATCTGACATTGAACCCACTATCAAAGCACTCACCTTTGCAAAGACACCCGAAATTTTTAGAGATTGAATCATTCTATCAATATGATAGAGGTATTCATCTAAATCTTCTATCAATAACACATCACCATCGTTCAAATCAAACTTTTGAGCCGCAGATAAAGCATAAATGATTGATAAATTACCGCCCATCAGTTTTCCTCGAAAAGGTTGCAGAAAATCTGAGGTTTCAAGATTTACCTTCCATTGAATCGCATCGCCTGATAGAACGGAAGCCAACTTTGCAGCATTGATGTTCTGCATGTCATCGTTTGGATTCCATTGCATGGGCATGGGCGCATGAATACTAGCTAAACCTTGATTTTGAAGTAGGGTATGAATGACTGTAAAGTCTGAGAATCCCACCCACCACTTTGGAAATGCGGTAAAGTCAAATTTACTCAACGCTGACAACAATCTTATAGCGCCGTATCCACCTCTAGCAGCAAAAACAGCTTTTATTTCTGGGTTTTCCAACGCCCATTGAATGTCTTTTAGTCTTTGCTCATCGGTTCCACCAAATTGATTATAAATACTTCCCAAGTGAGGAGCCAAAAGAACTTCCCAACCCTGTTGTTGAGCCCAAGCAATAAAGGCAACGGTGGCCGCATTTTGTTCCCAAAATCGAGATGGAGAAACTATGGCAACTTTATCGCCCGGCTTTAAAAAGGAGGGAATTATCACCGTATCTATTTTGAAATAAATAAATTACAATTGGTAATTTCCGAAGTCATTTCGGCATTCACCGATGACGATGGCATTTCCAAAAACCACGTTTTCTTGTTTCCAAGACCTTTTTCTGCTAAATCAGACATAACCGATTTCCAGAATGACATGGTTTCACCCAGAGCGCTATTGGTTTGAACTTTATAATAATCTTGGGCAGGAATTTTCAAGGAATTCCAACCTTTAAGTGTTTTATCTAAAGGAATTCCCACCCAAATATTCTGTTTCTCGTTTGCAACCGGTGCTTTTCCATATACCACAGTTATAGCGCCTTGAATGATGGCTTTTTGGGCAGAGATATCATCCAGAAGTGCCCGATTCATGCCTATGATTAATGTTCGAACGGATTCTGGGGTTGTTTCAAATGACTTTCCCACCACCAACATATCGGGTCTATGAGATTCTCGAATGAAATAATTTTTGTCAGTTTTAACAAAGCCTTCATCCCTTAAAGTGTCGCTAATGGGTTGTTTTTCGGGGGAAGATGATTCGCCTGATTGATTCTTGGAATCGCTTGAACATCCCCAGAAAACAGAAACGAGAGCGAAGGACAATAATAAGTACCTCATATTATGCGCTAAATTAAGCAGGATGCAGTAAATTCGCACGGTGAAATTCTTGGCAGAAATCGAAATTCTTCCTAAAAAAGGGTTGTTAGACCCTCAAGGAAAGGCAGTAGGACACAGCATGAAGGCTTTAGGGCTTAACAACATTGGCGAAGTATTTGTGGGCAGATTCATTACTTTAGAAATTGAATCAACCGACGAAAAAGCAGCTTTTGAATCAGCAGAAATTGCGTGTAAAAAATTGTTGGCCAACCTAATTATGGAAAGCTACAGCATTCGCATTACAGCGAAATAAACATGGTCATATACAACGTCACCTGCAACTTAGAAACTTCACTGGCAACTGAATGGCTTGAATGGATGAAGGGCGAACACCTTCCTGAAGTAATGGCAACGGGTTGTTTCATTGAATATAAAATCATGAAGTTGATGAGCAACGAAGATGATGATCATGGCGTGAATTATGCCATTCAATATCTCTGCGAATCACATGAAACCTTGGCTCGTTATCGTTCAGAATTTGGACCAGGTTTGCAAGCAAAAACCTTCTCCAAGTTTGGTGAGCGCGTAATGGCTTACCGATCTGTGCTCGAAATTGTGGATTAGTCGAAATGACTCCATCCATAATTCATATTGAAGACGCACTTAAAGATCTAGAAAAATACACTTGGATTGACGCGCGCAGCGAGTCAGAATTTTTAAAAGGTCACCTTCCTGGGGCGGTAAACGTGCCTTTATTAAACAATGAAGAGCGCAAAGAGATAGGCATAGCTTACAAAAAACTAGGCAGATCAGCTGCCGTAAAATTGGGTTTAGAATTGGTTGGACCTAAAATGTCTGAATTGTACGGTATCTATGAATCTCTAGCAAAAGAAAAACACCTGTTGTTTTATTGCTGGAGAGGCGGACTACGCTCACTCATTTCGTCTACCCTTTTTCAATGGAGTGGACATAAGGTTTACCGATTAAACGGCGGATATAAAGCCTACCGACAATGGTCACAAGAACAGTTTCAAAGACCGTTTAAGTACATTGTATTATCGGGGGCAACGGGCAGCGGTAAAACTGAAATCCTGCATTTATTGCACGAGCAAGGAATTCAAATAATTGATTTAGAAGGACTTGCAAATCATAAAGGGAGTGCTTTTGGTGGTTTGGGAAAACCAGCCCAACCTTCTACTGAAGCTTTTGAAAATCTTTTGGCCGAAAAACTGAGTGAATTAACTATTGATAGGCCGGTGGTTTTCGAAAATGAAAGTCGACTTATTGGCACATGCTTTTTACCTCAACCCATTTGGGATGGATTGCAAACTGGCCCTATAATACAATTGAATGTTACTTTGGAGCGAAGGTTGGAACGACTTTCAAATGAGTATGGGGGATTTTCTAGCGACTTATTGATAGATAAAATCCAAGCGATTTCTAAAAAACTGGGTGGTCAACACGCTAAATCAGCCCAAGAAATGGTAGTTAGCGGTGATACCAAAGGTTGGATAAACACAGTTCTGAATTATTACGATAAAACCTACTCTTACAGCGCAGAAAAGAACAAAGAGCGCACCAAATTGTTAGATTTTGAGTGGGAGACGGAAGAATCAGTAATGTCTTCTACAAATGCAATCATTAAATTAATTAAAGTACTATACTAATATGAACTTGGAAGGTAAAATTTGTGTTGTAACGGGTGCCAATAAAGGTATCGGTTTAGAGTGTGTAAAATCTTTTTTAGAAAGAGGAGCCATTGTATATGGTTTTTGCAGAAGCGGCTGCGAAACCAAACACGAAAATTACACCTGCATCCACGCCGATGTTCAAGTTTGGGAACAATTAGAATCAGCTTTCAACCAAATATTAGCTAAACACGAACGTGTTGACGTATTAATCAACAATGCTGGATTGGGTTATTTTGGATTTTGTGAAGAGATGAGCAACGAACAGTGGCATACCATGTTCAATACCAACGTAACAGGTTTATTTTATGCTACTAAGTTGGCCTTGCCATCCATGAAAAAACACGGTGAAGCACACATCATCAACATTGCGTCTATTGCCGGTTTGGAAGGATATCAGCAAGTTTCTGGCTATTGCGCTACAAAGTTTGCTGTTCGCGGATTCAGCGATGCCCTGTACAAAGAGGTTCGCGATTTTGGCGTAAAAGTGACTTGTGTATATCCTGGTTCAGTAAAAACCGACTTTTTCAGACACTCAGAAAACATTACAGCGCATGACAATATGCTTATGCCTTGGGATGTTGCGTCACAAATTACTCACGCAATTGAGTCGTCTGCCAATTTTCACGTTGTAAATCTTGAAATTAGACCTCTTAAACCAAGGGGATAATAAAAAATCTTATAACTTTACGAATGTAAAGATAAGATACTTTGAGTCAGGAACTTCCAATATACATGATTGGCGCGCTGTTGCCATTGGTGATCACCAATATCGCCCACATGATTTTGGTAAAACGAAATGCCTGGTCAATTTTAGCGATACCTATTCATGAAAAGGCTTTTGGTGCCAATAAAACATGGCGCGGGGTTGTGTTCATTTCTACCGTGAATGCGGGGTTGTATTTATTGATAAACCATCCGGATGGGGTTTTGATGGCTTTTCTCAACCAAAAACAGAACCTGCTTCAATTATTATTTACAGGTTGGATTTTTGGGATAGCCTATGTGCTGTTTGAACTTCCCAACTCATTCATCAAAAGAAGAATGGGCATTGAACCGGGCGCTTCTGCTATACACTATAAAGGACTCTTCACTTTGCTTGACAAAACAGATTCAGCATTAGGAGTTAGCCTTGTTTTTTATTTTATTCATTACGTTTCTTCGCTTGACGCAATTTTCTTTTTCCTCATTGCTTCTGGGCTTCATTTCTTATTCTCTTGGATTTTATATCTTCGAAACATCAAGAAATCATTCTAAAAATTAAGACTGCCAGTAAAAACATTGACAATATGCCTTCTGAGAAATCGACTACCCAAAAAGAAAAGATTTGGAACTTACCCAATGCCATAAGCTTGTATAGGCTTCTGTCGTTCCCGTTTCTGTTGTATCTGGTTTTTGCAGGCAATGAGTCGTTATTTGCAACTTTGTTGTGCATCAACTTGGTGAGCGACGCCGTTGATGGAATCATTGCCCGCACTTTCAAACTTCAAACCGAATTTGGAGCAAGATTGGACTCTTTGGCCGATTGGGGAACATATATATTGGCCTTCGTTGGTATTTACAATTTCAAGATGCCAGACCACGGCAATGATTTTTGGTTATTATATCCCTTTATTGGGCTAATTGTGTTCTATAATTTATTATCCTTCTTCAAGTTCAGAAGAATGCCCAGCTTGCATTTGTATAGCACAAAAATGGGCGGATATTTTCAAGGAATCTACTTCTTTGGTTTATTTGCTTATGGCTACTACGCACCTATTTTCTTTTTTGCCATGATCTGGGGTTGGCTGAGCAGTATTGAAGAAATCATCATATTGATTCGATCAAAAGAACTTAGTTCTAACGTAAAAGGGCTGTATTGGATTCTCAAATCCGAACGTGAAACTAAAAATTGATTGACTCAGTAAATGAGTGGAAACAACTTCCAAGTTTTGGCTTTGTATTCTCTATAAGCATCGCCAAAATGGTCTTCCAAAACCGATTCTTCTATGGGGATTCTTTTATGAGTGGTATACCAAACGCCCCACAATAAAATGAACACTGATAGTATGTTATGCAGTGCAAATCCTAGTCCCAAAGCGTAAATATACATTCCTGTATAACTTGGGTGTCTCACCCAACGGTATACTCCATCAGACTTTAACTGATGGTTTTTGAGAATGGTTACTTTCACTGTAAATGCCCGTTTCAAACTTATTATAGCGACCCACCTCAAACTAAGTCCTAAAACGAACAAAGCAGCGCCTAAATATTCCCAAAGGGAAGGTATCGCGGTATTTGTGATACTTCGATTTTTTAATTGCGCCCATCCAAAATCACTCGGAATTTCACCCATTCCCCAATTAAGTGGGAGATAAAGACCTACTAACAATGAAAACACCACCGAAAGAGGCATTATCACGCGAAAAATCTTTATCGTATTATCGTCTTTGATGTATTCATACTCTCCATCTTTGGCATTCTTCAAGCCATTGGCAAGCAAGGCTGAGAATAACATTGTTACGGACATGGAAAGGATGAGTAGGTTCATTTGGGCTGATACCTAACGAAAATACAACAAAAGCCGAGGTATTTGGTACTTTTGAAGAAATGATACACGTGCGTATTTTCCATGGTTCCATTACGAAACCCTTTACAGGAGATAGTTACCGTGAATTGGGCGGATTTTTGGGTGGACATGTAGCCGTTCAAGTTTACGATCGTGTGTATGGGTTCTATTACGCTGATCGGAATAAGATTCATATTTTTCCAAATGAACGAGCGAAGAGTTCCATATTTCAAAACCAATCACTTCAAGAATGGGAAGAAATCGTTCAGTTAAAAAAGGAAACCGTGATTTCAATACCAGCCACCGATGAAGAAATGAAATGGCTTAAAGCTTATTATGAGCAAAATGTACTCAATCCCGAATGCGATTATTCCTTTTGGGGTGAGAGATGTGCTTCAAACTGTCACAGGCTTCTTGCTCAATTGGGCAAAGTAAAACCTGGTTCTAGGTTTTTTAAAGCCTTTTACCCCGGACAATTACTCTATATTCTCAAGAGAGAAGCGAAAAAGAACGGATATGCAATCAAAACTAAACCAGGCGATAAGCGTAGGATCTGGGCATAATTGCTTATTGGTGGCTGATATCTTAAACGACTAAATTCGTTCAATGATTCCAGTTGATCCATTCACCCGTATGCGTTCGCCGGTTTTGATTCGTTGGGTTGCGTCTTGCACAGCCACAACAACGGGAATGCCTAATTCCCTTCCTACAATTGCTGTGTGGCTCAATAAAGACCCTTTTTCTGTGACTAAGGCTATGGCTTGCGACATCAAAAACACCCAACCTGGATCGGTCATTTTGCTTACCAATATTTTACCTTTCACATCGGCGTTCAGCACCGGCTCTGTGATTACCAATGCTTCGCCTTCGGCTATTCCTTTTGAAACCGCTACACCGGTCAAAACTTGAGAACGGTCTATTCCTTCTCTGGTTAGGTCGTTTAAATACTCCGTGAAATCAGGTTTGTCTTTCTTACTATAAATGATTCGGTCAGGCAAAATCAAATCCTTGTAATTGGTGTATTCCAATTTGCGCGATGCTACTAACTCCAAAAATGAGGTCTTTTCTACCAAAGAATATTGTTTGATTTCATCCATGGTAAGATAAAAAACATCTTCCGGGTCAGATAGGTGGTTTTCAGCAGCCATGGATTCACCCATTGATCTAAATATATCTTTAGACGCGCTGTAAACGCGTGTACGACAGAATCGCATGTTTTCGCGGTTGGCTAATCCGTAGCGTGACATACCCAAAACCCAATGGAACCACCATGATTTTGGTTGCCACCAATGCAGATTTTGGGCCACCAATCGTGATGCGTTTGATTGAATTTGAACCTGTCTTTCTCGAAAATTCTCCACCGTCAAAGGTGAATCTAATTGAGATTTTACCAGCTGAACCAACATTTCAGGAAACTGCCTAGGTGACTTTACTTCCAACTTCAATTCGGCTAAGGTTCTATCTCCAAATCTTTGCAAATATGATTGCCAATCGTGATAAAACGTTTCGAAATTAGGATGCTTCAATGCTTCTAAAACCTCTTGATCTTCTAATGAAAAGACCGACATCAATTGCTCATTTCCTAGCACTTGAGCTTTTAAATTCAAAAATGACATTACGGCCAACTCACTCTCCACGCCGCCCTGTCCTACCACCAATTCATTCGCCAACTCAGGGTTTTCAGAAATTCCATACTTTTGAATTGCGTCCTGCAACCATCCAAAAGCTTTAAACGCTAGGTAATCGTTTACAATGGTTAGGTGGTATTGCTCAAATGTTCGGGCAATAGACGATTCTAAATGGTTCCAAAGTGCTGATATATTACCTCTGTAGGATTCAAAATTTTGAAACTGTGTATAAGCCTTTTCAAAATCTTTGAAAAAACGCTTATTTCCACGTTTGTAGTTGATGACCAACCAAGCTATCGAGAAGGCAGTTTTTACTTTACCTAACAATGGAAAATGATAATCTTCACTGGCCGAATCTGGCAAACCTACTGCAGTTTCCCAAGCTTGCATGGATCGCTTTGAATTGTATACCAAAGCCATCATTCTATACCAGTTATCGAGCCTGTAATATACCCTGCCATAAAAGTGCTCAATCAAATGGGAAAACACCTCTGAATTAGAATCAAACCGTTCGCTGGAAATCCAAAAAGCTTTTGCACTTCTCCGAAACAAATTTGTATAGGCCATGGAAGCGAAAGAATAACTCAGAGGTAGGGTTATGTTGGGATAACTTTCAACAATGTTGGTATTGTCAAGCACTATTAAATCTTCTCTATTAATGGTGGTTATTGGTCGCAATTGTAGCAAGTACAACTCTCCATCATCGCCCCATACAAATTCAATATCGGCGGGCTTTCCGAGCACTTTTTCAGCAAGTCTAACTTGATCGTAAACGGCCAAAACCTCCGCATCAGTAAGGGCAGATTGGGTTTGTTTTACAGGTTCAATATCTGCCAAATGAATGCCCCTACTAGGACTGTATACCATGGAGTGTTCTTTGCGAACTATACTGCGAGTGATACTTCTCAAAGCCCTATTGACATGATAACAATCGGCTGCCACTTGATCCATAACAATTCCTTCGCCCATCCCAAAGCCACAATTAATCACAGTGTCTGCCATGTTACCATTGGTATTCATGGAAAATGCTATTCCTGATCGGGTTGCGAAAACCATTTTTTGTAAAACAATGGCATATTCAATGTTCAGCAATGAAACCCCCATTTTCAGGCGATAGCTCAGTGCCCCGAAGCTCCATGCCGACGCCAAACTTCGTTTGATGTTCTCAAAAAGCTGTTCCGGCGATGTATAGAGATATGTTTTATGTTGTCCGGCAAAAGAAGCATTCCCCGAATCTTCTGAAATAGCTGATGATCTTACGGAGATGCAAAAACTCTCTCCAAAAACCTCTATTGCTCGACTCAAAAGGACATTGACTTGCACTTCCGAAGGGGTGCAATTCATAATCAAAGAATCAATTTTTGTGCATATTTGAAGCAATTGCGTCATTGTTTCGGGGGATGTAAACCCTCCGGGTTTCAATTCTTGCGAAATTGGACTCAGCATTGCCTCAACTTGTTCAGTTGCATCGCCAAAAAGGGCTTTGATGTCCTGACGAGAAATAGCTATAAAAGGGGGAACTTTGAATCCCTCCTGAGTCAAGCGATGCAAGTGATGCGCTTTGCTACCTACATCAGCGATGCGGTAAGTGGTATTCTGAAAAAGATTCAAAATGAATTTACAAAATACGGTACACGATTAGTGTGTGCAACAACAAGTTCAAAAACGATGTTGTTGTGGCAAATAGTGAAACGTTGGTTAGAACATTGTTTTCTTTTGTTGGTTTAAACAAGAATCGCAAATAGAAAAATAACACGATTGAAGCGATGGTATATACAATGTACCGAAAATCAGGACCAAATTCCAATAGGCTACCCACGTACAAATGCAAACCACAAACGGTGAGAAGAAACAACATAGGGATGATTGTGGCTGGTTTGCGACCAATCACCATGGAAAATGTTTCGTATTCGGTTTCCATATCGGCAGAGCGAATCTTTCGTGATATTTCCCATGCAGTAATAGGCATAGAAACAATCAATAACAGAATGAAATGAATGGTTTCGAAAGATGCATAATTTGCTCCTGTGGCAAGGGCAGTATGAATGAGGAAAAAATTGATTACATACGGCAAAGGCTGATGATCAAGC
Source organism: uncultured Rhizobium sp. (assembly GCA_964408945.1). Classification (GTDB taxonomy): domain Bacteria; phylum Bacteroidota; class Bacteroidia; order NS11-12g; family UBA955; genus VMCP01. The sequence continues at coordinate 20,966 of CAYPBJ010000002.1, read as the reverse complement.
ATGGTAATGAAGATATGCTCACGATGAAACTTCTCGGCGAAAAACCACTTGAAAGTCAATAATGTGTAGGTCATCATAATTGCGAAAACAAGAAGAGTTTCCTGTCCCCAGATAAGATTGACTGCAATAAGGGTTAAAAAGCTGGTTAAGCTTATGGCTTGAATGTCGCGCTTAAGCACCAATTTTCGAGCGGTGGCGCGGTGGGGAAATAGGTGGGCATCTAATTCAAAGTCTTTGAGATCGTCAAAAGTTCTCATCATCAACATCACAAAAAAGGCCGAAACCACCCCAGCTATAGCGGTGCTATCAAAAACCACCGAAGAACCTGCAGTTTGAAGAACATCGCTTTTGAGAATTTGTATTACGATATTCATACAGAAATAAAGTGCAACTACGTAAGGAATGTAAATGAACACAGGGAACATTTCTTTGGAATAAATCCATGCGCGCTGCCAGAAATATTTTGGGGTTTCAGCTGATCTCAAGTTGTTTTCGTTCATAATTATGAAGCAAGAAACAAAAAATCAATCAATATTTCACTTCTAATCAGCATATTGTGCATGCCAATAGGCTTAACAAGGCCCAAATTACACATCTAATAGGGCCATCTACCAATTTTATGGTTGTAAATCTTGAAATTAGAGGGTTAAAACCGAGGTGATAATTAAATAACTTGTAAATTTGCATCACCTAAAATTGAAATAAAATGAAAGTAGCCATTAACGGATTTGGTCGTATCGGGCGCCACGCGTTCAAGTTTTTATTGCAAAAGCCCGGTGTTGAAGTTGTTGCTATCAATGATTTGACAGACAACGCAACCTTAGCTCATTTATTGAAGTATGACTCCGTGCATGGAAAATTCAATGGTACCGTGTCTTCAGATGAAAACCATTTGATCATCAACGGAAAAGCCATTCGTTGTTTAGCAGAAAGAGATCCAAAGGCTTTGCCTTGGGGTGAAATGGGTGTTGATGTAGTTTTGGAAAGTACCGGTATCTTCACATCTGAAGAAAAAGCGGGTATGCACTTAACTGCTGGCGCAAAGAAAGTAGTTATCTCTGCTCCTGCTACTGGTGATATCAAAACCGTTGTTTTGGGCGTAAACGAAAACATTTTAGATGGTTCTGAGAAGATTGTAAGCAACGCTTCTTGTACAACCAACTGTTTAGCTCCAATGGTTAAAGTATTGGATGATTTATTTGGAGTTGAAGATGGTTTTATGACCACCATTCACGCTTATACATCTGACCAAAACTTGCAAGATGCACCACACAAAGACTTGCGTCGTGCTCGTGCAGCGGCTTATAGCATAGTTCCAACCAGTACAGGTGCTGCAAAAGCAGTAGGATTGGTATTGCCTCATTTGAAAGGTAAATTAAACGGAAATGCAATGAGAGTTCCCATTCCAGATGGTTCAGTAACCGATTTCACAGTACGTTTGAAAAAAGCTGCTACCGTTGAAGAAATCAACGCTGCCATGAAGGCTGCTGCTGAATCTTCAATGAAAGGCATCATGGAATACACAGAAGACGAGATTGTGAGCATTGACATTGTTGGAAATACCCACAGCTGTATCTTCGATTCTAAATTGACTCAAGTAATTGGAAACACGGCGAAAGTAGTAGGTTGGTATGATAACGAAACTGGTTACAGTTCACGTGTAGCTGATTTGATTTCTAAAATCTAATCAGACCATAAAAACCCTAACATAAAAAAAGGGCCGCTCTATAGAGTGGCCCTTTTTCGTTATAAAACATCAAGTTCTTACATGCTTACGCCCATTTTTCCGGAAAGTCGTACACGAATAAAAAGCTCATCTGGACGAACTTGAAGTTCGCGAATCTGAATGTCGTTGACTTTTCCATTCAATTTTACGCCTCCATCTAATTTCTGGTTCAGGGCCTCATTCATTGATTTTTTTGCCTCTTTGATCTCCGGTGCAATACTTACAACCATTGACTCTTGCATCTTCTTGCGGATGGTTTCGTTCAACAACCATTTGGCTGATTTTAAAAGAACGTTTTTGGTTTTTAAATCGTATTGAAGATCGTTTACCCTGACTTCTTGATTCGCAGAATCGTAAACAGGCAAACCATTTAAATAAATCAACCCTTTCTTAGATCCTTCAAAGGCCACTTCAACGCCCATTCTCTCATTTTCAGGGTACAATCTCAGTTTTGTAACCTTGATTTTATTGCTCCCCGCTTCAAATACTTGATCTTTCAAAAATCCCATGATTTGTTTTGAAAGTGAATCAAAATCCAGTTTCAAGTCTGTGTAAACTATAAACCCATCGTTTGATTTGTATTCAGATAGGTTGGGCAAAGGTTTTACAGGTTGATTCCAAGCGGTACTCTTGATGGCTGGAGCAGCTTTAATTCCTAAACTGAACTCCATTAAGTTCTTATTGAAAGTGAGAGTACTAATTGATAGCTCTTTTGGAAATAGCGCTAAATATCCTACACCGTCAATGTATATATCTTTTTGAAGCTCTTTATAATAGGGTTCTATGTACTTTTTTAGGTCTATTTTGGATATCTCCACGTCAACCATTTTCGATGCATCTTTGATGTAAGGTTGTGCTTGTTTTAATAAAAGATTAGTTACATCATATCCAAACATCACTTTAATGGGATCAATGGGTTTGATTTGGCTGATTTCCGTTTTGGTTTTTAAGCGGTAATTGTTTTGAACTTCAATTTGACTTTCAATATCTATTGAGGCCCTTTTCATACCACCTGAATATCCCAAATCAAATCCTACAGTGGGTACCGAACAAGAACTTCCCATACACAAAGCACAATAATCACCTTTTGCAGCGTATTTGAGATCAAATTTCAATCCTATTTTATTCTTACCCTTTCCGTCTAATTTGAACTCTCCGCGCTCTAGTTTGTACTGATATCTAAGTCCTTCACAAGGATTATCTGATCCAGAAAAAACCTTGTCAGTCATGGAGTCAGCCATTCTTGCGAAGGGCCTCATATCAATTTTGATAGGTATATTCACACTTGAAACTGCCACAGGAATGGGCTTTAATTCAACCGTTTTATTCATATTGGTGGGAGCTTCAGGCTTGATGCTTCCACAGGAAGTCATCCCCCAAAAAATCAAGGGAGAAAGTAAATAACCTAATTTATTCATTGCAACAATTATTCTACTGCAATATTCGTGAAAAATTGGCTACCTGTAGTTGTGATTCCTTTAATAAAATACAAACCCGAACCATTGATTTTTAAGTCAATGGAAGCGCTTGAAATCTGTTCAAATTGAGCGACTTTTTGGCCCGTTGATTTAAATATCACAATAGATTGCATCTCTTGGTTGGATTTAAGTGTAAACGAACCATTTTGAGCAGGATTTGGATAAACAGTCACCGCATTTTCAAGAATCTTATGAGTTGAATTGGTCAATACCTGAAAACTTCCAGAAAGAGTATCGTTTGAAGCATTCTCATCCTTGTTATTGATAGCATAAGCTCTGATCCAGTAAGTACCTGAACTAGGCGGTGTAAATGAATTTAAAGCAAATAAAGTCATTGCATCGGATGGGTTCAAAGCAGGGTGTAACATTTCTTCTGCAAAAACTACATTGCCGTTCAACCTATCTGAGAAAATTTCCAATTTGACTTTCTGAGATAAAACTACACTATCATCACCCTTATTTTCGATGCTCACTTGGGGTTTCATAGAGATCCCTGAAATGAAGGAACCCCCAATGTATGGTTGATCAACAAAATAGACACCCAAATCTCTCTTGCTTCTCACTTCAAAATTTCGAACCAGAGAATCATTGGCAATGTTTTGATCACCGAGGTGATTGGTTTCACAAATCACCTTCCCTTTTCCTCTCGTTAACCACGTTTTATTGGGATAAAAGACCACGACTTTGCTTTCGCCGCTATTTAAGTCAACCTGTTTTTGGTCGTTTAAGACGATGGCTTTTTCAAAAAACACCTGGCAATTAACCGCTATTTGGGACATGTTTTCTCTGCCTTGATTGAGAACCGTCACTTGAATGCTGTCTAATTGATCGTAATAATAAAATATTTGACTGTCTTTTGGTGCGCTGATGGTGGTAACCAAAGCATCTTTGCCAACTTCTACATAAACTGTTTCTCGAAGGGTATCGTTTTGGTTCTTTTTATCTTTGGGATGAGAAATCCAAGCTAAAACATCATACGTTCCGGTAAATAGCGGTTTGAAGTTTTTAGACAAGGTGATTTTCTTCTGTTGCCCAGGGAGCAAGGTAATCAATGCTTTTTCATTGTACCAAACCGTCCCTTTCCGACTGAACTGGACGTTTACATTGACTTGATTTTGAGAGCTGTCAAATCCTAAACTTCTTAAAGTAGCTGCAACTGGATATCCATTGGTAATTGTATTGCTCATAGTATCAACAATGTGCAGGGTATCTAATGAAAAATTTGTGGGTGTACCTACGGTGAAATAATGACTCAATGTATCATTTTCTGGATATTTATCTTGGGTTGAATCGGGACCTACCCATACTCTGTAAACACCATTAACGGAAGCGTTAAACTTATTCTTTAGCTGAGTAATTTTGATGTCTTCTCCGTAAATGGCTGATTTTGAACTGTCTTCGAATATTTTTTGCTCCTTTGAATTAAAGATCTTCATTACCACTTTAGAATTGTCGAGTGGCAATACCCCGTCGTTTTTAATTCTTGCTTGAACGTTTATTTTATCGCCTACTTTGTATTCAACCTCTGGTCTTGGTGAAAGAATGCTGTCTGCAATAAAATCTTGCACTTTATAAACGTACATTTTTACCCTGATGGTATCGTTTGGCGTGTAACGGTCTCCCTTCAGTGCAGTGTACACCAACATTTCAAGTTGACCGGTATCATTGGCTTTGTAGGTTGGCCAAAACAAAATTTTAGTTTGAAATTTGGGTAAACTCAAGGTGTTTTTCTTCTCGTAGAGCTTTTGAGTTTTTTTGAATACCTGACAAACAACATCAAAGTTGGTGGTATTATCATAACCTGCATTCATAACCGTAGCCAGTGGTTGCACGGTGTCTATTTTATAAATATAAGAACTGTAAGAAGATGGCACGTGCAATGTCCTTACCATTACATCCTTTGTTACACCAACATAAAAATTCCTAATGAAAGTGTCGTTGTCTTTGATGGCATCGTTTTTATGCTTCACATAAGCGATCAGCCTATGTGCACCAAATTCGTATGGAACAAACTCCTTAGGGAACGTATATGTCCGACTCATCCCCGGTGAGAGAGTATCAAAAAATGACTTTTTAAAATGCAATAGATTCAAGCCCCTAATTTCACAAACAATTTCCACTGAATCTGAAGGTTTCAAAACACCCACGTTTTGGATGGTTACTGAAGGAGCTGCTGTATCATTGTCGTAAATGTTGAAAGTATCACGGGGCATTGTTGCATTGGCTAATCTAAAATCGTAATCTGCTTGCAAACGGGGCTCAATGATGAATTTATACGGTGCGTCAGGATGGAAATCGTTCCAAGTGGTATCTCCAATAGGACTGGTGTAAAAGAACGTGCGGGGTCTTACTGGTATTTCGAATTGGAATCCGAAAGACACGTTATTCAAATCTAATTGTCTGACTCCCACAAAGAACGAACCTTCCACCTTAACGGGCTTTTTAATATCATAGATATACGTCCCACTTTTGCTCGTTAGTGAATCGCTCACCCAAATGACTTTACCCGGTTGGGCTTTGATGCTGTCGTAACTGTATATGACCAATTGAAACAGTCTTCCTGATCCACCAAATGCAACCGAAATCTGATTGATGTTCTTGCTTTGATTGCTCTGAAAACGCGCAACAAAATCTCCTTGAGCCCCATTGAAACCTATTCCTCCACCTGCTGGAGGCAAAGTAATGTCTCTGTAGCTATAGATGTTTTCGTTGCCTTGTCTGATCGAATATTTCTTGTTGTTTGACGTGTTTTTATCGGTTGACTCAATGAAAACTGAATCGGTTCCCTTTTTCGAGGGACTTAAAGATGGTACTTGAAAAAATTGTTCTTTGCCCACTGCAAGTGCCACTTGAAAACTATCTTTTTGCTTGTTTGGACCCAAGGAATAGGTATAGAGTTTCTGGCTTAATATGTTTTTCTTTCCTACATTTCTTAAAAGGGTTTTAACTGAATCTGGGTTTCCCAACGGAAGAGGAATCTTTCCTAGGGAATACACACCACGAACCTCTAAATCAAAATCGAAACGAGGATAATTCAACCTAAGCGTTGGCTTGTATTGGGTAATGTTGTTGAGAGAATCGGGGGCAGAAGATCCTACGCTGTATTGTGTTTGATTGTTGGAGAAACCGGAAACGGTGGCTGTTCCTTCGAAATAAAAACTGAAAGATCCGCGCAATGTATCTGCCTGATTGAACTCCGTAAAAACGGTAAGATTTTCACCAGAAATTGAATCAAATACATACGGTTTAAGGAAGGTAAAACGGTAGAAATTCTCAAAGGTATCTAAATAAACTGAGGCAAAAGTGTCAATGACTTTTTGAGCAGAAGCCGTTTCCGAAGAAAATTTGATTCCTGTAGAACCGAAATCATTTCGAGAGGTATTTCCAAGCCATATTTTTAAGCGGTGATTGCCTTTAAGCGATGCTCCAGTTGCACGATAAAATTCTAAAGAAAAAATACTATCACCGTGTTTTAAGTTTCCTAGGGTAGATTTTGGATAGATGTAAGCAAACTTTGATTGATACACCCCCATGTTGGCTGATGTTCTGATAGGACCGGCAAAAGTTCCCAAATAACTACCCTCACCTATCTGCACAAATTGAGCATGGGAGGTGGAAATGGAACTTAATCCGAGTAAAAATCCCCAAAAAGCAGAAAAACGCATAATACAAATGTAACCAAAAGCGAAAGGGATTGCTTTATTTTGCATCAATAGTGAAAAAAGCTGACATTATCCGCGAGATTCAGGCAAAGCGCAGTTATTTGTGCACGGGCTTGGACACTGAAATGGGGAAGCTCCCACAGGGAATTGAGCGCACGGGAAAGGGACTTTTGGAATTCAACAAGAACATTGTTAAGTGCACTGCTGAACACAGTGTTGCGTATAAAATCAACACAGCCTTTTACGAGCAATACGGGGTTGAGGGCTGGCGATGGATGGAAGAAACGCTGAGTTACCTACCCTCAAACACATTGAAAATCGCTGATGCCAAGCGCGGCGACATAGGAAATACTAGCACCATGTATGCCCGGGCCTTTTTCGATGCCATGAACTTCGATGCCATCACAGTTTCTCCTTACATGGGCGAGGATTCGTTGAGGCCTTTTTTGGAATTTGAAAACAAATTCGTGATCTGTTTGGCGCTAACATCTAATGTTGGGCATTCAGATTTTCAAACCTTAAAAGTTGAAACTGAAGAGTTGAAACTGTATGAACGCGTAATCAATACCGTAAGCAAATGGGGAAATCCTGATCAATTGATGTTTGTAGTGGGTGCCACTCGCGCGGAGTTGGTGGGAGAAATTCGCAAACTCATTCCTGACCACTTTTTATTGGTTCCAGGAGTTGGGGCTCAAGGCGGAAGCTTGTCTGATATCACTCATGCCGCTGCCAATCAAGAAGTTGGCTTATTAGTAAACAGCAGTCGCGGAATTTTATATGCTAGCCAAGGCGAAGATTATGCAGATGCTGCTGGCGTTGAGGCTGCTAAATTAGCTTCGGAAATGAGCGGACTCATGCAACAGTTGGGCATGTAATTCTCTCACCTGTTCAATCAACGATTGTGAGCCATCGTTTTCAATGATGTAGTCACATTTTTCACGCAATTCATCGTTGCTTAACTGTTTGCTGATGATGCTTTGAATTTCCTCTAAGGACCTATTATCTCTTTGTTTTACGCGTTGAATCCTGATTTCCTCGGGCGCAATCACGCCGATGGTTGAATCTACGGTTTTATTTGCCCCACTTTCAAAAAGGATGGCAGCTTCTTTTACCACATAAGGTGCATTTTGTTGATCTGCCCAATCATAGAAGGCTTGAAACACCAATGGGTGCACAATTTTGTTGAGTTTTTCTGTTTTTTCGGGGGATAGCAACAGCCCTTTCAAAAAAGGGATATTGATTTGATTATTTGGTGTATAAACCTCTGAACCAAATGCAGATTGCAACTGGATTTTTAAACCGGAGTGATTTGCATACAAATCTTTAACGGCCTGATCTGCATTGAAAATGGGAATCCCCAATTGGGAAAAAATTCGGCAAACGGTTGTTTTACCACTGCCAATTCCACCGGTGATTCCCACCTTCAGCATGATAATTACTTTTTCTCTTCGGTTTTAGTTTCAGCAGGATAGGCCGCTTGGGTGCTTTCCATGCTGATAGCCGAAGGGTCGATCTTCATTTTACCTTCTTCAATATCAATGATGAAAAACTTCTCATTGACTTGAGATATTTTGCCGTGAACACCACCGGTAGTAACGATGTGTTGTCCTTTTGCAATGCTAGAAATAAAGGTTTTAGCTTTTTTCTGGCGGCGCATTTGCGGCCAAATCATAAAGAAGAAGAACACTGCCATGATGAGCAGCATCAACATGGGATCAAATCCACCGGGTTGAGCTTGAAATAAATTCATATTTTTATTGGTAATTGGTAATTGGTAGTTGGTACTAGGTAGTTGGTAGGGGGTAGGGGGTAATTGGTAGGGGGTAGTTGGGTTACGGGTTTCAGAGGAGGTTAGTGTTCTTCGTGGTTGTCAGATTCTTTAGAAAGAATGTGGCTGGTAAAGG
>CAYPBJ010000002.1:0-12096 GCA_964408945.1 uncultured Rhizobium sp. | reverse complement strand
GGTTAGTGTTCTTCGTGGTTGTCAGATTCTTTAGAAAGAATGTGGCTGGTAAAGGTAAGAACCATGTAATCACGAATGGCATTGTCGAAATAAACTTCAATGCTTTTTTCAACTAAGGGATTATCTGTGCCGCCTTTACCTTTACTATCAAAGGTGGCGGTCACTTTTCCTTCTCCACCGGGAGGAATTACTTCTTTCGTCCAATCAGGGGTGGTGCAACCGCAAGATGCTTCTACTTTTGAGATTGAAAGTGGTCCTTTGCCTACATTTTTGAATCTAAAAACGTGTTGTACATTGTCACCGTCTTTGATGTTTCCAAAATCAAAGGTGGTATCTACAAATTTGAAATCACCTTTGGGTCCATTGTTATTGTTATCAGGATTGTTATTTACAATGTCTTCTGTATCAACAGGTTTGTTGGTTGGAGTACAAGCTACTGTTAACGCAGCAATGGTTGAAAAAAGCAAAAATGTATTTCTCATGTGAGCAAATTTAAGAAAAATAGGCTTTAGAGCAGTCCTCTGCCTGATTTTTGAATACGATCATTTTTTGCTAAGTCAATTCGAAGTTTATCCATAATTCCATTTACAAACTTTGAACTATTGGGGGTGCTATAATTTTTGGTGATTTCCAAATATTCATTGATAGTTACTTTAACAGGAATTTCTGGACAATGCATAAATTCGGTTAAAGCCATTTTCAATATTAGTAGATCAATTACAGCAATTCTGGAAGGGTCCCAATTATCGGTAACTGTTGAAATCAAAGATTCATATTCTTGAGTGTTTGCAATGGTTTTCACAAGTATTTGCGCACCTAAAGCAACCTCTTCATTGTTTGGTCTGATGGCGTCTTTTACTTGGAGAGTGGCTCTATTTCCATGCATTTTCAAGGATTTTAATACATCTCTAACGGTATATTCATTATCATCAAACCATTGTGGATAAACCTCTTCAAGGGCATCATTAAAATCACCTTGAGTTTCTAAAAAAGTAAAAAGAATTTGTTCCACGAACTCTAATTGTTGTTGTTCCGTTGGATCGGTAAAAAATTGATAATCTTGAACAAAGTCCCATTCTCTCAATCTTTTGTACCAATCTTCAAAGTAATTTGCAAGGTTTGACCAATCAAATTGGGTTTGTGGAGCTCCATTAACTATGACTGACTCATGCATTCTAGGAATGAATCGCGTGTAATTCAGGTTATCATAGTACTTAATTTTAAACTGATCTGGATAGTACTTAGACTTTTCTAAATCTTGTTTTTCCTTGGCAAATTGCTGCAATTCATAGGGAAAATCGAGCAAAAAAAGATAGAATTGTTCGGTTGTTTGAATTTTGGAAAACAACTCTTTTTTTAAGTCACCTACATCTTGTGCATGGCCTTGATTCCATGAATACAAGGTTTGTAGGGTTTTGATGCGCACCAGTCGTCTAGAAATCATTAGAACGTAAAGGTGCAAAGATAATAAAAAAATGGTAGCTGGTACCTGGTAGTGGGTAGTGGGATTCAGGAGTCGGGTTTCGGGAGTCGGGTTTCGGGTGTCGGATGTCGGTTGTTGGACCATGGACCACGGACCACGGACTATGGACTATGGACCACGGACTATGGACTACATATTAAAAAACCGTATTATCCGTTTATAAACGATTAGTATACGACTAGTTGGTGTTTGGGGATGCAAATTTGTGTCATGCAAACAATACAACAAATTATGTCAAGAGAGCAAATTGGTTTTGAAATTGACCGCGTTGCTCAAGAATGGGGAAAAGCCGCATCCCAAAATCGTTTATCTCAACAAGTAAGAGAAGAAATTATTAGAGCGGCCATAAGGATAAGTAGGTCTCAAGGAAGTCCCGAACATGAGTCACGCGTTCAAACCATTATGGATGTGGAAAGTACTTACATTCAATGCAGTAAATTATTGGCAGGGCTGACCAAAGCCAAACAAAGTGGAGAAATTAGCACTGAAGAGTATCTATCTTTTGAGATACAACTTAGAGATCAATTAAGTAGGTTATTGACAATCAGTAGACAATTGAGTTTAAGTTAGTCTAAAAAGATTTTTTCTTTTCTCACAACAGATGCGGGTGATTGGTCATCTCCTCCCCCTTTAAGAATAACTACAACATACATGCCTGAAGAATGTCTAATTGGTCGAAGAATTGTTTCATTTTTACTAATTCTAGTATTCTTCACTATTTGTTGTCCAATGGAGTTGTATACTTCCACACTCAATAAATCATCAAATTCTTCATCTGGCAATTCAACTACTATTTTATCTTCGCTGTTTACAGGATAGATTAAGATTTTATCATAGATTATTGTATCAAAGATTCTCATTTTCTCCTCAATTCTTGTGCGGGAGATTACCCCTGGGCGAGAATCAACCAGTGCCGCTCTCATTACTTGAGATTGTTGGCGCGTGAATAAATTTTGACAATCGTGAGTAGAATAATCCATGTAGTTTTCTATCATATCGGGAAGATCTTCTTGACCTGACCAACAAGTATTTTGAGTAAGATTACAAGTAAAATTTGCACCTACACCTTGAAGTGGGGTATCATCAATATAGTCATCGAGTATGCAACGATTGGCCATAAATTGATCATCTGCCCAAATATGTCGAAGTCCAAGATAATGACCAACTTCGTGTACGGCAACTCGTCCTTTGTTGGAGGTGCCTAAAGTAGCACCTGTAGATCTAGGATTGTTTCTGCCGGTTACTTTGTAGTGTAAGACTACGCCTTGATTTGGATCAGCGGTCCAGCTTGAGCTAGGCCAAGATGGGTGTCCGTAAGGAGGATATGCAAATCCTAAAATTCTATCTTGATTTTGATAGGTCATATCGCAAACCCAAATATTCATGTATTTTTGGGGATCCCAAGCATTGCTACCACCGTTGGCATCGTATTTCATGAGCTCTGAAATGCCGTTTGCTGTGCCCCAAGAAGTAACAGAAGTTGCTTTTCTAACAATTCCATTGGTGGGATTTCCAAAAGGATCAACTGTTGCTAGTTCAAACTCAATTCGGGTATCTCCTGCTCTGCTTTTGAAAACGTTGCGTGTTTTAAAAGTATCTGCATTCAGTCTTCTGAAATCTTGATTTAGAACTTCAATCTGATTTTTTAAAAGACTATCGTTAATGTTTTCAGCTGCGTTGTTGTATAGAACATGAAATACAACTCTGACTGTGTAGATGGTATCGTAAAAATAGGTGGTGTCTTTAACTATTCTTTTCCTTTTTCCAACTGACGCAGAACGTTTGATGGATTGTAGATAGTCTTTATCGTATTGCTGTTTGAAGCCAGGATATTTGTTCTCTAATTGCTTTAGTAGATCTACTTGTCCGCAAGGTTCTTGGAATTCTTGAGGATTTTGTTGGGCAAGAAGATTAGATGAGCAAAGAGAAAGAATCCCCAGAAGGGAAAAGTAAAATAACGACTTGATAGATCTGTTAAACATTCAGTCTGCAAGAAACGCAAATTTCTCGAGAAATCCTTAGCGTTTATTGGTTGTCACGCCATTCATAGACCCATTGTGATTGGATCATTTCCAGATAACCTTCGTTGCATTCTTCGCGTTTTCCAACAAATTCTGGGATTTCTAGCACCCATTCAATCAGTTCTGTAAAACGAATTCTGTATATTTTTTTTTCGTCAAAATCATCGCCAAAACGTTCATAAAGTTTCATGGCAATATCCTCGAAATCGGTCCAGTTTATAGGTAAATCCATAGTGTTAGTGTCCAATTATTCCAGATTGATCAGGGATAATAACGGTCAATTCGCCGTTAGTTTCAAGTTTGCATTGGCATGCAAGTCGTGAATTGTATTTTGGGTAACGGGCGCGGTCAACGTATTCTTCTTCTCTTTCGCTCATTTCGGGAAGCAGATCTTCCCCTTTTTCGACATAAATATGACACGTAGAACATCCGCAAACGCCGCCGCAGTTGTGGTTAAGATGGATATTGTTATCTAAAGCAACATCGAGGATAGATTCTCCTTCGAAAATCTCAACCTGTAGGGGTTCTTTTCCTTTTTCTTCAAACAAAAACGTAATCTGAGCCATGAGAGTTGCAAAGATAACAAAGAGGCAGGTGTTTTTGTTGTAAGAAATCATGTAAAGATGTGCAACACCCAGAACAAGTGTACATTTGACACTTATAGAAGTGTTTTTTTCTCATGCATTTAAAGGGTTTAAGCCTTATTTTTGCACTACCAAAATTATGAATTTCGAACTAACCGAAGAGCATTTAGCTGTACAACAAGCAGCGAGAGATTTTGCCCAGACTGAATTGCTTCCTGGAGTAATTGAACGTGACGAGCATCAAAAATTCCCTACTGAACAAATTAAAAAGATGGGGGAATTGGGTTTCATGGGTATGATGGTTGATCCTAAATACGGTGGAGGCGGAATGGACACCATCTCATACGTATTAGCAATGGAAGAAATCTCAAAAGTAGATGCATCGGCTTCGGTTTGTATGAGCGTAAATAACAGCTTAGTGTGTTGGGGATTAGAGACTTTTGGATCTGAGGAACAAAAACAAAAATATTTGGTTCAATTGGCAACAGGTCAAGCGATTGGTGCATTTTGTTTGAGCGAACCAGAAGCAGGTAGCGATGCCACTAGCCAAAAAACTACAGCTATTGACAATGGCGATCATTACATTTTAAACGGTACCAAAAACTGGATTACCAATGGTAACAGCGCAAGCTATTATTTGGTAATTGCTCAGACAGATATAGACAAAGGACACAAAGGGATTAATGCATTTATAGTTGAAAAAGCATGGGCTGGTGTAACCGTCGGTAAAAAAGAAGAAAAAATGGGTATTCGCGGTAGCGATACGCACAGTATTATGTTCCAAGATGTGGTGGTTCCTAAGGAAAATCGCATCGGCGAAGATGGTTTTGGATTCAAATTTGCCATGAAAGTGTTGAGTGGTGGAAGAATTGGTATCGCAGCTCAAGCATTAGGTATTGCTAGTGGTGCGTATGAATTATCGTTAAAATATTCTAAAGAACGCAAAGCATTTGGAAAAGAGATCATGCATCACCAGGCAATTGCATTCAAATTGGCTGATATGGCTACAGAAATTGAAGCTGCAAGAATGTTATGTTTAAAAGCTGCTTGGTTGAAAGACCAACACTTAAACTATGATAGAGCAAGCGCAATGGCTAAATTATTTGCGTCAGAAGTTGCTATGAAAACCGCTGTTGAGGCAGTTCAAGTGCATGGAGGATATGGTTATGTGAAAGAATATCACGTAGAACGTATGATGCGCGATGCAAAAATCACACAGATTTACGAAGGAACCTCGGAAGTACAACGCGTTGTTATTTCGAGAGATGTGTTGAGATAAGTGAAATGAATATTTTCTTTAATTGAGTTTCAAAGCCTCCGAAAGGGGGCTTTTTTTTTCTACCGGGTAGCGGGTCTCTGGTACCGGGTTTCGGGTAACGGGTGCCGGGTAGCGGGTAGCGGGTATCAGAGACCGGGTTTCGGGTTTCGGGTTTCGGGCGTGAGACGAGTGTCTAGGCGCGAGTGTATATAGGCTACCAACCAGAGCTTTGGGAATGAAGACTTGGGAATAGAGACGAACGACCATAGTCCCGGTAACCTAGGCCTGAGACCCGGTACCCGGTACCCGGTACCCAAGACCCGGTACCTGAGACCCGCTACCTGCTACCTGCTACCCTCTACCTGCATTAAAAAATCTTGATACGCTAAGGCAATGCCTGTGCGCAAATCAATTTTTGGGGTCCAACCGGTTGAAAATAAACGGGTTGAGTCCATGAGTTTGCGGGGGGTTCCGTTGTGTTTGGTGATGTCAAAAGCAAGAGATCCCTCGAAACCAATGACATCTGCAATGGTTTCAGCAAGCTCTTTGATGGTGACGTCTGAGCCGTATCCTACGTTTAAAAAATCTTTTTCGTTGTAGTTTAATAACAAGTAAACCAATGCGTTGGCTAAGTCATCTGCATACAAAAATTCGCGCATCGGACTTCCGTCGCCCCATACAGAAACTTCTGAGAGGCCTTGAGTTTTGGCTTCGTGGAACTTTCGGATTAATGCAGGTAATACGTGAGAATTTTCTGGATGATAATTGTCGTTGGGCCCATATAAATTGGTGGGCATGGCCGAAATAAAATTGCATCCGTATTGATCACGGTAAGCTTCGCACATCTTTATTCCTGCAATTTTAGCAATGGCGTATGGCTCGTTGGTAGATTCTAAATGTCCGCTCAGTAGATATTCTTCTTTAAGCGGTTGAGGCGCTAATTTGGGATATATACAGCTGCTTCCTAGAAACAAAAGTTTTTTTACGCCGTAAATGTATGCTTGATGAATCAAGTTGTTCTGAATCATCAAGTTATCATATAAAAACTCTGCCCTGTAAACGTTGTTTGCGTGGATGCCTCCCACTTTAGCGGCTGCAACCACTACCACTTGTGGACGCTCGTCTTCATAGAAACGAATGACCGCGTTGGTATCGCGAAGGTCTAATTCTTTGGAAGTGCGGGTAACAATGTTCTCAAATCCTTGACTTTGAAGTTCACGAACAATGGCGCTTCCCACCATCCCGCGGTGACCCGCAACGTATATTTTGTCGGACTTATTCAAAATAATTCTTGGTGTAAAATCCGCCGTTTTTCAGGTAATCTTGCTTCAACATGAGTTGAATGTCTGAACTCATCATGTCTTCAACCAAAGCTGGTAAATCGTACTTCGGTTTCCAGCCTAACTTGGTGTTTGCTTTCGTTGGATCTCCAATGAGTAGATCTACTTCCGTAGGACGGAAGTATTTGGGGTCAACAAAAACAACTTCTGTTCCAAGGGTTAAATTGTGTTTTTTGCCGGTTGCAGCTTCGAATCTGTCAGCGTCAATTGCATCAATATAACCTACTTCGTCAACTCCTTCGCCTTTGAAGGCTAGAGTAACTCCAACATGCCCAAACGACATTTTCACGAACTCGCGAATCTCTGTGGTTTTGCCTGTTGCAATGACGTAATCTTCGGGTTTATCTTGCTGCAAAATCAAATACATAGCCTCAACGTAATCTTTTGCATGTCCCCAATCGCGCTTAGAATTTAAGTTTCCTAGGTAGAGTTTTTCCTGTAAACCTAGAGCGATTCTTGCAGTTGCACGGGTGATTTTACGCGTAACAAAAGTTTCTCCTCGGATGGGACTCTCGTGGTTGAATAAAATACCGTTGCAAGCATACATGTTATAGGCTTCGCGGTAGTTTACTGTGATCCAATATCCGTATAACTTTGCTACTGCATAAGGGCTTCTTGGATAGAATGGCGTGGTTTCTTTTTGAGGGATTTCTTGAACCATTCCGTACAGTTCAGACGTTGACGCTTGATAAAGTCTGGTTTTCTCGGTTAATCCTAAAATTCTGATGGCCTCTAAAAGACGCAATGAACCGATAGCGTCTGTGTTAGCAGTATATTCGGGCGTTTCAAACGACACATGAACGTGGCTCATGGCCCCCAAATTGTAAATTTCATCGGGTTGAACCTCTTGAATGATGCGAATCAAGTTGGTAGAATCGCTCAAATCACCGTAATGAAGCTTGAATCTTGAACCTTCGATATGTGGATCTTCGTAGATGTGGTCAATTCGATCTGTGTTAAAAAGAGAACTGCGGCGCTTGATTCCATGAACCATGTAGCCTTTTTTCAAGAGAAATTCAGCTAAATAAGCTCCGTCTTGTCCTGTAATGCCCGTGATTAATGCTACTTTCATTATTTTGCACAAAAATAGTCCATTTTCAATGATTGCCCTACTCACTGACAAAGATTCACCGCGCATTCGTTATGTTTTGAACGAGATCTTTGGCCGAAGGTTGGGGCTAACATGCGAGGTATATACCGAGAAGGAGTCGTTCAAAGCATCCCCCGAAAAAATTAAGATCAAGTATTTGACTGTCAATAATGAGGCTCTGCCTGGACTGTTCATTCAAAGCCATGAATTGATGTTTGAGAAAGGGTTTAACGAGTATTTTTCACCTAAATCGGCGACCATGAAGCTTCCTGAAGAGTGCATCCGCCAACTGGTTCATTCCGAAGCGGATTATTCAGAATTAGAAAGTCCTTTTTTGGTTCTATTTCCTGGGGATGGGCCGCTGGGATTCGACCCTTTAGCGATGACGTTTTACTACCTCAGCAGATATGAAGAATATTTGCCGTTTGATGGCGATGAGCACGGCCGATATTTATATCAAAACACCCTCGAGCATGAGTTGAAATACGACCCGGAACCCTTTGTTGATGTGGCACTTACGCGACTATACTGGGAGCTAGGCATAAAAAATGAACGTCGTTTTGAAATAGAGGTTACGGCAGATATTGATATTCTTTTTCGCTTCCATGGAAGGTCATTTTTGCGAAATATTGGTTCATTGATACGTCATCCAAAATTTGTTGTTCCACGTGTGATTTCTTGGATGACTGGGAAGGATAGCTTTGCTCCAAGTCAGGGATTAATTCCATTTTTCAATTCGTTGGATGGGGTGAAAAAGAGGGTTTTCTTGTTAGTTTCAGAGAAAAACAATCATCTAAACAAACAAGTAAATCTTCGGGGTCCCAAAGCTCAAAAGGAGATTGCAAGGATGCATTCTGCCGGTTTAGACCCACAATTTCACGCTAGTTGGACGCTACGCCCTCAAGAGTCTTGGGAACACGAGTTAAACCACCCCGTTTGGAATGGCAAGAAACCGATTGAGAGTAGACAACATTTCATACACTTAGATTTTCCTCAAACGTATAGAACCCTGATTTCATTGGGCATAAAACACGATTGGAGCATGGGATTTGCTGAGCACGTTGGATTTAGAGCGGGTACCTCCCACCCTTTTATGTGGTTTGATTTGGCAGCGAATAAAGAAACGGATTTAATGATTCATCCTTTCTGTTTGATGGATGTTACAGCAAAAAATTACATGAAACTCGACCCTGAACAAGCCATTGCTGCTGGAGATTCTCTGAAAACCAGCATTCGGTTGTTTGGTGGCACTTTCTGTTTTATTGTTCATAACGAGTCACTTTCTGAAAGTCAGGGCTGGAACGGCTGGACTACCGTGTTTAAATATTGGGCTCAAAAACCTTAATCATGGAAGTAAAATACTTAGACCGAACCGAAATTAACCCCATAACCTGGAACGAGTGCGTGAAATCGGGTTCTTTGAACTGGGTATATGCTTACTTCGAATATTTGGAAGGCGTTTGCTATGAACAATGGGGGGCTTTAGTGGCTTTCGAGGGTACAAAATACGCTGGTGTTTTTCCGCTTCCGTTTCGAAAAAAATGGGGCATTTATTACGTTTATCAACCTTACTTCTGCCAGCAACTTGGTGTATTCGGCAATTTTGAAAATCTTCAAAATCATGGATTTAACACTTCCGAATTCTTAAAATTGATTCCTCGTAAGTTCCTTCGAGTTCATTTGGCTGTACATTCGTTTTGCGGAAACCTTGAAAATGTCCTCAAAAGGCCAAATTATGTGATTCCCGCTGGGTTTACACCCGAAGAATTCAATAAAGATGCACGTAAAAACCTAAAAGCTCTAGAAGGTGTAATTTATCGTGAAACGTCTGATTTGTGGAAGATTCTAGAAATTTATGATACTGCTTGGGGCAGAGAAAATATGTTCACCTGGGCCAACACTTACGAAGGTTTTGAACAGGCCCTTCAAAAGCTTTCGCCGGCTGCATATTATGCCTTTAATGCTATAAAAAATGAACAAGTTATTGGAGCTGCAATCTTTTTAATTTCCGGTGACCGTATTCACTACGTTTGTGGGGCTCCTACCTCTGAGGGACGTGAAATTGGTATTATTCACGGAATCATAAATCATGTTTGTGAGAAGTATTCTACCCATAAAATTGATCTGGAAGGATCTAGCATTCCGACTGTCGCCCAATTCTATAAAAAATTCAACCCCATGGAAGAGCATTTCTTCCGAATTGAACAAAACTTCAGGATGTGGCGTTAATTTGCCAAGTATTTCTTGAGAATCAATTTACATGAAGATTAAACCTTGGCTAATTGCCGCACGTTTGAGAACCCTTCCCTTGGCCGTATCGGGAATTTTGTTGGGAACATCCATTGCCCAACTTCGAAAACCCATAGACCTTTCGGTGGTCTTGTTGGCTGTGTTGACGGCTGTTTTGTTGCAAATTTTGTCCAACTTCGCCAATGATTACGGCGATTTTGTTAAAGGCACCGATTCCAAAGCCGATCGTCAAGATCGTGCGCTTGCCAGTGGCTCAATTGATGTTTTTCACATGAAACGCGCGGTAATTATTACCGGAGTTTTGGCGTTCTTTACGGGTATTTCTTTGATTTACAGGTCATTTCAAATGCAACTACTCACTTTGAATTCGGCTTATTTTCTTTTTGGAATGGGACTTTTTTCGTTGGCCGCTGCTGTTTTTTATACCATCGGAAAGCGAGCCTATGGATATTCGGGGTGGGGAGATTTTTTTGTTTTTGTTTTCTTTGGACTTTTACCCGTCTTAGGTATGTCACTCTTGTTGGGCGTTGAACTTAGTTTAGAGTCTTATTTCGGTGGTTGCGGATTGGGATTTTTAAGCGTTGGTGTTCTCAACTTAAACAATTACAGAGACATAGACACTGATAAAGAAAACGGTAAAATCACTTTGGCTGTACGCCTTGGTCCGAAGAAAACACTTTGGTATCAGCGATTATTATTGATATTAGGTTTTGGTGGAGTGTTCCTTTCTTTCGCTTTGTATGTAAAATCCTTGTTCGATCTCGGTGGACGGTCTTCCAATTTAGAGTTGTTTTTAGTCTTCGGTGTCTTCTCTCCTATTGCTGTTTTACTGGCTCGTTACTATTCTGAAACCAAGCTCCTGTTACCTGGTTATCGAGAAGAATTGAACAAGCAATTAAAAAACTTATCTTTAACTACAATGCTATTAGTTTTCGTACACTTAGGCATAGTTAATTATATAATTAGTTTAATAGGATATTGATCATGAGACTGCGTATTGAGTCCCATAATTTGGAGTTCATTAAACCGGCAAAAACCTCTAGGGGCGAATACACCAGTAAAACAGCTCACATACTCATTTGCGAAGATGAAGTCGGTGTTGTTTTGGCAATGGGCGAAGCCTCTCCCTTGGTTGATTTAAGCATTGACGGTAAAGAGGATTTAGTTTCTGTGGTTCAACTACTATCTGAAAAAGAATTCACCCTTTCTGATTTTCAAGAATTGCTCGAAGACTGGGAAAAATATCCCACGCTTCGATTTGCCTTGTATTGCATTTATTTGAAACTAAAAGGGTTTCCAGAAACCCCATTTTCACGTGGTCAATCTGGTATATCGATCAATGGATTGGTTTGGATGAATGATATCCAATCTATGGAAGAAGAGGCATATCAAAAAGTAAATCAAGGGTTTAACATCATCAAATTCAAAGTTGGCGCGCTCGATTTTGATGCAGAATGCAGACTCTTAGAGCGCTTCCGAAAAAGGCACAATCCCTTTCAAGTAGAAATTCGTTTAGATGCTAACGGCGCATTTCATCCTGAAGACTCATTATCTCAATTGAAAGATCTTTCGCGTTTTGACATACACAGCATAGAACAACCCATTAAGCCAAAACAATATGATTGGTTATCAAAGATTTGCAAAGAATCAAAGATACCCATCGCGCTTGATGAGGAGCTCATTGGATACAGTATATCTGAAACAAAAAAATTACTTTCTGAAATCTCTCCTCAGTATTTGATTCTTAAGCCCACCTTACTGGGAGGATTTGATCACTGCGATAGCTGGATAAAATCAGCATCGACGTACAACATTGGCTGGTGGAGCACCAGTGCCCTCGAAGGAAACCTTGGCCTATATGACATTGCGCGTTGGGTTTCAAATTATCCCATACACATGGCTCAGGGCCTAGGAACTGGAAGTTTATTCATCAAAAATTTGGATTTAAATCAAAAAACAAAGGTGGTTGGTTCAGCGTTGTGGGTTGACAGTCTTTAGACTTTAGTCGGTGGTCTGAAGTCGGTGGTCGGTGGTCTATAGTTATACATTTAGCCGTTAGCCTCTGCCCGA
>CAYPBJ010000001.1:124393-167026 GCA_964408945.1 uncultured Rhizobium sp. | reverse complement strand
CACCCCGCTTCGTTATGTATCACTGGGTGATGATTAATTTTTTTGTTTCTTTTTACCTAATAAATCTACAACCACAGGCGTAGCTATACACAATGATGAATATGTACCTACAATTACTCCAATTAACATGGCAAATGAGAAATTCTTCAATGCATCACCACCGAATAAAAACAGAATTATACACACTACAAATACTGTACTTGAGGTGATAATTGTTCTACTCAATGTATCATTCAATGCCATATTAATCATGAATTTATCATCTTGATTAGATCTTTTCGATGTCAAAAACTCACGTATACGGTCAAAAACAATAACTGTATCATTGATAGAGTAACCCAAAATGGTAAGTAAAGCAGCAATTAAATGCTGATCAAACTCAGTAGCGAAAGGAACTACACCATCGACTAAAGAATAAATGGCCAATACTAACGCAAGGTCATGAATTAGAGATATTGCAGCTCCAATACCATAAGCTACGCTTCTAAAGCGCATTACCAAATAAAGGAATATAGCAACAACGGTCAATAACACCAAGAATCCTGAAGAGTTTCTTATTTCTGTAGCGATAGAAGGTGTGACTGTAGACCTTTGTAAGATAGGTCCTTCACCGTTCACTCCTTTCCCAAGTTCAAATCCTGATAAAGCAGCTAACAAATCTTCTTGAACTCTTAATTTACCTTCTTTAGACTCATCTGATAGAAGATAGGTTGTAACTATTTTATACTGATTGTTAGAACCGAAAGTCTTAACTTCATTGCTTGATTCGCTTAAGTTCTTGTTCAATGCTTCTTTAAGATCATCTGTGGAATAATTCTTTTCAAATTGAACAATGAAAGAATTACCACCTTTAAAATCTATACCGGTAGAAATTCCACCTTTGATGGCAAAAGAGATAATACCTGCCGCGATAATAATACCAGAAACCGTGTAATACTTATAACGATTTTTTACCCAATCAAAATTCTTACCCTTTAAGAAGTTTTCATTCCAAGCAAAACCAAAAGAAATTTCTTTACCTTGTGCAGCTCTGCGATCTAACAAGACTCTGGTAATGAATAAAGCAGTGAACAAAGAACTAAAAATACCAATAATTAAAATAATAGCGAATCCGTAAACGGGTCCTGCACCTGTGAAAGTAAGAATAAAACCTGATAATAAGTGAGTAATATTTGAGTCAATAATTGCACTGAATGCATGTTTAAAACCTAGATCAATAGATGATTTAAGAGATTTCCCTGCTAACAATTCGTCTTTTATTCTTTCGTATATCAATACGTTCGCGTCAACTGCCATACCAACCGTCAAGATGATACCTGCAATACCCGGAAGAGTTAATGCTGCACCAAGACTTGAAAGTACGCCAAAAATGATATAAACGTTACCTAAAACAGCAACAATTGCCATCCAACCTGCTCTGTTGTAATAAAGTACCATAAACAGAACTACAGATAAAAAGCCCATCAACAAGGCATTTAAACCTTGATTAATTGACGCTTGACCTAGAGATGCACCAACTTCTTCACTTGCAACTATTCTAGTAGGTGCAGGTAATTTTCCGGCTTTCAAAACGTTAGCTAAATCTTGTGCTTCTCTGATATCAAAATTACCTGAGATCTGTGAATTACCTCCGGTAATCTTTTGATTTACTACAGGAGCGCTGTAAACTCGATTATCTAACACAATTGCAATGTACTTTCCAACATTTGCACCAGTAACCTGCGCCCAACGTGTAGCTGCAGCAGGTGTCATTTGCATTACAACCTCTATTTGGCCAGTTTGATTTGTATTTTCACGGGCATCTTCAATTATATTGTCAGCTCCTGACGATAAAGCTGCATTTCCATCGCGATCTTTCTTAAGAAGATAAACAAAGTATTCATCCGAATTCTCAATTGATTTTCCATTTGCATCAACATCAACCGGTTTTGCGCTGTACGCAACTTTGATGTTGTCATTTAAAATATTTTGAAAACTCTCCTCCAGCAATATCTTCTCTAAAACTTGTCTATCTGCTGCTTTGATGGTTGCCACACTTGATTCTTGACCTGTTCCGAAAGGTTTAAGAATGTTTGCTAGACGTCCTTTTCCAAGTGCTACAGGTTCATTACTTTTTGTAGAATCCTTAGTTAATGTATCAGAATTTGTTTCAGTTACTGTACCTGGAATAACTTTTAACAAATTGTTAAGTATTTTGGAGCCTTCAACCCCACCGTATACTTCGTAAAATTCCAATTGGGCTGACTTTTCCAATAACTCTTCTATTCTTCTTGGGTTATCAACTCCAGGCAATTCTACGTTAATTCGACCTCCTTCAATTTCTTGAACGTTTGGCTGAGTAACGTTTGCCTGATTGATACGTTTTTCAACTACCTGTTTAACGTTAGATACAGCAGTCTTTATTGAAGCTTGAAGGTAATTTTTAACTTCAATTTCTTCACTTCCTGCTTGAATCGTAGAGTTATTGCCTTTCACAAATAATACGGCGAGCTTCCTATTGGGCGCTGTCCTTTTAAAGTTTGAAACAAAAGCCTCAACGTAATCTGTTCCTTTATCTCTAACTTCTACGTTTGCCAATTCTAACGATTTTAGCAGATCTGCATCTGTAGGATCGTTTGCTAAAACCTTTATCACTGCGTCTTTTTCCACTTCGAGGATAACGTTCATTCCCCCGCGGAGATCCAATCCAAGGTTAATTTCTTTTTCCTTACACTCAAAATAAGTGTAGCTCATGATGCCCAAAAAACTGTAATAGTCTTTGTTTCCAAGGCTGTCAATGTAACGGCGGTAAGCTTCCTTCTCACTCACCCCGAATTTTGCTTTCTTAGCAGCAAACTCTCTGGCTTCCTGTTCAAACCCTCTGGCTTTGAATGTAAAAGTCAATTGGAATAGTGACGCTAAGGCCAAAATGACAGAAAATACGACAATCGATTTATTGCTTTTCATTGGTAATTAGAATTCTCGACAAATAATTTAAGGTCGCGAAAATAAGTAAAAAAAGTGTGTTTAACGATATTTAAATCTGCAAGTTGTTCATGCATCCAAAATGTCCCTTCGGACAGTCGTCAAAACCAAGCTTAGAGCAAGGCCTGCAATTCAATCCTTCTACTTCAAATTGCATCAATTTGCCTCCCATCTTCATAGGCGGCTCCATGCCGAATTCAGGAATGGTATTCCCCCAAAATAGATTTATGTCTTTCCCCAATGCAGCTGAAACATGGAGCATTCCCGTATCTCCAGTAAAGACATGTGTACTGTATTTTATTACTGTGGCCGATTCTTTTAAGCTCAACTCTCCCACCAAATTCAAAACCTGAAATCCATTGACTTGCAAATCTGAATGAATCATGTTTTGCAATTTAGTTGCCTGCTCAACATCAGATTTTCCACCAATCAAAACCACGTGACTGTTCAAACCTTCCACCAAATGCTGCCATTTTTGCAAAGGCAATCTTTTGGTAAAAAAAGACCCTCCCATACTAAAACAAGCAAATCTGTTCAACCCGTTTAGTTTGGTAACAACCTCATTTTCTGAAGTTGAGTCTACCGAAAAGTCAAGACCTTTATGGTCGTTTGATATTCCAAAAACACCTAAAACATCTATACAACGATCTGTAAATGATCTCGTTGTCAAAGTTTCAACTAACCAGGGCCACCTTCTTATTCGGTGTTGTTTCAATAGAACCCATAACACTTTCCTCAAATTCTGTTTTGAAATGGTAACATGGGGAGTTCCAAAAAACATCCATTTTACTTGCCGAGAACGTGCGTTTTTTTGCAGATCTACAACGAAATCAAATGATGTCCCGCGAAGTACTTTACGATCTTGGTCATCATCCCACTTCCAAGTGCGGTCGATGTAGGGATTGCCTTCTAAAACTGAAGTAAAAGAAGTTTTGGTAACCCAGTGAATTTCCGCATCGGGAAAATGCGTTTTCAATAATCTAAAAACAGGCGTGGTCAAGACGATGTCGCCAATTGAACTAAATCTAACCACCAAAATGCGCATGCTCAGCCAATTTTATTTTTACGATTTTCTTGAATAAAAAACTCAAACTCCTGTAAATCCATAGCATTCAATGTGTTCCTAGTCAACAAACCGCCTTTTCGCGCAGCCAAAGTCCCAAAATACATATCATGATACCCTGATTTTTCATGGGCATCAGGATTAATCGAAATCAACACCCCTTTATTTTGAGCATAATCAATCCATCTCCAATCAATATCTAACCTCCATGGATGTGCGTTCAACTCAATAAC
This sequence comes from uncultured Rhizobium sp., assembly GCA_964408945.1. Classification (GTDB taxonomy): domain Bacteria; phylum Bacteroidota; class Bacteroidia; order NS11-12g; family UBA955; genus VMCP01. The sequence goes on along the minus strand of CAYPBJ010000001.1, from coordinate 162,766 downwards.
CACTTGATTTGCAGCACAAGCATCAATGATTTTTTTATGATCAATGGGGTACCCTTCCCTCAACAACAAAAGCCTTCCGGTTGGATGACCCAAAATAGTCGTATACGGATTCTCAATGGCCCGAATCAATCGTTGATTGGCTTTGTCTTCGTCCATTTTCAAGCCGCTATGCACTGATGCCACAACAAAATCTAGAAGTTTTAAAACCTCATCGGGGTAGTCTAAACTTCCATCTGATAAAATATCACTCTCAATTCCTTTAAATATTTTGAAGGGCGCGAGCTCATTATTCAATTGATCAATTTCTTTTATCTGCTGTAATAGCCTTTCCTCGCTAAGTCCGCCCGCATAACCTGCTGATTTAGAGTGGTCACAAATACCCAAATAATCGTATTTCTGATCTTTGGCGAATTCGGCCATTTCGCGCAAAGAATTCAACCCATCACTGTAAGTAGTGTGGTTGTGAAGTACTCCTTTTAGTTGCCAAAATTCAATAAGTCCCTCTCGGGGGAAGTCTTCTCTCAGCTCATTCAATCCCTCGCGCTGCTCGGGGATAATTACACCTGAATATCCCCTAGAACCGTAAATCTGTTCCTCAGAAATAAATTCATTAGAGTTATAAGCCAATAATTTTAAATGTTCGGCAGAGCCAGTAGTTTCAAACCAAATGCGCTCAAAATCGCGGCTATCAGCAAAATGAAAAACAACTGGATATTGACCCAATAACCATGTAGTTAATTGATCATCAACCCATTCTGCATTGTATTGCATCTCATCGCAATATTCAATGACTTCGTCGGGATCAAGATCCACCAACAAATCTATTTGCTCAATTTCGGGTACCGCTCGGCGAAAAGCACCCGTAAATTCAATTCTTGAACCGTCGAAAAATTTCTTGAGATGATCTTTAAATTCTGTTGCTGGCTCTAGTAAACGAGCATAATGCCACCGTCCTTTCGAAGAAAGGGCAAATTCTATGGAATGAATAACATCTGCCTGGGTTTTCAATCCAAATCCTTTCACCGAAACCAGCCTATTCTCTCTACAAGCATTGAGCAAATCTGCCGTTGAATCAATTTCCAATTCTCGCCAAATGACTGCTACCTTTTTGGGGCCCAAGCCCTTGATTTTGAGTATATCAATAATTCCATCTGGAGTACATTCTTCCAATTCTTGAAGATCTGAAAATGTACCAGAATTCTGAATTTCTCTGATGGCCTCCACAACCCCCTTACCCACGCCGGGAACGCTCAATAAATCAGCATCACTCATTTCTGCAAAAGAATCTTTGATCTTTTTTAAATTGAATGAAGCATTGGCAAAAGCCTTATACCTAAAAGGATTTTTCTCGTGCAGCTCAGCGAGCTTTGCATACATGCTGATTTGAGACAGAATGGTTGAATTATCCATTATTTACGTCGTTTTTTAGCAATAAAACGTTCAATTTCCATGTATTTCACGGCGTCATCAAAATCCACCCAAATAACGGTATTCTCTTGAAAACCTTTGAGATACATAACATTGATGTCTTCACCCGTTTCTTTTTTCTTGAGGACTTCAACACCCAAAATTTCACATTTCCTCCCTTTGAATTCATTGGGTAACTCAGCCACATCAAAATCCCCCCGAAAGAAATATCTATAGAATCCATTTCCCGTAGCAGAATCATAAGCACCGTATTTTAGCGTGAATGAATCTTGTACTAAGTCTGCAGGATCCCAGCGGGTTTTTCGATACAAATCTAAATAAGCATATACTTCAGCACCTTTTGACTTCCCCAAAACAGCGGTATCTCCAGCGCCGACTTCGTACTCTTTTACGTCTTCTTGAAAAGGCCTATTTTGAGACCATAAAGAAGTACTTAAAAACAAGGATACAACAGTAAAAACAGTTGCTTTAATGCTCATAACAAGAGTGAATATACAATTAATCCGTCAATTTTGCCAATTTTTTGGCTACTTGACTGCTTAAAGCTACACCCATGCCTCCCATTCTAACGCCCAGATACAAATGTTCTTCTTTGCGTTCAATGATGGGTGAACGTTTTTGGTGCATTCCCATAACGCCAGACCATTCATTATCAATTTCAACATTGACGTTAGGAACAATAATCTCATTCAACCAACGCAACAATTCATATTTTATCTCAGGTGTGACCGCTGACTCAAAGGTATTCTCTGCAGCAAATTGTTTATTCCTGGCCCCACCAATCAAGATTCTCGAACCTAGAGATCTAAAATAAATGTAACCTTTGTCTGCATGAAAAATCCCTCTAAAGGCAATACTCGGAATGGGTTTGGTCACCAAAATTTGTCCTCGAGCGGGTTCCACTTCCAAATCAGGAAACCATTTCAAAGCCCAAGCATTGGTGCAAACAAATAGATCTTTCGCTAAAATTTGAGCATCTGATTGCTCAAATCTCAGAACCCATCCACCTGATCCATGCTTTTCAATTGACTGAACATCCATAGAAGAATAAATTTCAACGCCTATTGACAATGCATGCTGTCTTACCGTTCTCAATAACAAATGACTCTGTAGGGCTCCTTCTGATGGAGAAACTATGGCAGTTTCACCTACATTCATTTCAAATTTCTTGATGTTTCTCTCAACGAAGGCAACTTGTTGATGCACATTTTTCAAAGACTCATTGAGCTTAGGTAGGCTCTCTCGAATATGGTCTAATTCAGATTCACTTCCGCTGGGGAAAATCTCATAACCACCTGACTGTTCGTAGCCAATTTTCTCGGGAGAATATGTTTTTATGAGATCTTGAAGCCCTTTGTAACGCTCTTCGTATAATTGAAACGCTTGGTCTTCTCCCATTCTGCTGATATCGTCTAGAATTTCACCAGCACTTCCAAAACAAGCAAAACCTGCATTTCTCAAGCTTGCAGCATCTGCAAAAGCGTTCCGTTCTAAAACCCAAATACTCTTGTGCGGATATTTCAATTTTAGCTCAATAGCAGTTTGCAGTCCAACAAGGCCGCCACCTATCACCACTTGATCGGCGCGCTCCATCCAGCGTTGTTCCCAAAAGCTAAAATTACCTGAACCCATGCTTTAGTTCAAGTATCCTTCTATTGCGGTATGATAAGGATTCGCAAATTCTTTAATATCACCCCATGTTTCACCGTTCACAATTACTGCACCCGAAGTTACAGTACCCATATGCAAAACCGGCAATCCCATTTTATCAGCCACCTTAATCAATTCGCCCACTTTATCTTGAGATACAGAAACCACTACTCTACTTTGGCCTTCGCCAAACAATGAAGCGTCTATTCTTAAATCTTTATCTGTACAAATATCAAATCCTAAATGACCTGAAATAGCACTTTCCGCGCAGCACACAAACAATCCACCTTCACTAATATCGTGAACTGACTGAGCATAACCTCCGCATGAAAGTTCTTCCAAGAAGAGGTGTAATTGGTGTTCTACATCTAAATTAAACTCCGGACAAGGTGAGAATTCTACTCCCTTTACTTTAGCCAAATACTGTGAACTACCCAAATCATTGGTGCGAGGGCCAATCAAAACAATGGCGTCGCCTTCGTTTTGGAAAGCCAATCCCATCACCTTTGATGGCTCATCAATGATTCCCACCATACCTATGGTTGGAGTTGGATATACGGCTTGTCCGTTAGTACTTTGATTGTAAAAACTCACGTTTCCACCGGTAACTGGAGTATCAAACTTTCTACAAGCAACCCCCATACCCTCAATGGCCGATTTAAATTGGAAATACACTTCTTCATTGTATGGATTTCCGAAATTTAAACAGTTGGTAATTGCTGTAGGCACACCTCCAGAACAACGAATATTACGAGCCGCTTCACTTACCGCGATTTGCGTCCCCAAGAAGGGATCAGCATAAATATATCTGCTGTTACAATCAACAGTCAGAGCCAAACTTTTGTTGGTTCCTTTTACCTTCACCACAGATGCATCAGACGCGCGATTGGTAGATTGATTTACCGTTCCCACCATGCTATCATACTGTTGGTAAACCCATCTCTTGCTAGCAATGTTTGGTTCTGCCATCAACTTGAAGGCAGATTTTTTTGCTTCTTCGAGGGATGTATCTTCAACCTTGTCAATTGAAAACTCGTTGATTTTTTGGAAATATTGAGGCTCTTTCCAAGTTCTTTTATAGATGGGTGCTCCACCACCGAGAACCAAAGATTCTGCGGGAATGTCTGCTTCCAATTCGCCGTGCATAAAATACCGAACTCTCTTGGTATCAGTTACCATGCCAATTTGAGCATAAGTCAACTCCCATTTTTCGAAAATACGTTCAACTTCCTTTTCCATGCCCTTCTTCACCACTACCAACATACGCTCTTGGCTTTCACTCAAAAGAAGCTCCCAACCCTTCATGTCGGCTTGTCTCATGGGCACCTTATCTAAGTGAATATCCATACCCACATCAGTTTTAGCGCTCATTTCGCTGGTACTGCAAGTGATACCTGCTGCACCCATGTCTTGCATACCTACCACGGCATTGGTTTCAATGATTTCCATAGTAGCTTCAAGGATCAATTTCTCCCAAAATGGATCACCTACTTGAACTGACGGAAGATCATTTATTGAATCTTCACTCATGTCTTTACTCGCAAATGCTGCGCCGTGAATACCGTCTTTTCCAGTTGCAGAGCCAAAGATATAGACTGGATTTCCGGGTTCACCAGCACCAGCTGAAATGGTCTTTCCTTTTTCAACGATTCCTACGCTCATGGCATTCACCAAAATATTTTGCTCGTAGCAATCATCAAAATAAACTTCTCCTCCAACGGTAGGAATTCCAAAGGCGTTACCGTAATCACCAATTCCCTTTACCACTCCTTTTACCAACCATTTGGTTCTATCGGTATTGATATTCCCAAAGCGCAAAGAATTCAACTGCGCAATGGGTCTAGCTCCCATTGAAAAAATATCTCTATTGATTCCCCCTACACCCGTTGCAGCACCTTGATAAGGCTCAATAGCGCTGGGATGATTGTGACTCTCAATTTTAAAACAACAAGCGAGTCCATCTCCAATATCTACCAAACCTGCATTTTCCTCACCTGCCATGGCCAACATTTTGCTTCCTTCTTTTGGAAGGGTTTTCAGCCAAACTATAGAGTTTTTATAACTACAGTGTTCACTCCACATAACAGAGAAAACAGAAAGCTCTGTAAAGTTAGGTTCGCGTTGTAAAATATCGCAAATTTTCTCGTATTCCTCCTTCAACAATCCTAGTTGAAGTGCTTGTTCTAACAACGATGAATTCATCGCTGCAAAGTTAGGTAAGTAAAGGTAGAATTCTAAATCCTATTTAAGGATCATTACAGAACTTGAAACGGTTTTTCTGATGACTCTATCCCCTACACGTTGCTCGTATCTATATAAAAAGGGATACAAACCTGACATGCATGGCTCTCCATTGGCATCACCGTACCAGCGGTACTCACCTGATTTGTGGCTATCAAACAACACTTCACCCCATCTATTGTAAATAATGAGTAGTGTTGGAGTTATATCTCTACCTACAATTTCGAAGTATTCATTTCTATCATCTCCGTTTGGAGTGAAAGCCGTTGGGACAAAAATATCACATTCTCCATCGGAAACCTTTACTTCCATCCAATCAGATGCAGTGCCGCATGAATTTGTTACCGCTACAGAATAAACACCTGGCGAGGAAACGTATATCACAGTATCTCTGCTTCCTGTACTCCAATTGATAGATGAATTTGGCCAAGTTTGTTTTAAAACAATTAAAGCACCCTTGCAAATAAGGGTATCGCCTGGCAAATTTGCTTGAGGAGTTAATGCATATCCAACATTTATGGTATCAGACCAACTACAACCATTATTGGTAACTGTTGCTGAGTACTTTCCAGGATTAAATATAGACCTTGGATTTGCAGAAGTGGTATTTTCCCAAGTTACAGTGCCAGCAGCATTAACTATCAATAAAAAATCTTGATTATCACAAATCACGGTATCCTTGCCCAAAGTAAACTTGGGTCTGAGATTGATTTTGATATTTTGTGTAACGCTGTCAGGGCAAAAACTATCTTTTACTACGTATTTAACTGAGTGATTACCTGCATTTCCTGGAGTATACAACGTTCCTAAAATACTTCCAGAAGAAGGATAAAAAACACCATTGGGATCACTTGGAAACAGAGTTATTGGTGCATCATTTTCACATGCAATAGCTGGCAAACCCGCAAAAGAAGCAACTACATTGGGTTTCACAGCAATTAAAATGGTATCTGTACTCTTGCAACCTTCAGGACTTTCAGCGCTATGAATGATAGGATATACACCAGCATTTGCATAACTATGGGTGATAGATTTATTCAAAGATGATGTTCCGTCACCCAAATCCCAAGAAAACTTCACCAATCCGGGAAAGATGTTATCGAAAACAAAGTTATTTCCGGTCAAACATTGAAGACTATCATTGATGGTAATTCCACTAGATGGGGCAGGAACAACATTAATCCAAAGCGAAGCGGTGTCAGTACAACCCGTTCTAATATTGTCAAAATAAGTTTCACTTTTGTAACCAATTTTATATTTGCCGCCTTTGGTAAATGACTTTACAGGTTTTGGAATGGTTGAAGAATCTGTGGCAGTGAAATACCAAGTTCTTGTATACGCCATCTTTGGTAAATTTTTCAAGGTGGTGTTATCTGCAAACCTGAAAATATTACCTTCCAGACACTGAGACAAATCATTGTTTATTTCGATGGGCGCACTAACAGGACGAGGAATTATTTTAACCGCATTGCTATTGGTAAAATTATCTGTACATCCGTAAGAAGGCGAAGCAACGAGCATTACCTGGTAGTTACCACCTTGCATATAAGTGTGGGTTACATTTTTACCAGTATCTTGGTTACCATCTTGAAATAACCAAGTATATTTTATGCCAGTAAAGTTTGAAGTAGATTTATTATTGAAACTGACTACGTTGGTCTGATCACAACTATCGTTAATAGTGAAATCAAAATCCAATTTAATATCATAAGTTGTAAAAGATACTGTTGCTGGTGAGCTGGTTAGGTAATCAATGGGAGAACCACCATCGTGCTCGAAAATAGAAATGTAATATTTAGTATTTGCCTTAAGGCCAAGCAACGTAAAACTAGAAGTAATATTATTATAAACAGCGTAATTACCGGTTCCGAGCTGTTGTCCTGAGCCAAAAGTATTAAACACGGTATAGTTTGATCCGTCGGCAGGAGCGGCATCTACAGCCGAAGCTTCTTTCACTAGTACAAATCTCCAACCACCATTACCGTTTGTCCAACTTATGGTAGCTTGTTTGCACTGGATATTGGTAACCTTGGCATTGCTCGGACCAACAGTGGGTTCAGCAGCCATGGCGACACCCCAAAATCCAAAGGTCAAAGCAAATAAAGCAAACGCACGGATCGAACGATACATAGAATTACAAATATAGTTCTAATTTGACAAGTTTAAATCCTTAAACGCGGCTTACTCTGTCGGAAATATAATATTTTCGTCACTTATTGCAGGAACATTCATCATTTTCAGGAATAACTGAGCTAATGTGACAACATCTTTTAAGCAGTATTGCACAATTCGCTTTAAATCTTTTTCCCGGTAATACACATCTGCCACCATGCTTCCGTCAATATCATCTTTGGGAGTGGGTATGCCGAATAAAGATGCCAATAGTTCCAAGGAAGTATAACTTTTATAATCCCCAAATTTCCACATATCCATCGTATCTAGGTGCTTTATCTCCCAAGGTTTCTTTCCTGCATTATCTAGTAAAACCGGCAGTTTAATTCCGTGAATTAACATCCTCCGAGACAAATACGGAAAATCAAATTCCTTTCCATTATGCGCACACAAAAACGACTTATCCGTGCTAAAATATACCCGAAGTAAATCCGCAAACTCAGTGAGCAATTGTTTTTCATCATCATTTGCAAAATATTTCAACCTCAACTGAGGCTGATGCGGATAGCCGGTTATAATTCCTACGCAAACACAAACTACTTTACCAAACTCCGCATAAATAGCTGATCGATCATACATATCGCCAGCAGTAATGTTTTCTTTCACCAAAGATTTTGATTTTTTCTCCCAAAGCGCTTGCCACTGTGGACTTAAACTCTTGAATGACGGTTCAGCGGGGACCGTCTCAATATCTAAAAACAATACTTTGTTCAAATCTAACTGGGAAAACAATTGCATGCCAACAAATCTACACAATGCGGAAAACTTCTTTTCATCACACCATTAATTTTATGCATTTTCGCACTAAGTTTAATTTTCCATGGAAGAGAAACCCGTCAAACGCAAAAAACCATCGGCACTGCCAGGGATTTTAAGTCTAGCCGCTGTTATGTTCATCCTTGGTTTGCTTGGAACCACCTTACTTGGCTTCAAATCTATGGGTGATCATTGGCTAGAAAATTCCAGTATTGACATCTATTTTCACGATGAAATTCAAGAAACTCAAGTTACTAAACTTCAAAAAGAAATCGAAAAAAAACCTTGGGTTTCTAAAACACGTTTCGTTTCTCGCGAACAGGGAATGAAAGAAATGGGCGATAAGTACGATCCTGATTTCATGAATTACGTAGAAACTGTAACCCTACCATTGAGCTTAGAAGTGTATCCTAAAGCCCAGTATGCAAATACAGAATTCATGGATCAAATGACTAAAATGTTTAAAAGTCAAGCTGGCGTAGAAGACGTACTGTTCCAAAAAAATTGGTTGCAATCTATGACCCAGAACATTGAAAAATTGCAATGGATTTTATCGGGAGTGGCTCTTATTTTTATTATCCTATCAACGGTCCTCATTAATAACAATGTGAGAATGAGCATCTTTGCCAATCGATATACTATCAAAAGCATGCAGTTAGTGGGCGCCACAAATGCCTTTATATTAAAACCCTTTGTCTTAAAATCGGTTCGTCATTCCATTGCCGCTTTACCCATAGCGGCTTTAGGCATTTGGCTGTTATTCTGGGGACTTCCATACTCTGGCGAGCCCGAATTTGAAATATTGAAAGAATTCACCAGCCACATTGTTTTCAAAGATTTGCTGATTGTTTCAATTGCAATTGCTATTTTTGGAATATTGCTTTCTACTTTAACCAGTTTAGCAAGCACACGCAAATACTTAAAACTGAAAATTGAAAATCTGTACTAATGAAAAATAAGAATATCAAAAACGTAGCAACCGAAGAGAAAAAAAACACTCCTGCTGACCTCATCTTCAATAAAGAAAACTACATTCTCATTGCCATTAGCATGACGATGGTCATTCTCGGATTTGTATTAATGAGCGGTAAATCTGGCGATATTTATGATTTCCGAAGAGCTACATTAGCCCCAATTGTGGTTATTTTAGGATTCGGCATTGGCATTGCGGCAATTTTCTACCGTAAAAAATGACCTTTACTGAAAACGCGATTTTTTCAGCCGTAGAAGGTTTAACCGAATACCTTCCAGTTTCAAGTACCGGTCATTTAATGATGTTTCAAGAATGGATGAACGTCAATGATCCCGCAATTGACACTTACCTAATTTCAATCCAATTTGGTGCTATAATGGCGGTCGTATTCCTGTATTGGGAACGATTCATCAAGAACTTTTCAATTGCCTTTTATTCTAAACTGATTGTTGGATTCATTCCCGCCGCTATCCTTGGGCTTTTATTCGATGATTTTCTTGAAACCTTACTCCAAACACCTGCAGTAGTTGGCGTTATGCTCATTTTAGTAGGTCTGTTTCTTGTTTTTATGGATAAATGGCTAAAACCAGGCGAGAAAACCGTTGATAGCATGACATTTAAAGATGCCTTCACCATAGGTGTAATTCAATCCTTTGCGATGATACCAGGTACCAGCAGAAGCGCAGCCAGTATTGCAGGTGCATTAGGGTGTAAATTATCTAAACACTCCGCAACAGAATTCTCCTTCTTTTTAGCGGTTCCAACTCTTTCTGCCGCCGCAGGATATAAAATGCTTAAAAATTGGGATCAACTATCTTCGTCTGCACTTTCAGACATAGCCATTGGAAATGTTCTCAGTTTTATTACCGCCGCCATTGCCGTTAAACTATTTATCGGTGTTGTACAAAAATACGGTTTCGCCGCTTTCGGGATTTATAGAATCGTTATTGGTAGCATTTTCCTCATAACGTTGTGGTAAACAAAAGGCTTACTTTTTTTGTCCTACTTTTTCTTTTCGGGGGACGTTTATTCGGCCAAAATATTTCATTAGCTCGACTGAAATACAACGGTGGAGGTGATTGGTACAGCAGTAAAACTGCCCTTAAGAATCTCGCGATTTTTTGCAATAAACAAATCAAAACAACCCTCAATACCCAAGAAGTAATTATTGAAGTAGGCAGCGATGATCTATTTTCATACCCCTTCATATTCATGACAGGACATGGAAACGTAGTTTTTTCAGAACAGGAAGCTCAAAACTTGAGAAGTTATTTAATCTCCGGCGGATTCCTTCACATTTGTGACAATTACGGTATGGATCCTTACATCAGACGAGAATTAAAAAAAGTATTCCCAGAGTTGGAGTTGACAGCGGTACCACTTTCCCACCCCATTTACAATAACAGTTTTAAATTTCCTTCAGGTGTACCTAAAATTCATGAACACGATGGAAAACCGGCTGAGGGACTCGGGCTATTCTACAAAGGAAGATTGGTTTGCTACTATGATTATGAATCTGATTTGGGAAATGGATGGGAAGATCCAGAAGTATATAAAGATCCAGAAAGTATAAGACTGCAAGCCCTACAAATGGGTTGCAATCTCATACGATTTGCGTTTATGGGTTCATCAAAACCTTGATTATTGCATTTCTCTCACCCAAATGTTGGGAACAGAAACTTCAAAGTAGAAAGTACCTTTATTGGCGTCTTTTTCAGTATCATAACGTTTTATGTAAACGTAATAACTCTTATTTCTAGGATCGTAAAACTTGAACGCCAAAACATCTTTCATGTATAGGTCTTTAATCATTTTGTTAGCCTTATCTTCAGAAGCATGCAGACCGGCAACTAAGTAATGTCCAGGTTCTGGTTTAACTTTTGGAATAGGAGGTAACGTAATTCCGCTTGTATCATTCCCTTTGCCAAAGTTCTCCATGTCTGAAAATGCCTTAACCGTCACGTCTTTACGGATTCGCTCACTTGGAGATACTCCTTGACCATTTAGGTCGCCGCCTCTTCTTCTTTTTCCGCCGTTTTCATCATCTCCGCCAGACCCACCATTTGAACCATCACCTTCTCCGTCGCTGTTAGAGCCATCTCCATTTCCATTCCCATTTCCAGCGATACCTGCACCCAACGCTCCGAATCCAATGGTTGTAGTAAATTCATGCATCGGTCCCAATAAGCCCCTTTGAACACCATCTGGAACGGTATATGAGTATGCACACGTTATCTCTTCTTGAGGTTTTAAACCCACATTGAAACCTGCCTGCCAAAGATTATTTACTCCAAAACCTAACCAAAATTTCCCTTGAAAATCTGCCGTCAAATTACCCTGATAGTACAAATAGTCCCAATTGTACATATTGAAATTAAACGAAGGCTTCAACGTGAAGTTATCGTCAATTGCAGCATTATAACCAACCATCCAGGAAGCCTGCGTTTGTAAATCATAACTTGCTGAATAGTTGTAATACGAATAATCAAATCGAGGCTTTGGCAAACGAGATACAACCATACCAGCATAAAACTTCTCAGAACTCACATAAAATGAAGCCCGCAAATCTGCTCTAACAACCGGAGGGCTATACAACAATGCGATGATTTTAGGATCATTATCATCATAGAATACTGCTTTTGATGCATCAAAATTTTGGGCCAAAACACCGGCACTTACTCCTAAGCTAACATTAACATCGTTTCCTAAAGGAATTTTATAGGCATATGTTGCATAGGCGTTGTGCATTTCTGAAAATGCAATATTCTCTTTCATGTAAAACAACCCAAAGGCTGTATTCTGTTTCGGAAGAGGCATTGCTGCGTTAAACAATGTATGCTGCGGAGAACCAGGTACATCAATAAACAATTTATTGTAGTACAGAGACACATAGCCCTTATCAGTTGCGGTAATTGCCGCCGGAATCACCGATGAACGGTCTAAATAAAATTGGTCAATTCTAGCACCCATTTGCGCAAATACTTGCACAGCAGAAAGAGCTAATATCGACAAAATTGATAGTTTCTTCATGTTTATTTAATAACCTGAATGTATCCTCTATACACCTGATTGGTTTGACGATTTTTCATATAATAGAAGTAGACTCCATCGGGCAAAGGATCTCCGTTTTGATCAGTTGCTGCCCAATTATTGTCATAATTACTTGTCGAATATACTCTTTTTCCTTGTCTATCAGAAATTACAATATCAAACAAGAATAAATCGGGTATATCAATCAAATTCCAAGTTTGATTTTTATCATCTCCACTTGGAGTAATAATATTAGGTATTTTAACCAATGGAGGGTCAATAATTCTAACAATAACAGAATCTAAATCTGGACATCCATTCGAATCCAAGGCGGTCACATAAAATACCGTACTATCAGTCAACCGCTTAGTAACCACAAAATCACTGATGCTGTCTAACAATAAATTAGATGGAAACCATTTGATATTACTGTAGGCATTTTTCAATCTCAATTGTGCCTGTCTTCCTCTAAAAATAGTTGTATCAGCATAAGCTTGAATATCAGCGGGTGAATAAGCATAAACTTGAACCGAATCAGAAGCAAAACAAGTTCCGGGTCCGTTATACACCCTGAAAACATAAGTTCCTGATTTATTGAACGCTTTAGAACGAGCAGTATCAAGATCTACTTTCCAACTAACAGAATCCCCTCCCAAAACTTGGAAAATCGCAGAATCGCCTTTACACAGCGGCATACTACCGGAAATAATTTGCCAATTAGCCTTGGGAATATCTATCAATGAATCCAAAACTTTTACAATAGAATCTACACAGCCATGATCCGTTGTAATCACATAAGTTACATTAACCGGAGTAGCGTTCATGTAAAGGTTTCTGGCAATATTGACATTATTGGTATCAGACTTTCCATTACCAAAATCCCAAAATCGCTTTACAATAGGATCAACTGAGGTTGAAATAGTATCGGTGAATACAACCGTATCTGGCATACAAATTCCTTCGTGGGTAAACCCAGCCACCGGAGAAGGCCAAACATAAACTGTTTGATATGCACTGTCTGCACAACCGTTCACGTTATCTACAAATAATTTAACCGTAAATGTATCTGCTTTTGTGTAACCGTGGTAATTATTGGAAACTGGCGACTCCACAATACTATCTCCAAAATCCCAATACGAATTTCTTATAGTATCATAAGGGTCTAATCCAAAATTATAATCGAATGTAAATCTGTTCCAATTTAAACATTGAAAAGTATCATTTCCAGGAACGGTCATATCAAGATTGAATGACACATCTGGAACATAGAATGACCGTAAAACTCCTACAGCAGAGTCTCTGCAACCCGCCAGGGATGTTGCGCGCATAGTCAGTGCATAATTACCCGGCTTCGGCAATTTGTATTTGAAATTAGTATCGTTGCCAATATAATTGTAATCTAAGAACCAATAATACAACATACTGTCACGGTGAGGATAACGATCTATCACCCTACGCAACGAAGTCGAATCTCCAAAGCAAACCTCTTTTATTTGATAACTTGGAGTTGGCTTGGGGTGAATTCGTACAAAAAAGGTCGAATCTGCCCTACAAATGGGCATTCCATTGTTATACGAAAATAAGGTTAAAGTGTTTCTATATAAACCTGGCCCAGGATATTGATAAGTCACTTGGTTCCCAGTATCTGCCACTCCAGCTCCAGTAACATCAAATTTCCAAATATAATCATTAATACTTCCACCAAATTTTATCTGAGAACTGGTGGCATCTGCTTCCATTACTTCACCATCACACAACTTATCTAAATTATAACCCACTATTGGTTTCGGGAAAATATATACCGGATCGCTGAATGAATCTATACAACCAAAGTTAGTTTCCATAACCAACTTGACCATATTAACTCCTGGATGTCCGCCTGAAAACAAATAGTTTTTAGTTGAAGGATTTTTCACTACATCTCCTGTTACAATTTGACCCTCGTATTCCCAACGCCATTTTAGTATTTTGTTGGTAAACGATGGATCACCCGTCATATTGGTTACTAAAAATTTAGTATTGGGAGGAGTTTCACATTGTTTGCTCCATGAAAATGCGACTCCTGGAGTTGCATAAATAATCAAATCCGCAACATCGAATGCTTTACAACCTTTATTGGTGGTTCTTGTCGCAAATATTTGGTAAGCGCCCGGCTGAGATATAGTAGTTTTTAGAGTATCCATCCCAGGAACCGGCATCACGGTTTGAACCTTCGGCTCAGGAGTTACACCCACCACTTTTATTTCAAGATTTGTTACATAATCATTATTGGGATTATACCCAAAGGTGATATCATAGTTATCAATTGCCCAAAAACGCTGACCTTGACAAATAGTTGCATCATCGAAAGTATCAATTGCATTCATTGGATATCGATAAAACTGTATAGCATTTAAGCCCGTCAATTTAGGGCGAACACCGACAGGAAGTATAAGAATAGAGGTATCGATCGTATTGTTTGTATTTCTTATTTCCAAACGAACCCTGAAATTACCCGCTCCGTTGTAAATGTGAACCGGATTTTTACTTGAGGGTCCGGTAGAAAGCACATTTTTTCCAGCCAATGAGCCAGTCAAACTCTCATCTCCAAATTTCCAAGTATAATTAACTCCAGCCGCATTCTTTGATTGATCTTTGAAGTAAATAGTATCACCTACACACAAAGCTTTTGTATCAAAAGTAAATTTAGCGAAAGGATTGGTATTATCTCCTAAGGTATTGACTCCACCTTGAAAGGTTGAACCACCTTTAGCATTTCCCAATACGAAAAATTTCAAACTATCAATGGTATTTGACGTGATGTAACCCTTGCGGTCAAAAGTACCACCTGTTTTACTGACAACCCAAGGTTTGGTGCCATTAGAATTCAATAATTGTAGTTTCGGTGCATCAAAAACTCCGTCATCTGCAGTTACAGTATCGTAATAAAATGACATTTCAAATGCTCTCGCTTGAGTTGGACCCGCTGAAGATTTAACGAACCAATACCCTGTTTTAGAAATATTTCTGGTGGTAGAAGGCAATGTAGGGGTTGCTGGAGGTGTCGTGTAAAAATACTCAGCATGAAACCAATGATCTGCAACCCCAGGTTGAGCAAATCCCTCCATTTTAACAGGTCGATATTGATTGGCTACACCAACATGCCACACAAAAGATTTACCTGCGGGGTCAATGTTGTGCACCGCATAACCACCTATCACGTAACTATTTTTGTTACCACCCTTTAAACCACAGGTTGCTAATGCATGCAATCTTGCGGTGAAAGTACTCACAGTGATAATGCCATTGTTTAAAACAAATGAATCTTTTACATTCAATAAACCGCTATTTGTACCTTCTAAGGCCAAAGAACCAGAGTTCATTCTTAGATGATCAACTCTTACCGTACCGTCTATTGAAACTGACAAGGTAACACCCACATTTAAACTACCTGTATAGTTACCTGCAGCAATGAACAATTTATCATTGTTTGTTAGCGTACTTACCGCTTTTGACAATGTTTTCCACGCATTTGCTGGGCTCAACCCGTCTTTAGAGTCGTCTCCTGTTGTACTCAAATAGTAATTTGCGGCTTGAAGCACCACTGAAGCAATTGACAATAAGGCAAGAAGGAATATTTTTTTGTATGGGTTTAAGTTTAATTTCATGGCTGTTACATCTCAACTAATTATAGACACCAAATCAGTCAACATCGTTTACTGCTGTCTGCTTGGAGACATTAATATGACATTAGAATGGCAAATCATCCGCCTCTTCCGAATTGGAAGAAGATGCAAATGGGTCACTTATTTGCGCAGTATCTGCAAAAGGATCATTGGCTTGTTGGTTGCTGGGCGATGTTCCAGTATTGCTGCCCATAGGGGCTGCTCCGGGTCTATCCACTTTCCAAGCTTTGAGATCTGTATACCATCTTCCATTATACTCGCGACTTTCAACATCCACTCCTAAACTCACAAATTCACCCATTTGAATGTTGTACTGAGAAATTTTCACACCCCAAACTGAGAAACATACCTTTTTGGGATATTGGGCCTGGGTTTCTAAAATATAATCTTGCTTCTCCCACGTTCCGTTTTTGCCTTCTCCTGTCTGCTTGGGAAGTATTTGTACAATTTTACCTTGAATGTCCATATCACAAAACTACGAAAATCCAATCGAATTTACTCCATTTACATTCCGCCTTGACCGTCACCGTTTTTCAAATCTTCATTTTTGATTTTAATTTCTCTAATATTCTCTGGTTGACTGCTGATTTTGCCCAATTTATAATCAAAATTGATTCTAATACCCCACATATTTAACTCTCTATCTTGAAGATAGGTAAAACCAACCCCTCGATTTTCAGTCTTCAAATGTACCACCGGCGAAAACGGATTATCAAATCCAAATCCAATACCTCCTTGATCATTCTTGAATTGTCGTTTAAATCCAATGGTATGAAACAACCAATTCTGCGAATATCCTTGTAATGAAAAACTAGGAGCATTTACCCTTGAAAATGCCTCTAACATCCAGTTCTTACTTAATTTCACATTTCCTCTCAGACTTGCACTGTATGTAACACCACGAACAGATAACCCGGCAATTGCACCAGAGTCAATCAAAGTAGAAATCTGCACCAACCCAGCACCACCATTAAAAAATAGCGACCATCCCTTACCTCTGAAATTCACATTAAAATCAAACCCATTCTGCCTGTTTAATCCAAAATTACCATAGGTAGTAACATATATATCATTCGCATTTACAGTTCGGTATGTTTCAATGGCTTGGTCAACTCTTTTGTGGAAAATATTAAAACCATAGCCACCCACTTTTGTATAATTCCCAAAAGAAAATTCAAAATTATCTCCAAACTCAGGTGATAAATAAGGATTGCCTTGAGAAACATTCAAGGGATCGGAAGTATTCACGTAGGGATTTAGGTAAAATAACGACGGCCTCTGAATGCGTCGATTGTAATTGAATCGAGCAAATCCACCTTTCCCAATTGACCTTGAAATATTAAAAGAAGGCACCAAATTAGCATATGGATCTCCCCTGAACTCACTCTTCTGAGATTGAGTTAGAGCACCACCAAATTCTGTCATTTCGTATCTTAGACCTACTCTCACCGAATATTTCTTTGCAAAAGAATAATTTACTTGGCCATAGGCTGCATAAACATTCTGAAAGTACTGCAAGCCGTTGGTTCTATCTTTAGCTTCAATAAAATCACCTAAAGTATCGTTGTAGAAACTAAAAAAATAATCGGAATTAACGGTTCTCACAATGGCCTTTGCTCCAAACTCACCTTTAATTGCTTGTGTAAATGGTTCGGTATAATCTACTTGCAAAGAGGTCTCATTATTCAATGTAGAATTCAAACTTTGTTCTTGTTCATTGGTAACTATAATTCCATAAAAATCTCTTTTTGCTAAATAATCATCATTTCCGGTACCAATAGCCATCAACCCTGAAATTGAAAACTCACGGTCTTTTTTAACGAATTTCTTGCGATAATCAAACCCAAAATCATAACCCATACCAAAATTAAAACGATCTGCAGTTTGATATGAAGTTTTTTGCAATGCGCTTAAACCTTGAAGGTTGGTCCAGTCTTGTTTGTTGCTTCTCATTTGAGAATTGGTACCCACTGTTAAAACAAGCGATTGATTATCGTCAATTTGTCTATCTAAATTTAGGGTAATTCTTGGGCCGCCTCCCCAATTGTTTGCATAGCCATTTTGCTTCAAGACCCAATTTTCGCCCAAAGCATTAATATTAGTTCGAGTAGTTACTACATCTCCCCAACTCCTCCAAAAATGACCTCCTGCTGATGCAGAAAAATTATTTTTGCCTCTTACTGATGAGTATTGGCCACCAAAATGTGCACTTCTTGTACCAATTCCCAATCGCAAATTCCCTGTGTTCCCTACAATTTTCTTTTTCATGATGATATTAATGATACCACCAGAGCCATCTGCATCATATTTAGAAGAAGGATTGGTAATAACTTCAATCCGCTCAATGTCATCAGCTGAAAGTGCCCTTAAAGCATCTGCTGGACTACCCGATATCAATCCTGAAGGTCTCCCATTGACTAAAAATCTCACGTTCCTATTTCCTCTTAAGGATACATTGCCATCCATATCAACATCAACCATAGGCACTTTCGCCAATAAGTCACTGGCAGATTGCCCTTGACTGGTAATATCTTCGGAAGCATTATAAACTAGCTTATCTGCTTGATTTTCAATGATGCTTTTTTGAACTTTTATTTCAACACCTTCAATTTTTGCTGAATCTTTTTGAGCCAGAATTTGTCCTCCAAAAAACACTAACGCCCCTAATAACAATATACTTTTATTCATTCTTAATTCGATCTAATGGCTTCTACGGGACTTAATTTTGCGGCTGTTTGTGCCGGAAGAAATCCCGCCACTAACCCTACAACAATTGAAGTAATTACTCCGAGCAAAGCATCCTCCAAATTTAAAGATAGAACTACGTCAGCACCCATACCTGATTTGGCAAACGCATCTAAAATCTTAAGGAGTCCAGCAACTAATAACAACCCTATTGCTCCGCCAGCAATGCTCAGCCACACACTTTCCAATAAAAACTGCGCTCTAATAAATCCATTGGTTGCTCCAAGAGCTTTTTGTATTCCAATTTCACGGGTTCTTTCCTTAACCGAAACAAACATGATATTGGCAACCCCAAAACTTCCTACAATCATAGCGAAAGCGCCAATCACGAGCCCGATTTTTTGTATTTGTCCAAACAAACCAGAAATCGCATCAGTGATCATTGACATTTTATTGACGGCAAAATCATCTTCGGCGTGAGGAGGCAATTTACGAACTTGTCTCATGAGGCGATTTATCTCGAAGCGCAGTTCATCTAAATCAACATTATCTTGAGCTCGCACCAAAATTTGGGCGTCTTCACTGTTTCTATAGGATGCCAAATTGAGTCCAAGTTTTACAGGTGCAATTACAATATCATCGTTGCTTTGACCTACAATACTACTGCCTTGTTGCTCACAAACGCCTATAACCGTTACCATTTGATTACCTAAACGAATAACATTGCCGATGGCTCTTCCATTGGGAAATAAATTATGGGCAATGGTATAACCCAACAAACACACATTTCTGCCGGCATTGGATTCTTGCTCAGTGAAATAACGACCTTCTGCAACACTCACATCTTGAACTTTATCGAATGCATGAGAAACAAACTTTATGGATATATTGTTCAAGACCTGCTTGTTTGCAGCAACGTTCAAATTTGACTGAAACACATATGCCAGATTTGAAACCCGTTGCTTTGATAGTTTGCGCTCTAAAAATTCGGCTTCTTGTATGCTTGATACGGGCCTTTTTAAGAACTTCCACCACGGATAATCATTTCCCATATCATCCCAAGGCCATTTCTGAACAAACAACACTTGAGTGCCCATTTTTGAAAATCGATTATTCAAACTCAGTTCTAAAGAATGCACCAAGGCATATACCGAGACAATGCAAAAAATACCTATAGTTATACCCAAGACTGACAACAAACTCCGGAGTTTATTTCGCTTTACTGCGTCAGTTGACATTCTCACCGATTCTAAGAACAATCTCCATCCGGATTTCATAGTGCGAGTTTAGTTTGAATCATTCGATTTCTTTTCCTTTTTTCGTTGAAAGGTGTCAAACTCTCTTCGGTAAAGGACTCCTGTACCTAAAGTGTTGCCTGATACTCCGTTGGTTGTAGGTGAGTTATTTTGTTGCAAAAGCAAATTATTGGATCTAGAAAATGCTTTCAATCGCCAATTTTCATCACTGGTTTTATACTCCAAGTTAAAATTGATGGGTACCGCCACGCTATTAACCAATACGGCTACGGTTGGATCATAATTTAAATCTAAACGAAGTCGGTCTGATAAAAACCATTCGCTATTAACAAACAACTGCGTGTTACTGGTTCCGGTTGCATTTCGAACATCATCAATATTTACTTGAATTCGGGTGGGAATTCCGTATTTAGAAAATAAGTCATTTACTACGCTACTTGCTATTGTTGAAATGCTATTTCCCGCAAAACCAGTACCACTAAATGCATTGGTGTTTGGTGCCGAAGCAGAAGAAAACGATGGAGGCAAAAAATTCCCAAACAATAACAGTGCGATAGATTGTCTCATAGTTTCATCTTTGTCAGCTTTTATTCTTTGAATCACAGAGTTTACCTCATTTGCAGAAGTACCACCCGAAGAAATCAAATCTGGAGCATCCAAATCAAAAGAAATCTGCGGACTAAATAAATTCCCTTTCATGTATAAAGTACTAACAAATCGAGAAGCCGGATACGAATTGCCTGATCCTGCATTACTTATCATCAATGTTGAAGGTGAAAGTCTTTTTTCGAAATTTCCTGCTAGATCAACTCTTGCATTGAAAGGATCTCCATCCCAAGCAATGATACCTCCCTTTTGTAGGTTAATTTTTTTCAAGAGATTCACCCCAGGCAAGGAAAATGCGTATTCACCTTTACTGATGGTGTAGCTACCATATAGGTATAATTCTTCGTCTCTGTCATAAATCAACCGTAAATTCCCACTTCCATTCCCTTTAATTACATCGCCCAATCGTTTATCAATGACAAATCTTGCCTCGGCATCATCGGTTGCCTGAATGTTCAAGGTAATTTTACCTATGGCATCGCTTTCTGCTAAAACAGGAATAGTCATTGTGGTTTTACTTGCTTGTGTTTTGGTAACAAATTTTATTGAATTTGAAACAATGTTTTCTGAAACTTCTGGATATTGAATGGAAACTGAAGTTTGAGATCTAGTTTTGAGGTTAATATCCATGTCAATCTCCGAAAACAACCCATAAATCCGGCAGTTACCATCAGCCCAAGCATTTCCATAAAATAGATCATTCATCTTTTCAGTCGTTTTCAATACCCGCATATTTCGAATACTATCTACTTTTAGGTCTAAAGCAAAGTTTTTATAATTCTCATGGGTAAGGGCAAGAGTTAACCAGCCAAAATTCACTTTTGATTCATCAAGAAACTTCATAGGTCGCATCGTGAATAACCCTTGGTCGGTCAATTTGAAATTCCCGCCCAAATAATAATCTGTTCCAAGATAATCAACCCCCAACTTAACGGTATTCGTTGTCAACAAACCCATTATTTTGGGTCGATTACTTTTTCCTGAAATACGCACATTTCCGCCAAATTTTCCTTCTTTAACCGTAATGACTCCATCTAAAAATGGCTTTAAAATTTGCAAACTAGAATTTTGTGGAATGGTGCCTAAAATATCCAAATCAGCCGATTCATTTTCTTTAAGACTTACTGTTCCGTAGAATCGAGTTTTCACCAATGGACCTGTTCTCATTGACGCATCAACCTTAAGTCTTCCTTTAACTTCTGATTCCTCTATAGCAATAGAGGCACTTCCGTATTCAAAATTTTGATATTTTATCTTGTTGACATCTAAATTCCCCAAAAACTGCAAATCGCCGAAAACCCCACTCAAAGCAACAGCACCGTTTGACCTAAAATTCAAGCTGTCAAACGTCCCCGAAGGAAAAAACGGAGTCAATACCCGGGGAGTTATATTCCCAAATTCAACTTTCAATGTATCTGAATGCGATTTGCTTGCAACTCCATCCACTTGGAAAAAGTGAGTAGCATCAGCAATGTAAAAATCATTTACTTCAATATTGTTTTTATTGAAGTTGATTCGTGCCTTATCATCTAAAGTCCAAAATTGCTTTTGGATTCTGAGATAGGTTTCTTGAAAATACAAATTCGCAAAATCTTCATGTATGGCTCCCGTACCCGCTACACCCAATGAGTATCTGTCAGCTTTTTCGTGCAACAGTGTTTTTACTTGGTATCCACCCTTCATTATATCGAAGGCAAATCCCAAGGTATCATAAACCGTATTATCAACCAACATGTAGTTTGTTGATACCCTCAATTTTGTCATACCATGTGTGGTAGGTTTTAGAAGGCTCAATCTAACCCGTTCACTGTAGAGTTTTCCGTACTCCAAACTAAAAGGCCCAATTTTGAGATCACAAATATTGTTTTGCGCGAAATAATGGCCTTTGATGTTCAAAGGTCCCAATTTTAAACCCTTTACCAAAAAGGCATCAATCCAAGCCGTTTGGGGTAAAAACAAATTGAAATAAATTGAATCATTCAAAGCAAACCCAATGTCTTTGAATCGCTCTGGCACCAAATTATTGCTCAAGTGATCAATCCAATCAGGAGTGTGAGTGAATTTCAATGGGCCAGAAATACTTCCTTCAGCCCAATCGCCCTTAAATCCCAAATAATCAATAGTTGGGCGTTGAATGAGTTGATTTCTAAGTATGTATTCATCATTGCCCTTGTGAAATCTTGCATCTTGAATGGTCACTAAACCCGTTAAATCATCCCAAGAAGAACCATTAACAGCGATATTGAATTTTCCAGCTACGTCTAAATTTCCAGTATCAAATCCAAGAGCCTTAAAATCTAATGTGCTCAAATTTAATTGTGCGTTTAAACTCTTTTTTTGACCAAAAATATTGCCCCCAATTAAGCTGAGTTCCAATTTAGTTTTGACGTCTGATGATTTAACATTCAATTCAAGATCCCCTTTTTGCAAGGTACCAGTCAGGGCAGAATTCTGTAATATTTGCCCATTATAACTAACGTCTAGAATATCCAAATCAAAATCACCTGTTGCATTCTCATCAAATCCGTCACCAAAAACAGAAACCCTTGAATTCAACGCTCCAAAATCTTTGAGCGATGTCGCAAATCCATTCAATTGGAGTTCTTTGGTTTCGCCAAGAAGTCTAAAGGGCATAGACTCATCCTGCGAAAAATCAAGGGCGAATTCTCCGTCATATCCTCCAATATCTGTTTGAGCAGTCCCGATAAAAACAAAGGAATCCATTGGAATCTTAAGCTGTGCATTCCAATAAGTAGTTCCAAATCGAGCCAAGTATCCACCCCATGTCTCACCAGCAAACATTTCCATTGCATCGGTCATTTCAATTACGCAATCGTTCATTTTGACAGTATTTACCAATTTAGAAACATTGGGTAGTCCGGTCAACCGATAATTCAAATTCAACTCCGTTCCAGCTGATGTCAAAGCCGTAAAATCTTTGCTTCTCAAATCGGAAAGCGGCCCCTTCAGTGTAAAATCACACAACAATGATGTACTGTGTGATTTCAACCAAGGTGCAAATGGACCAATATCGCTCAATCTGATGGGCGACGATGCCACCGTCAACTGAAAAATCACTTTCCGGTAGAAGTCTTTCATGGCATCTTTAGCTGACCAATCCATGCTGAATAGTCCTTCAATGTGCGTATCGAATGAGAACAATCTAAGCGCATTTAACTCCAGTCGCTTGTTATAAAAAACCCCTTGAGTAGCTAGTTCATCAATAACAAAACCGCTTCGTTCAGCGCCATTCAACGACTTTATATCAAAAGTTAGCTTGCCATTTTTAAAAACTTCCAAAAGTGCAATTTCTCCTGTGAGTTTATTCACTCTGATATAACTTGGATTAAACTCTCCTTTTGTGTTTAATTTTTCGGGATGACTGCCTGAGAAATAAACATAATCGGTAGCAATTAACTTAATTTGATCAACCTGAATGCCCCAAGGTTTTGAAGAAGCCGTATCAGAACCCAACCGATCTAAGATCATTTCATAATTAAAACGAGATTCGTTAGGATATAGCCCCATTTTAAAATATCCATGATTTAAGATTACATGAGACACGCGCGCAGTATTCTTGGGGAAGTTTACTTCGTTTATTCTAAAATCAAGGCTTTTCAGCTTTAACAATGTGTCTTTATGCAGATCAAAAATCACCAAATCCTCTACATGGAAATTGCGTAAAAAATCAACTTCCACCGAACCAATGTGGATATCTGCACCCGTCAACTCTGTGAATTTATGAGTCAAATAACGGGCAATCTGGGTTTGAACTTTTCTATTACGAGTCAAAACGGCAACCACACTGGAAAGAAATACCAATGCCAGTAGAGTTCTAAGCAAGAACTTCCTTAATTTTGACTGCCGTTTTTTCAAATCCCTCAAAGATATTTTTTTATACTACACGCGAATCCACCTATGAGCCACAACTCCACTATATTGGGCATTGAAAGCAGTTGCGACGATACCGCAGCAGCTGTGATTCATAACGGTGTCATACTGTCAAATCTTATGGCCACTCAAGACGTTCATCGAAAATACGGTGGCGTAGTGCCTGAATTGGCTTCTCGTGCGCATCAAAGTAACATCATTCCAGTAATTGATGAAGCACTGAAAATTGCCAATATGTCCCTCCAAAACATTGACGCAATTGCCGTGACACAAGGGCCTGGACTGATGGGTTCCTTGATTGTTGGTCTGAATACAGCCAAAGGACTTTCTATTGCCCTTAACAAACCCCTCATTGGCGTAAATCATCTTCAAGCACATGTCGCAGCCCTTTTCATTGATCATCAAATTGAATTTCCTATGCTCTGTTTGTTGGTCTCCGGAGGACATACACAATTGATTATGGTTGAATCTTTCCATCAAATGAACATAGTGGGTAACACCATTGATGATGCAGTTGGAGAAGCCTTCGACAAGGGTGCAAAACTGATGAACTTAGGTTATCCTGGCGGACCCATCATCTCAAAATTAGCCGAAAACGGAAACCCAAACACCTATTCATTTCCAGATAGCCAAACCCAGAATTTAGATTTTAGTTTCTCGGGAATTAAAACTTCACTTTTGTATTTTCTTCGGAAACAAATTGAAAATAATACTCTGTTCTTAGAACAAGAAATTTCATCTGTTTGTGCATCATATCAAAAATGTTTGATTGATATGCTCTGTAAACGATTGACCAAAGGAATCAAACAATTTAATCCCAAGTCCATTGGGCTGGTTGGTGGGGTGTCAGCAAACCAACCTTTGCGAGCAGAATTTGCAAAAATTGCTTTAAAATATAATATCCCATCGTACATCCCAAAATTTGAATATTGCACAGATAATGCGGCAATGATTGCCATTGCTGGTAGCTTTTTGCATCAGTCAGGCAGCCACCTAAAAATATCAGACTTACCATACACTCGGAGTTGAACCGTATATTTGAACCATGCTGATTCCTGAACTGCCACAAATCAAAATAGGCAACGAGCTTCATATTGCTCGCGCTTTATCTTGGGTAGAAAACCAGCACCCCAACGCTTTGAGTCTTCTTAAACAAATGAACGGAAACACACCCGTCATTGGTATTACCGGCCCTCCAGGTGCAGGTAAATCCACATTGGTTAATGCGTTGGTAAATTACTGGGCAGAAAAGAATCACAAAATTGCCATTCTAGCTGTAGATCCAAGCAGTGCTTTCAACTTCGGTTCACTCCTTGGTGACAGATTGAGAATGCAATCGCTCTTTTTAAATCCCAATGTATACATTCGAAGTGTTTCATCTAGAGGATCACTTGGCGGACTATCTGCTAGCATTATTGAAATGGTAGAAGTTCTGAAGTATGCCCCCTTTGATCGCATCATCATCGAAACCGTAGGGGTTGGTCAAAGTGAAATAGAAATTGCTGGATTGGCCGATACCACTATTGTAGTTTCAGTGCCGGAAAGTGGCGATGAAATTCAAACACTCAAAAGCGGGATCATGGAAATAGCCGATATTTTTGTGGTAAATAAATCTGATAGAGACGGTGCAGCCGCATTTGCCTCATACCTAAAGAAATTGGCACATATTCGTGCCAATGAATTGTGGGAATGTCCAGTTGTTTTAACTCAAGCAATGCAAAATGAAGGAGTCTCTAGCCTAGCAGAGGCCATTTCCAAACACGAGACTGTCAACCAACAGAACTCACGTAAAAAGCACTTGTTTGCAGAAAAAGCATATAAAATCATTCAGCGAAATAGAATGATTGATGTATCCATTCAATTGCTTCAAAGCGAGATTGAGATGGAACTAAAAAAGGGTAATTTTAATTTATTTCAATACTTGGAATCTCGTACTGCTTGAAAGAGTATTGAGCAAATAAATACCTGAATTCAAACCAACAACATTTACGCTGCCCTCTCCAACAGTTCCCACTAGTACCACTCTACCTGTCATATCCAAGATTTGATATTCTTGACCCAACTCTCTCTGCAACCATTCAACAGACAATGCAGATTTTACAGGATTAGGATATACTTTCAAACCATTTTTATTTAGACCCTTATCAACAGACATAGAACCATCAATAACCATCACTTGACAGTTTTCAGATGCCCCTACCCATTTTGAGTCAAAATTCATGTATGCAATATTATCTACTTGAGTTTTTACACCCATCTGTTCGTAAAAATCTAATTGATATTGAACCCACCCAGTAGATTGCGTTGGACTGCTCTCATACGTTTTCAAGTCAGCAGGATCAAATGTCACAACTAAAATACGCCCCTTTTGAATACTATAATGGGCTTTCACCGGATAGAATGATTTCAACAAAATTCTTTGTAAGGGTAGCTGTGTTGACAATGTATCAATCATTACAGCCTTCTTTACAAATGAACTTCCCGTGTTTCTAAAATTCACTGTGTATAGCCATGTTTTGGTTCTGTAATCAACTGTAGAACCAAAGTCAGCCACTTTTTCAACTGAATTCGCCCCATTACCTCGCTTACCAATACTCAATTTGGTGGTATCAAAATTGTCATTTTGATAGGCGTCGTTTTGAGCTGACAAGGAACCTGTTTTCACATACAAACCAAACCGGCTTTCAGCAGTGGCAGTATGCGGAATTTTATACTTTAATACAATTGAACGAGTTTCAAAGGGTTCTAAATTAGAAAGTGAGTACGTTGCTTCAATCCCATCATAGTTATCTGCTTCTGGGAATGATTCAAAATCGGCCAATGGCAAATCATGAGCCACGTGAATAGTGCTGTTAACCTTTTGTGCTCCGTGATTTTTTATAACCAACAATGCCCGAACAGTATCACCTGCTTTCAATTCTGCAGGATAAATTGGATTCAAAGCTACTTCCAAATCTTTTGTGGTTGGACTCATGTATTCTCCCAAACTCACAGAAGAATATTTACCATTTCTGACTTGTGTCGCATAGTTTCCGTTACAAATACTGTACATATGTCTTCGAGACATGTGCTCTACGGTATAATCACCTTCTGGTAATGACAATGTGAAGTGCCCATTTTTATCAGTTACTGTAAAAAACTGCTGCTTGTCAGACTTGCGAATAACTCTAATAATACTTTCAGGAATACCTATTTCATTAATGTCTTTGATGCAGTCACCATCAAGATCAAAGTATAAGTCGCCGTATAAATTACCCGTTGCGAATACAATGGTAGAAAAGTACCTAATATCTGTGTTTAACTCTTTGAAATCTCCCCAAACAAAAGCTTCACTCCCCCTTTGACCTAGGCTAAACTGCCCAGTTAACCTATTTCCGGTAAATGAAAGTTGAGTACCATCATATACCAACAAAGAGGAACCATTGCCGTCTTTCACAAAATCACCTGCCAAAACCAAATTATCACCAGCTCCTGCAATACTTTTAATGTTTGCAGTAGAAAACCCCGTAAAGTCTATTGCCGAAGACCAAGTTCCTTTAAAAATTCGAACCTCTCGTGTACCGTTGGAATGGGTACCAAGAACAGCCAAACTTCCATTGTATGTGGCCATATCTAGGATTTCACCTGTGAATGGACTTCCTATTCCACCCCAACCTCCATTGGCGGCTGTAAAATAAGCAATGTTTCCAGTTGAACCACCCGCAAATGTCGAAAAATTACCCGCCATATACAATCTATTTCCCAATGGCTGCAGCGTACGAATCAACCCATTTGCTCCTTGAACCATGTCGCTGGTACCCATGTAATCCCACTGACTACCATTAAATACAGCAATATTCTGAATACTCTTGCCCGCAACTGTAGATTCAAATTGTCCAGCAATCATCAATTTATCATCAAAAACAGACATAGATACAATACCGTTGTTTCGGGTATCTACCACGCCAATTTCAGGAACCCAGCTTTGTTTGGACTCGCTCCATTTATACAAATGCGATACAGGTACCTCTGCGTCTTTGGAAGCGTTAGCAATGTATGCACCTACGTAAATGGTATTCTTGTAAAGTACAATAGAGTGAAAGTTGTATACACCCTCTGTAACCTCTACTGGTTCAGGAGTTTCTAATCCCGGATATAACTGCCAAAAAACACCGTTCCAGCGAGCCAATGTATAATCATTCGGCTGTGCAGTTTCTACATCCTCATAGAGAGCAAAAAACTCTTTTTCAGTAGCGTATGAAGCAACTACCTTTCCAGGTAAACCCGTACCCAACGGCTGCAATACCTGTGCACTCACGAAATTCGCAAGTAAAACAGTGATCAAACCGAGGGTCAGTCTCTTCATTCCCTGCAAGTTAAGCGATATGTTTGAAAATGTAGTCACTGTTTTGCCTTAAAATAATTTCCAATAATAGTAAGCTGACAAACCAACAGACCAACCGCGATTTTGAACAGCCGCATCTTGTTTGAACAGCGGAGTAATGCTACCTTGAGTATTCAATCGAACACCAAACCATTTCTTTAATCCAAGTCTTCGCTCAACACCTGCTGCTACCCTAGCGGTAACAATACTATTTCTATAAACCTGTTGATCGGCGTTCATCAACTCAAGAGTGTGATAATTCAACGTTTTACCAATACTTCCAGATATCAAATTATACCTAGCCGAACCCTCTGCCGTGACAGACCATAATCTATTGAGTGGATAGTTGTATCCAATGTTTATGGGGATTGAAACCATATTGATGGTTTGCACACCGTCGTAATTAACTTGCTGTCCCAAACCTGCATATCCAAAGATCGGATAATTTCCAAAGGCATCAGCCTCTTGTCCTTGTCCAACACTGACCGGAACACTATCTCTAAAATTAAAATTCTGAGAAGTCTTGGTTTGAGCAAATCCCAATCCAATAGAAGCATGCCAACGGTCATTTAAATCGTATCGGAGTGCCGTATGAAATTGGGGCGCAGAAAGAGAAAATTCCCCTTCACGCATTCTGTTTAAATAATTCTTGTGTACGTATTTCTGTTGAGCAGATGATACCTGATAATTGAATTGCGTTTGGTTTTGATCATATCCAACTTCAAATGCCCAAGGTGAAACATTTTGCTTGCGCAAATACTTGGTAGGAGCTGTAAAATCAGTAAATTTCAATATCCATGAACCTAATTCAAACGAAGTCAATTGCTTGCTATTTAAATTCAAATCATTCGTCAATAACGACTTCTGAGCCAATGCCTCTTCCAAAACAACTCCTGAAGTTAATGCAATGGATGGTTGCTTAACTTCAGGAGTTTTTGAAATTTTTCCTTCTAAGGAGTTTGTGCGTGACAACTGCAAAACTTCTTGGCTATGACGATCTGTTCGAACAGTGTTGCTGCTCTCTGCTTGTGCTTTTTGAGTTTCCTGGGGACCTGTACTCGGTGTAATTACAAACTTTTGTTGAACCTCATTCATCTCGGTAGCAGGAATGCCAAAAAACAACATCCCCGATACCGCCATGAGAACAACTGTAGCCACCGATGACCAAACTATCGCTTTACGTCTAGAATCCTTGCGATCTAAATTCGACTCAACTACATCCCACGAAAACGCAGGTACGTCTGCAATAAAGTGATTAAACTTCTCTGCTAGTTGTTGATCGATATTTAAAACCTTGTTTTCCAGAATCTTGTACTTTTTATTTATTGGGACTTGTTGAAATTAATTCTCTTAACATTTTCCGAGATCTACTGAGAATACTTTTTGAATTGGTTTCAGTGATGTCTAACATTTGAGAAATTTCTCGGTGAGAATGACCATCAATTGCATACAAATTCAAAACTGTTCTATACAACTCTGGAAGTTCTTGCATTTTACTAAGTACTTCAGTAGGTGTAAGTTCTTTCATTTCTTCTGAAGGTGCTTCGTCTGCTACATCAATTTCATCTGTGCTAATCATATTAGGTGCGATTTTATTTTTTCGAAACCTACTGATTGCCAAGTTGATAAAGATTCGAGACATCCACCCTTCTAGTTGATCTGGGTTTTTTAGAGAGCTAATTTTTTCAAAGACCTTGATGAAACCTTCTTGTAAAACATCTTGAGCATCTGCTGCATTTTCCGAGTAACGAAGGCAATAACCATACATTTTAGGACTGAAACGCTCAAAAAGTTCTTTTTGCACTTTTCGATCATTCTTGATACAGCCCTTTATGATTTGCTCATGTGTTAACAAGTAGTTTCAGATTTATGACGCACAATAGGAAAAAGGTTGCAGAAATTTTGTAAAATTTGTTGCAATGAGCAATAACACTTTATCTATTTCATTGAAATTCTGCATCTTGACTATTTTAGGATGCTTTTATTTCTATCCTAAATCTCATGCCCAATATTACAATAACAACCGTTATGCAGCTACCAAGGAAATCAGACTGTATTGTTTAAAATACAACTCTTCTCTTCAGAAAGCCATTGAATTGGTAAAGCGACCAGAGTTTAAGCTCCTTAAACAAAATACCACGCTGTATGAAGCTTCATTTGAACTTGAAATTCCTTTAAACCAACTACTGAGCATTGATAGTATTTTGATTCCGCTAGGCGTGGTATCTTCCTCAAATGTGGAATCCCAAAACCTTGAAATGGAAATTGAAAAAGTAGAGAGAATCATTGAACTAAAGAAAAAAGAGCTTTTTAAAGCACAATCTCAAATAAATGATGAAAGAATTGCCTTCGACTTAACTCAAATGGATAGCACTATTGGCGTGAAGGTTTTAGAAGAATCGCTCAGAAACATCCAAAGAAACATCAATCAATTGAAAGACAATATCTCAACTTTTGAAAATTACATAGATGAACAAACAATTCTGTTAAACTCATTAAAAAAAGGCCAGAACATGGCAAAATTGTCACTTACACTGTATGATGAAATAACTATGCCTGACGGGCGTAGACAAAAAATTTCATGGGTCAATATGCCTGGAGTATCATATTCATATCTTACCGTTGAAAATCCAAAATACGGCACATCACACGGCGCCTATGCCGGGATGAACCTAAAATACATGTTCACCCGCGGAAAAAGTTACGTTGAACTTGGCGTATTAAAACCTGTTAACCCTTATTCATCCTCCGAAATCAACCAAGACCCTAGACTATCTTCCGTTAAAAATGAATTCTTCAACGTTCAATTCGGACAAGACTTTTACACCAAACATTTCGGCCGTGGTAGACGTAAATCTTTGAATCTTTATTCAGGATATACCGTTGGACTTTCAATTCCCAATCAATACGATGATGCTAAATTAAAATCCATGCCCATCAGCAGTTTAAGCATAGGAGTTGAATTGTTCAAATCCAAACACGTTTTACTTGACACTAGAGCAGCATACTACCTTCCTTTAAGTATTGAAAATCGAAACACAAGAGGAATATTGTATAACACATCGTTAAATTTCGTATTTTAATCGCAATTTATATTCGTTTAAAATCTTCCAAACATGCAATTCAACCGCAGAAACCTTAGTGATCAGCAACTGATAGACCTATATAAATCTCTATTGACGCCCCGCATCATTGAAGAACGAATGCTCATTCTTCTCAGGCAAGGTAAAATAGGCAAATGGTTTTCAGGCATCGGTCAAGAAGCCATTTCTGTAGGAACCACCATGGCATTGAACTCAGATGAATACATCCTACCCTTGCACAGAAATTTGGGCGTTTTTACTTCTCGAAACATCCCTGATGAACGTCTCTTTGCTCAATGGCAAGGGAAAGCATCTGGATTTACCCAAGGCAGAGATAGGAGTTTTCACTTCGGAACCAATGAGTTCCACATTGTTGGAATGATCAGTCATTTAGGTGCCATGCTGGGAGTGGCTAACGGTATTGCCTTAGCAGATCAACTCAATAAAAAAAATTCTGTTACTGTTGTATTCAGCGGAGATGGTGGGGCAAGTGAAGGTGATTTCCACGAAGCACTAAACGTAGCTGCGGTGTGGGACCTACCCGTCATTTTCCTCATCGAAAACAACGGATACGGATTATCTACCCCAAGCAATGAACAATTTCGATGCAAGCAATTCATTGACAAAGGCATTGGCTATGGAATGGAAGCTGTAAAAGTAGACGGAAACAATATTTTAGAAGTCTATAACACCGTCAAAAATCTCGCAGAAAGTATCAGAATAAGGCCTCGCCCTGTCATTCTCGAGGCCATGACCTTCCGCATGCGCGGACACGAAGAAGCCTCTGGCATCAAATATGTACCAAAAGAACTCATTGAGATGTGGGCAGAAAAAGACCCCATCAAGAATTATGAAGATTTTCTTTTTGGCGAAGGACTTTTAGATCACGAAGGAATTGAAAAAATCAGAAAAGAACGACTCGACATCCTAAACTTAGCCATTGAAAAAGTATTCAACGAACCTGAAATCATTCCAGATTTAGACCGAGAGCTCACTGATTTATACGCACCGTTTGCATCAGAATCAGAATCAACATCCCCCGAAGGGGTATTACCCGAAGGGTCATCCCCAGAAAAAACAACACTGAGACTCATTGATGCTGTAAAAAACGCCCTTGACCAGGCACTGGAAAAACACCCAGATTTGGTGATTATGGGCCAAGATATCGCTGAATACGGCGGGGCATTTAAAGCCACAGAAGGGCTGAGTGAAAAATACGGAAGACACCGTGTGCGGAATACTCCCATCACCGAAAGCAGCATTTTAGGCGCCGCCTATGGACTTTCAATCAAAGGAACAAAATCTGTGGTTGAGATGCAATTTGCCGACTTCGTGACTTGCGGTTTCAATCAGATTGTCAACAATATGGCTAAAAGTCATTACCGTTGGAAGCAACCCGCATCGGTCGTGGTTCGAATGCCCACAGGCGCTGGCGTTCAGGCCGGTCCGTTTCACAGCCAAAGCACAGAAGCTTGGTTTTACCACGTGCCGGGACTTAAAATTTACTACCCGTCAAATCCTTTTGATGCAAAAGGGCTTTTATTGAGAGCCATCGAAGACCCAAATCCGGTGCTCTTCTTTGAACATAAATTCCTATACAGAAATACTGAATCAGAAGTCCCATCAGCCTACTACACCCTTCCCGAGAGCAAGGCCTCGGTTCACGACTTCGGCAGTGATTGTTGCATCATCACTTACGGCTGGGGAGTTCACCAAAGCCTAGACCTTATCAAGAGGAAAAATCTCAGCGTCACCGTTATTGACTTGCGAACGCTCCTTCCTTGGGACAAAGACACGGTTATTCAACAAGTCAAGCGCTGCAATAAGGCCTTGGTTCTCACAGAAGACACTCTCACCGGAAGCATAGCTTCGGACATTTCGGCATACATAACTGAAAACGCTTTCCAACATCTAGACGCCCCTGTAAAGCGCCTCGGAAGCCTAGACACTCCTATCCCTTTAGCCAAATCACTAGAAGACCAGTTCCTTCCCTGGAATAGACTAGAATCTAGCTTACTTGAGTTGTTGAATTATTAGGCTGTGGTCTTTAGTCCGTGGTCAGTGGTCGATAGTCCGTGGTCCATGGTCTGTGGTCCATGGTCGATAGTCCGTAGTCCATGGTCTGTGGCCACCCGAAACACGGCACCCGGCACCCGGCACCTGGTACCTGGTACCTGGTACCAGGTACTAAACATTAAACCTAAAATGCATGCAGTCGCCGTCGTTGACTACGTATTCTTTTCCTTCTACACGGAGTTTTCCTGAGTCACGAGCAGCTGATTCTGTTTTGTAATGAATATAATCGTCGTAGGCAATTACTTCGGCTCTGATGAAACCTTTTTCAAAGTCCGTATGGATAACACCAGCAGCTTGAGGGGCTTTCATTCCTTTAGTGATGGTCCAAGCCCTAACCTCTTTAACACCTACAGTAAAATAGGTAATGTAATTCAATAATTTGTAAGCTCCGTGAATTAGGTTTTCAACCCCACTGCGGTCTAAGCCCAATTCTTGCAGGAACATTTGTCGGTCATCAAAACTCTCAAGTTCTGCAATTTCAGCCTCAATGGCAGCAGAAATCACCAAGATTTCGGCCTGTTCATTCTTTACCGATTCGCGTACTCTTTCAACGTATGCATTTCCTGACTTTGCACTGCTAGGATCTACGTTACAAACGTACATCACTGGCTTGTCAGTCAATAAATTTAGTTCTTTTATTGCGACACGTTTCTCGGCATCCATCTCTAGGGTTCGAGCGTTTTGTCCTTTTAAAAGATGGTCGCGAAAAGCTTCGCAAACTTCCAATAAGCGTGCTGCATCTTTATCGCCACCGGTTCTGGCTTGCTTGGCAATTTTTGAAATTCTATTTTCTAGAGTTTCTAAATCTTTCAACTGCAATTCCGTATCGATGATCTCTTTATCTCTAATGGGGTCTACACTTCCGTCTACGTGAATGATGTTATCATCGTCAAAACAACGAAGTACATGCAGAATGGCATGCGTGTTTCTGATATTACCCAAAAACTGATTACCCAAACCATCGCCTTTCGATGCACCTTTTACTAATCCAGCAATATCCACAATCTCAATGGTTGTAGGAACTATATTTTGTGGATTCACCAACGATGATAACATGTTGATGCGGACATCTGGAACTGTGATGGTACCTACGTTGGGTTCGATGGTACAGAAAGGAAAGTTTGCAGATTGCGCTTTGGCGCTAGAAACTGCATTGAAAAGAGTAGATTTCCCTACGTTGGGTAAACCAACAATTCCGCATTGTAAAGACATAGTTATTCAATTATTTCTCCAATGTCTTGGAGGATTTTTTTAGTTAAATTTTCAGCCGTGGTGATGCTTGCGCTTTCGGCATAGATTCTAATAATGGGTTCAGTGTTGCTTTTTCTCAAATGCACCCAATCACCATCAAATTCAATCTTAACACCGTCAATGGTATTTTGCGGCTGTTTTTTATATTTTTCAGAGATTTTCTCCAAAATCATATCAACGTCAGTTCCTGCGGTTAGCTCTGCTTTGTTTTTTGACATTTGATACGTTGGATATGTAGATCTCAAGTTGCTGATTTTTACCCCCTTCTCAGCGAGGTGCGTCAAAAATAAGGCAATACCAGCTAAAGCGTCTCTTCCATAATGCAACTCCGGTACAATAACTCCGCCGTTGCCTTCACCACCAATCACCGCATTATTTGCTTTCATTACCTCTACCACATTTACCTCTCCTACTGCACTGGCAAAATAAGATTGCCCAGCCTTTTCAGTAATATCTCTCAGAGCACGTGTGCTCGATAGATTGCTTACGGTTGCACCAGGATTGTGAGTAAGCACAAAATCAGCAACGGCTACCAACGTGTATTCTTCGCCAAACATTTCCCCGTCGTCGCAAACAAAAGCTAATCGATCAACATCTGGATCTACAACAATGCCAAGATGGCATTTCTCGCTTTTAACAGTAGAGGAAATTTCACCTAAATGTTCAGCCAAAGGCTCTGGGTTATGCGCAAAAACACCTGTAGGTTCACCATTGATTATTACCACATCATCAACGCCTAATGCGTTCAATAAACGAGGCACGGCAATACCACCAACGCTATTTACAGGGTCAACTGCAATTTTATAATTGGCTTTCTTAATTAACTCTGGTTTAACCAAATCTAATGCTAGAATCTGCTCAATATGATAATCTAAATAATCTTTGCTGCTTCTTTTTCCTAATTGATCAACGGTAGCGTATTGAAATTCACCCGCTTCAGCAATTTCTAAAATCTTTTGCCCTTCTTCTGCACTTATAAACTCACCTATTTCATTCAACAATTTCAATGCGTTCCATTGCTTAGGATTATGAGATGCAGTGACAATAATTCCTCCAGCGGCGGTCTCCGCTGGAACGGCCATTTCAACTGTTGGTGTAGTAGAAAGTCCCAAATCAACAACATCAAGTCCCAAGCCAATGAGTGTTTGAATAATCAACTCAGAAACCATAGAACCACTGATTCGAGCATCTCTACCAATAACAATTGTTTTGTTACCGCCCTTGCTCAATATCCACGTGCCGTATGCCGAAGCAAACTTCACAATATCAACAGGAGTAAGGTTGTCTGTAGGTGCACCACCTATGGTGCCGCGAATGCCTGAAATGGATTTAATTAACGTCATAAAAACGGGGCGCAAAGATACCCATTTGAAACGAATTATTTACCTTTGTGCTATGCAAAAAATTGTTGAGTGCGTTCCTAATTTTAGTGAAGGCAGAAACCCTCAGATTATCAAGCAAATTACTGATGCCATTGAGTCAGTTGAAGGGATAAAATTATTAAACGTAGATCCAGGAAAAGCCACCAACCGAACGGTAGTTACCTTCGTTGGTGAGCCCGATGCTGTTATTGAGGCCGCTTACCGTGGAATTGAATGCGCATCCCAAGTCATTGATATGTCGCAACACAGCGGAGAACATCCTAGAATGGGAGCTACTGATGTTTGTCCCTTAATTCCTATTTCCGGCATCAGCATGGAAGAAACCGCTGAATACGCCAAAAAACTCGCTGAAAGAGTCGGTAATAATCTTCAAATTCCGGTATATTTATATGAAGAGTCTCAAACCAATAAAACACGTTCTAACCTTAGTGTGATTCGATCAGGTGAATACGAAGGATTTTTCGATAAAATTCAAGAACCCCAATGGAAACCTGATTTTGGTCCATCAAGAATGAATGTCAAAGCAGGTGCAACTGTTATAGGTGCGCGAGACTTTTTAATTGCATATAACGTTAACCTCAACAGCAAAAGCACTCGCATAGCTAACCGTATAGCCTTTGATATCCGTGAAGCGGGAAGAGTCCTCCGAGAAGGAAATCCCTTCGTTGGTAAAATCGTCAAAGACCAAAACGGCGAAGATGTCCGCATCCCCGGAAAACTAAAACACGTGAAAGCCATAGGCTGGTATATTGAAGAGTACGGAATTGCTCAAATCAGCATCAATCTAACCAACTTCCGAGAAACTCCACTTCACGTTGTTTTTGAAGAAACATGCAAATCAGCTGACGAACGCGGTGTAAGAGTTACCGGCAGCGAATTGGTTGGACTTGTACCCTTGCAACCTATGCTTGATGCTGGCAAATATTTCCTAGAAAAACAAGGCATGAGCAGTGGTGTTGACGAGCAAACTCTGGTAGACATGGCCATCAAAAGTATGGGATTAAATGAATTGAGTCATTTTGACCCCAAAACCAGAATCATAGAATATCTCTTGAAAGATGCAGCCCAAGAACGTCTTGTTTCCATGAGCGTTAAGGCCTTCACCAATGAAACAGCCAGCGATTCAGTTGCCCCCGGTGGAGGAAGTATAGCAGCCCTTTCTGGTGCACTAGGTGCCGCACTAGGAACCATGGTAGCCAACGGAAGCGCCATCAAAAGAGGTTGGGAAGATCGCGTTAATGATTTCTCGCCCTGGGCAGAAAAAGGACAAAAACTCAAAGATCAATTGCTTCATCTTGTTGATGAAGATACTCGTGCATTTGACGGAATCATGGCCGCATTTCAATTACCAAAAGATACAGATGAACAAAAAATAGCGCGCAAAGAGGCCGTAGAAAAAGCCAGTCAATATGCCACCATGATTCCATTTAGAACCATGGAAGCCGCCTATAACTGTCTGCCGTTACTCAAAGAAATGTCTGAAATCGGCAATCCAAACAGCATGAGCGATGTTGCAGTTGGTGTCATTTGCATCAAAACCGCTGTAAGAGGTGCTTTCTTCAATGTATTGACCAACGCAAAAGGTCTATCTGATCGCACATTTGCTGATAACATTGTAAAACAAGCTGAAGATTTACTTGCAAAAAATCACCGTGAATGTGATGAAATTGCCAATAAAATTGAAGCAGAGCTTAGATAATGGTACTGGGTACCGGGTACCGGGTAGCGGGTACCGGGTACCGGGTACCGGGTACCTGTTACCTGTTACCTGTTACCTGGTACCGGGTACCTGGTACCTGGTACCGGGGGGCGGGGGGCGGGGGTCGGCTGACCGCCAAGTACCAAGCACCATTGACCACTGAAAC
>CAYPBJ010000001.1:85241-124293 GCA_964408945.1 uncultured Rhizobium sp. | reverse complement strand
CGGGGGGCGGGGGTCGGCTGACCGCCAAGTACCAAGCACCATTGACCACTGAAACCCGCTACCAACTACCAACTACCAACTACCAACTACCAACTACCCGCTACCCGAAACCCGAAACCCAAAACCCGAACAAAGACTAATATGTACCATAAAATATTCATATTGTTGTTGCTTCTCACTAGCCGGAGTTTGTGGTCACAAGGCAATTTCCCACCTGCGGCAGGGCAACCCGGGAGCACCGCCATTCACGGTGATAGTTCTTGCTTTAATAGTTGGGCAATTTCTTCTCAAACAAATGTTGCATTAAGGCAAATTAACGTGCCAGATTCTGGAAAGACAACCATAGGAAATGAAAATTCGGCCACAGGAAAATTTAGAAAGAACGGGGTTATTAGCCTAGGAGATGGTGGGTCAATAACCCTGTATTTCAATCCCCCCATTATAAACGGTCCAGGATTTGATTTTGCTGTTTTTGAAAATGCGTTTAACGATTCCTTTCTGGAATTAGCCCATGTCGAAATCAGCGAAAATGGCATTGATTTTTATAGGTTTCCGTCTGAAAGCCAAACTCAAACCGACAGTCAAACTGCCCCTTTTGGCCCCACCTTTCCCGAGCAAATTCACAATTTAGCGGGTAAATACAGAATGCCCTATGGAACGCCGTTTGATATTGATGAAATTACCGCCTCTAACTTACCAAATCAATTTTACTTCCTAAGAATCATTGACGTCGTTGGATCAATAAACCCAGTTTTAGGCAGCAAAGATTCCAAAGGAAATATCATCAATGATCCATGGCCAACGAATTTTGCGAGCTCAGGTTTTGATCTCGATGCTGTAGGAGTAATCAATCAGGGAAGCTTCAACGGGTTAACATCCCCCGAAAAAGAAAAATTGGTCATCTACAATTCGCAAAATAAGAAACTCACCGCCCTTCGAAATCTTGGAAATTTTCAAATTATTGCTTCCCATGGAACCGTTGTTGAGGAAATAATCAAAATAGATCAAGGCCAAACATTAGACTTAAGCCATTTACCTGAAGGGATTTACATTATTAAATTCCAGGGCACTTTTCAACGAATCTCAATCGAGTAAATGTACCATTTGAAGGGTGCTGAGAAATCTTCCGTCGACATTATTGGTTAAAACTACAAAGCTTTTATCGTCATCCAAACAACGCCAGAAATAGGTACGAAAACCTTTCCACCAGCCGTTGTGGAAGACCCATTTTTTGCCATCAATGTATTTAATTCTCCAACCTAAAGAATAGTATCCATCCGAACTTGTAACCGTTTGGGGAGTCCACATTTCTTGTTTGGTGGCTTCATGAAGGATATAAGAGCCTTTCAACGCTCTATCAAGCATGAACATTTCGAAAACGTTTGAATAAACGCCCTTATCGCCAGTGGTACCGTTGAAAATATTGTCATCAAATACGCTCCACTTATTATATCCTTGAACGGGATAATTCACTAGTGGCAATGAATCAAAATTGGCAATATGCGAATATTTCATTTCCGCACTTTTACAGATATGATCCCTTACAAACGTGCGAAAATCTTTATGCGAAAGTCGCTCAACAATGAGACTCAAAAAAGCATAATTGGTATTGCAGTAATGATAAAAGCCCTGCTTGGTATATTTGCGTTTACCCTGCAAATTGATGACTTCCACTACTTGCTCATTGGTCATGTGTGTTTGTCCCTCAGGAAAAAACCCCTTAGGGTAATCTGCATAAAAATAGTCAGGCAACCCACTGGTATGACTCAACAATTGGCGAATGGTAACCCCTTTATTTTCTAGTTCAGGAATGTACCAATGCACCGAATCGTCAATATTCAGATAACCGTCTTGATTTAGCATCATGACGCTCATGGCCGTAAATATTTTGGAAACCGATGCCAATTGAAATAAATCACCAGGCTCTACAGAATCTAAATTACTGTAAATGGCATAGCCTCTTGAACCATAAATGATGCTGTCATTCGAAAACATCAAATACGTACCGTTGAAATTTCCGATTTGTTGGTGGTAATTGAAGAAATTATCGATTTTACTTCGGGTAGAATCTGAAAAAGAATGATACCTAGATTGAATAATCTGTTCAGTGGAAAGACCCTTATTTTGCTGTGCCTTTAAATTGAGCTCACAGCCCAATCCTAAGATTAAAACAACAGCAAGAAGCCCTTTCTTCATCATAAATTCAAAAATAATTGAACCGATTGTCTATTGACAACCTACTTACTCACAGGGTTTACAGCGTTTGAAATTATGGAATTCCTAGATATTTATGAGTTTGTTGTGAAATTTGCCAGTGCGGATTAATCTTCACGTAATCAATTATTTGATTCATCATAACATCTCTTCTATCCCATTCCGGCTGAAGATACAATTTACATTGAGGAAGACAACATTGTGCCCACTTTTCCGCCCATTCAAAATCCGACTTGTTATAAACTATGATCTTCAATTCATGTGCTCTTGACATCTGACTGTCTAACGGGAATTTGAATTTTTTGGGGGAAATAGTCACCCAATCAAACGCTCCTTTAATTTCATGTGCTGCCGATGTTTCAATGTGCACAAAAACTTGATGCCGTTTCAATGCCTCAACCAACTCTGTTAAGTCATACATTGCGGGCTCTCCCCCGGTAATCACTACTCGATTTGCCCGGGCATTTAATACCCATTCCAATATTTCATCTACAGAATAAACTGGGTGCTTAGAAGCATCCCAACTGTCTTTTACGTCACACCATGTGCAACCCACATCACATCCACCCAAACGCACAAAATATGCAGCAAACCCCGTGTAAGCACCTTCACCTTGTATGGTGTAAAAATGCTCCATTACCGGCAAATGATTCATCTCAATTTTCTGGATTTCAGGGTATTTAACATCAAACCTGTAATAGTCATGGGTCCCACACCGCCTGGTACGGGTGTAATCATGGAAGCATTTTCTGATGCACCTGCAAAATCAACGTCACCAGCCAACCTCCATCCAGCCTTTTTACTGGAGTCGTCTAGTCTGGTGGTCCCTACATCAATAACTACAGCACCTGGTTTAATCATATCGCCAGTAACAAAACCCGGTCTTCCAATGGCCGCCACAACAATATCTGCTTGCAAGCAAAGTTCTTTTAAATTCGATGTTCTTGAATGGCACAAAGTAACCGTGCAGTTGCCCGTCTCTGATGAATCTGACAGCAAAATACTCATGGGCCTACCCACAATATTGCTGCGCCCAATGACCACGGCATGCTTACCCGAAGTTTTTATACCATAGAATTTCAACAACATTGTCACCCCCAATGGCGTAGCGCTGGTATATCCTGATGTATCGCCCTTAGCGAGTTTCCCCATATTGATATCGTGAAAACCATCTACGTCCTTTTCAGGCTTAATGGCTTGTGTAACTGCATTTTCATCAATATGTTTAGGCAAAGGCAATTGAACAATGAGTCCGTCAATT
Source organism: uncultured Rhizobium sp. (assembly GCA_964408945.1). Classification (GTDB taxonomy): domain Bacteria; phylum Bacteroidota; class Bacteroidia; order NS11-12g; family UBA955; genus VMCP01. The sequence continues at coordinate 120,818 of CAYPBJ010000001.1, read as the reverse complement.
TCTGAATCTTCATTGATTTGATGCACTGATCTCAACAATTCTTCTTGAGTAATGGTATCTGGATACCTCAAGACAGTGCCCCTAAAACCCACCTCGTGACAAGCTTTTTCCTTGGCAGCAACATACGTTTGACTTCCACCGTCGTTTCCAACCAATATCGCGACCAAATGTGGCGCGCGCAAACCTTTAGCAGTCATTTCATCAACTTCTGCTTTGATTTGATTCTTATAATGCTGAGAAACGGCCCTTCCGTCAAGTATTTCTGCCATAACTGCAAAAATACGATTTTCCCACTAATTCAACGTTATGAGCGTAGCTCCATCACCGCCCTGTTGCTCGGTTTCATATTTATATGATTTAACAAAATTCACGGTTTTCAAATAATCTCGAATCAACTTTCGCAATATTCCATCGCCTCTACCATGTATGACTTTTAAATCCCTGCTGCCCAAGGCATACCCTTCATCCAACCACTTCTGTATCTTTAAAATTGACTCTTCGCCTCTGAGTCCCCTGATATCCAAATTCGCCGAAAACGTAGACTGCCTTTCAATCCATTGAAAACCAGTACCCTGTTTTTTCTGCACCGACTCAGTGCCACCAACCGCTTGCAACTCACTCATGGGCACCCACATTTTAATCAGTCCAAACACCACTAAAACCTTATCTTTCTTGATCTCTATCACTTCCCCTTTTTGACCATTGATGGTGTTTTTCACCTTCGAACCTGCCATAATTTTCACTGAAACGGGTTTCTCTTTCCCCGTATTTTCGGGGGATGTTTTTTCTTCGACTGATTTCCCAACCAAAGATTTATCGAGACCTGCTAAGGGTTTTAATTTATCATCTACCGTTTTCTTGAACCCATCTAACTCTTGCCTTGCTTTTTGAGTCTTGTTCTTATCTGCCCTATTTTCGCGAATGATTCTGATGGTTTCTTCAATCTGTTGGTTCGCCTTCGATAAGATTTTCTGAGATTCCAATCGGGTTTGATCAATGATTTGTTGCCTTTTGGATTGAATTTTATCTTTAACCTGAGAATAATCGTCAATCAACTGTTGGAGGTGTGCATTTTTACGTTGATTGTCTTGCAATAATTGCTGTAAATGCTCGTTTTTTCGATCTAAATCAAGCATCAAATCTTCGGTTTTACCCAGTTGTTGCCCAGCCAATTCTTGAATGCTTTCCAACCACTCGGTATCAAATCCCGTTTTACGCATCAATTCTAGCGCAAAACTGCTGCCCGGTTTCCCCGATACAAACTGATAACGAGGTTCCAATTTCACGGCATCATATGCCATGCTCGCTTGCATCACCTTCGGGTTTCGTGCACCCCACTCCCTGATCTGAGAAAAGTGAGTTGTAGCAATTACGAAGCTCTTTTTTTCAGCCAATCGCTCTAATACAGATTGAGCAATTGGAGCTCCATACCTTGGATCAGTTCCAGTACCCAATTCATCCAAACCAATCAAACTTCGGTCAGAACCATGATCCATTATGGCTTTCAAATTGGCCAAATGCGCAGAAAATGTACTCAATCCTGCTTCAATTGATTGTCCATCACCGCAATCAATCATCAATTGCTCAAAGATACCCATTTCGCTTTCAGGCTTGGCCGAAACAAACAAACCGCACTGAAACATATACTGGGTCAATAACACGGTTTTTAATACCACACTCTTTCCACCGGCATTCGGTCCGCTTACCACAACAATTCGTTGATCTTGCAACTCTATATCTAAAGGAATGATCTTCTTATTCTGCCTGCCCAGTTCGCGCTTTAAAACAGGGTGAACCACTGACTTCAAATAAATTCCCCCGTCTTTCTTAAAACGAGGTCTTTCGGCTTGAATCAGTTGCAACATTTGCCACTTAGCATAGATAAAATCTGCGGTAGACAAATTGGCAGTCAATTGCAATAATTGAGGCGTAAATGGGGCAATATCTCGCGTTAATTGTTTTAATAAACGCTCGCGTTCTCTTTTTCTATCGGCAAACAATTCCCTCAATCGGTTATTCACCTCCAACAAGCTAGCCGGTTCAATAAATAAGACTTTTCCTGTTGCTGAAACATCCTTCACAAAGCCTTTCACCTTACGTTTAAACTCAGCCAAAACAGGAATAACCAAGCGTTCCTCACGAATGGTTACATCGGTATCAGCTGTATAACCAAGGGCTTTCCATTCTTTGAAAATGGACTTTGTTGCATTCCGAGCTTCGCGTTCCATTCTGGAAATTTCCAGACTGATTTTTTGATATTCTGAGGATGCATTATTATGGATATTTCCTTCCTCATCAATAACTTTAACAATCAAAGCCTGACAACCTCTTGCGGCTTCCGATGGACCAAACAAAACAGCCCATCGCGGAAAATCTCCTTGCCTATTGGTTAAGGCCTGGGCGAAACGTTGATACGACTTCAATACCGTCAACACCGAAACCCATTCAGTTTCCATCAAAAAGTAACCATCAACAGAAACGTGTTTTAAGCTTTCATCAATGTCAACTACTTTTCCCCATTCAAATAGCGATGGAAGCTGTTCATTGAGCAGATTGCATTCATCTATCTCATCCAAACGCTTAAACAACTCCAATTCATCCCTCACAAAACCAAATGCGATTGCTTTTGCTTGGGCAGATTCGAGTCTACAAAAGCGTTTAATATCCTCGCGAAGCGGAGAAAATCCAACAATATCCTCAAAGTTATTGGGATAAATCACCGGCGATATTCTTTAAGTTCCTCTTTATTCAAGACGTCAACCACTTTGCCCATCAGATCAGAAAATTCTTGAGCATTTTCCTGATAATAATTCATGGATTTTTCAAAATCTTCTGCACTAACCTGGTGTTTTTTCAATATAAATGAATACCCCTTGTCCCAAGCTGAATCAGGCATTGTTAAGTAATTATAAGCCACTTGTTGAGAAGCTTCAAGTCGCATAGCATCGGCTAAAATATCTACCAATTTTTCATCCTTCACCGGAAGGTTTTTTGAACACGACGAAAACCACAATAAAATACCCACTACCAAGCTTACTTTAGGGAAAACGGGTGTTATTTTGCGGGTACAAAATTGCATAAACACAAAGGTACTACAAAATGAGTCGCATAGCAGAAAACATCGATCAACTCAAGAAACAATTGCCTGAAAGTACACAGCTCATTGTCGTCTCCAAGTACCGTGAAATCCAAGAAATCCAGGAAGCCTACAACGCCGGACAAAGAATTTTCGCAGAGAACAGAGTCCAAGCACTCCTCGAGCGCAGAGAGCAACTTCCAACTGACATTGAATGGCATTTAATAGGCCACCTTCAAACCAACAAAGTCAAATATATAGCGCCGTTCATTGAAATGATTCACTCCGTAGATTCAATAAAACTACTCAAAGAAATCAATAAACAAGCTGCGACAAACAATAGAATCATCAACGTATTAATTCAACTTCATGTCGCTCAGGAAGATAGCAAATTTGGAATTCCTCCTTCTCATCTTTCTCAATTCTGGGCAGAATACAACTCCGAAAAAGACACTTTATCAAACATTCAAATCTGCGGACTGATGGGCATGGCTTCACTTACTGAAGACCCAGTCCAGATTTCCAATGAATTTTCTCAAATTCAAAAACTATTCCTCGAAGCCAAATCAACCATTTTCAACCATTCACCGTCTTTCTGTGAACTTTCCATTGGAATGAGTAGTGATTACCACATAGCCACCAAACACGGATCTACGTTTGTAAGAGTGGGAACGGCGGTGTTTGTGTAGACTTTGGTACATGGTAAATGGTAGATGGTAGTTAGTAGTTGGCCCGTAACCCGCAGCCCGTAACCCGGCACCCGACACCCGATACCCGATACCCGTAACCCGTAACCCGTAACCCGCAGCCCACAGCCCGTAACCCGCTACCCGCTACCCGCTACCTGCTACCCGCTACCCGCTACCCGGCACCCGTTACCAATCAATAATTGTTCAGCATCATAGGCATGATCAACATGGTGATCTCCTCTGATCCATCTTTGCCTGTTGGGACTAAAAGTCCAGCTCTGTTTGGTTGTGACAATTGAAGTTGAATGCTCTCGCCGTCGAGGGTTGATAACATTTCCTTCAAGAAACGAGCATTGAAGCCAATTTCCATGTCATCGCCGTTGTATTCGCAAGCGATTTTTTCGGTTGCTTCATTGGCCATTTCTATATCTTCGGCAGATATGGTCAATTCACTTCCAACCACTTTCAAACGTACTTGATGGGTAGTTTTGGATGCAAAAATAGATATACGGTTGATGGAACTTAAGAAGTCCATTCGGTTGATGATCAAAATGTTCGGATTGTTTTTTGGGATTACCGCTGAATAGTCAGGATATTTTTCATCCAACAATCGACAAATCAATTGAGTATCTCCAAAGTTAAAGAATACATTCGCCTTGTTGTAATCTACTACTACTGGTGTTTCATCATTAGGAAGAGCTGTTTTCAATAGATTCAAAGGCTTCTTAGGAATGATGAAAGAATGATCAACATTTGGAGAAATGTCTTTTCTGGTAAAACAAACCAATTTATTGGCATCTGTAGCGACAAAATTCACGTGGTTGTTCTTCATTTCTACAAACAAACCAGTCAAATTCAAACGCAACTCGTCAGTTCCTGCTGCAAAAATTGTTTTGCTCACCGCTCTCAATAAGATACTGGCGGGCATGCTAAAACTGCCTTCGCCGCTTTTCTCCGGTAAAGATGGAAATTCTGTTCCGTCTTGACCTGCCATTTTGTAACGCCCGTTGCTTGAAATTACCTCAATTGAAAATGTGGTGGTGTCTATATTGAATGTCACCGGACTATCAGGTAAAGAGCGCAAAATATCAATGACCATCTTGCTCGGAACAGCAATACGAATATCATCATTCGCTTCTACTTTTAACGCCGTTGTCATGCTCGTTTCCAAATCGGTACTGAATATGGTCAACTCCCCCCCATGAATATCGAACAAAAAGTTCTCCAAAATAGGAATGATGGGTTTAGACATGATGGCACCATTAACTGTGAGAAGGTGCTGAAGCAAGTCGCTTGAAGAAGCTATAAATTTCATAATCGTTATTTCGGTTTTGTTGGTTTTCCTACTACTGCAAACCTATTTATTCAAAGTCAATAGAAATGCACAATAAATCTATTTTTATAAACATGTCGACTTATTTATGTTAATCGTCGGTTTCTTCAACATCAACAATTAAAAATAAGTCTTCATTTTCTTTTTTCATTAAATACCTCTCACGAGCAAATTTTTCTAAATTCTTTTGACTTCCGAACAATTCCTTTTTTTGTCTTCGAAGTTCTTGAATTTTCTTCTCGTGAATTTGAATTCCCTCTTCTAATCGCGAAATATCAGAAGACAATCTCCACCTGTATACAAAACTGTTATTGTCAAAAAAGGTCATCCACAACAAGAACAAACCAATTCCTATCCAAAATTTATATTTCAACAGCGGAAAATTCACATCACAAATATGCTATCTAACTTTCGTGTTTGATTAACAACTTTATCGGCTGTCAATTTTTTTAATCTAATTTTGCCTAAACATGCGGCTCCTCAGATTTTCTGTCATTATTTTTTGGGGCATTTTGCTGATTCTCAGCGGATGTTTAGGCGGTCAAAGTCCCCAAACTAAAGAAAACCATGAAAGCATGGTTCAATGGCAGACTAATTCGCACGCAAAATTTTTCAGAATTGGCACCTCCCCCACTGATACATTACTTGAAATTTATTTTGACTCGACACGCGTTCTGCAAAAATTCCACAAAGGCAAAAATCCTCAAAACTACCCTGAATACACCCCCTTTTTGCCATCAAAGGCTCAACTTAAAATCGCTGTTCTTACCTCTGCATTTTCTCAATTTTTGAATCAAATGCATTCTCTAAAAGATGTTATTGCCGTTGATCAACTATCACATTGGACACAAAATACCATTGCTGAGCTGCCTCAAAAACATCAAACCTCAGAAATTCAAAAAGGTGGAAACCTAAACATCGAGAAACTCATTCAATTAAAACCAAACCTTACTTTTACTTATACTTTAGAGCCTAAAATTGACCAAAGAGTGAGCAAATTCACTACGCTCGTTTACATTCAAAATCATTTCGAAGTCCATCCGTTGGCTAAAGCCGAATGGGTCAAGGTTTTTGGGTATTTCTTGCATAATTCTTCTTTAGCATCGTCCCTTTTTCAAGAAGAACAAACAATGTACAATACACTTGTTGCTAAGTTCAATTCAAATACCACTGTCGCCATTAAAAAGCCAAAAATCATGGTCAACTTACCATACTCTGGAATATGGTGGGTACCACAGAAAAACAACTATCTTACTCAACTCATTTACGATGCAGGCGGTGATCCAATTTGGATAACTTCCAACCTTTCGGGCAACAATTCTGTGCAAATCTCTACTGAAAATGCCCTCGCTCACATTCATCGCTGCAATGTTTTACTGCACCCAGGTTCCATAAAGTACATTTCGGAAATCTCTGATGATCGAATTAAAAAAGAAATCCTATCCAGCAAACCACAAGTTTGGCAAAATGACCTTAAAATGGAATCTACGGGCGCGAATCCTTTTTGGGATCTTGGAAGTGCTCAACCCCATCTTCTATTGCAAGATCTTCAAAGAATCTTTTATCAAAACGGTGAAAACGCCTATTTTTATACCCAAATTAAATTGACTCCATGATCAAAAATAGTGCGCTACTCATCCTGTTATTTCTGCTCTTGTTTTTTGATCTCCATTGGAACTTAACTCCTGATAATTTTCAAATTGTTTTTTGGGACTTCAGATTCCCACGTGTTTTGGGAAGCGCCCTTGCCGGCATGGGACTCGCAATCTCGGGATTACTCATGCAAACACTGTTCAGAAATCCGCTTGCAGGCCCTTATTTAGTGGGTGTGACACCTGGAGCCAACCTGGGTATGGCGTTGATGATTTTTGCACCAACTGCACTCCCTATGGGATTAACTCCTCTGACTGGAAGCATATTGGGTGCACTGATGGCGTTGTTATTGCAAATTTTCTTAAATCAAGGATTTGGCAACCATCTTAGGCTTTTATTGACCGGAATGGTTTTAGGCTTTGTGTTCAGTGCAATCATTGAAATCATACAGCAATTTGGAAATGCTGAGCAACTTCAGAAATTTTCCTTTTGGGGTATGGGAAGTTTTGAAAGAATTCTAAAAACTGACCTTTATTCGCTGTTGATTCCTGTGTCACTGCTGACTGCATTTACAGCTATTCACTCTCACCAATTGAATAACTATTTGTTGGGCGATATTTATGCAGAATCAGCAGGCATTCCAGTGAATAAACTTCGCAAAATGCTCATCCTTTTTGGCGCTTTGGGCGCAGGATGGATCACTGCTTATTGTGGACCTATAGGATTTGTTGGATTGGTTTCACCACACATTGTGAAACGCTGGTTCAACACCGAAAACCACCGAAAACTCATCATTCCAACCCTATTAACGGGTGCTATCATGTGTGTTGGAGCCGATTCAATCGCTCATTATCTAATTCCAGACAGAATACTTCAAGTGAATGCCATTTGTGCTCTTGTTGGTGCACCCATATTAATTGCAAGTTTCTTTAAACGAAACATCACTCCAGACGCTCACGCTTGATGATATTTTCAATTTGATAGTCCACAACCGGATCGTATTCGAGCTTAAGGTTGTGCCCCCACATGCTGCCAAACACCTGCCAAAATAAGGCTTCAGTAGTTCCTCGGTAATTCTTCATGATTTCCCAAGTGGTTTTCCCTGTTTCTCGGTGCAATAATTTCATCAAAACTTGACCTTCTCCAATGGTTAAATTTTTTAACTGTTGGGTGTACATAGCTTTAATGGCTTTTTCTGATTGTTTAATGTATTTCTTCCGGTCTTTCTTATTCTTTATGGTAGCCAATTTGTCTTCCATTGCCTGAATTTTGTAGGCCGCCATCTTAGCATAAGGCATTGTTTTTATTACCCTTCGCCTCAATATTTGATACTGCTTTTGATGTTCCGCATCCAAAGATCCCGATACCAAAACAGGATCAATTTTGTCGTAATCAATGAAAATGGTATCGCGATTTTGTTCTACTTTTTGCTTGATTTCGGCCACCTTCGGTGGATTTGGCGACGGTTGCGCAGGCGTTTGTGCGTAGACGCGTCCCCCGAAAATAAAAAAAATCAGTGAGAAGCCGGCTTGAGCAACCCTTTGTGAGTCAAAAATAAAACGCATATACCTGTAACGAATAAAACCAAAGAAATCATTTGTGCTTGTGAGAAAAGCATATCTCCTAATCGATAAAGGCTGTCTCCGTGCTCACGAATGCTCTCAATTAAAAATCTCTCAACGCCAGCGAAAATCAAGTAAATTCCAAATACTTGTCCGGGTTTTAAAGACATTTTTCGCACTAAAAACCAAAGCACTCCAAAAAGAGCTAAGGCCATCAAAGCTTCGTACAACGGCGTGGGATACACCGGATCAATCAATTGAAAACAATAGTTCCCCTCACAACCGGGTATTGGCTCCATACCAGCTGCCCCATAATCTTTCCCCAATACATTGTGGGGGTATTTATAGGCCCATGCCCAATCTGGTAACCAAGACGAAGGCTTTAAATTGGCAATTCCCCAGTCGCCGTCTCCAGAAAAATGACATCCAAATCTTCCTACACCGTATGACAACATCATGGCGGGAACACCTGCATCAAGCACATTCAAATAGTGGTACCCGCGTCGCTGAGTATAGATCAGCACACCCAATGCACCCATAATCAAACCACCATAAAACGTCCATCCACCGGTTGTAAACAGTTGACTTACAATAGCCGTTAATGAAAAGTTTTCGGGAGTTTCTAAAATATGAAACACCTTGGCACCCAAAAAACCACTGATTAACGCTACCCCGGTAATGGTAGACATTTCATCTGCAATTGAGATCTCAATGTTTTTTTTTACTGGCGGATTTAAGCGCTGTTTTACATCCTCGCGGTAGCGGTAATAAGTACCCACTGAAGCCAACAAAATACCCAACAACCAATTTCCCTCGGAAGTAAAAATATGCTCTTGCGGCGAAAAGTCTGAGCCCGTATTTATGGCCAAAAACAAGATCTTGTAACCAAAAATAAATAAAAGCGCCCCGTTCATGATGTAATCACTCAAAGGAAATTTCTCACCCACTGTAATCTGTTGGGTGCGTTTTGCAAAAATTCCCAACTGGGTTTTGCGCGCAAATTCAGTTTGCATGGCCCAATATGCAGCTCCAATAGCAAAAGCCACAAACAACCCAAAGGTGTTTACGATTTCTAAAAAACGAAATTCAAGACCCAGAGTGTCTTTGATGAAATGATATAGGGTAGGAAACATGGTTCAAATTAAAGGGTTATATGTGCAGATTCAAAGGTGCCCTGCATTAAGAAATCTGCATCAATATGTTGCATGTAAAAAGGAACGATAGCATCAATCAACAAAGGATCATAATCAGTTACTACCCTAATGTAATTGTCAGTGTACCCTTCCATTTTACCGTTCTTCACATCGTGCTCGAATAAAACAGGTCGAGTTTTGCCCAACTGAGACTCATAGAATGCCCTCTTTTTCTTTTCCGACAGTCCTCTAAGCATGGTAGTTCTTTGTCCTCTAACCTTAACAGGAACGACTTCTTTCATTTTTCGGGCCGTAGTATTTGGCCTTTCGCTGTATGGAAACACATGCAAATAGGAAACGGGAAGTTCATTGATAAACTCATAGGTGTTTAAGAAATGCTCTTCAGATTCTCCTGGAAAGCCCACAATAACATCCACACCAATGCAACAATCAGGCATGAGTTCTTTGATTAAATTTACCCTACTCCTGTATAAATCACTGAGGTATTTTCTTCTCATTCGCTGAAGTAGTTCATCGTTTCCGCTTTGAAGGGGAATATGAAAATGGGGAACAAATTTTTCACTTTGAGCAACAAATCGAATGATATCATCAGTCAATAAATTGGGTTCAATACTACTGATTCGATATCTTTTAACCTGTTCAATTTTATCCAATTCTTGAATGAGTCCGTAAAAATCTTCTTCATGATTGACCCCAAAATCACCCAAATTAACCCCAGTTAGCACCACCTCTTTTACTCCTTTGGCAGTGGCATCGTGCACTTGTTTAAGGGTAGTTTCAATATTGGCACTTCTACTTTTACCTCTGGCCAAAGGAATGGTGCAAAAACTGCAAAAATAATCACAACCGTCTTGCACCTTTAAAAACATCCTGGTTCTATCACCCTCACTAAATCCGGGTACAAACTCATTGACATCTTTAATGGGTTGGTTGTGGAGCCTTGCTTTTGGTTCTTTGTTTAGGCTGTGAAGATAATCCATTAATTGAAACTTCTCGGCCGCACCCAAAACCATATCCACCCCAGGAATGTTGGCAATTTCTTCAGGTTTCAATTGAGCGTAGCAACCCACTATAACTATATACGCATTGGGGTTGTGCTTCAAGGCCTCGCTCACTACTTTCTTGCATTTCCTGTCAGCATGATCAGTCACAGAGCAGGTATTTATAACATATAAATCTGCCCCTTCGTGAAACTCCTTGCGCTCAAAACCATTCTTCATCAATTGCTGCGCAATGGTTGAACTCTCAGCAAAATTTAGCTTGCAACCTAAAGTATATAATGCGACAGATTGAGACACGGCAGAATGAAATATACTGCAAATATCGGGCTATTGCCTTAAAAAAGCATGACTGCTTCGATAGACCACGTAGAAATACGTTTACCGGTTCCTGTAGCCGGGTATATTCCGTCAATTTTGAAATTTCCTGGATTTAGATTGTTTACCCCAAAGTTCAATCCTATATAATAACCCACTTCAGAAACCTTTTTCTGATATCCAACATGCGCCAAAACCTCAACTTGTTTTAGGGGTAGATTTTCCCAAGTTTGCTGATATATTTGACTGTTTAAAGGAATTCTGTCAGGCCCAACATATACTACAGATCGTAATAATATACTTGGAGTTACTCCCATTTTAATCATGGGAGACTCAGCCTTTTTGGATGGATTTAACGGAACCAGAACGCTCAACGGAAAATCTACTGTTACCAAAGTAATCTTTCCGTAAGCCCTATTTACTGCGCTGTCAATTTCTTCTGGATTGGAGAAATTCCCCCCTCTTAAAGTAAAATCTAAACCTGCTTGTAGGTATAAAGGTTTCTTTTTGGTAAAATCACTGTGAACATTAAATCCTGCTGTATATCCCAACATGGGGCGGGCATTAATCAACTCCCCCGGGTGAAAAGAATAAAATCCAAATCCCATCTTAAACCCCAAATTCGAAACTTCCTGAGGAGCCAATTGCGCAAAAGCAACCAAAGGTAGAATGAAAGAAAGAAAAAATACGCCTATTCGTTTGTTCATAATTAGTCTAATGTTTTACCCTTCAAAGCCTGACCAATCGCAATGTCCATAACCCGCTCTGCAAACGGACGAGTATAATCATTTAACCTTTCAATTTGTTGATTTATCGCGTTTCTATCAGCTTTTTCGTTCAATAGACAACGCAAATCTTCAATTCGTTGTTTGGTACCATCAATTTCTTCTTGTGAAAGATATTGTCCGTTCTTTTCTAAAAATCGCTCAGCTGTATACATCATTTGGTTGCCCTCGTTTATGGTTTCCTGAACCAAGCGCAATTCTATATCTGACTGTGCATTCTGAAATCCCGATAGCAACATCTCCTCTACTTGACTGTCAGTAAGACCATATGTTGGCTGAATTTCTACTTCCTGCTCAACCCCGCTTCTCAATTCTTTTGCCGCAACTTTAAGAATTCCATCCGGATTTAACGCAAACTGAATTTGAATTTTAGGCAGTCCGGCTGGCATTGAGGGTATTCCTTTTAAAACAAATTCGCCCAACTTGCGGTTTTCACCGACCAATTCTCGCTCCCCTTGATACACAGACACCTTCAAATTGACTTGTCCGTCTACCGATGTGGTATATTCTCTCGCCAATCTTGTGGGAATTTTACTGTTTCTAGGGATTAATACATCCATTAATCCACCGGCAGTCTCAATACCTAACGACAAAGGCGTTACATCTAAAAGTAAAACATCGCTCCGATTTCCAGCCAATACATCTGCTTCGATGGCAGCCCCTAATGCAACTACTTCGTCAGGATTGATTCGATTATTGATTGATACATGCGGAAACATCGGAGTTAAAGCATTGATGATTCCGGGAAAACGCGTGCTGCCTCCCACCAAAACCACTTCATCAATTTGTTGAGGTTTCAATTGAGCATCAGTTAATGCTTGATTCACTGATTTCAGAGTTTCTTCAATCAGTGGGGCCACTGCATTTTGCAATTCAGACACATTCAATGTCAACACGAAAGTGCCATTAGCACATTGAAATGTCTGGTCAAATTGAGCCTTTGCTTGATTCCAAATTTCATTTTGAGAAAGGTAAATTTTAGCCTCTTCCGCTATCATTCTCAATAATTGCAACTCTGTTTTCGCAAGATCTTTTGAATTCAATTGGTGCTTTTTCAACCAAAAATCGGCGATACTTCTATCCAAATCGTCTCCACCCAAATAAGTATTTCCATGAGTGGAAAGTACTTCAAACACACCATCCTCTAAGGTTAATATGGATACATCGAAAGTTCCGCCGCCCAAATCATAAACCAAGACATTTCCTGATTTTTTCTCAGAAATGCCGTAGGCTATGCTTGCTGCCGTTGGCTCATTGATAATCCTTAATACATCTAAACCAGCCAATTTCCCGGCGTCGCGCGTTGCCTGTCTTTGTGAATCATTAAAATAAGCGGGAACCGTAATAACCGCCTGTTCAATTTGTACTGAAAGTTCTTTCTCTGCCTGCGTTTTAATTTCCTTTAGAATCAGCGAAGACAATTCAATAGGATTGTAAAAATTACCATCAATTTCCACTTTTACCATAGATTCAGATGATGGATCTGATTCTATAATTTTATAACTCACATAATCAGCCTTTTCCGATACGTCTTGATAACTCTTTCCCAAAAGTCTTTTTACACTAAAAATTGTCCTCTCAGGCTCAGTTACCATTTTGCTTTTTGCATATTGTCCCACACTGGGTGTGCCATTTTCATCAAAATATACCACTGAAGGCATCAACCCATGTCCTCTAACCGGAATAATTTTCGGTTCTCTCGTATTTTTTGAGCCTATTTCTGCTTCTGATTTCTCCAAATTTGGTACATAAGCAATCAAAGAATTTGTGGTTCCCAAATCTATACCCACTATCACCTTAGGCAATTCAATTTTGCCCTGTTTGATATTTATTCCAATCTTTGCCATGTCCGCGAAATTACAACGGTTTAAGCAATTCTTTGTTGAAGTCATCAATGACACTAAATTGACACTCGATGACATTAAGATGACGAATTTGATAAATCGCAACCAGCATGTTAGGATTACCTTTGCACCGAACAAAAATTCTATGATTAAACATACTTTTTCAGCATTGTTAGTGAGCGCACTTTTTGGTTCCTTGGGAGCTCAAACTGTCATCACTGACACCGTGTCAATGGGTGCAGGTTATGCGAACAGTAATTATTTCAATGTAGTCACTGGGAGCAAACATACATCACCTATCAACAAATGGCACATGGCACATACTTCTGCCACCCGTGATAACTGCATTCGTCTAAATCACACCGCTGGAGTTAACGTCTATTTGTATCCAAAAGGAGACAACTCCGCTTTTGATCAGATGGATACCACCGGATGGAAATCATGGGTAAAGCCAATGAACGATTTGCACGTTCATGAAAAAGGTGCCCTTAACCAAAATTTTGACCCAAACAACCAATGGGATTTTTCATGGGGAGTTTATGATGCTGGTTCACACAAAGTAAAAGGTGATTCATTGTATCTTTTCACTTTCGCAGTAGGAGCAAATACCTACTTTGTTAAATTCATGCCCATTTCTCAAGAGCCAAACGGTGATTTCATCTTCAAATATGCTCCTTTGGGTAGTCCAATGTCTGTTACAGACACTTTGAAACAGTCTGAAGCAAACGGAGGAACTTACAAATACTACGACCTACAAAAAATGACCCAAGTCAATGTAGAACCCACCGGCGGCGATTGGCATTTGAATTTTACTCGTTATTACGTTCCAACTTTCACAGGTACGGCTTACATCCCTTACCTAACAATGGGCGTAGAATCAAAACGCGGCTTGAAAATTGCAAAACTTGAAAATGTTAAATGGGCTGACCTGCTCGCAAAGCCTGAATTATATATCACAGATACAGACACCACAGGCGGAAAAGGCTTCAAAAACGACTTAACCCGCGTTGGTTCAGATTGGAAAGCCTTCAACGGACAAGCCTTTGAAGTTGTAGCAGATCGTGCGTACATTGTTGAAGTGCCTAATGCAACCGGCGCTGACTATTGGGGAATTCGCTTCACCGGTTTTGGTGGCACATCTAACGGAAACAGCGTTTTAGATCGCGTAAAATTGGGTTCACAAGCAAGCGTTAAGAAAGCCATCAACGCCAATATCATTGTTTTCCCAGTTCCTGCAACTGAGCAACTCAACGTAATCGTCCCAGAAAATGTTACCGCTAGTAATTTTGTAGTGAGAAGTTTCGATGGACGTATTTTGTTGAACTCTACTCGTTCTTCTATTGATTTGTCTTCGCTTTCTGCTGGACAATACATCGTGGAAGTAACCCACAACCTTGGTCAAAGTACCATTGCTTTTTCAAAGATCTAATTCTCTCTGAGCATTAAATCAATCCATTGAAAAGAACGCTATTCATAGTTTTAATTTTGGGAGTGCTAAATTCATTACACTCCCAAAATTCTTTGCGTTCCAAGGAAGATTCCGTTGATTCTACCGTAGAATTGATTAACCCCGTCAGTATAACTGCTTCAGTAAATCCTCGCTTAGCAACTGACAACCCATACTCTGTTCAAGTCATTAATTCTAAAACCATCAAAAATATGGCTGCTCAGAACTTGAATGAAGTTTTAAACAATCAATCATCCATGATTATTTCAAACGACCCTAGTTTAGGTTCCTCAGTGAAACTTCAGGGATTGGGGGGACAAAACGTTAAAATTCTAGTAAATGGAATTCCCATGGTTGGCAGGTTAAATGGGAATATTGATGTATCTCAAATCCCAACTGAAAGCATTGAAAGAATTGAAGTAGTTGAAGGCCCAATGAGCGTGGTCTATGGTACAGATGCCATAGGTGGTGTAATAAACATCATCACTAAAACACCATTAAACAACCGAAATTCTTATTTTGCAAAAGCCTATTTTGACGGCGCCAAAAACATCAATCAAGATGCTGGCATTAAGTATTTTTATAGAAAAAATCAGTGGTTAGACATCAACATTGGAAGACAGTTTTTTGAAGGCTTCGACTTCAATCCTACAAACAGAATGGTAGATTGGAAGCCCAAAACCAAATGGTTTGGAAATGCGGGCTGGGGATACAAAACAAAAATGACAACCCACAAAATCAACTTAAACTACTTTCACGAAAAATTAACAGATCGCTCCAATGCCGAGTTCAATTTAATTGGAGTCACCGGTTACAACAATTATTTCTACACTCAACGCGCTGATATAGGCTACAATGTTGACTATAAATTGAATGCAAACAACAGTTTTCGCTTTCAAAATGCCTTCAATATATATCATCGAGAAAAAATCAATGTTCGTCGCAATTTAGTTTCGGGCTCAGAAGTGGTTACAAGACCCTCTGACCAAGACACTACCTTAAATACACTAATGAATTTGCGCGCTCTTTGGGAAAATAACAAATTCAAAAAGTTTGTTTTCATGGCTGGTTATGATATTCAACGTGAAGATATCACCGGTCAGAGAATCCAAAAGTTTCAACCCATCTGGGATGCCGCCTTATTTGGATCGCTCGAATTCAAACCTACCCAAAAAATCAATCTGAAACCCTCATTAAGAATTGCTTATAACAACGCTTTTGGTACTGAAATAGCCCCTGCAATCTTCAATAATCACTTAAAATTCGCTCCCATCATACCGTCTTTTCAACTCAAATATCAAATTTCGAAATTTACTCAATTCCGAGCATCTTATGCCCGAGGATTTAGAGCCCCTACAGCAAAAGAAATGTATTTTTTGTTTGTAGATATCAACCATAACGTTCAAGGCAACGAGAACCTACAAGCTGAAAATTCTCACAATTTTATTGCCTCTCTTGATTATCGTCACACCATTAACAAAAATATTGCCGCACAATTTAAACTATCCAGTTTTTACAACTCCATCAATAACCAAATTCAATTGAGTTTGGTAGACCCCAATACCACCATGTATAAATACATAAACATTGGTGAAATGACATCCAGCGGTGCCAATATTTCATCTGAATTTTTTATTTATGACGCAACCTTCACTTGGAACTCATCATTCATTCAAAATAAAGCTAAAGTTAATGTTGACGGCGGACTCAATGAATGGCGCGTGTTTCAACATACCTTAAACATCCAATACCCACTTAAAAAATATAACACCAATGTTCTTTGGTTTAGTCGTTTCTCAGGCAAAACTCAAGGATTTACTTCTAATGGTGAAATTTATTCTTTGCCCTCCTTCACTCTTGCTGACCTTAGTTTTAGCCATAATTTCTTCAACAAAGCGCAATTTCAATGGGGGGCTAAAAACATCTTCAATGTAAATCAATTAGTTGCAACTGCTCAAACTGGAGGGGTCCACAATAACGGTAATGGAAGCGTAAACATTGGTATGGGTCGGATTTTATTTGTTCAGCTTACCGTAAATTTGTAATTCATTTTGTTAGTTTCATTTTTCAATCACTTATTTTCAAAATCCAGTATCGGGTTTCTGGTGTTTTTTGCAATGGTTTTAACTTCTTGCGAAAAAGACGAACCCTTGTATCCTCAACCCAAGGTAGCTGCTGGACTGCAAACTCAAACATTTGAAATGGGTGAAACCTACAGCAATCAATTATATTTTGACTTCGAAACTCAAACCAAAACAACCAACTTATTTGGTCAGTGGGACTTGGGTTTCGCTTGTAATGGAACACCACACGTCATCGTTTGTGCAAGCAAAAGCACCAGCTATGCATTAGCTAAAGTTACTGATACTCATTTCGATGATCTACATCTACTACAAATGTCAACATTGAATTGGGGATTTGATAATCCGAACGGACACATTGACTCTTTGGTTACTTCCAACTGTTTCAAACCCAATGCTAATGGCTATGAAGGCAATCCCAATGAAACATATGTTTTAGACCTAGGTTCAGATTCGATTGTTGCTAATAGATTCATTAAAATTAAATTTTTATCCGTTAGAGGTGGAATGTATGAATTCCAATGGACATACGTTTTTAATCCATCCAAAATAAACATTACCAAAATTTATACCAATCCAGAATACAATTACACATACTTCAATTTTGGAACATTAAAAACCGTTGAAAACGAACCCATCAAAAATAACAAATGGGACATTGTTTTTACCACTTACAAGGAATCCATTCACGATGTAAACGGGCAACCCTTTCCTTATATTATTAGGGGAGCCTTAATCAATCAACATAAAATATCTGTTTGTGAAGTTAATTCGAACACAACCGGTATCTCTTTTGAAAGTATGACTAAAGAGTTAGCTCAAGGTTTTTCTTTGAGCAAAACTCTCAATGAAATTGGCTACGATTGGAAAGTTTACGATCAAAACTCTGCAAAATATACCATCGTTCAAAACAAATACTTCCTCCTAAAAACAGAATCCGGCAACTGGTTTAAAATGAGATTCATTGATTTCTATGACGATAAAGGTCGCAAAGGATATCCAAAGATGGCTTGGGAGGTATTAAAGTAGAATACATGAAAAAAATCACTCTATACTTCGGTTTGAGCTTTTTTGCGGCAACCACTTTGAATGCCCAACAAGGTCAGCAAGGACATGAGGGTCATGGCCACGGAATTCCAAAGGAACACAAACCAAATATTGCCACTGAACCTGCAACACAGCCAGAACCACACCTTAAAAACTTAAAACAACTTACTTTTGGCGGTGATAATGCCGAGGCCTATTTCAGCTTTGACAACTCATCCATCGTTTTTCAAAGCAACAACGCCAAATGGGGACTTCAATGCGATCAGATTTTTTGGACCAAACTGTCAGACATGGGCTCAGCTGATTACAAACCTGCCATGGTTAGCACAGGACTTGGTAGAACTACATGTTCTTATTTCATGCCAGGTGACTCACAATTGGTTTATGCTAGCACGCATTTAGGTGCCAAGGAATGTCCACCAACGCCTGAAACTTCTGGCGCGTACCTTTGGCCCATTTACAGAGATTTTGATATTTTCGTTTCAGATAAATCTGGAAAAATCGTCAATCAATTGACCAATCAAACCGGTTACGACGCAGAAGCAACCGTTTCTCCTGATGGAAAATCTATTGTTTTCACGAGCACCAGATCCGGTGACCTTGAACTATGGATCATGGATATTGACGGTAAAAATCAACGCCAAATAACCAACGGACTTGGTTATGACGGCGGAGCATTTTTCTCGCCAGACTCTAAGAAGTTGGTTTTTAGAGCTTCACGTCCCCAAACAGAAGAAGAAATTAAAAAATACAAAGATTATCTTGCCAAAGACTTGGTGGCTCCTACCAACATGGAAATTTACACGATCAATGTAGATGGCACTGATTTAACACAAATTACGAAACTAGGAAAAGCGAATTGGGCACCCTTTTTTCACCCTAACGGCAAAAAAATAATCTTCTCCAGCAATCATCATTCAACTAGGGGTTATGACTTTCAGTTATACATGATAAATTTAGATGGAACCGGACTAGAAAAAATCACCAACAACAGTATATTCAACGCATTCCCCATGTTTTCACCTGACGGTAAAAAGTTGATTTTTAGTTCAAACCGCAACAACGGCGGAACCCGTGATACCAATCTTTTTATTGCAGACTGGGTAGATTGATTTTATTTTTGGTCGCAGATGTTGGTCAAGACCAAAGGCATTGTTATTAAACGCATTCCCTACACCGATCATTCGGCGGTGGTACACATTTATACTGAATACTCAGGTCTTGCGGCCTTTCTCGTGCAAGGATTGGGGAAAGCCAAAAGTAAAAATGCCTATTACCAATCAGGGACCACTGTTGAATTGGTGTATACCGTAAAACAGTCCCCGGGATTATTGAGAATAAAGGAAATATCGGCATTGAAAACATCCATTGTACCCGATGCGATGGATATTCAGCAAGTGAAATTTTTCTATTCTGAATTGATTTCATTGTGCGTACATGAACATTTTCCGGATGCTGTTTTTTTTCAGTTGGTATTAAATGAGTTTGATAAACTGAATTCAGCCAATAAAAGTTCGTTGAAATATTTACCCATTCAATTCGTATTGAATGTTTGTAGGGGACTCGGTTATGAATTAGACTGGCAACAATTCTATACCCCCAGTTGGATAATCACGGCGCTAGATGAGTTGGAAAACCAACAAGAAATCAACTTAAACCAGGAACAAAGAAGATTGGTATTGAACGAAGTTCTAAATCAGTTAAAATATTATGCTTTCCCAGACAAAAAATTAAAAAGTCTAGAAATTTTCGAAGGCTTTTAAGCCTGTTCCGCTATAGTTGCCTCGGCTTCTTGGTACATTTTTACCGCCAAATCAACCATATTCGCTGAACCTATAAAAATGGGAACTCTTTGGTGCAAATCTGTTGGCTCAACGTCTAAAATTCGAGCGACACCCGTAGATGATTTCCCTCCAGCTTGTTCAATTATAAACGACATCGGATTGCATTCATACATCAATCTTAATTTACCATTGGGGGTTTTTGCTGTTGGTGGATACATAAAAATACCTCCTTTCAAAAGATTTCGGTGAAAATCAGCAATTAAACTTCCAATATAACGAGCGCCATAGGGTCTATTGGTTTCTTTATCCTTGCTTTTGCAATATTCAACATAGTTCTTAACCCCCTGAGGAAACTCAGCATAATTCCCTTCATTTACGCTGAATATCTTTCCGTCTGTAGGAATCTGAATGTCTGGATGAGATAAGCAAAACTCTTGAATACTATCGTCTAAGGTAAATCCATTTACGCCCAATCCTGTTGTATAAACTAGCATGGTACTAGAGCCATAAATCACATACCCTGCTGCAACTTGGTGCTTACCCTTTTGATAAAGATCTTTTTCATTGGCAACTTTTGAAGAAGAAGGTCTGCGATAAATCGAAAAAATAGTTCCGATACTCGCGTTTACATCAATGTTTGAACTTCCATCTAAAGGATCAATAGCCACAATGTACTTCTCTTCCTCAGATCCCTCCACAAAAATAGGCTCGTCGTTTTCTTCAGATATCACTACACTTACTTCTCCACTTTTCGATAACGCATTGATAAAACGATCATTGGCAATAACATCCAACTTCTTTTGATCTTCGCCGTGTGTATTCGTGCTTCCTTGGTTTCCGAGGATATCTACAAGGCCTGCCTTCCTTACATCTCTATTCACTACCTTAGCAGCAAGTTCGATAGAACGAAATATACGACTCAAAGACCCGCCAGCATCTTTGTACAGTGATTGTTGATCTACGATAAACTGTTCTAATGTGACGATTTCGTTGCTATAGGGCATAGGGAATTGTGAATTAAGAATTAATTTTGCAAAACAACTAAAAAAACATCAGTTTTCCTTGACTTTATAATTTCATGAAGATTTACAAATTTGGTGGTGCATCTGTTAAAGACGCCTCAGGGGTTCAAAATGTAGCCCGAATTATTTCCGCTGGAAATCCAGCCCAATTGTTGGTAGTCATTAGCGCCATGGGCAAAACCACCAATGCTCTTGAATCCCTAGTAGATGCATGCTTCCACAAGAAAAATACCCTTCATGAAATACTCTCTGATTTACGTCAATCGCATCAAACAATCATCAACGAATTGTTTGGTGAAACCGCACTAATGTGGGTCAATGAAGTAGAGAATTTGTTCCTCGAATTGGAGTGTTTGGTAGACAATGAAAATTTACAAGATGACTATGATTTTTTGTATGATCAAGTCGTTGTATACGGAGAATTGATCTCAACGAGAATTGTAAGTGCCTATTTACTCTCTCAAGGAATCAGAAATCAATGGGTTGATTCGCGAAATTTCATCTTAACCAACGATCGCTATCGCGATGCACGAGTTGATTGGACAGACACCGAGAGGGTAGTTACCAACCGTTTACTTCCATTGGCTCAGAAAAACCTAATTATCACGCAAGGATTTATGGGAAAAGGCCCCAAAGGAGAATCTACCACTCTAGGAAGAGAAGGCAGTGATTACAGTGCCGCTATATTTGGTAAACTCCTCCATGCCGAAAGTGTCACCATTTGGAAAGACGTTGAAGGGGTGATGAACGCTGACCCTAAAAAATTCCCAGATACTCAAAAAATTGACCACCTCACCTACAATGATGCCATTGAGCTTGCTTATTACGGAGCATCGGTGATACATCCAAAAACAATTCAACCCCTTAAGGCTTCAAACATTCCATTGTTTGTTAAAAGTTTCTTGAATATAGATTTGCCTGGAACTATGGTATCCGACTCTGGACAACCCATAAACGTACCTTGCAAAATATTGAAAGAAAATCAATTGATGCTTTGCATCTCCACCAAAGACTTCAACTTCATTGCCGAAGACAACCTACGTGAGATCTTTGCCGTGTTTAGCGAAAACAAAATCCGAGTGAATATCATGCAAAATTCAGCCATTCAACTTAGATGCGTGATTGACAACAAAGAAAATAAGCATCAACCCCTGCTTCAAGCCCTTTCCAACTCCAATTTAGACATTGAAGTTATTGAGGGACTTAAACTTCTTACCGTTTACAAACCCACTACAAACGAAAAAGATGCTGCGAATATTCACGGGTTAGGACAAATTCTGCTTCAGCAAAATACGGGCTCTGCCATGCATTATGTGCTCCAATAATTTAGCGAATCTTTAGCTTTTGTCCGACCTTAATGGCGTTGTTCGTCATTCCGTTCAACTTTTTAATCTGATCAACTGAAACACCATATTGAGTGCTGATTCTGAATAAAGTCTCTCCTGGCTTCACAAAGTGGATACTCGCGTTCTTCAGTTCAGCATTCACATCATTCATTGGAACCTTGGCTTCTGAAACCGATTGAATGTTTGACCCGCCTTTTGCTCCTGGAGCCAATGCCAAAATCTGTCCAGTACTCACCTCAGCAAATTCCAAATCATTCCAACGAACAATATTCAATACCGAAGTTTTATATTTATCTGCAATTTGCTCTATGGTTTCTCCAGCCTGAACTTCATGGGTATTGGGTATATTCTTTGAAGCACTTTGAACCGCCGGGCGCATAATGGTACTCGCCGTTGACATGGGAACTGGACCCTTCACGGTTTTGGGCTTGGTCTCACGCTTTTCACTCAAATAAATTTCTTCTCCTATTACCGGCTCTTCATTGCTGGTCAATTGATTCATTTTCCTCAAAGATTTTAATTTGATGGCATACAACTGTGAAACATCGTGTAAGGTTTCACCGCGTTTCATGATGTGAATCTGATCAGGTGCTGATGTTCTCTTAGGTTTCAAATACAAAATCTCACCCGGATTGATCATCTGATTCTTCTCTAAATCATTGTATTTATATAATTTCCATTCAGCCAATTGGTTTTCTTTGGCAATATCCGCAGCCGTATTTCCTGGCCTCACAGCCACTGCAGGAAGCCCATTATATTCTATCACAGGAGAACTCCCAGATTTATAGAAATCTTGTCCGAGTACTACCATGCTATCGTATTGCCCCAATCGATTTCGCTCAATCACTCTAATCAATAAATTTCCATATTCCGGATTTGTTGCATATCCAGCCTCCCTCAAACCGTGAGACCAAGATTTATAATCAGTGGGGTCCAATTCAAACAAACTTGCATACCTCTGACTGCCTTTTAAAAACAGCGAGTGGTCTCTGTAGCTTTCTAAGGGACTTTCATACCCTCTAAAACACTCATCTTTTGCATCATCATCGGCCAAACAAAAATTCCCATTCCAATTTTTTCTACATTTTATGCCAAAATGATTGTTGCACTCCAAACAAAGTTTAGAATTTCCCGAAGCACTTTCCAAAATCCCTTGGGCCAAGGTAATACTCGCAGGCACTCCATTTAAACTCATTTCCAACATAGCATACCGCTTGAATGAATCTACGTACTCTTTGGTATTCATGGATTTACGTGACTGTGCTTGCAAAGACAAACATCCCAATAATAGAAATAATATAATTAATTTAGACTTGTGCAACTTGTTGATTTTCATGCTCGTCTTCAAACCTAAAACGAATTGTTGGTTCCTTTGACGATGAATTGTTCACATTCAGAGGATATGTGCTAATTTTGTAAATAATGAAAAATCTCTCCAAATCAGGGCTATTCATAGTTCTTTCCTTACTTGTGAGCTATACATGGGCTGCTGGATTTCCAAAACCCAATTTCAAAGCGAAGTATAGCAAATCAGAAGTAAAAACGGGTGAAACCATTGAGTTAATCATCCAATTTGATGTCGCTCCAGGATTTCACGTTTACAGTGAAAAAAGCGACTGTCCTGAATACGATGGCCCTTTGAGAGCAACCATTGACTTTACTCCAAGTTCCTCTTACCAATTGGTAGGGAAATTTTACGGTGTTGGAGATCACATGGTAAAGGAAACTGAAATATGGAATTGCTCCACAGGAGAGTTTACGGGCAAAGGAGAATTCAGACAAAAAATCAAAGTTTTGGGCCCCATTCAAGGGATAAAAATGGTGTTTAACGGACAAATTTGCAATGAATCTGGCTGCGAAAACCTCAGAGACCTGTCTATAAATGCACCTGCTTTGAAAGTCACCGGAGAAGTCATTTCGGCCCCAGCTGCCATTGCACCAGAAAATCCATCCGAAAACAACTCTTCTGCTCAAGACACCGCAAAAGAAATTTCCTCCGAGAAAATCGTCCCAAGCAACGAAGCGCCAGATTATCTAACCAAAGATTTGAAATCAACCAAAACATTTAACGGACAAGCCGCTTCAGAAGAAGAGGGAGGAATGCTCGGGCTTTTCATTCTTGCTTTTTTGAGCGGACTCACAGCCTTGTTGACTCCATGTGTTTTCCCCATGATTCCAATGACCGTTTCTTTCTTCATTAGAAATAAAAATCGATCTATTGCCATCAGAGATTCGTTCATTTTTGCGTTCTCCATCATTGCCTTGTATACCGTTATTGGTACCATTGTAGCCTTCCTATTTCAAGCCAATGCGGCCAATTGGATGAGCACACACTGGGCTCCAAATATTTTCTTCACAGTGATTTTCTTGGTTTTTGCAGCGTCTTTCTTCGGAGCCTTCGAAATCACCCTACCCTCATGGGTGGTGAATAAAGCCGACAAACAAGCCGATAAAGGGGGAATCACCGGAGCTATCTTCATGGCAATCACCATTGCCTTGGTGTCATTCTCTTGCACTGGCCCAATTGTTGGTACCGTATTGGTGGAAGCAGCTGCTGGTGGCGCTTCACGTCCCATAGTCGGAATGTTTGGATTCTCACTCGCATTTGCCCTTCCTTTTGGACTTTTAGCGCTTTTCCCCTCATGGTTGAACTCACTCCCCAAAAGCGGTGGTTGGCTAAACAGCGTTAAAGTGGTTCTAGGGTTTGTGGAATTAGCATTTGCCCTCAAGTTCTTAAGCATTCCTGACCAAACCTACCATTGGGGAATTTTAGACCGCGAAGTGTATTTGTCTCTTTGGATTGTTATTTTTTCTCTCTTGGGATTGTATTTGTTGGGTAAAATCAAATTTGACCACGACTCACCCATGGAACATTTAGGGATTTTCAGATTAACCACCGTCATCGCTGTTTTCGCTTTTGTAGTTTACATGATTCCAGGTATGTTCGGTGCGCCTTTAAAAGCGCTTGCTGGATATCTACCTCCAATGAGTACTCAAGATTTCAGAATGGATCGCGCCAGCGATTCTAAAGAAGGAACTTGCTTCACCCCTAAATATGCCGATCTATTGCACGCACCTCACGGAATCAACAGTTATTTCGACTATGATGAGGCCCTCAAATGTGCGCGCGAACAAGGAAAACCATTATTCATTGATTTCACAGGACATGGCTGTGTAAATTGCCGTAAAATGGAAGAAAAAGTATGGTCAGATCCTACAGTACTTAAATTACTCAAAGAAAAATTTGTAGTAGTTTCATTATACGTTGACGACAAAAAAATCAAGTTACAACCCAACGAATTCTTCAAAAGTCATTCTACCGGAAAGCAAATCACTACTTTGGGTGACAAAAATGCAGAATTGCAAGAATACTATTTTGGGAAAACCACACAACCGCTCTACTGTTTGCTTGACGCCAATGAAGAATTGGTGCAGCCTGCTCTAGGCGCCGATTATTTCCAATTCGAAGTAGAACCTTTCAAAAAGTTCCTAGAAGAAGGAATTGCAGAATACTCAAAAAGAAGCAAACAATGAGTTCCATTCAACATTTTCAAGAAGCTCAGTCGGTATTAAATCAATTTCTTTCTGAAGAAGAAAATTTCAGAAAAATTGATCAGGCTGTCTCTATTTTGGCAACCAGTTTTGAAAACGGAGGAAAAGTTATTTCCTGCGGTAACGGCGGAAGTCATTGCGATTCCATGCACTTTGCAGAAGAGTTGACTGGACGTTATAAAAATAACCGGAAAGCTCTTCCTGCCCTCGCCATCAGCGACAGCAGCCACATAACCTGTGTTGGTAATGATTACGGCTATGATCATATATTTTCAAGATTTGTAGAAGCACACGGAAAACCCGGCGATGTTCTTTTGGGAATTTCCACCAGCGGAAACAGTCAAAACGTTTACTTAGCCATGCAAAAAGCCAAAGAATTAGAAATGACCATCATTGGCTTAACCGGCAAAGACGGTGGAAAAATCAAGGACCTCTGCGACCTAGAAATTCGTGCTCCCAAAAGCGATTATGCAGATCGCGCCCAAGAAATACACATTAAAGTCATTCATGCTTTGATAGACGGCATTGAAAAGACGATGAATCTTTAATTATCTTTGACGAAATGATTAAATTTCGTCTCACACTGCTGAGTTTTCTGCAGTTCTTCATTTGGGGTTCTTGGCTTATCACAATTGGTGCATTTTGGTTTAAAACCAAACAATGGGATTCACAAGATTTCGGTGTTATTTTTTCAACCATGGGAATTGCAGCTCTTTTCATGCCTGCAATCACCGGAATATTAGCAGACAGACACATATCAGCACAAAAACTTTACGGCATTTTGCACCTGTTGGGAGGAATTGGATTGGCCACTGTGCCATCTGCCGTTTCTCCTTCAGACATGTTTTGGCGAATATTGGCTACCATGATGTGCTACATGCCCACCTTAGCACTTTCCAATACCGTTGCCTATCATATTTTAACCAGTAAAGGTGAAGACGTTGTCAAAGCCTTTCCACCTATCAGAGTATGGGGTACTGTTGGCTTCATCGCGGCATTGTGGACCGTCTCCCTCACCCACAATGAAGTATCAGCAAATCAATTTTACATTGGAGCAGTCGTTTCAGTCATACTAGGTTTATACGCTTTCACGTTTCCTGATTGTCCACCCCTTGGCAAAAACTCACGCGGCAAATCCGGTATCATCAATATTCTTGGCTTAGATTCGTTTTCATTGCTGAAAAATCCAACATACTTTGTTTTCTTCATGTTCTCTATGCTGTTGGGAGCTGCTTTGCAATTGACCAATGCCTACGGAGATACTTTCATCCATGAATTTGAATCCATCCCGGAATACACAAACTCGTTAGCCGTTAGATATCCTGCTATGATTATGAGTATTTCTCAAATCAGCGAAACACTCTTCATTTTAGCCATCCCCTTTTTCATGAAAAGATTCGGAATCAAACAAGTCATGCTCATAAGCATGTTTGCATGGGTACTCCGATTTGCTTTATTTGCCTTTGGTAACCCCTCAGGAGGCCTCTGGATGATTATAATGTCGTGCATCATATACGGAATGGCTTTCGACTTCTTTAACGTCTCAGGCTCTCTTTACATCGAAAAATCAGTATCCCCAAGCATAAGATCTAGCGCACAAGGACTCTTTACCATGATGGTAAACGGAATAGGTGCTATTCTTGGATCTATTGGAAGTGGATTCCTAATTCAAAAATATTTTGTAAATCCATCAACTGGAATTAAAAACTGGCAAAGTATTTGGCTCACATTTTCAGCTTACTCGCTTGTTGTGGCGATCGCTTTCATTTTCTTATTTAAGTCTCCAGAAAAAACGGAATCGTCTGTAAACAAAGCTTAAATTTCATCATAAGGATTTTTAGGCAAAGGTTCATCATCGAATGCTTCCGTATTTTTATTTTCCTCTCGGGGGATGTTCATTGCTTTTGTCCAAAAATCCAATCTGAACAAGGCAATCAAAATTCCGGACAATGTGCCACTTAGGTGTCCTTGCCATGAGATTCCTGGAATCAAGGGTAGCAATCCCCACCACATAGTTCCGTAAAATAAAACCACCAAGAATAAAATTGATTTAGCCTTATGGTTGGGATGCGACAAAGCAACAATTGCTAAAAATGAAGCGAACGAATATGCCCAAGTTGAAGCGCCCAAATGCGATTGTCCAGACCTGCCCAAGAAAAACAAAATAACCCCTGAGAGTATCCATTGGGTCACAAAAAACAGCGGCATTTTTTTTGGAAATAATAATATAAAAACCGTTCCCAATCCAGCTAGTGCAGAAATATTACCCCACAAATGTTCCCAACTACCGTGCAGCCATGAACCTGTGAAGGCCGTATGAAAATCGTGCAAGTCACGTGGATGTGTAGAATAGAAAGCCAAGATTAATGTCGTTTGCCTAGTAAAAACGACAAACATTCCCAATAAAACGACGAATAGAAAGATGAAATTTGACCAATCGGGTCTAGATCTTTCAGATTTCAACGTGAACATTGATCCATTCTCCATCAAAATGAGCATTAAATTGTTTGTAAAACTCAATCGCACTTTGATTCCAATCTAAAACTTGCCACTGAACCCTTGAGTAGCCTTGTTCCTTAGCAAATTCTATGATAGCTATCAATAACTGTCGACCCCAACCACATCTACGATGAACTTCAGAAACTATTAAATCTTCCAAATAAAAAACAGGTCCTTTCCAGGTTGAATAACGCACGTAACACACCGCAGCACCTACTATTTCACCTTCTTCATTTTCAGCCACCCAACACCAAGCTAATGGAACATTGGAACTACAAGCGTTTTGCAGTGTAACTGAAGTTGTAATTACTTCCAAAGGTGCCTTTTCAAAAAGGGCTAATTCAGTAATTAAAGCATGTACGTGAATAAAATCGGATGGCCGTGCCTGCCGTATAAGCATGATAAAGATTAGCGTATCGCTAATTTCAGTGTGCGAGTAATATCGCCACTTTTCATTTGAACAAAATAAACGCCCTTATCTAGACCAGCGTCCATGACGTTAATTCTCACTTTGCCTTCTAAAAAATCAGTTTTTTTCAATGAATGAATAAAAACTTGCTTTCCGAGAACATCAGAAATCACAACTGTAGCGTCTGGATAATCAGCTTCTGTGAAAGTAATATTAACTGAAAAATAAGATCCGTTCACCGGATTTGGGGTAATAGTAAACTGCGGCCCCCCAATTTCACTAGGATTACCATCAATTGGATTTGGGGCTGCGCTTGAGCGACCCACAAAAACAATAGCGAATATGAAAGAAAACAAGAGTATTTTTCTAACCATTGGTACAAAGAAATAAAAAAAAAGGCACTTTTGCAAGTGCCTTTCCTTTTTTCTAAATTTTGTGGATTACTTAGCAGCTTCCTCAGTTGTAGGAGCTACAGTTGTGTCAGTACCAGTTGTGTCAGTAGTAGTGTCAGGTGCTACAGTCTCTTCAACTGCAGGAGAATCTACTGCTGGAGTCTCTTCAGTGTTGTTGTTTCCACAAGCAGCGAAAGCGAAAGCTGCACATGCTGCCAAAGCGAAAGTGAATTTTTTCATTTTTCCTTTTATTTTTTATTGAGTGTGTGGCAAAAATAAAATAGATTTTAGAATCTGCAAAGCATTCTCAATATTTTTTTTATTTTTTTTTACCGATGGTAACTGATTGATTTTCTTTTATTTAAACTGTTCCCCCGCACACGTTTTAAACAAAACTATGATTTCTTTACATTTTAAACAACAATTTAACATCGAAAATTGTACTAAATCTATGCATTTCTCCATCGTTGGCAGTGGCATTGCGGGCATCGCAACGGCCATTCGTCTTTCACGTTTGGGGCATCAAGTTGATGTCTTTGAACAACACTCCACCTACGGTGGCAAATTGGGTGTTCTCGAAATGGACGGTTACAGATTTGATACCGGCCCATCACTTTTCACCATGCCTCAATTTGTTCGTGAATTGTTAGACGAAGATTTAAACGAAAATTTTCAAGTTGAAAAACTTCCAATTCTTTGCAATTATTTTTTTAGCGACCAAAGCAGATTCCAAGTTTCAGCCAATCAAGAAGCTTTTGTCAACGAAGCATCTCAATTCTTCAAAGAAAATTCAGAAGCTATTTCAGGCTTTCTCAAGAAATCCAAAATCGTCTATGATATTACCGCTCCAGTTTTTCTTGAAAACAGTCTTCATAAACTAAGCACTTACACAAAACCTACAGGCCTCCGGGGTATTGCCAACTTGTGGCGATTGGAAATGTTTAAAACCATGAATCAGTCCCTCGAAAAAAGATTTACGAATCCCAAATTGGTTCAATTCTTTTCTCGATATGCAACCTACAACGGCTCAGACCCCTACCAAGCGCCCGCAACACTCAACGTGATTCCACACTTAGAATTTGAATATGGCGCACACCTTCCAAAACTAGGAATGAGACAAATTGCTGATGTTCTGGTAGAACAAGCCTTAAGGCTGGGTGTTACCTTTCATTTTAATCAAACGGTAAAAAGTATCAACCACCATAACAAAATGATAACATCTTTGAGTCTTGAAAACAATCAAGAATTCAGGACTGACGGGGTAATTGCCAATGTGGATGCTAAAATTGTGTATAACAAATTACTTAACATTGACGTCCCCCGAAAAATAAACCAAGCAGAAAACTCTAGCTCAGCTCTTATTTTCTATTGGGGTATAAACAGAACGTTCCCTGAACTTGACATTCACAACATCTTTTTTGCAGAAAACTATAAGGATGAATTCAAAGCAATCTTTAAAACACATACATTGCATTTCGACCCTACCATATATATTAACATTACATCTAAGTTAGTCAAGCAAGATGCCCCATCAGAGGGAGAAAATTGGTTCGTGATGATTAATGTACCCTATAACAATGGACAAGATTGGAATCAAATTACGCAACAAGCAAAAACCTTTATTCTGCAGAAACTATCCAAGCATTTAAAGGTAGATATCCAAAATCATATAGTTTGTGAGTCTGTGTTAGACCCTGTTACTATTGAATCAAGAACAGGTTCGAACAAGGGAAGCTTATATGGATCGAGCTCGAATGATAGAATGTCTGCCTTTTTTAGGCAAGCAAACTTTTCAAATCAGTTTGACAATCTGTACTTCTGTGGAGGCAGTGTTCATCCCGGTGGAGGAATTCCACTCTGCCTATTGAGTGCCAAAATCGTAAGTAAAGTTATCTTTGAAAAAAATTAAACCATGCAAACTGTAGAAAATCGATTTATCTGGGTGGTCTCTATTATATATGTAGTGGGAATTGCAGGATTCCTTATCCCTGAATTAAATCCGCTGTTTCTCAAATTAACCCCATGGAACTTAATTGCTGCATTCGTTATTGCATGGATATTCCACAAAAAATGGGAACTATCGCATGTGTTAACTATAATAGGTTTAGGCGTGGCCGGATTTTTCGTTGAATTCATAGGAGTTAAAACCGGCGTGATCTTTGGATCTTATTCTTACGGATCTACTCTTGGAGCCAAATGGCAAGGCACTCCTTATTTAATTGGATTAAACTGGGCAGCACTCATATTATATACTTCCAGTATTTTCGCTGGCGCTGTAAAAAGCAATATAGGCCGATCAATATTAGCTGCCGCAGTTATGACCTTGTATGATTTCTTTATGGAACCAGTGGCTATGAAATACGACTTTTGGGATTGGAAAGACGGAATCATTCCTATCCAAAATTATGTGGCTTGGTTTCTGATAGCGCTGGTTTTCCATCTGATACTGAATGCGATTGCGAAACCCATTCGCAACCGCATGGCAGCATCATTGTTTTATATTCAATTCGGATTTTTCCTAATTTTGTTTTTAGCGAATAAATTTTTGTAATTCACTTCTATAGTGGACAATCGGTTTGAGCATACATTGCTTCTATCTCAGCTGCGTATTTCTCCATAACCACTTTGCGTTTTACCTTAAGAGTAATGGTCATGTCTCCATTCTCAATACTGAAAGGTTCTCTCTTCACCAAGAAGTTTTTAATTCTCTCAAACTTTGCCAAATTGTTAGACAATTTCTTGATGTCTTGAGCTAACCATTTTGTCAATTCTTCATCATCAATAAATTCCCCGCCAGATTCCATTAAAGCCACCTTTGACGGCAGTTGTTCTTGCAAGGTCTCTATACTAGGTACAATCAGAGCAGTTAAATACTCGCGCTTATCACCAATAATAAATACCTGATCCAACCTATCACTCTTTAACAACACGTTTTCAATTTGGGTTGGATAAATATTCTTACCCAAAGAGGTCTTCAACATGTTCTTCAATCTATCGGTGATTTTTAAGTATCCCTGATCAAAACGTCCAATGTCTCCAGTATGGAACCAACCATCGGCATCAAAAACTTTATCTGTTTCTTCCTTGTTCTGCCAATATCCTTTCATGACGTTTGGACCCTTAGTTAAAATCTCACCTTCTTCACTTCTGAAGTTAGGATCAAAGCTATCGTAATGTTGAACCGTGATAATTTCTAACGTTTCAACATTTTGAATGGCCACATATTGTCGAGGCGCTACCCTACCAACTGTTCCGTATACCTGTCTGTGGAATTCATTCACCGTAACAAAAGGCGATGTCTCAGTAAGTCCAAATCCTTCTTGAACTTTCAAACCTAAATTCCCGAAGAAAATTCCTACGTGTGGGGGCAAAGCGCCACCACCTGAGATCAACATCTTCATTCTTCCGCCCATCTTTGCTTTGATTTTACTGAATACCAATTTCTCTGCTATTCCACTCTTTAGAGCTAATAAGCCGGATGGGTTTTTTCCTTGTTCACGAACCAACCTGCATTGCTCTCCTACTCCCAAAGCCCATGTGAAAATTTTTGCTTTGATTCCACCGCCTGCAGTTCCGTTTTTCATGACTTTTTCATGAATTCTCTCCAACAATCTTGGCACAGAAGCCATTACCGTTGGACGAACTTCTTGGATATTGCTTGCTACTTTTTCTATTCCCTCAGAAAAAGCCACTGCAGCACCCACATACGTGCTCAAATACATGGTTGCCATTCTTTCGAACACGTGACTCAATGGCAAGAACGATAAATACAAATCAGATTCTTCAATTGCAGGACAAAGTTCTTTTGCATCGTAACAATTGCTCATGAAATTATAATGAGTCAACATTGCACCTTTGGGAACACCCGTGGTTCCAGAAGTGTAGATCAATGTGCACAAGTCTGACTTTTCTACTGCTTCAAAACGCTTTTCTATCTCTGCAGCATTTTTTTCTAAAGAATCACTGCCAACAGACAATACTGTTGAATAATTAATCACGGTTCCCTCTTCAGGTTTATCAGATGGTACAAAAATTAACTTATTTAAAGTTGGGCACTCTGCTTCAATCTTTTGAACTTTTTTCAATAAAAAAGAATTGCCCGCAAAGCACATTTTTGATCCAGAATCATTGATGATGAATCTGGTCTCTTCGGGTGTCAATGTTGGATAAATTGATACATTCACCATTCCCAATTTCTGCAAGGCCTGGTCAATGATATAATACTGAGGGCAGTTTTCGAGCATGATGGCCACTCTATCGCCCTTTACAAGTCCCTCTTCAATAAAAAATGAGGCGACATTATTGATATCAATTAATAATTCACGGTATGAAAATTCTTTCCATTCGCCAGAAATCTTCTGCATTAAGAAGGTTTTGTCTGGATTGTGAATTTGATTTGCAGAGTTAAGAAAAAATTGATGCAACGATTTAAACTGTGGATCGTTTTGCATCCGCTTTTCGGCTAAAGATTCCATATATGCGAAAATAGTATTTCGACAAATATGTGTCTTTTTCCTCTAAAAAGAAAAGAGTTGTGTGCTTTTTAAAAGATGATTAATAGTTTTACACAACTATACACCGTATGCTTCAACAGATTCCACTTCTGGAACCATGCGCTTCAATAAATTCTCTATTCCAGATTTCAACGTCATTGTTGATGATGGACAACCACTGCAACTACCCTTTAATTCCACCGTTACAATGCCGTCTTTGAAGGACTTAAAATCAATGGCTCCGCCGTCCATTTCTACTGCCGGGCGAACGTGATCTTCAAGCAATTGTTTGATTTTGCGCTCTATTTCGGTTTCTTCTTCTTCAGATAGTTCTTTCTTGGGACTTACAATCTCTTTTCCTTGTTCTAGCCACTCAGTAAAAAAGTTTCTCAAATCAGGAATTAAATCGAACCATTCATATTCTCCGTTTTTGGTGATACTCACAAAATTATTCATGATAAATACACCTTGAACGAAATTCATCTCAAACAAAGCCTTGGCCAATGGAGAACTTTCAGCTTTTTCTTTGTTTCTAAAATCAGCGCTGTCATTGGGCAACAACATTCTGTTTGCCACAAATTTCATACTCTCAGGATTAGGTGTAGCCTCTGCGTATACCGTTACAATGTCATTGATGCTTTTTTCCATGATTTTATTGATTTTAGAGGGACTTTTCTTTGTTTTTTACAAATACAAAATTACGAATTATTTGGAATAACTCTAAATTACCTGTCGAATACTTTCATTCTTTATCGATAGTCTCTTTAACTTTACCAAACCTTATTTTTGCTCTTAAGATGGCCAAACAAAAAACTGCTTTTTATTGCCGCTCATGCGGATTTGAAAGTCCCAAATGGATCGGGAAATGTCCGGGTTGCAACCAATGGAACACCCTATCGGAAGAAATGAAACCATCCAACAATGTACAAGCATGGAAAAAAAGCAGCAGGAAAATAGTGTCACCCACTCCTATCAATGAAATTCAAACTCTTGAACAAGAGCGATGGATACTCAGCGACAGCGAGTTAAACTTAGTTTTGGGCGGAGGGGTTGTTGCCGGCTCAATCATTCTATTAGGCGGTGAACCCGGTATAGGCAAAAGCACATTACTCCTTCAAATGGCCCTTCAAACGCAGGCCAACGTACTTTATGTTAGTGGCGAAGAAAGTGAAACCCAAATCAAAATGCGCGCAGAGCGCATTGGCATTACCAATGAGGGTTGCCAAGTGCTTACTGAAACACTACTTGAGAATATTTTAGAACATTTAGAACAGTCAAAGCCCGATTTACTCGTAGTAGACTCCATTCAAACCCTATATTCTGACCAACTTGAAGCCACTCCCGGCAGCATTTCTCAAATCAGAGAATGCACGGGTAAACTTCTCCAATTCGCCAAAGAAACTCAGACACCGGTTTTCTTGATTGGGCATATCACCAAAGACGGTGCAATTGCAGGTCCCAAATTACTGGAGCACATGGTTGATACCGTGCTTCAATTTGAAGGTGACCGTCACCATATATATAGAATCCTCAGAACCTTAAAAAATAGATTTGGAAGCACCCACGAACTGGGCATCTACGAAATGCAAGGCTCTGGACTTATACCCGTGAAGAACCCCTCCGAAATTTGGCTCGCTCAACGCGACGAAGCTCTCAGCGGCATTTCTGTGGGATGCGTCCTCGAAGGAATCCGTCCCCTATTGCTCGAAGTTCAATCTTTGGTTAGTACCGCTGTCTACGGAACACCCCAACGTTCTGCTACCGGATTTGACCTCCGAAGACTCAATATGTTGTTAGCGGTTTTAGAAAAACGATGTGGATTCAGATTAGGTCAACAAGATGTATTTGTAAATTTAGCTGGCGGCCTGCGACTGGAAGACCCAGCATTAGATCTCCCTCTGATATCTGCAATCATGAGCAGCTACCAAGGAATATCACTACCACAAGGCTACGTTTTCTCCGCCGAAGTAGGGCTTTCTGGGGAAGTAAGAGCGGTTCAACGTGCTGAACAACGCATTACCGAGGCAGAGAAACTAGGATTTACAGACATCATAATATCGAAATACAACAAAGTATCTGCTGACTCCAACCGCAAAATACGCGTACACGAATTCGGAAAAGTAGATGAGGTTTTTTCTTGGCTCTTCGGCTAA
>CAYPBJ010000001.1:51239-85141 GCA_964408945.1 uncultured Rhizobium sp. | reverse complement strand
CGTAACCCGTAACCCTTACGCCGACATCAACTTTTCACGCACATAACTGCGCGCAAGCAAAACCAACTTTTGAGAGTTTGGTATGCGAATTCGGCTATTTAAAATATCTGTAGCCGTTGTACGTTCTATTTTTTCCAACAATTTTAGATAATAAATGTAGGCTGTATGTACTCCCAATCTACATCCAATGGGCAATTTTTTTATTCCAATGAATGCGTGATCAAAGTCTTTTCTAACCTCTTCAATGATGTGAAGTTTATCTGTATCGGAAAAATATTGAAAATCAACATTCGGAAAATATACTCTCCCGCGTTCTTCAATATCGCTTTTTATATCCCTCAAAAAATTCACCTTTTGAAAAGCAGCACCTAAACTTCTTGCATAAGGAAGCAACTGACCGTAATGCTCTTGATTGCCTTGACAAAAAATTCTCAAGCACATCAATCCCACTACCTCTGCACTTCCATAAATATACTGGTCATAAGAACCATGATCATGAGTGTTTTTGGTAAGGTCTTCTTCCATACTGAGAAAAAATGGTTCAATGAGCTCATGGGTAATACCAAATTGATTTGCCGCCATTTGGAATGAATGCAGAATGGGATTTGTTGATATTCCATCTTCAATGGCTTGATACGTTTCCTTTTTAAAGTTGCGCAACAAACGCTCTTTGTCGAAACCATGGAACGTGTCAACGATCTCGTCTGCCAATCGAACAAAACCATAAACCGCAAAAACGGCCCATCGATAATCTTTTGCCAACAACCTGATTCCCAACGAAAAACTGGTCGAATAGTTCAGCGACACTTGTCTACTGATTTGTTTAGAGGTTTTATCAAACAGTTGGATGCTCATTTTCTATTCTTTCTAAGATTAATTTTGAACCAATCACTACAATCGGAAGACCTGTACCTGGTGTAGTACTTGCGCCAACGTAATAAAGATTATCTAATTCTTCGTCTTTATTGGATGGTCTAAATGCTCCAATTTGATTTAATCCGTGCGCAAGACCTAAGCCGCTGCCGCGATACAAATTGAACATTGACTCCCATTCAATAGGTGTATAAACAACTTTGGTTAAAATATTGTTTTTAATATCAAACTTCACTCGGCTTCCAAGATCTTCAATGATCTCGTCAACCAATGAATCTGCATCATCCCAATTGGGCTTTACTCGCCTGTCTGGAACAGGACATAGAATGAACAAATTCTCACACCCTTCCGGAGCACATTCAGGATTGCTTTTACTAGCAACATTCACGTAGTAATATGGCTTTTTAGGGGCCACGCTGCTGCGGAAAATGGTATCCGCATATCCTTTGAAATTATCTCCCAAGAAATAATTGTGGTGATGTATTCCCGGAATTTGTCCCTTGATACCCAAATAAATGGTGAAAGGAGCCAAAGTCCATTCCAACTTATCTAACTTTTCTACTGAATATTTCTTTCTACCCAAGAAATGTCCACGGAACCAAGCCGCATCTGCATTTATCACAAACACATCAGAAGAGTACTCCTTACCGTTTTGATCCATCACCGATGTAAGTTTTCCACCATTGTGTTTTACTGATTTAATTTCGGTGTTGTACTGAATGGTTACTCCTTTTTTATCTAGTAATCCAAGTATTCCATCAACAATTTTATACATTCCACCTTTCACATTCCAGTATCCATCATGTTCAAGCTCTGTGTAATTCAACAAATTATAGACCGATGGAGTATTGAATGGAGTAGCACCCAAGAAGAAAGCCACTAATGAAAAAATAATTTTTACTTCCTCTGAATCAAAATGTCTCTCCAATTCCTCCCAAAAGGTCCTAAACATTTTGGGCAAATGTTTCATAGGCACAGTTGCCATTGACATCAAAAATCCTAGAATGCTATCGAAGTTCTTTTTGATAACTTTGTACTCGGTATCATGGAAGATTTCACGAGCTCCTTTTAAGTATTTACGAGCCTTTACTTCAAAATCATCTTCAATTCCCTTAAACTCCTCTGCCAACTTTCCAAGGTCTTTATAGATTTGAAATACCCTATCTTGGCCCGCCATATTGACTGTGTATAAAGGATTTAACTCTACCAACTCAAAGGGTATGGGTTCACCAATACTGTCAAACAACTCTCTAAATTCATAACTCATTGAAAAGAACGAAGGACCAATATCAAAGGTAAATCCATCCTTCTCTAGCAAATTCAAACGACCTCCGGCCCTTTCCTGCTTTTCCAAAATATGCACTTGATACCCCTTGTAAGAAAGTCGAAGTGCTGTTGCTAAAGAACCGAGTCCTGCCCCTACTATTGTAACTGTTTTATTTGCCATTGAAGCGTTTATAGAATTTAGGTAATACAAATAAGAAACCAAATGCTTCTGCACCCTGTTTAGAATGCACGGCATGGTGTAAATGGTGAGTCATGCGCATGGCGCGGAAATAAGGTTGATTGGTTCTTTTTAACCACTTAACCCTTTGATGAACAAATACATCGTGAACTAGAAAATAGGCCAATCCATAACCGGCTATTCCCAATCCAGCAAAAAATCTCCAATCAAATCCGTCTGAACCCAACACAATTAAAATAACTGAGGGTAATGCAAACATGAATCCGAACAAATCATTCAATTCAAAGGCTCCGTGTCTTGGTTCATGATGGCTTTTGTGCCAGATCCACATAAATCCGTGCATCACATATTTGTGAGTAAACCAAGCAAATGCCTCCATGAAAATAAAAAACCCTAAAAACACCAAAGTATTTGTCAAAGCATTCATACTAATGATTAAACAAAACACCCTTCAATATGTTTGAAACAATCAACAAAAAAAATTAAATATTTGGCAAGCCGAACGCCACAGACGTAAATTGCAGCGTGCTTTCAGAAGTAAATACCTCATTGTTACCCTACAATACTTTTGGGTTTGATGTTCATGGATCTGAACTGATTAAAATTGAGAACAAAGATCAACTTAAAAAACTCTATGCCGAAGAGTTTTTCAAGTCCCCATTCAGAGTCATTAGCGGCGGGTCAAATTTGCTACTCACTCAAAACATTCAAGAGCCCATTTTGCTAATCAGAATCCCAGGAATTGAAAAAATTCAAGAAACCGACGAGTATGTATGTGTTGAATTCGGGGCCGGTGAAAATTGGCACCAATGTGTTTTGTACTGCGTTGAAAATGAATGGTATGGAATTGAAAACATGAGTCTTATTCCTGGCTGTATTGGGGCAGCACCCATCCAAAATATTGGAGCTTACGGCTCAGAACTGAAAGACGTATTTGAAGCTCTCAAAGCATTCAATATTGAGACAGGAGAAATTGAAAATTTCAATCTTGATCAATGCCAATTTGGATATAGAGATAGCTATTTCAAACAACAAGGCAAAGGAAAATACATCATTACATCCGTTATATTAAGACTTAGTAAAATAGCAAAAATAAACACCCAATACGGAGACATTCAAAACACATTGAACCAAAAAAACGTCTTGAATCCCACCATCAAAGATGTAAGCAATGCAGTAATTGAAATACGACAATCAAAATTACCTGATCCTGCTATACTGGGAAATTCGGGTTCGTTTTTCAAAAACCCAGTTATTGAAAAATCGATAGCTGAAAAAATCCAATCTACTCATGCTGATTTAAAAATATTCCCAGCCTCGGAATCTATGGTGAAAATCCCTGCAGCTTGGCTCATCGAAAAATCTGGTTGGAAGGGCCATAAAAGATCTCATGTTGGAGTACATGAAAAACAAGCCTTGGTTTTGGTTCATTATGGCGGAGGATCAGGGGATCAAATTCAAGAACTTGCCACTGATATACAAAAAGATGTTGCAAAGAAATTCGGCGTGCACCTAGAATTCGAAGTGAATATTTGGTAAATTCGTATGAATCAAAAGCCTATGAAATCAAATTACTTTGCAATTATCGCTTCTTGTATATACTTATTTTCCACTTCATTGAATGCGCAAACTTCGGAAACGAAAGTAATTCGCGATTTGATTACTCCACGACACAATATTTTCTATCCAGATTCTGTCCCCAATTTGTGGGTAGAACCATTAACCGAAAAATCAAGAGAAATGCCGTTGCCGGGCGGAATCAAAGCATCCACCGCAAAAAAAATAAACGACGAAAGAACGGAGTTTTTAAAGTCTAAAAACATCAAAAAACGCAGCGTTCATGGTTCTGAAGCAGCTAATCCAGTTTCATTGAACCCTGAAATCCAAAAAAACATCAATGGA
This sequence comes from uncultured Rhizobium sp., assembly GCA_964408945.1. GTDB lineage: Bacteria > Bacteroidota > Bacteroidia > NS11-12g > UBA955 > VMCP01. The sequence goes on along the minus strand of CAYPBJ010000001.1, from coordinate 80,901 downwards.
TTTCTGGGCACCGGCACTCCCAATGACAACCACATTGCGGTGGCCAACAACGGCCAAATTATTTCGGTGATGAATACCACCATCAGAGTTCATAACGATACTGGGAAGGTCATCAAATCATGGTCATTGCAATTCTATCCTAATACCAATAACAAAGTTGACAACCTCCCCACTTTAGATAGAATTTATGACCCTAGGGTGGTTTATGACCCTTATGAAGACCGCTTTATTGTGCTTTATATGCACGGTACCACCGATAAAACAAGTTTTATTGTTGTAGGATTTTCCAGCGCTGGAGATCCATTGAAACCTTGGAACGTTTATATGGTTACCGGCAACCCCGTGGGTGATAGCGTTTGGAGTGATTATCCTATTGTTTCACAAACCAAGGAAGACTTGTTTTTCACCGTAAATCTCTTGGGGAACGGAGCGAGTTGGGAAGAAGGATTCAGAGAATCTCTCATTTGGCAACTTCGAAAATCGGATGGTTACGAAGGAATATCCCTCAGGAAAAACGTGTATACAAACATAAAGCACAACGGCGTCATTGTTCGAAATATATGTCCCGCACAAAACGGACCTATGCCAAACGGCACTGACAACTATTTTGTGAGTGTGAAGTCTGTTTCCGAAAAAAATGACACCGTTTACATCCATAAAATTACAAACACTCAAGCCAGTGGGATGGCCTCGCATGAGTTGTTAGCGCTCAAAACCAATCAATTTTATGGCTTCCCTCCAAATGCTTTACAACCAGATACAGGTTTTAAATTTAGACTTCGAACAAATGATACCCGAGTTTTAACGGCAATTAGAGATGGTGACCACATTCAATTCATGCAGAATTCCATGAATTTCGAAACCAAACAAGCCCACCTTATGCATTCGCATGTTTACATCAAAAAACCAAATTTTGTGAGTAGCTTTTCTTGGGATGCCGACATTCGTTCACACCTAATCACTCATGACTCCTTGGAATTTGGTTACCCTGCAATGGCTTTCGTAAGTGACCGAAATGGAGATCCTAGTACAATAACCACAGCAGTTTACACTTCCCAATATCACATGCCTGGAATGGGAGTAATTTATCAAAATCGTTACGGTGAATATTCTGATTTCCTCAAAATCAAAGAAGGACAAACGCGAATTGCCTATTTTGGAATTGACCCTGACATGCAGAGATGGGGCGATTATGAGGGCATCCAATGGAAATTCAATGAACCGGGAGTTTTTTATACTGTGGGAAGTTATGGCCGCAACAATGCCATGAGTTCTTTCATTTCTAGAATTAAAATTGCCGATAGCGTTTGGAAACAACCCATTGCAAGCGTGAGAATATTTCCGGTACCATCTAACAACGGCATTGTAAACATTGAATGGAAAGGCCAACTCAATGAAACCATGCAGGGTGTATTGACGAAATTATCGGGGGCTTCTTCTACCAATGATCACGGACAACATTCGTTCATTTTCACACCCGTAACTGGCACCAATATTTACAGATTGCACACACACAATTTAAGTCCCGGTGTTTACGTTTTGAATTTATACAGAAACACACCTATTGACAATTTGGAGCGCCTAAAACATCCCAAGAAAGAAGCCATTCATACTCAAAAAATCATCATAGAATAAACGTGTCGAACAACCCAGAACCTGCCCGAGTCATTTTGATTGATAAACCCTTCGGGTGGACGTCCTTCCAAGCGGTCAAAAAGGTAAAATACGAACTAAAGAGTAAGAAAATTGGACATGCGGGTACGTTAGACCCCTTGGCGACAGGTTTACTCATTATGTGTACAGGCAAAATGACCAAATCAATTGAAGAAATTCAAGCCCAACCCAAAGAATACACCGGCACCTTCGTTTTGGGTGAAACTACACCTAGTTTCGACCTTGAAACCGAAACTGATGCAAAATATCCTACAGAGCACATCACCCCCGAGTTATTACAAGAAACTCTTAAGCAATTCATGGGTGAAATTCAGCAGACTCCGCCCTTATTTTCGGCCGTAAAGATTGACGGACAAAGAGCCTATGATATTGCTAGAAAAGGCGGTACCGCTGAAATTAAGAGTAAACTGATTACCATTTACGAGTTTGAATTGACAAGAATTGAATTGCCACAAGTAGACTTCAGGGTAAAATGCGGGAAGGGTACCTATATTAGATCTTTGGCCCGCGATTATGGTATTGCTCTAAATTCAGGTGCTTACTTAACCAATTTGAGGCGCACTAAAATTGGTGATTATTGTGTTGAAAACGCCACGCACCCAAAGTCAGTTCAGGAGCAAATTGTCTTGTAAATGCATCCTTTTACCTAATTCAAAGCAACTTTTTAGGTCTTTGTTGTATCTTTGATTTCTATGCTTAAATCTATGTTCCGCTTGACTGCAATTGTAGCCTTTTCATTTTTGATAAGTAGCTGCAACAAACTAGAAGCTAATGAAATAAAATCTGACATCAACCAATGGATGTTAGACCTTGTTACACCTAATAAAACCACTTTAGAAAAAGTAGATAATGGATTTTCCATTTCTGGATCTATTAAAAACTCACCAGATCATTTATTGATCCTGTGGGAGCTCACACCATCAAAATTGGTTTTTATTGACAGTTGTAGAACCGATAAAGCGGGTAAATTCAAACTCAGCGGCAACACAAAAGAACAAATTTTCTGTCAACTTCAAATGGGGCCTCAAAGCAGTGTTTATTTGGCTTTAGATAATAAATCAAAACTAAGCATCAATCTCTCATTAGTAGGATCTTTCGTAGATTATACCATAGAAGGTAATGAACTTGAAGACAGCAAAATTCTGAAAACGTTGATCAACATGAATCAATCGTTTGCAAAGGAAGTAGCAGCTTTAGAAAGAACTGCTCAAGGACTCACCCAAAACGAAGAAGGCGCTAAAAAAGCCGAAGAATTGCGCTATCAGTATGCCAAATTGATGCAAGAAAGAGATGACTTTGTCAAAAACACTGCACTCAATCAAACCAAAGGTTTTATACCCTATTTCGCAATTAGTTATGGTGCTATACAATCACCCGATTTCAAACTAATGCAGCATGCTGTAAATTGTGCTAAAGCTACTGACCCGAATTCTAAATATACCAAAGAAATAGAAAACAAATTCACCAAAGAGGCATCCCTCATGGATGGTGCAGTGGCTCCAGATATTCAATTGAAATCACCTGAAGGAAACATCATTAAACTGAGCAGCCTCAAAGGCAAGGTAGTACTCATTGATTTTTGGGCTAGTTGGTGCGGTCCTTGCAGAAGAGAAAATCCAAATGTTCGCCGAGTTTATCAGAGATTTAAAGACAAAGGTTTTGAAATTTACGGTGTTTCCCTTGACAACGATGCAAGCCGTTGGAAGGGCGCCATTGCAGCTGATCAGTTAGAGTGGTTGCATGTGAGTGATTTAATGGGTTGGCAAAGCAGTGCTGCACAGCTGTACCAAGTTCATTCTATTCCTCAAACCATTTTACTAGACCGCGAAGGAAGAATCATTGCTAAAGGATTGAGAGGCGAACAACTAGAAGAAAAGCTGGCTGAATTACTCGAAAAAACAACAACCAATTAACATTGGCGTAACATTCTCGTTAATTTTAGAAGATTAATTTGTAATGTCATGATTAAGAAGTCTTCTAAAATTTTAATTGTTGACGACGAACAGGACATTCTCGAGTTGATTAGACACGCCCTAAATAAAGAAGGCTACGAGGTTCACATCGCCGTTAACGGACAACAAGCCATAGAAAAGACGGCTAAAGTCCAACCTGACCTCATCCTGATGGATGTCATGATGCCTGTAATGGACGGAATGGAAGCCTGCAGACAACTTAAAGAAGATCCTGCGACTCAACTCATTCCCATTATATTTTTGACTGCCAGAAGCGAAGAATTTGCTGAACTCGCTGGATTTGAAGCTGGAGCTGATGATTACATTTCTAAGCCTATCCGCACCAGAGTGCTCACCAGCAGAATCAAAGCCATTCTCCGCAGAAATACAGGCACTGTTGAAACTCCGCAGATAAAGTTAGAATTTGGCGATTTAATCATTGACCGCGAACGTTTCATGGTTGTGTACCAAGGAAACTCTCTTCAATTTCCTAGAAAAGAATTTGAATTATTGTCGTTCCTTGCCTCAAAACCTGGCAGAGTATTCTCCAGAGATGAAATTCTTGAAAACGTTTGGGGAAATGAAGTCCTTGTTGTAGATAGAACCATTGATGTTCACGTAAGAAAAATTCGAGAAAAACTCAATGATCGTTTTATTTTCACCGTTAAAGGTGTAGGCTACAAATTCGAAGCATAAACACTTCTTACTGTACTCGCTTTAGTTTGGCATTCATCCCATTCCTTCTGGGTTATACTGTCATAGGTTATTGCTCCGCCTACAGAATAACTGAGTTTATTTTCTGAATATTCATAACCACGAATTACTACATTTAGGTCGAAGTCTCCATCGTGCCAATATCCCAAACTTCCGCTGTACCCAGTGCGGGTAAAATCTTCCAAAGAATCAATGTATTTCATAACCTCAATTTTAGGAGCTCCGGTCATGCTTCCCATAGGAAAAGTTGCTTCTAACACATCTTCAAATCCCTTTCCTATCTCAATCTCAGATACCACCGTTGATATCATTTGATGCACGTGGCTAAAAGTATAAATTTCACACAATTCTACCACTTCAACCGTTCCAACCCTAGAAACCATAGATAAATCGTTTCTCACCAAGTCTACAATCATCACGTTTTCGGCCCTATCTTTAATATGATTTCTCAGTTCCTCTCGGTCTTGTTCGTCTTTCTGGGGATATCTTTTCCGGGTTCCTTTGATGGGTTGACTCAACAATTGACTGCCTGTTTTCTGTAAAAAACGCTCCGGACTTGCACAAAAAGTGTACATTCCGTGACTCTTATAAAATGCAGCAAAAGGACTCGGTGCTGCTTCATTCAACCTAAAAAACCAATCATATGGATCAATATTTAAATCAGTAAAATACTGAATGCAATAATTCATCTCATAAAAGACTCCATTTTTGATGCACTCTTTAATTTGTTCTACGGTTTCAAGGTATTTTGACTGGGTAGTTCTACACTTAAATTCAACGTTTATTGGGGTTCCAAAATTAGTTTCTCTTGAATAATCAACCTGATTTCTCTGAGAGCTCGGCACCACTACCAATTCTTCAGGTTCAAAAAACTCAAAGTGTCGTTGCGAAAATTCAGCTGGCTTTTGTTGTGTCACCCTAAAATACTTTTGGTTCTTAAAGGCATAGTGAATTCTGCCCAATGCCCAACCACGGCAACTTTCTAACTCTCGGGGTTCCGAAAAAACTCGCTTTGCCCCTGCACCCCAAATTAACTCATATTTACTGTGTTTGTCTTGTCGGTTGTTACTTATGAGTAAAGCAGCAGAATCGTAATTTCTAGACCTTTGAAGCAAATCCCAAACCGATATTTTACTCTCCATCTGTTGATCCTTTTAAGTAATATTCAACAATAATTTCTGCTGCAGCCTTCCCCACTACAGGAGAAAGTGTTTCAACTGATGCTTCCTTTATTCGGGTAATACTTTTGAATTCCTTAAGTAGCATTTTCGCTTTTGCCGGACCAATTCCCGGTATATCAGTCAATGACGTTTTTAGCGTTCCCTTATCTCGTCTTTGTCTATGATGGGTAATTCCAAATCGGTGGGCTTCATCGCGCATATGCTGAATTACCTTCAATGTTTCTGATTTTTTATCAATATACAACGGCAATGGATCATTGGGATAATAAATCTCTTCCAACCTCTTTGCAATACCAACGATGGCTAATTTGGTATATATCTTTAATTCCTTTAGTGCCTCTACCGCAGCAGATAATTGTCCTTTACCACCATCAACTACAATGAGCTGGGGCAAAGGTTTATTTTCTTCAAGTAAACGGGAATATCTTCGGGAGATGGCTTCTTTCATGGTTGCAAAGTCATTGGGACCTTCAACCGTTTTAACATTAAAATGCCGATAATCATTTTTTGCCGGTTTACCATCCCTAAAAACAACACATGCGCTAACTGGATAAGCCCCTTGAAAATTTGAGTTATCAAAACATTCAATGTGACGGGGTTGATCTCGAAGCCTCAGATCTTGTTGCATTTGTTCCATCAAACGATCTACTCTAATTGCAGGATTTAATTTCTCGTACTGATTGAGTTTTTCTTGCCTGTAAAGCATTGCATTCTTGTGCGATAACTCCAGTAACTTCCTCTTGTCTCCCGCCTTAGGTTGAGTTACCACCACACTATATTCAGGCCATTCTATGGGTTGAAGACATATAATTTCACGACAACCATCTCCATAATGGCTGCGCATTTCCCCAATAACGTGTAATAGAATCTCTTGGTCGGATTCTTCCAATTTTTTACGAATTTCTACGTTCCGAGAAATCACTATAATTCCTTGATGAACCCTTAAGAAATTTACAAAAGCTAATTTTTCCGTGCTCGATATTGAATATACTTCCACATCTCCGACTGTAGGCGAAACAATGGTTGACCGACTTTGATATTTATCTAATAAATCAAGCCTATCTTTATACTTCTGCGCTTCCTCAAACGCCAATCGAGAAGCTGACTCAATCATCAGTTCTTTGAGGTGATTTTTAACTTCCGTTAAGTTTCCCTTCAATATATGTCTAATTTGACGAATGCTCTCGTTGTACTCATCTTCGGTTTGGTTTCCGACACATGGCGCTTTGCAATTTCCAATGTGATATTCCAAACAAAGTTGATATTTCCCTGCCTCCACCCCTTGCGGGGTCATCTTTAAATTACAATTTCTCGTTGGATATAATTTCTGACATAAATCAAGAACGGTATTCATCACTCGGATACTCGCATATGGTCCGAAATATTCAGAACCGTCTTTAACTGGGTTTCTCATGGGAAAAACCTTCGGATAACGTTCTTTTGTAATTTTAATAAACGGATAACTTTTATCGTCTTTAAGATTGATATTATACTTCGGCTGAAATTCTTTGATTAAACTGTTCTCTAATAGCAGCGCATCCATTTCGCTGTCAACCACGGTATACTCTAAATACTGAATTTTGGAGACGAGAATGTGTGTTTTAAAGTCTTCGTGATTTTTGGTAAAATAACTATTTACCCTTCGCTTAAGATTCTTAGCTTTTCCTACATAAATAATCACGCCCTCTTTGTCAAAATACTTGTAAACCCCTGGACTCTCGGGGAGCATTTTAATTTGAGATTTTAGCTGATCTCTAGTCATTTATGCAATATCGGCATGTTTAGACACAACTTTCGAGCCGTAAAAAACGGTAGCCAACGCATTGAAATTCTTATAAACTTCTGACGTATAAAATTGAACCGTTGACTGTTGACTTAAATTTAAGGCGAACTCTGAATGTCTTTTCAAATATTTCGCAAGACTCAACGCTACAATTTCACCTTGAGCCATCACCTTAACGTGCTTTGGAACCACCTTTTCGATGGAATCTAAAAGCAATGGATAATGGGTACAAGCCAGAATGAGTGTATCAATGTCTGAATCTTGAGAAAACAGTCTATTGATATGATATTTTACAAAATAATCTGTGCCTTCTAGTCCTAATAGCTCATTTTCTATGAGATGAACCCAGATGGGACATGCTTCTTGATAAACTTTAACTTGAGGGAAGAACTTCTCAATCTCAATAACATAGGATTCAGATTTGACGGTTCCCAAGGTGCCAACAATACCTATTTTGTTGGTCTTAGTAATATTACCCACTATCTCTGTGGTGGGTCGAATAACGCCCAATACTCGTTTAGGTTTGGGGGCATTCAAATTGAATTTGGGTAAATCGATTTGTTGAATGACTCTAAGAGCTTTGGCCGATGCTGTATTGCAAGCCAAAATCACCAGATCACAATCCTTTTCAAACAACCACTTTACACATTGCCAAGTATATTCATGAACAACATCAAACGATCTATCACCATAAGGAGCTCTGGCGTTATCACCCAGATATACAAAATCAAATTGAGGAAGAGTTGCTTTTAACTCTTTGAGAATGGTTAAACCACCATATCCGCTATCAAATACACCTATTTTAGACATGGAATAACGGAATAGAATCTAATTACTGTTGCACCCAGAACAGGATTCGAACCTGCAAGACTTATGTCTTTTCCGCTTAAAAACGGCGTGTCTACCAATTTCACCACCTGGGCAACCATGCAACCAAAGGTCGCATGAAAAAATTATTTTTTCAATAAGCTATCAATAACAGCCCCGGTGATATCGTCTTTGTCATTTGCAGACCATAACACCAATTCTCCAGCGTTGTTGATTACATGAGAATACCCTTTAGCTTTTGCAACATTACCAGCGGCTACCTTAATTTTTTCAATCAACGGCTTGTATAGGTTTGCTTGTTGAACTTGCAAATCACGTTGCGCGGTTTGTTGAGTTTCTTGATAATCTTGCATCAAACGCTCATAACTTTTTTGGATCAACTCCAACGTAGCTTTTGAAGCACCAGAAGCTGCTTTTGCTTGATATTCTTGCTCTTTTGCTTGAATTTCAGCTTGCAAATTCTTGATTGCGCCTTCATATTCTTGGGCCATCATAGCCAATTTCATATCAACCGAATCTCTAGCGGGTAGAGTATCAACAATCGCTTGGATGTTGACGAATGCAATTTTCTGAGTTTGAGCAAAAGCCGCATTACCTACAAAAAATAGAGCGACTAAGAATAGAACTTTTTTCATGTATACTTAAATTTATGGTTTATTCGTTTTTTGTGTTTCATTTTCGGTCAAAGGAATTCCTAATTCTTCCATAACCTCAAAGGTTTTATCATATTTTGGGTTTGCAAATAACATTTGAACGCCTGAGGCCTTGTCAAAAACATAGTCTAATCCCTCTTGTTTGGCTACCTTTTGAACAGCGTCAAACAGTTTATCTTGAATGGGTTTTACCAACTGAACTCTTTTTTTAAATAACTCACCGTCGGTTCCAAATTTATCCTGCCTAAATTCTAATAACTCCTTCTCCATATCAGCAATTGCTTGCTTTTTCTGTTTCCGTTGTTCAGCGGTCAATAATATTTCTTCTGCAGCAAAATCTTTTTGCAATTGTGCAAGTGAACTTTCTTTTTTTACGGCTTCAAGTTCCCACTCTGCTGCCTTATCATTCAACTCTTGTTGAGCAGACTGATATTCTGGCATTCTTCCTAAGATGTAGTCAGAATCTATGTATGCCAAAGAAGTACGTTGCCCCCAAGAGATGGATGAAATGGCCATTGCGGCTACGACTAAACTTGCTTTCTTGAAATTCATCTATGGATAACTCTGAGCGGTTGATTTATATTGTGCGAAATTATTGATTTTATCCCAATTCAAGGGTGTTTAATATAGAATTCTTTGGTTTCTATAATGTTACTTTTATTTAAAGACCTATCTATCATCCAAACTTGCATCTTTACAGTATCAAATTTCAGCCCTAAGGGCCTAGCAGGAATACGTAAGGTTAGTTCTCCTTCGAGCCTCTTATTCTTGCCAGCTGGAGTTAAATAGGGCAGCCTTTCATTGAAGTTCAAAAAGTCTTGCGGACTCAAAAATGGATTTATAGGCCTTACCCATTGACCCGCTTTTTTAATATACCAATAACAAAACAGGTTATTAAAATTCGGTTGCCCATATTTAAAGGAACCCAACGTATCAGACTCTCTTAAACCGAGATCACCATTTTCGTCAACATACTGTAACTTAAGAAGCAACAAACTATCATAATTTTTGAACTCATCAGCAACTACCTCTAGATCTAATAGTGATAATTTGGGTGCTTGATTCGTTGTACCTTTGTCATCGGAACACGCAAAAATTTGCAGTACCAAAATGAACATGCACAATTTCGAAAGTGATATTGCTGATAAAATTCTCAAAGTAGATAAAGACAAATTTAAGGGTTTAGCTTTGGAAATCTTTGAATTTCAATTAGCCAACAATGCTATCTACGCTCAATGGTGTAAAATATTTTATGGCATCGACGAACACACCTCGAAAAACGTTGAATATCTTGATTCTTTACCATTCCTGCCAATTTCCCAATTCAAAACTCATAAGATTAGTTGTTTCCCAAATCACGAACTCACGTTTAGTTCAAGTGGTACGACGAATCAAAGTGTATCTTCCAAACACTATATTTATAGGGCCTCTGATTACAAAAAATCCTACCTTCAAGGATTTGAACATGCAATGAAATCTCAAAAGTTTGATGTTTTAATGGCATTATTACCCTCCTATTTAGATCGTTCTGATTCTGGATTGATAAACATGGTTCAAGGATTTATAAATGAGCAAGTTTGCGGAATTACTGAGGGTCAATTTTACAATCAAAACGTTGACAATTTCTTGACTGATATAGAAATTCATACCGCTCAAGGTAAAAAAGTACTTGTTATCGGTGTAACATTTGCCTTACTTCAGCTTAAAGAAAAGATCAAAGAGCCGTTCATCAATAGAGGTGTGCACATTTTAGAAACCGGCGGCATGAAAGGTAGAGGAAAGGAACTCACTCGAGATGAACTTCATGAGCTTCTCAGCACTCGCCTGGGTGTAAACCCAATTTGGAGTGAATACGGCATGACTGAGTTAACTTCGCAAGCCTACAGTCTTTCTGCCGGTCGATTCTTTTGTCCCCCTTGGATGCAAATCTTGATTCAAGATCCCTCAGACCCCAAAAACTTCATGTCAACGGGTAAAACTGGACGAATATGTGTAATTGACTTGTTCAATTATCACAGTTGCAGTTTCATTGCCACTGATGACTTAGGCAAACTGTATGATGATGGAAGCTTTGAAGTTCTAGGCAGATTGGACTACTCAGATATCAGAGGGTGCAATTTGATGATTCAATAATTTTATTCTTCCTCATCTGGGAGATCCAAAAGCGTTTCTTTCAGTTCAACTTTTGGATTGATGAATTTTTCGAAGGCCAATATCAGGGCAGGCAATAACAATAAATTAGAGAACATTCCAATTAATATGGTTACTACCGTTAACCAACCCAAGGATTGTGTGCCTTGGAAATCTGAAAATATAAAAATCGCAAATCCAAAACAAATGGCTAAAGATGTATAAATCAGCGATAAACCTACTTCGTTTATAGTTGCCACAAGTGCAGGTCTTACAAGCTTATTCATGACAATTACCTCGCGCCTGAAAGTAGATACAAAGTGAATTGTGGCATCTACCGTTATTCCAAAGGCTATACTAAAAATCAAAATTGTACTTGGTTTAAGTGGGACACCCAAATACCCCATGATACCTGCAGTTATGAGCAATGGAACTATATTTGGAATAATAGCAATAAACACCATTCGCCAACTTGGGAAAAGAAACGTCATGGTCAGAGAAATAATTAAAAGCCCCCAAAAGGTTGATTGCAATAAACTTGAGTATAGAAATTTGTTACCCTTAAGGAAAATGGGAGTAGTGCCCGTAATTTTAATTTGATACTCCTCAGAAGGAAAAATATCGCTCGCTATTTTGGAAATTTGATTGTTTATCGTATCCATACGCACAGAGCCCACATCTTTCATCTGGTAACTAATTCTCATTTGGGTTAAGGAACTATCGACTAATCCGCGCATCAACTTATTTTCGCCCATTTGGCTAGATTGAGGTAATTTCAATAAGAGCTCGCCAAATTGATTCGCCGGTGGTATTCTATAGAATCTAGGATCATTATCGTTGGCCGCCTGATTTGCTGCTGAGACCAATTCAACGATTGACATGGGCTTTGACAATTCAGGTATTTCTTTTAAGGCCCGTTGTAACTTCCGCCCTTTTGAAAGCATATCAACATTAGTCACTCCGCCTTCCTCATAGGATGAAATCAAAATCTCGTAGGGCATAGCACCACTAAAGTTATTTTGAATAAACTCCATGTCTTGATACATTTGAGAATCATGGGGAATATCATCAACCATAAATGCTAAAGGCCTTAGTCGTGCAAGAAACACAACCCCTAAAATGGAAAGGACAGAAAACCAATAAAAAATTCTTCTTTTTCGTTTAAAAATTATATTCTGAACAGACAACAACAACTTACTTATTGATGTATTATCAAGGTGTTTAATTTGCTTTTGGGAAGGAGTTGGCAGATACGAGTACAGTATAGGAATACCAATAATATTTAAGAAAAATACGATATTAATGGTAATAAATGATAGAACTCCAAAATGCTCTAAGATAACTGTATCTGTAAAATAGAATGTCCCAAAACCAACAGCGGTGGTGAAATTTATAAGAAAAGTTGCTACACCAACATGTGATATTATTCGAAGTAACGCCTTAGCCTGATTACCATGCCTCCTGTACTGATCATGGTATTGATTGATAAGATAAATGGTATTCTGAACTCCTATAACAACAAGCAATGGAGGTAAAGTTCCTGTTAAAACATTGAGTTTATAATCTAACATTCCTGCAACACCAAACATTACAAGAACTCCCATTACAATAAACAACAATGAAATCAACAACGTTGACCAGCTTCTAAACAAAATGAAGATCAGTATGGCTGTTACCAAAAAGGCACAAATTGTAAACAGTAAGATTTCATCTTTTACAATAGTTGCATTAATATATCTTACATAGGGTAGACCACTCAAATGAACCTCTCTACCAGTATTCTTACTAAACCTGTCGAGAATTTTGGATGCTTTTTCAATCAATCGAATTCTCACCGGTGTATTCATGATGGAATCTTCAATTGAAACTACAATCAACGAAACTTTATTTTTTGAGTTATACAATAGACCCTCGTAAAACTTAAGTGAGTAAAAAATCTCGGCAATAGAATCTAATTCGTTTTGGTTTTCTGCTGGGCGATCAAGAAGAGGGGTCATTTTCAAGATTTCCGCTGAGTCCTTGTCTAAGACCAGATCTAACTTGGTTAAATTGGTAGGTGATATTAAACTACTAACTCCCTCAAAATCCTTTATGCTGTCACAAGTTTTCCGAAACTCATTATAAAACTTCAATTCAAATAAATCAGGTGTTTCAAGCGCAATAATTAGCTTGTTACCATCTTCACCGAATTTCTTTTTGAAATTCTCATAAACCACTGCATCAGGATCATCGGAAGGAACCAATCGATGCATGGTATATTCTAGTTCCACTTTTGAGGCATAAAAACCCATTACGCCTAAAAAAGTCAAAATGCCAATTACGAACCAAGTTCTATTTTTTAAAATAGTGGTAGCGATGCGAGTCCAGATCATTGATCGACAAAGTTAAACAAAAAAAATGGCTGAGGTAATACCTCAGCCATTTCACAACAACAATAACCAAACAATTATTCAGTCACTACATCAACGGTGATGGTAGCACTGATGTCTTTGAATAGGTTCACAACTGCAGAGTAGGTTCCAATTGCTTTGATATCATCAAGAACAATCTTACGACGATCTACGTCAAAACCTTTCTCTTTCAATACATTAGCTACTTGAAGGCTCGTAACAGAACCAAAGATTTTACCGCTAGCACCGGCTTTAGTAGAAACTGTAACGGTTGCACCGTTCAACTTCTCAGCCATTGCATCAGCATCTTTTTTGATTTTGTCAAGTTTGAATTCACGCTGGCGAAGGTCTTCAGCCAACATTTTCAGAGCGCTTTCAGTTGCTAACTTAGCCTTACCCTGTGGAATCAAGAAATTTCTTCCGTAACCGTCTTTTACGATTACAACGTCATCCTTGTAGCCTAAGTTTTTAATGTCTTCTCTCAATATTAATTTCATGATAGGCCTCCTTTTTATTTCAATCCGTCAGCTACGAAAGGCAACAACGAAAGGTGTCTTGCTCTTTTCACGGCAACAGAAATTTTACGTTGGAATTTCAAAGATGTACCTGTGATACGGCGAGGTAAAATTTTACCTTGCTCGTTGATGAACTTCAACAAGAAATCTTTGTCTTTGTAATCAATATGCTTAATACCGTGCTTCTTGAAGCGGCAGTATTTCTTCTTTTGAACCACCTGAGGGGTTTGGTTGAAGATAAAATTGGTTTCTTTACTCATTTTACTGTTCCTCCTGATTAATCTTCTTCATCTAATTCAACTACAGCATTGTTTGCTGCTTTCTTCTCTTTAGCAGTTGATGAACTCTTGATTTCACCGCTGCGTTTCTTCAAGTTGAATTCAATTGCCCATCTGTCTAACGACAATGTTAAGTAACGCATGATGCGTTCGTCACGACGGAAAGCTAACTCCCAAGCTTTGATAAACTCAGGGCTTGCTTTGAACTCAAACAAGTGGTAAAAACCCGTACCTTTTTTGTCAATGGGATAAGCTAATTTGGTGAGACCCCAGTTTTCTTCATGGACGATCTCCCCACCATTGTCTGTGATCAACCCTCTGTAGCCAGCCACAGCATCTTTCATCTGCTGCTCAGAGAGCACGGGTGTTAAAATGATCACAGTTTCATACTGTTTTAAACTCATAATTCTTTAATTTTGGGGGTGCAAAGATACAAAACTTTATAAACAAATCAAATACCCCAAGAAACAATCAAATGAATAAACTCGCAATTTGGTTCATAAAATTCTATCAAGCAGCACTTTCGCCCTATTTACCTAATAGCTGTAGGTACACTCCCACCTGCTCTCAATACGGTGTTGAAGCCTTCAAAAAATACTCTTTTTTTAAGGCCCTAAAACTAACCTTCAAGAGAATTTCCAGCTGCGGACCCTGGGGCGGCAGCGGCTATGACCCGCTCCCTTAAATTTCTACGTACCTTATCAAACACCTTTTCAACATCCCAATAGGTCATTTCCGAATTGCCTACGTATATCAGTCCTATAGCAGCAAATTGCCCAGCCCCCGCCAAATCAGCATAGATTTGGGGCTTCTTGTGCCTGTAAATTTCCCTGAGAATACGCTTCATCCTGTTTCGAACAACGGCCCTCTTTAAACGTTTCTTTGAAGCATTTATGCTGATTTGAGCTCTAAGTTCAATTAGGCCTTTATACTTTGTTCCGGTTGGGGAACCCAACGTCAATAATTGATTGAACTCCTCTTCAGTGAGCAACAGTACGTTTAGTCTAAGAGGATATTTAGAAATAACAAAGCCCGACTCATAGAGCCGGGCTAATATTTTTTCGCTGCACAGCCGCTCTTGCTTGGAAAAAGTATAATTCAAAGACTTTTCCATGAGCAACTGTCAACTATTCTGATTGGAAAGGCTTATTTGTGCGCCTTTTCGTCAGATACAGTCAATTTCTTACGACCACGTGCACGGCGCGCTGCCAAAACACGGCGACCGTTTGATGTAGCCATACGCTCACGGAATCCGTGACGGTTTTTTCTCTTTCTGTTCGAAGGTTGGTATGTGCGCTTAGTCATGGCGATTTCTTTTTAAGGGCTGCAAAGTTAAGAATCATTCTCGCAAAAACAAAATTATCTGTACATTTGGTCATGAAAATTTCTCAAACTCATAGAATGTCCCTTGTTTTTTGGATTGCCTTGCCTACCCTATTGGTTGTTTTGGGAATTACCTTCTATCTAAATAATCAAAATCTAAACTCATTCATTAACATAGAATCTCTTCCGCCGTTTTTTATAATAATTCTAGTTTTAGGTCTTCTTTGGAGTGTAAAACTTCAGTGGACTTTAGATCAAAAACAATTCAGCTTTATTTATAGACCCTTTATCTGGAAAAGAAAAACTTATGCTCTTTCTGAAATTCAAAAGATTGAAATTTCGAAAATCAATCCTTTGAGAGATTTCGGGGGATGGGGACTGCGTTATTCATCCAAACTAGGAAAGGCCTACACAACCCAAGGAAATACGGTTTTGAGAATTCACCTGAACAATCAAAAAATATTGAATTTTACCGCTCAAATTTCTCCAGAATTGACAGAACTCGTAGAATCTCTTTCAAAGAAAACTCAAGATTAAGTACCTTTGCGGCATGTCTAAGACCACCATCACTGCCGCTCTTCCCTACGCCAACGGCCCCGTTCATATTGGGCACCTTGCTGGAGTGTATATCCCCGCTGATATCTACGCCCGCTTTTGTCGTTTGCAAGGGAAGGAAACTTTATTCGTCTGCGGAAGTGATGAACACGGTGTACCCATTACTTTAAGAGCTCGAAAAGAAGGAATCACACCTCAAGATGTGGTTGATAGATATCACGGTATCATCAAAGATTCTTTTGAGCGCTTGGGAATTCAATTTGACATTTACAGCAGAACCAGCAACTCCACCCATAAAGAAACGGCTCAAGAATTTTTCAAAGACCTTCTTGATAAAGGTGCCTTTAGAGAAATTATTTCAGAACAGTTTTTTGATCCTGAAGCCAACCAATTTTTAGCCGATCGATACATCACCGGCGATTGTCCGAAATGCAACAACCCCGGTGCTTACGGTGATCAATGTGAAAAATGCGGCTCGACTTTAAGTCCCTCGGAACTAAAAAATCCAAAATCAGCACTATCGGGAGCAGTACCTGTTTTGAAAGAAACCAAAAACTGGTATTTACCCTTAGACGAACTTCAAGAATCGTTTTTGAACGAATACATACATTCTCAAACATCTTGGAAGTCAAACGTTTTAGGACAATGCAAGAGCTGGCTGAACGACGGCTTAAAGGAACGCGCCATGACCCGCGATTTGGATTGGGGAATTCCCGTTCCGGTAGAAAACGCTGAAGGGAAAGTGCTATATGTATGGTTTGAAGCCCCCATTGGGTACATTTCGGCAACCAAAGAAGCTCGTCCGAATGATTGGCAAGATTGGTGGACAGGCGATTCGCAGTTGATTCATTTCATTGGAAAAGACAATATCGTGTTTCACTGCATCATTTTCCCTGCCATGTTGCATTTGAGGGGAAACGGTTATGTAGTTCCAGCTCAAGTGCCTGCCAATGAATTTTTAAATTTGGAGGGACAAAAAATCTCTACTTCTCGCAATTGGGCGGTTTGGCTCAATGAATACTTAGATGAATTGCCTGGGCGGGAAGACGAATTGAGGTATGTACTCAATTCTATTGCTCCTGAAACCAAAGATTCCGAATTCACTTGGAAAGATTATCAAACCCGAATCAACAGTGAATTGGTGGGTATCTATGGGAATTTCGCTAACAGAGTATTGGTTCTTATGAACAAATTTTACGATGGCGATATTCCTTCAAAAACCCACAACTTTGAAAGTGGACAGCTAGCCACAGAATATATTCAGCCCATTTTAGACAAATTACAGCAGTATAAATTCAGAGATGCTCAAGTAGCATTGATGGAATTGGCTCGTTTCGGAAATAAATATTTGGCGGACCACGAGCCTTGGAAACTGATTAAAACAGATCCAGAAAAAACGGCAGAAATCATGCAATTTGCCTATGAAGTATTGTGTAATTTGTGTTTAGCTTCTGAAATTTTCTTACCCAATACATTTAAAAAATTACAGGTCCAATTGGGTATAGAATTCAACAATGAACAAAAAGCATCTTTTTGGCAAAAAGCCCAGTGGTTTTCGCCAAAAACAGGGTGTAAAATAGGCGAATTGAGCTTGTTGTTTGCTAAAATGGAAGATGATGTGATTGACGGTCAAATAGCTAAGTTACAATCTTCACTTCCCCCAGAAACAGCTGCTACAACTATAGAATCACATGAAGAAGTTGTCATTGAAAAACCACTGATTCAATACGATGACTTCGCAAAACTTGACCTTAGAATTGCCACCGTTATAAAATGTGAAAAAGTAGAAAAAGCTGACAAACTTCTCAATTTGACTTTAAGCCTCGGCAACGAAGAACGCACCGTTTTGTCCGGAATTGCTATGCATTTTACACCCGAAGAATGCGTGGGGCAGCAAGTTCTGTATTTGGCAAATCTATCGCCTAGAAAAATGAGAGGCATAGAAAGTCATGGAATGATTCTAATGGCTGAAGACAGCAATGGGAAACTGCATTTTGTACGCCCGAGCACTGAAATCAACGCTGGCGCGGGAGTTGCTTGATTTTTTCTTCGTAGTACGGGTTCAACGACGGAGGAATTCTCTGTAATTGCTCCTTTTGTTTGACGCGTTTTTGCGTCTCTAATCGAATTTCATCGGGCACCAACAAATCTTTGGGTTTCCCTTGTTGGCTTTCCCTGTTATCTTCTTCACCCTGTTTACGTTCGGCTTTTTCATGTTCTAGCAATCGAGTCATGATTTCTTTTTGACGTTGAACACTCTTTTCGTCTAGGGTTTTATTTACCAGGTTTTTTTCTTGCTCTTCCATCAACTCTTCCAATTTGTGAAGGTTAGCTGCATCTCCGGTGTTGCCGTTTTTCAAAGCTTCTTTCCGTAATTCTTGAATTTGGCGGCGCAACTGCTCTTGCAATAAAGCCATTTCCACGAGGTCTTGCTCTAAACTGCGACCGGCTTCCTTGCCCCCTGACTTATTCCCTTGTTGACCTTGCTTGGAATCATTTCCATTGCCTGATTTTGGTTCACCTGTGGTTCCAGATTTGTCTCCCTTTTGCCCCTGCTGGCCTTGTTGTTGTCCTTGCTGTTGGCCTTGTTGCATTTTCTGAAGTTGTTCTCCTAACTGTTTTTGTGCTTCAGACAACTTCGAACCCTTACCCATTTTACTTTTTCCAGAATTTCCAGATTTATTGGGATTGCTGCAAGATTGACCTTTTTTTGATTGAGATTTTTGATTTTGTTGCGACATCTTTTGCTGCACATTCTTCAAACTTTCCATCAGCATTACGGCTAAATCATTGAAGCCAGTCATCACAAACTGCTGATTGGCTGCAGCCCTTTTAACATCTCTGTTTTTCAAGTCGGTCAACGATGATTCTAAATAATCATTGATTTTATTTAATTCTCTGGTTACCCTTTCAGATACCATAGGCTGACGCTTGGCCAAGGCTCTTAGACTGTCTTCTAGATTCAAAGCCATTTCCTTTACCAAAACCTGATTTCGATTCAAAACCAATACCCGAGGATTATCACTTTTAAGCCCTTTTAACTCGGTGAAAATGGATTCTTGTCTGTGTGAAACTTCAATCAACCCTTCTAGAAGAGAGCGCAGAGTGGCCATATCTTCAGAAAGACGTTCTTTCTGAGATTGTTCCATGCTTTCTTCCATCTCTTTTTGGGCTTTTTCCATTTCATCGGCTGATTTTTTTTGATCTTCAGCACTTTTATCGTCTTGCTTTTTTTGAAGTTCTTGCTTCGCTTTTTCTAGTGATTCCTGTGCCTTATCCATTGATTTTTCGCCCGTTTTCAGGTTCATGGGCGATTCTAATTCTTGGTTTTGCTTTTGGATATCGGCTGCTTTTTCTTTCAGTGATTGTAATTCGCTTTTTTGCTCATTGAGTTGTTTTTCAATTTCGGCTCTTTTCGCTTCATCTTTTTTATTCAGGTTTTCCGTGTTCTTGGCAATTTCTTTCATTTTGTCAGACCAATTCTTCATTTGCTCGATCTGATTTTTAACAGATTCTTCCAAACGAAGTTCCTTGAGCTGTTCCATGATGTTCTCCAATTGCTGTTCTTGATTTTTCACCTGTTGATTGATGTCTCGCATCTTTTTTTCAACCTGTTCTTTGGGTGCATTTTTCTGCAGTAACTCATTCAATTCCTGGAGCAATTTTTCGAGCTCCGGATTTTTCATCTCCTTGATTTTCTCGCTGATATCTTCTCTCCTATTCTTAAGTTCAGGATCTTGAGATTTTAAATTTTGCTCTTGTTGCTTCAATTTTTCTTGAATCTTCTCAGCTTGTTTCAGTCTATCTTCTTGTTTTTTTGCCCAATCTTCTATTTTTTCTTTTGTATCAAAAGACATTGATTGCGAAGACTTTAAACCCTCTTGTAATTTTTCAGATTCTTTTCGAAGGTTTTGTGCTTGCTTTTGTACAGAACCTAAAGATTTCTCCAATTCAATTTTTTGCTGATTGGTGATTTTCTCTAATTCTGTTTTTGATGGAGCTTTTATTTTCTGGGGGACGCTGTATCGTACTTTACCTTTGCGTAGTGCATCATTATCACGAACGGCAAATCGTATTTCAACTTGCTGATCTTGATTCAACTCATAAGCCCAATCAGCACCATAAATCTTGTTACCTTCGGGATTTGCGAACGTAAACACTTTATGGAATTCGTCTCCCTCTGCATCTCGAATTTCAACCCATGCATCTTTGATTCCGTAATCATCATTGGCCAAAATTGAAAAGAAGTGTCGGAATGGATTCATCTCCGAAGTTTTAGACTCAACATAAAGTTCTGGGAATTCATCTTTTATGCAAGTCACAAAAAATCCAACAGAATCGGAAGAGTTTAGCTTCTCCAAAGTGCCTCTAAAATGGGCATCATTTAAAATTACCGTTTTAATTGTGGTTTGTTTTTTAGCTTCTTTCGAAGAAAAAATCTGCTGAATATTATTTTGACGCCAGTGTATAGTTTTGGTATTTTCGGTTTGTAAATGAATATGTAAAACCGTTCCTTCGGGAACTTGAAATTGCTCAAAATTATCAATTTCAGCATTCTTCCATCCGGTGTATGCCGGATAATCGGCTTTGATTGAGATGCCTTTCCATTTTGGAAGTTTAATTAGATGAAGGTTAAATTCCTTGCTGGAAAACTTACCTGATAAAAACTTAAACTTAACAGAATGCTTCAAGGATTTTAGACTGAAGGTGAATTCCTGATTATTTCCTTTGTTCATGGGCAATGCAACACCATCATTGATTTGAATCTCTGCAGCTGTAGGAAGGGCTTTCCCTTCAAACTTCAATTTAATTTCTGCTGAGCCCCCTTCAGATACAAATTGATGAGTATCTAATCGCACGAAGTCAAAAGGCGCCTGTTGTATGAACTCTTTATCAAAATTAAACCACCGTTGTGAGGCAGCAGAAATATTTTGGGCGTCATAAACTCCCCACAAAGACATCACCAAAATAACTGCTCCAAATCGAATGGCTTGCCTTCTAAATTGTTGCCATTCTAAAGCTTGCAGAAAGGAGAATTTATTTAAATCTTGTGTTTTCTGTTGGATACTTTTCTCTAGAAGGGGCCAATCTTGCTGCCTACTCATGTCTTCCAATTGTAGAAGATTGAGCAACCGATCTTGAACTTCCGGAAAGTACTTACCAATGATCACGGCCGCATCGGTTTGAGACAACCCATTCCGAAGTCCCAACAGTTGAAGCAGGGGTTTTCCTAATTGCCAAATAAAAAGCGTCAGCAACAATATCCACCAGAAAAAAAAGAGACCCTTTCTCCCGGCCGAGCTCAACCATAAAAAGTGTTCGGTGTAATTGATGCCGTAAAACAGCACAAGCGATTCAAGTAAAACCAACAAAAGTGCACCCAAAAATTGCTTCTTGTGATAAGAGCGAATGAACGAAAGTAGTTGCGCACGAATAGGACTCACAGCAAATTTTGGATAAATATCAAATATAACAAATCAGAAGGTTATTTGCCCAAAAATCGGTCAAGCAATATACCAGTGGCGACAGACGCATTCAAAGACTCAGCACCTCCAATACGCGGAATGGTCACTGGGTGATTGATGAGAGCCATCAAGTTTTCTCTAATGCCGTGTGATTCGGAGCCAATGACCAAAGCTTGCGGCAATGCCACGTCATCAATTTTTGCCGAAGCTTCGTAAATGGATTGCCCGTTGAGCAGTGCCCCATAAACCGTTGAAATACCAGATAAAAATTGCCCTAAATCTTGGCGGATGCATTTGACCCTGGTGAATGAACCCATACTTGCTGTAACACACTTCAAGTTATACTCATCGGTGCAGTCTTGAGAAAGGATGACCTGAGACAATCCATACCAATCGGCAATTCTCAGAATTGCACCCAAGTTACTAGGGTCAGAAATGCCGTCTAAAATCAAATAGAAAGGCGCAGATGAGGGTTTTGAGAAAGCCGGAGGAATTTCCATCCAAGCCAGGATACCTGGTGGCGTATCCATCTGGCTCATTCTATCCATTTCTTTCTCTGAAACTTGTTCAATCAGATTTGCAGCACAATTAGGCTTCCCGAATTTGGCTAAATAGGTAGCTGTGAGTAGTATTTTGACTACTTTTAGGTTACTGTGGAATACTTCATCTACCCCTTTTCGACCTTCTACCACAAATTGACCATATTTTTGTCTGAATTTGGGGTACCTCAAAGAAGCAATTTGTTTTATTTCAGCCAATGACGCCATTTTTCCGCAGCAAATATGCATTTTTTTCAGCGATTCTGTTTGGAGTGGCCGTTACAATTATGCATACAGGGTGTGGAGTGCGCAAAATCATTCCTGAAAACCAACATCTACTCAAGAGAAATACAGTATCGGTTGTCACTAATGACAAAGACGTTGGTGAGGTCAATGCTCAAATTCTGCATAGAACAAATAAAAGGGTCTTATTTAACCGATTACCCATTTTTTTGTGGATTTATGCATTGGGTACAAACAATAAAAATCCTGAACTATCTGACTCGGTAGGATGGCGAAGAAAATTCAGACGCGAATTGGGTGAAGAACCTGTTTTTTTTAATCCTCAATTGGCAAGAATTTCAGCCGACAATATAAAATACTACTTATTCAACCAAGGTTATTTTGATGCAACCTGTACCTACAGTGTGAGCTTCAGCAAGAGAAAAGCAAGAGTCAAATATCTCGCCGATGCTGAAACACGATATAAGATTTCAGAAATCACTTATTCTGCACCTGATTCGGCTTTAGATGACTTATTGAAAAAATCCGTTAACGGCATGCCTCAATTTAGAATGTGGTGGCCGTGTAACTTAAATCGCTTCCAAGACGCACAAGAAAAATTGAGCTCCGTTTTTAGAGACTCAGGGTATTATAGCGTTTCTGCCCAGTTGTTTCACTATGAGATTGACACCAATCAAACTCGTAAAGAGGCGAAGGTTAAAATTATTCTCGACCCACCAGGCAGCCAAAAGACACATAAAAAGTTTGTCATTGACAAGGTGAATGTTACCATCAACACCTCACCACAATATTTACAAAATAACAAACCCAAATTTGCCTATTTCCCAGGAATTGATATCACCTTGAATCAATACCCATTCAATCCTTCAATTCTTAACCAAGTTATTACCATTGATTCAGGAGATCACTTTTCTCAAACTCGTTGGACAGAATCATACCGAAGATTGATTGATCTAGGTATTTTTAGCCAAGTAGACATCCAACAGAGCATTGATACTCAAACTTTCCGCATCAGCCCAAAAATAACGCTTAAAACAGCACCCAGAATGCGTTTAGAAGCAGAACCGCAGTTCTTGTATTCTCCTCAAGGAAGCTCGGGGTTGAATTTTCAAACTTCAACTCAGCGCAGTTTTGGATTGGCAGGAATTCTATCTTTTTCCAACCGAAACACCTTCGGAAATGGAGAATATTTTAAATTATCTTCTATCACTTCTTACGAAGCCATATTTAAACGAAACGATATCAACGATCTATTTACCGGCTTACAACAAGCCGTAGTAGCTTCATTGAAATTGCCGCGTTTCGGATTCATTTCAAAAGTGAAAGGACTCAACGAATATGAGCAGCAGAATACATTGTTGAATATCAGTTACCAATACGAACAGAATCCCAATTTCACGCGAAGTTCATTGCCAGCGTCTTTGTCTCTGCAATTCCTGAAAAACAAATTAAGTTGGTATTACACTCCTTTTGAAATTAGTTTCAACCGAAATCAAATCAGTGCGGAATTTCTCCCTCAACTTCCAAAGTTGGATCAAGAATTTGTTCGAAGGGTTTTTACTGACCAAATCATTACCCCAACCAAATTGGGAATGGTCTATTCGAACAATACCAAAAAACCCGGCCAAACTTCTACCTTTCTCAGGCTGGGTGTAGAAACATCGGGTAACTGGCATAGACTTTATCGTTACTTATTTGAAGAAAATCACCGTCCTGACTCCAGCTACAAATTATTGGGTGTAAATTACTTTCAGTATACCAAATTAGAAGCTGAACTTAGACTCAAGCAGAACATTGACGAACTCAACTCAGTAGCCATGAAGGTCAATTGGGGCATGGCTATTCCCTACTGGAACAGCAATTTAGTTCCCTATGACAAACGTTATTTTATTGGAGGGAGCAACTCATTGAGAGCTTGGAAACCCCGCGGATTAGGCCCAGGAAATACCCCAAGGAGCACTTCCACACTTATTGACAGGTCGGGTGAGTTTTTGTTAGAAGCCAGCATTGAGTACCGCTTCACTTTAATCAGGAAACTTTTAGAAACTGCCTTATTTATGGATGCAGGTAATATTTGGAATTTATCAAAACAATCTTCATCTAGTCCAACCTATGGAGTACTAAATAGGCAAACGTTTTTGAGCGAAATTGCTCTAAACACCGGCATCGGTTTGCGTTGGGATTTGAGCGTGTTTATGTTTAGAATGGATTGGGGAATTCCGCTGAGGGACCCATCATTGGCATTAAACCAACGTTGGATTCTATCTGAAAGCATAAACAATAGAAGCTTCGGCAGCTTCTTATTGAACGAAACTGCCGTTGCTATTGGAATTGGTTATCCGTTTTGATCTGATTTTTTGGGTCTTCCTTTGGTTTTAGGTGCCTCTCCAAGTTGAATAACTTCATCAACATTTTGAGGACCCTCACTTAAACTGAGTTGATTTGATACGGTAATGCTCAAATCTTCTGCACCTTCAGTGTAGTCAACAACCATAGTATCGCCTTCCTTAAGGATGCCCTGTAAAACCTTCTCTGCCATAGTTTCTTCTAGGTGTTTCTGTAAGGCTCTTTGCAACGGACGCGCTCCAAAGTCAGCGTCAAACCCTTTGTCTGCCAAAAAGCTTTTTGCTGCATCAGTAATGGTAATTTTATAGCCTAAGTCTTCAATTCGCTTGAGCATTCTCGCCATTCTGATATCTAATATTTTAATGATATCGTTTTTCTCCAATGAGTTGAACACAATGATATCGTCAATTCTATTCAAAAATTCAGGCGAGAAAAATTTCTTCAATTGGGTTTCAACCACCCCTTTTGTATCGCGATCTTTATTGGCCTCACGGGCATGAGTACCAAATCCAACTCCAGTTCCAAAATCTTTCAGTTGTCTTGAACCTATGTTAGACGTCATGATGATGACAGAATTTCTGAAATCGATTTTACGTCCACCAGAATCAGTCATATATCCTTCATCTAGGGCCTGTAACAAAAGGTTAAATACATCTGGGTGAGCTTTTTCCACTTCATCAAACAATATGACGCTGTAGGGTTTACGACGAACTTTTTCGGTTAGCAAACCGCCCTCTTCATATCCCACATAGCCTGGAGGGGCTCCAACCAAACGGCTTACCGCAAATTTCTCCATGTACTCACTCATATCCATCCTGATCAAAGCATCGTCAGCATCAAACAAGAATTCAGACAAGGCCTTTGCTAATTCCGTTTTACCTACGCCGGTAGGTCCCAAGAAAATAAATGACCCGATGGGACGATTGGGTTCTTTGAAACCTGCACGGGTTCTTTGAATGGTTTTAGACAATTTCTCAACGGCTTTATCTTGGCCCACCACCCTTTTCTTGATGGTTTCTGCCATGTTTAGCAAACGTCTGCTCTCGTCTTCGGCCATTCTTTTTACTGGAATACCAGTAATCATGCTGATCACTGCCGCTATATCATCTTCGGTTACGGCATATCGTTCGTCTTTTGCTTGACTTTCCCAAAGAGCTTTAGCTGAATCTAAATTCTCCAATAGACGCTTTTCACTATCTCTTAAGCGAGCTGCTTCTTCAAAATTTTGACTTTTAACAACCCTATTTTTCTCTACTTTTACCTCTTCAATTTTTGATTCTAAATCCAAAATCTCTGTAGGAACATGAATGTTTGAGATGTGCACACGGGCTCCTGCTTCATCTAAAATATCAATGGCCTTATCAGGCAAATGCCTATCGCTCATGTAGCGCTCGCTCAAATCTACGCAGGCTTTGATGGCCTCAGGCGTATATGTAACACTGTGATGATCTTCGTATTTGCCTTTGATATTTTTTAGAATTTCGATGGTTTCTTCGGGGGATGCCGGTTGAATCAACACCATTTGGAAACGACGTTCCAATGCCCCGTCTTTCTCAATATACTGACGGTATTCATCAAGGGTTGTGGCTCCAATGCACTGAATTTCACCGCGCGCCAATGCCGGTTTAAACATATTGCTAGCATCCAATGAACCCGATGCTCCACCAGCGCCTACAATCGTGTGAATTTCATCAATGAATAGAATAACATCTTCCGCTTTTTCCAATTCCATCATCAGCGCTTTCATACGCTCTTCAAATTGGCCGCGATATTTTGTACCTGCCACCATGCTGGCAATATCTAAACTCACAACACGCTTATTGAATAGAACTCTGGAAACTTTGCGTTGCACTATGCGCAGCGCTAGTCCTTCAGCAATCGCTGTTTTACCTACCCCAGGTTCACCAATAAGAACTGGATTGTTCTTTTTTCTTCTTGATAGGATTTGGCTTACTCGTTCAATTTCTTTCTCTCTACCTACAATTGGATCTAACTTTCCTTCTTCAGCAGCCTTGGTCAAATCTCTCCCGAAGTTATCAAGCACCGGTGTTTTGGTTTTTGCCTTTGACTTGGATGCGGCTTGCGCCTTTTGCTCTTCCCTGTAAAACTCCTCGGGAGAATCACCATCGTCACTGGGCAACTCACTTTTAATGATATCAATTCCTTCTTCTAATGAAGATTTAAAGACATCATAGGTAATTCCAAAGTTCAACAACACTTTCGATGCTACATTGTCTTCGTCCCTTAAAATAGACAACAACAAATGCTCTGTTCCAATCAAATCGGTTTTGAAAATTTTAGCTTCCAAATAGGTGATTTTCAATGCCTTTTCTGCCTGTTTTGTTAGAGGAATATTTCCGAGATTCGACGTTTTACTGGCTGTACCTCGAATAGTATCTTCAATGTTCTTTTTCAGTCGAAGTGCGTCAACATCTAAAATTACCAGCGTTTGAAATGCTTTGCCTTCGCCTTCGCGAATGATGCCCAGCAACAAATGCTCACAACCAATATAGTCGTGCCCCAAACGAATGGCTTCTTCCCTGCTGTATTGTATTACTTCTTTAACCCTTGGCGAAAATTTAGCTTCCATAAATCGATAATTTCAAAGATAACATTCAAATCAGAGTTTTGCTTGCAGAATCGACAGTTGACCACAAAATCAGACGGATTCATCAACAATAGTTTTCAACCTCTTGTTCACGAAGGTCTGTGAAAAACTATTTATGTGGTAAAAGCATCATTTAAAGGTTGCTTTGTTTTTACTTTGAAAGACTATGGACAAATCAATTCGTTCAACAAAAAGACGAGAAGTAACTACACCGGCAAGTTTTTTCAAAGACCGCGAAGGGCGCATGCCTCCTAATGCTGTTGATTTGGAAGAAGCGGTTCTCGGAGCCATGATGTTGGAACGCGATAAAATCCACCAAGTCATTGATATTTTATCACCTGACCATTTTTACAATCCTCAAAATCGCTATGTTTTCATGGCCGTTCAAGAGCTTTATCAAAGTGCCAATATGGCTATTGACCTGCTCACGGTTTCATCTTATTTAAGAGATCATGATAAATTAGAGCTGGCTGGAGGAAATGCCTATCTGGCTCAACTCACCAATAAAGTATCTTCTGCTGCGAATATTGAATTTCACTCTCGAATTTTAACCCAAAAATTCATCCAAAGAAAACTGATTGAGGTTACGGGCGATATTCAATTCAACGCCTACGATGATTCACAAGATTCATTCAAGTTACTAGATGATTCAGAAGCTAAACTTTACGAAATAAAAAATGCCGGACTAAAACGAAACTTCCAGGAAATTTCCATGTTGATCAACAGTTCATTAAAGGAAATTGAAGGTAGAATGTCAAGCGAAAACAATGGTATAACTGGAGTGGCGTCTGGTTTTACAGACATAGATAGAATCAACGGCGGTTGGCAACCTTCTGATTTGGTCATATTGGCCGCACGTCCTGCAATGGGTAAAACGGCATTCGCCTTAAGTTTGGTTAGGAATGCTGCTGTAGATCACAACAAAAGCGTCATGATTTTCTCCTTAGAAATGGCCGACGTTCAGCTGGTAAATCGTTTGATATCCGCCGAGGCCATGGTACAGGGTGAAAAAATTAAAAAGAGTAACCTTTCAAAAGAGGAATGGGCAAGACTACAAACTGAGACCGCACGATTGGGTTCGGCAAAGATATTCATTGACGATACCCCGCAGTTGAGCATTTTTGATCTCAATGCGAAATGCCGAAGAGTACACTCTCAACATGGTTTGGATTTGGTTGTTGTGGATTATCTTCAGTTGTTGAGATACGAACTCAAAGGACAAGGAAACAGGGAACAAGAAATTGCGGCGATTTCTAGATCGCTAAAGGCACTAGCAAAAGAATTGAGCATACCGGTAATTGCCCTTGCGCAGTTGAGTCGTGAAGTAGAAAAAAGAAACAACAAAAGACCTCAATTATCTGACTTGCGTGAATCTGGATCCATTGAGCAGGATGCCGATATGGTGATGTTCCTATACCGTAATGATTACTACGAACGCATGGGGATGGATGTTCAAGACGGTTCAGGAAACGAAGATGATTTGAGTTTCGGCATCAAAGATCTTACTGAAGTAATCATTGCTAAGAACAGACACGGTTCAGTGGGTTCGGCGTACTGTAAATTTGTGGGTGAATTTTCGAAATTCGCTGATTTGGAGGGATTTGAGCGCGAGATGATTCGTCAGAAGAAACCTGATTACAACAGCACCCCCATGAGTTCATTCAGTACACAAGTGTACAGTTCTAAACTCAACGTGGAAGAAGACATTTATAATCAAACAGATAACCGCCCGTCACCGTTTGGAGAAACGTCTGACGGGGGTAATTCTTGGAGTGCGGGATTTTCTCGTCCTGCAGCAGATCCAAACATCTTTGAGGAGGATTGATTATTCTCCTCTTTCGGTGCTTTTCACTGGCAGTTTTACAGCAAATATCTTTTCTTCTCCACCGGGCATTACGCCCTCAACCACAATGCTTCCTGAAAGGGCTTCCAACACAGAAATAGCCCCTCTCACCGAATACACTCTTTCATTATTGATGTGGGTGATGATGAAACCTTTAGGGATTCCAGCTTTTTTAAAGGCTCCATCTTGCATGGTTTCTACTTTGATGCCTGATTTCAAGCCCAATTTTTCACGGTCTGCTTGAGACGTATTGCCAAGGCTCATACCTAAAAATTCTGTTGCATTGTTTGCCTTCGCAGTGGTCAACTTGGCTTCTCCCTCTTTGCTCAATAACACGGCTTCAATCTCTCTGATTTTGCCGTCTCTATTCACTGTAAGCGTTATTTTATCACCGGGTCTGTACTCTCCTATTTTTTCTTGAAGTCTGCTAGAACTGTTGACTTCTTCTCCTTCTATTTTTAAAACAACATCTCCTTTTTTTACGCCGGCTTTCTGAGCAGCACCGCCTTCAACAACATCTGCTATGTATACTCCTTTGAGGCTTCCGAGCTTTTTGTCTTCGGCGAGTTCTTGTGTGATTTCTTGGATTGAAACTCCCAAAATTGCCCTTTGAACTTGGCCGTATTTCATGAAGTCATTCAC
>CAYPBJ010000001.1:6450-51139 GCA_964408945.1 uncultured Rhizobium sp. | reverse complement strand
TTGAAACTCCCAAAATTGCCCTTTGAACTTGGCCGTATTTCATGAAGTCATTCACGACTTTTTTCATCAAATTAACGGGAATTGCAAAGCCATATCCCGCGTAAGAACCCGTTTGCGATGCAATAGCGGTATTGATACCAACCAATTCACCTTCCGTGTTCACGAGTGCTCCTCCTGAATTTCCTGGATTGATGGCAGCATCTGTTTGAATGAAATTTTCAATGGCGTATTGATTTCCTTTGGACCTGATCAAATCTATGTTTCTACCCATAGCAGATACTATTCCCAATGTAACAGTACTGTTCAAATTGAATGGATTACCAACTGCCACAACCCACTGACCTACTTTTACTTGATCTGAATTTCCCAGTTTCAAAAAGGGCAAACTATTCTCCCCGATGCGCAACAAAGCCAAATCTGTATTTTTATCTGCCCCAACCAATTCTGCGATGTAAGTGCGTTTATCGTTGAGCACCACTTCAATTTTGTTGGCATTGTCAATTACGTGGTTGTTGGTGACAATATATCCGTCATCAGAAATGATGACTCCCGAACCGGTTGCCATTTGAGGACCTGGTTGCTCAAACCTGAATTCGGGTCCCCCGGGTCCCCCGAAAAAATCAAACGGGTTGAAAGGCATATCTTGAGGCATGCTCTTAGACCCAGACCCACCGCTCATGGTAGTTTTGATGTGGACCACCGCGGGATTAGCAATTTCAGAAACACCGGTAAAATCAAATCCAATTTGAGTATTCAAACTCGCATAACGAGCCAATTGCTTCGAAGAAGACTGAAGATCTTCTATGTTGTTGGCTCTGAATACATTGGGAGCGAAAGCATACATTCCAACCAAAGCAACAACTCCACCCATTACACCGGCGAAAACCGCGGTAGCAATTTTGTAATTTTCAAAAATCTTTCTCATATTCATCAATGTTTGTAAAATTCAAGTGTAACCTAACGCAAAAATGCAATACTTGATTTATTTTGCACAAGAATTCGTTTACCTTTTTCGATAAAATCGTATTCATGGTCCGTGAAATGCAATTAAACAACACCTTAAATGATGAAATCATTGATCGTCTCCAAAAAGGAGATCGTGAAGTGTTGATTGATTTGTACAAAGAACATGAAGATATGATTAAGAAATTTGTGAGAGAAAACAACGGTAAAGACGAAGACGCCGAAGATCTTCTTCAAGATGCATTGGTGGTTCTTTGGCAGAATTCTCGTAAGCCAGATTTTAAGTTAGAATCTAAACCATCAACGTATATTTACGCTGTGGTAAAAAACCTTTGGCTCAAACAACTTGACAAAAGAAAGCGCGTGGTTTCCGAAGAATACATCAAGCCACATCAGCACTCAGAAACGCCCGTCAACAATGACATGGATTTAGCTTTGGTTCGAAACATGCTTGGAGAAATGGGAGAAATTTGTCAGCAAATTTTACTGATGTTTTATTTCGATGGATTTGACATGAAAACCATCGCAAAAGCAAATAATTTAGCCAATTCAGATGTTGCAAAATCTAAGAAACATCAGTGTTTAAAGGAACTGGCATCTAAAGTAAAATCAAAATTCACCCCTACAGATTTTTATGGAGTTTGACCCAAGGATAGAGCGGTATTTTGACTTTGAACTCTCAGAAATTGAGAGGGAAGAATTTTTGCGCGAATTAGAGTTGAACTCAGAACTTAAAACTCAGTTTGACCTTTATAGTTTAGTCATTGAAGGCATTCGTTCTGAGGGACGAGAAGAGCTTAAAGAATATATCAAATCTAGAGTTGACGAGCAAAGCACAACAACTCAAACCAATTTGTGGTTTTATGCAGCAGCATCTGTCACTGTATTGTTGCTAGGTTATTTCGCCATCTACAAATACGTTGAAACCGGTAGTTTGAAAGAATCAGCAGAATATATAACTCTAAAAGACGAAAAGTCAGACCGAGTTAAATTCTGGAAAAATAAAAAACTCGGAAAAAGCATTCTCCCAAGTATTCTATTTGGAGATAAAAGTGATTCCACGGATGCCGAAAAGCACTGGACAGATAGTCTTTTGGCAGTCTACAGTGAACCAACTGTAGAGTCTCAAACAGAAGTTGACGCTGACGGAACGGACATAGAAACCGTTTACTATGAAATAGCCGCAGATGACCAAGATAAGGGTACATACGAAATGAACTCTCGAATGTCAGTTTCAGAAGGTGAGTCGGCTGCCCCAGTGATGGCAAGGCCAGATGCTTCACGCGGAAAATCTAAAAAGAGTTTGGCCTCTGATTCCGTTGAATTAACAAGACGCACTATCAGTACATCACGCGTAGTCGCCATTCATTTGCCCGGATTGTCTGAGAATCTTTCAACACCTGAAAAGAGTATTCCGTCTAGCTCTCAAAAGGTTAATCCTGCTAGATTTAACATCATTCAGCAAGAAGCGCGCAATGAAAAACCTGCAATTGAATGCCAAGGCAATAACATTTTCTTGATAAATATGGGCAGCGAAAGCCCACTTATGTATGAAATAGACGGGAACTTATACCTGGAATTGGGCCCCCAAAATATTATAAGTATAAAATTAAATGTGGCGAGAGTTGAAAAACCCAAACCCATTACCGACAAAAAAATCATAGATAAGATTCAACCGAAATGATGTTAAATTCGGAAAAAATCCCGTTCGTAAAGTATCAAGGAACTGGGAATGACTTCATTTTAATTGACGGTAGGTTTACCGATTATTCCCTTGACGTAGCAAAAATGTGCGACAGACGATTTGGCATTGGCGCAGATGGTTTAATGATTCTAAAACGCACAGCATCTTATGATTTTGAGATGATCTACTACAACTCTGATGGCAATTTAAGCAGCATGTGCGGCAACGGCGGAAGATGCATTGCGCATTGGGCTCATTCATTGGGACTAGGAAATCAAGGAAAATTATCGTTTTATGCGCCGGATGGTCCGCATGAAGCCATCGTAGAAAATAATTGGGTAAAGCTAAAGATGATAGATGTGAATGATTGGGAAATCAAATCTCAAGAGGTCATTTGCATGAATACTGGGTCTCCACACTACGTAGAGTTCAATACATCTCATTCGAATGAGCCTTTGAAGGAGTTTGACTTAATAACTTGGGCAAAAGACATTCGATATTCTGACGACTATAAAGAAGTTGGTATCAATGTGAACAGAGTTGAAATAAGTGCTGAAGACTCTTTAATCATGCGTACTTATGAGCGTGGCGTAGAAGATGAAACTTATAGCTGCGGAACAGGCGTTACAGCAGCTGTGCTTTCATATGCCATAAATAAGAATATGGAAGTCGGGGAAGTATTTGTTTCGACTCGTGGAGGAAATCTCTCTGTAAATTTTGAACATAAAAAAAGCGGGTTCGTCAACATCTGGTTGAACGGACCCGCTGAATTTGTTTTTAGCGGCCTGTATTAAGGTTATTGAACCATCAATTTCTGTGTAGTGCTTGAGCCGTTTGCCAACACAACTTGAACGAAATAGTATCCTGATTTCAAGTTTGATACATCCAAACGTGTTTGATTATCTCCTACTTGGGAATTTATGTTTTGGTTGATCACTGTTTTACCCTCCATACTTACCACTTTAATTGTTGCTTTTCCTCCATTTGAACGGAAGCTAACATTTGCGAAGTCTTTAGAAGGATTTGGAGAAAGTGTCATTTCAAAAGCGCTCTTTACTATTTTCTTTGTTGAAGTCAACAAGTTTGAGCTCTGGTAATATCCACGACCGTGAGTACCGATATACAAACGCATTCCTTCCCAAGGCTTCCACTCGTAACCACGAATTTCAAAAACGGGCACGCGAGCCATACCGTCGTTAGCTTCTTCCCATTTGGTACCACCGTTTTCAGTAACCCAAACACCTAGGTCTGTTCCTAAGATGATTCTATCTGGATCATCCACGTCAATCACTGCATCGTAAACTGGCATGCTTGGCAAGTTACCGGTGATGTTCTTCCAAGTTGGAGCATCATCTAACGCATTTTCTGTTTCATAAACATACGTTGAGTTTCCGTATCCACCCAAAGTAATTACAACATGATTTGAGTTCTCAGGATTCACATTCACGGATGTAACCGTTCTGCCCGCCGCAGCACCTAAACTCAATTGCTTCTGCGAAATGCCAGACGGAACTTGAGTTGCGACTGGATTTGCATCTAATGTAAATGTCGCATTGTTTAATCCATCTAAACGGAACAATGCACCCGCCTTTGCGATAAACAAATGATTTCCGTCAGTGGTATAGTCCATCTCAATGATACGGCTACCTCCTAGAGCATCTCCCACTAAAAACCAGTTTACGGGGTTTGCAAAATCTGTTGGGTTGGTAGCCATCCAAACTTGATTATTTTTAGCTAAGAATAATCTTGATTCTTTCTCGTTTTTCTCCCAAAGGTTATAGGTTGTGTTAAAATCAGTTTGTATAGTACCCTCTTGCCTGTCATCCCAAAATGTAGAAGATGATTGACCAGAGTTGTTTGATCTAACAACAGTACCGTAATAAATAGACATGAAAACTACACGTGGGTCATATTTGCTGAATTCAACATCAAATCCATCACCACCGTAAATAGAAATAGCAGTTTTGGAAGGAATGCCATTAAATGAGTTACCAGAGAAATTAATCAATTGAGTTCCATTATCTTGAGAACCTCCTACAATATGTCCAAGAGAGTTAGCAGCTACATTATATAATTGTAGCGTCGTAAATCCACGATTAAGAGGTGTCCAAGTTCTGTAGTCTTGGGTAGCGAATAATCCACCGTCACAACCTACAATACAGGTAGCAGGTTTGGTATTCATGTTCCAAGTAATCATGTGCTTATCGGCATGAACGTACTCAGAATTCCATGGTGCACCGAAAGTTGATGCGAATTCGCGATAACCGTTTGTTTTATCCCATCTTGCCAAAGTTACACCACCTAAAATCACTTCGTCTTTCTTACCAGGAACAACACCAATCACGTTATCATACCAACCTTGGTTGTTTGATGAGAAGATATTATTGTTTGAGTTTCCTACAATGATTTGCTCCCAGGTTGTGCCACCATTGGTAGTTCGGTAAACACCTACCAAGCGGCCGTAATTTGCACCGGCTCCGCCAGCTCCCATGGTGTAGACGTAGTTATCATCATCAGGTGAAATTGCGATTGCTGTTCTGCCACCAGAACTGAAATTTTGGTTAACAATTTTAATTGCTTGACCATCTTCCTTCTTGTAAACAGAACCATTAGAAGTTGTAGCCCATATAACACCTTTACTGTCTAATTTTACTTCTTTTACTGAACCTGCAGTTAAACGAGTAACCTTAGCGGTTGCCGCTGTCATATCAAATTCGTAAAGTCCGCTTTCAGAAGCGACGTAAAATTTATTTTGAGTTGGATGTGCTGCCATACCATTGCACTCGAAGAAGCGGTTATCTTTGGCTTCGTTCATCAAAGAAAAGTCTGTACCTTTTTCATCTGAACTAACGTAGATACCATTTCCGTAAAATGCGGGCGAACCATTTCTTGTACCACCAAGATTGGTAAATCCACCTTCACCTGTTCCGTAATAGATTTTACCGTCTGGCGTTTGAGCAATACAAGTAACATTTAGATTTTCTTGCATGTCATTAATGGGTGCCCAGCTTTGACCTGAAGTGCTTGAACGGAACAGACCACCGCTTACACCGCCTGCAAACCAAACTTTTTGATCTTTGTTTGAAATTAGAAACGCACGAATTCTACCACCCACATTGTCTGGACCCATGTTTGTCCATTCAATCTTTTTGTTTAAACGTTTTGCAATTGACTTTAAATTATCAGCCTGCTGAACAGCATCTGCCATCCATTGGGGATTCAAATCGCCAGTTTTTTCATTGAATCGAAGACTGTAAATCGATTCAATAGCACCACGAATGTGTTGCTCGGCTCCGGAAGCTTCGTTTTTCAAATCCGCTTTTTTAAAACCGGGTAGACCTTGTTTTAACCCCCCAACAGCTACAACTGCAAGCAGCCCTGCTGATAAGGTAAATGGTATAATTCTATTCATTCTCATTTTCTGAATGTGGTTTAAACTCTATATTATGCAAATAAAACGAAATGTGTGCGGTTTTGCAAAGAACCGCAAGTAATCTGTATCATTTTTATGTCAAGCGTGAAAATGGACTTTACTCTGATTAATGAATGTGTTTCTCAGCGTGGTAAGAACTTCTCACCAACGGGCCACTTTCCACGAATCTAAATCCCAAAGACAGGCCATATTCTTCCCAAAACTTGAATTTATCAGGGTGGATATAATCGGCTACGGGTAAATGCATTTTCGTTGGTTGAAGATATTGACCCAGTGTCAAAACATCGCAACCGTGATCTCTTAAATCATGGATCAATTTCTTCACTTGATCATCGGTTTCGCCGCAACCCAACATTGCACCACTTTTTGTGCGCATTCCATATTCTTTTGTGCGCTTAATTTGCTCTAAACTGCGTTGATACTTAGCTTGTGGTCGCACCAATCTATAAAGTTCTTCAACGGTTTCCATGTTGTGGCTAACCACATCTGGTCGAGCATCTAAAACCATGTATAAAAGATCCCATTCAGATTTAAAATCAGGAATAAGGGTTTCTATGGTTGTTTCTGGGGACTCTTTTTTGACTTCGCGGATGGTTTCTGCCCAAACAGTTGCGCCCTTATCTCGCAATTCGTCTCTATTTACCGATGTAATGACACAATGCTGAACCCCCATGAGTTTTACCGCTTCTGCGACTCTGCGTGGCTCGTCAGTATCATAACTGCCGGGCCTTCCGGTGGCTACAGCGCAAAACGAACAACTGCGGGTGCATACATTTCCCAAAATCATGAACGTAGCGGTACCTGCTCCCCAACATTCTCCCATATTAGGACAACGCCCATCTTCACAAATTGTGTGGAGTTTATGTTCTTTTACAATTCGCTTAACACGCGTGTAGTTTTCGCCGATGGGGATGTCAATTTTTAGCCACTTCGGCTTTTGTGCCGAGGGACGTTCTTTCTTTACTATGGGTAATTCAATCACGTTGTAAAAAGTTAAGGGATATATCCCACGGCAAATTTAAGGAATACTGCCGGATAGAACTGCAGATTCACATTATTGGAATGCATTATTGGTATTTCTTTAACAAAATACTCTGTGCTAACTCCTAAACTCAACTCATTGCTCAAACTTCTGTAATTACCCCATTCCAGAGACAATCCAGCATGAACTCCTACTCCTGGAATAATAATTCCTTCCTTTATACCGCGAGAAAAGGATGCATTTCCCCCAATGTATTGCGGTTCATGGATGTTCGGATCATACCTTTCATCTGAATATCCGTCAAAAGGAACATTGCCTTGGTACAGCCACACATATACAGGCCAGGCATAAACTAAAGGGATTTGAAATCCCCCGAAAACACTTAGCCCCATCTCAAACCTCGATGCGCGCTTAGCTATTGGATAACTATAGGTCATTTTGGGCCTAAATACCCATGCATAATTTACTTTATCAATTTTAAAAATCCTGCTACCGGGCAAACCAGAATTCAACACAAACACTTCTTTAGGATGCACTAACGATCCAATCTGAAATCCAATTTCTCTTTGAATTGGTTGATTGAATTTTGTTGTACTTCTGTAAAATCCAAAATCGTAACCGTAGTTTCTCAGTTGAACTTCACCGTAATAAGAATGTTGAATTTGCGCAAACAAGGATGGCTGAGCATTGCTCGAGAACATGATTAATACCATCAATAAATGTGGAAACCTTGTATGCATTCAATCAAATTTAAGATTTCCCACCGAGAATGAGAAATGAAAAAATACTCGTTTAAAATACCCACTTTCTCCCACAAGCTTTAAAACCCTTGTTTTTCAGGAAATTTATTCTATTTTTGCCTCCCCCTCCCAACGACTCAATTGTCCAAAAACAGCGAAAAACCTCAATTTGTGGAGATATGTGGAAAAGTGGTGGCTAAAATTGGTAGATTGTGGGAAAAAGTGGGGGGATCTGTAGTTATTTAGCAGTCAGAAACCAGCAAGAAAAATGTCCGGATTAATCGGTGAGTACTATTGCAAGCTTGACACCAAGGGGCGCCTATCGCTTCCTTCGCGTCTACGTTCTCAGTTTTCTGAGGCGGCAGGCAATACATTGGTTATCAACCGGGGATTTGAAAAGTGCCTCGTTCTGTACACCAAAGAAGATTGGTTAAAAGAAACCGAAAAACTCAATGCCGTTGACGACTTTATGAGTCCCGAAATTCGCCGATTCAAGCGTATTTTCACCAACGGTGCGAACATTCTTCCAATTGATAATGCGCAACGCATTCTACTCCCTAAAAAGTTGCTAGAATACGCCGCATTAGAAGATGAAGTTGTTTTGAGTGCCTTCGGTAACAAGGTGGAAATTTGGAGCAAAGAGCTTTACGAGTCTGAACTAGAGGTTCAGTCTGATGAGTTGAGCGAATTGGCTAAGAACTTCCATCAACACCGATCCAATCCTGGAGCATAGAAAGTGGTTCATCCTGCTGGCAAAATGATTGCCAATGAACACTGCATACCACATACCCGTATTATTAAAGCCAAGCGTTGACGCGTTGGTCACAAACCCAAATGGGGTTTATGTGGATGTTACCTTTGGTGGTGGCGGACACTCACGCGAAATCCTTTCAAGATTAGGCCCTAACGGCAAGTTATACTCATTTGATAAAGATCAACACGCCGTACAAAACGCAAATGCCATCAACGACGATCGGTTCACACTCATCAATCACAACTTCAGATACATAAAATCCTTCATTAGCCAATTAGAACCCAACGGCATTGATGGAATATTAGGTGATTTGGGTATTTCTTCTTTTCAAATTGACCACAATGACCGTGGATTTGCGCACCGCGCAGATGGCCCTCTTGATATGAGAATGGATCAACAATCAGGCAAAACAGCAGCTGAAATCCTCAAAAAATACAGCGAAAAAGAATTGCTCCACGTATTCAACAACTATGGAGAAATTAAAAACGCCTACAAATTGGTGAAAACCATAAAGGCCTATAATGGACCACTTAACACTGTTGAAGAGTTTAAACAATCTATCGAAACATGCATTCCCAAAGGGGAACCTGCAAAATACCTGTCGCAAGTATTCCAAGCACTAAGAATTGAGGTAAACCAAGAAATGAAAGACCTTCAAACTTTACTTCTTGATTCAGAGCACATCATAAAAGCTGAAGGAAAATTGGTGGTAATTTCTTATCACTCTCTAGAAGATAGATTGGTGAAAAACTATTTAAACAGCGGAAATTTAGAAGGAAAAAAACAGACCGACATGTATGGATGGAGTAGCCAACCATTTGATTGTAAACCATCTAAGGCAATCACCCCCAATGAAGAGGAATTACTGGTAAACAAACGTTCAAGAAGTGCTAAAATGAGAATAGGAGTTAGAAAATCATGACCGAAGAAACTCAAAATATCCCACAGTCTGAGAACCAAGACAATCCCATTACCACCTGGAAATTGGTAAAGTGGTTGATCTACCTATTTCCGTTTTTGGTGTTTTACATATACAATTCCTTACACACAACTAAAGCCATCAAAAAGAAAGATGAGCTGAGCAAACAACTCAAAGAACTTCATAGCGAGAGAATCAGCTTGGAAAGTGAAATAACTCAATCCAGCAAACAGTCTGAAATCGCTGAAAAGTTAAAAGAAACAGGCCTGAAAGAATTGTCAGATCCACCTATTAAAATAGTTAGAGAGAAAAAGGATTAATATGGCAGAAACTCAAAAAGTAAATACCAGAAAACAAATACTGACCCGTTCACGGGTGGTATTTGCTTGCATTGCTGCTTTTGCATTGTTTCTGATAGTATCTATAATTAGACTGCAAAATGGATTCGAAGAGGAATTTTCATTAGAGCAACAAAAGAAGAATACCCGCATTAAAACAGCTTATGGACTACGAGGAAATATCTATGCATATGATGGCAGTCTGTTAGCTACTTCAGTACCAACGTACGATCTGATTTGGGATGCAAATGTGGCTGGTTTGACCAAGAGTGATTATGAATTGAAAATAGACAGCTTGTCACTCATGTTTTCCAAGCATTTTGCGCCTTACAGCTTTGTTGCTTGGAAAAACAAGTTATCAAAACTTCGTAAAACTGGAAATCGATATGCTAAACTAGGATCAGACTTGAATTTCGACCAAGTCAAAATGATTAAAAAATGGCCGCTCATAAGAAAGGGTCGATTCAAAGCGGGCTTTTGGTTTGAAGAAAAAGGGAAGCGCATGTACTTCATGGGTGAACTTGCAAAAAGAGCCATCGGATATACTCGAAACGGAAAAAGCATTGGATTGGAAGGCGCTTTTGATTCTTTATTGCGCGGAAAATCTGTCCAAATCATGGAACAGCGTATGCCAGGAAACATTTGGAGACCAGTTAGCATTGGCAATGGTGAAACCGCTGAAAACGGCAAGGATATTGTAACCACGCTTGATGTTGATATTCAAGATATCGCCCAATACGCATTGAATAAAGCCCTGATAAAACACTCCGCACATCATGGTTGCGTAATGGTTATGGAAGTTCACACAGGAGCTATTGTTGCTATGGCAAATTTGACCAAAGGTGGGAATGGCAAATACTTTGAAACCATGAATTACGCTGTCG
Source organism: uncultured Rhizobium sp. (assembly GCA_964408945.1). Taxonomy (GTDB): domain Bacteria; phylum Bacteroidota; class Bacteroidia; order NS11-12g; family UBA955; genus VMCP01. Next base: position 40,442 of record CAYPBJ010000001.1, on the reverse strand, counting down.
ATGAATACAGCGAACCTGGGTCTACTTTCAAAATCATGTCGGCATTGGCACTTTTAGAAGATAAAAAGGTTCAACCAACCGATTCTGTACCTACAAAAAAGGGCAAGGTGAGATACTTTGACAAAGACTTTACCGATGATTTGCACGGGGCACCTTTGCCGCCGTACATAACGCTTAGCGAATGTATCGCACGCTCATCCAATGTGGGCATATCGCAATTTATTTACAATAATTATTCTAAAAATCCAGAAAATTACTTAGAACACATACAAGAATTAGGGTTGCACTTAAAACCTAATTTTGACATTCCGAGCTCCAACCACCCCACCATTCTTGAACCTGGAAGTTCATCATGGTCAGGCGTGACATTGCCATCTATGAGCATTGGATATTCAACACAAATATCCCCTTTACAAACTCTTATGTTATACAATGCCATCGCAAATAGAGGCACTATGATGAATCCATATTTGGTGAAGGAAATAAGACAAGACGGTAAAATATTGGAAACTATAGATCCTAAAATAATTAACAAAAAGATTTGTAGTGAAAAAACCGTATTGGAACTTCAAAAAATGCTTAGAAGCGTAGTGGCTGAGGGCACTGCAGAAAGCACTTTTGACGATTGCCAATTTGCTGTTTCAGGTAAAACAGGTACGGCAAGAATATCGGCTGGCAATAAATACACAAATAAACATCGAGCTTCTTTTGTTGGATATTTTCCGGCCAATCAACCACAATTTAGTATCATAGTAGTAATCAGTGAACCCAATTCTGGAGACATTTACGGTTCAAGCGTTGCCGCACCCGTTTTCAAAGAAATAGCCAATAAGATTTATAGCACAAGACTAAAAACTCAACCCGAATTCAAAGGCTTTTCAAAAGATGTGGTCCCCTATGTTTTAAATGGAGACCTAGAACAAACCAAATTAGTTTTAAATGAACTAGGCATTTCATCTCATAGCGATATCAGTGGCGGCCAACAGGTGGTAAAAGCCACTAAAAAGGAAAAATCTGTAGAATTGAAGGTTATTAATGGCGAAAATAATCGAGTACCAGATTTCCGAGGAATGGGAATCAAAGATGCCATTGCATTGGCTAATGCTTTCAATTTGAAAGTGCGTTTCGACGGACATGGAAAAGTATCGCAACAGAGCATTTCCCCTAAAACCCGTTTCACTCAACCTCTCACTATTTATCTAAAACTAAATCCATGATGAGTAAATCTATCGGCGAACTTTTAGAAAACGTAAAAACTTTGGAAATCAAGGGGTCTTCGGAAGCATTGGTTTCAAACCTGAGTATTGATAGTAGAAATGCGGAAAGGAACACATTATACTCTGCCATAAAAGGCACTCAAGTTGATGGACATCAATTTATTGATTCGGCAATTGAAAATGGCGCATCGGTAATTCTATGTCAGAATTTACCATCCTCACTAAACGACCAAATTACTTACATACGAGTTGAGAATACGGCAGTTGCGCTTGGAAATATCGCTGTAAATTTCTTTGACCGAGTAATTGAAGATCTCATTATTGTAGGTTGCACCGGCACAAACGGCAAGACTACTGTAACTACCCTATTGTTTGATTTATTCACCCATTTAGGTTATAAATGTGGTCTCATATCTACAGTAGAGTACAGAATTGGCTCAGAAGTTTATCCAAGCACGCATACCACACCAGACGTAGTGAGTCTGCATAAGTTATTTGCTAAAATGTCGGCAGAAGGTTGTACCCATGTTTTTATGGAAGTAAGTTCTCACGCGCTTGACCAAGATAGAATTGCAGGAATACCTTTTGCAGGGGCAATTTTTACCAATATTACACACGATCATTTAGACTACCATATCACCTTCGATAATTACATCAAAGCAAAAAAGAAATTCTTTGATCTTTTGTCTGAGGATGCATTCAGTGTAACAAATAAAGACGACAAGAACGGATTGGTAATGCTTCAAAACACCAAAAGCATCAGATATACATATAGTTTGAAGGGAACAGCAGATTTCAACGTCAAAATAATTGAAAGTGATTTCGGAGGAATGTTGTTACGATTTGGGTCAGCTGACATTTGGACTCCATTGGTTGGAACATTCAATGCCTCAAACTTATTGGCAGTATTTGCAACTGCCAAGCTATTAACACAAGGAGATGAAGATATTGAAGTTGCCATGAGTGCTCTAGGAAGAGTAAATGGTAGATTTGAAGCCATTGCTGGTCCAAATTCAAGAACAGCTATTGTTGATTATGCTCATACACCAGATGCTTTAGAGAATGTAATTAAAACCATCCAAAACATCAGGCAAGGTCAAAGCAACATCATAACTGTAGTTGGATGTGGAGGAAACAGGGATGCTGCAAAGCGCCCTGAAATGGGCAAAATTGCCTCCCAGATGAGCGATAGATGCCTTTTTACTTCTGATAATCCAAGAAATGAAGATCCTACCCAAATCATTGAGGAAATGATGGTTGGGGTGTCTCCAGAAAACTTAAGAAAAGTTTTAAAAATCACTGACCGATCAGAAGCAATAAGAACTGCGGTCTTATTGTCTCAGCCGGGTGATGTGATTTTAATTGCTGGTAAAGGACATGAAACTTACCAAGAAATCAAAGGAGAAAAACATCCTTTTGATGACAGAATTATTGTAACTGAAGAATTTAAACACATCAAATAATGCTGTACCACCTATTTAAATACCTTGATCAATTGGGTTATTCCGGTGCCGGGGTATTCAATTTTATTTCCTTTAGAGCATCTTTGGCAGGTATTGTCGCCTTGTTGATTGCACTAATTGCTGGTAAACAAATCATTTATTGGTTGCAACGCCAACAAATTGGTGAAAGTATCAGAGACCTAGGACTTGAAGGCCAAATGCAAAAAAAGGGTACACCTACAATGGGTGGTATCATCATCATTATTGCCCTCATTATTCCTACCTTATTATTTGCCCGACTTGATAATATGTATGTAATCATCATGATCATCGCAACCCTTTGGATGGGAGTTATTGGTGGAATTGATGATTATATCAAAGTCTTTAAAAAAGACAAAGAGGGCATGAAAGCCACCACTAAACTGATTGGTCAATTGATGTTGGGTATCATCATTGCCATAGCGGTTGATTACACCCATTCTGTGAATCATTTTGCCCTTGAAACAAATCTTCCCATCACTAAAGATCGATTGAATTACAGTGATTTAATTCCTGGGGACGGCAACGCGTGGTTAATATTCATTCCGGTTATCATTTTCATTTCTATGGCTGTTACCAATGCCGTGAATCTTACGGATGGAATTGACGGACTTGCGGCAGGAACCACTGCCATTGTTGGCATTGGATTGGGATTCTTAGCCTATGCTACGGGGAATATAAAAATTGCCAAATACCTCAATATCATTTATGTACCTAACAGCGGAGAAGTGGTTATTTTCTTGGCAGCTTTGATTGGCGCTTGTTTGGGATTTTTATGGTACAACGGATTTCCAGCACAAGTATTTATGGGAGACACAGGAAGCATGGCTCTTGGAGGAGCCATTGCAGCAGTTGCCATCATTATAAAAATGGAACTCCTATTACCCATTCTTTGCGGAATCTTCTTTGCAGAAAGCCTGAGTGTAATCCTTCAAGTTTCCTATTTTAAATATACCAAGAAGAAGTTTGGGGAAGGAAGACGCATCTTTTTGATGTCGCCATTGCACCATCATTACCAGAAAAAGGGCATTCCTGAAAGTAAAATCACCCTGCGATTTTGGTTAATCACCATCATTCTTGTATTAGCCACTATTGCATTAATCAAACTAAGATAAACACTTGAAAAAGAATTTAGTCATATTGGGAGCCGGCGAAAGCGGAACAGGTGCAGCCATTCTTGGAATTGTTCAAGGATGGAATGTATTTGTGTCTGATTACGGCACAATAGACGAAGATTCTAAATCTGAACTAAATACCAGAGGCATTTCTTGGGAAGAAGGTAAACACACCGAAGAAACCATTCTAAAAGCAGATGTTGTCATTAAAAGCCCAGGCATATCTCCAAAAGTGGCCATAGTTCAAAAATGCATCGCTGCCAATATTCCAATTATATCAGAAATCGAATTTGGCAGCTGGTATACCTCAGCAAAAATCATTGGCATCACAGGCACTAACGGAAAATCTACAACCACCATGTTAACCTATCACCTTCTTAAGGAGGCCGGGTTAAATGTTGGATTAGGGGGCAATATCGGACAATCATTTGCAAGACAAGTTGCCGAAAATAATTTTGACATCTACGTTTTAGAACTAAGCAGCTTCCAACTCGATGACTGCCATAAACTCAAACTTCAAATAGGTTGTGTCACAAACATCACCGAAGATCATTTAGATAGATACGATTACAAATTATCAAATTACATCAACAGCAAGATGAGAATCGGGCAAAATCAATCTCCAGAGGAGTATTTGGTTTACTGCGTTGATGACCATTTAATAAAAGAGGGATTCCAAAACATCCCCCAAAAAGCAACACTCACTCCTTTTTCCATGAATCAAGAATTAGAATTTGGTGCTTGGTACAAGGAAGGAAACATTCACATAAAATTAAAAAACACCCAATACACAATAGATATGACTAACGTAAATTTAAGAGGCAAGCACAACACTTACAACACGATGGCAGCTGCCGTTATGGCAAGTTTGATTGATGTTCGTAAAGAGAGTATCCGCGAGAGTCTAAGTAATTTCAACAACCTTGAGCACCGCTTAGAATTTGTGGCTCGAGTTAATGGAGTTGAATACATTAATGACAGTAAAGCTACAAACGTAAATTCTGCGTGGTACGCTTTAGAAAGCATGGATAAGCCCGTGATTTGGATTGCCGGTGGAGTAGACAAAGGAAATGACTATACCGATTTAATTCCATTGGTTAAGAATAAGGTCAAGATGATTATTTGCCTTGGATTGGATAATATCAAAATTCATAAAGCCTTCCAAAACAGTGTAGATATGATTATTAACACGCAGAGTGCAAAAGAGGCGGTTTACGTTGCATCCAAAATGTCAGAATCAGGCGACGCTGTATTGTTATCTCCTGCTTGTGCAAGTTTTGATTTGTTCGAAAACTACGAAGAGCGCGGCAGACTGTTTAAACAAGCCGTTAAAAACTTGTAATCTCATACAGGGATATGTCGTTGATTGAAAAATTGAAAAAATCGAACCACCTAAAAGGCGACCCTTATATCTGGGGTATTGTCTTTGTATTGGGCTTCATTGGTGTACTTGCTGTATACAGTTCAACTGGAACCTTGGCTTTTGCCAAGCAGCAAGGAAATACAGAATTTTATCTGTTTAGACATTTAGGCTTTTTAGTGGTTGGATTTTTTACCATGTATGCAATCCACACCGTCCCCTTTAAATTTTACGCCAAAACATCCATATTCTTGATGTGGATTTCGGTCATATTGTTGGTTGTGGCTTTGGCTTTTGGACTGAATATCAACAACGCAAATCGAGTAATACCCATTTTTGGATTTACCCTTCAACCCTCTGATATGACCAAGGTTTTTATCATGGTGTTCATTGCCAAGTTCCTAAGTAAAAACCAAGAAGAAGTAGACAATAAGATCGTTTTCTACAAAGCCATGGGCCCGGTACTTATTGCAGCTGGTCTAATTATTCCTGAAAATCTAAGTACAGCATTGGTTCTAATTACCTCATGTACTTTATTGCTTTACATAGGAAGAATCAAAACTCGTTTCATTCTCACCTTTGCAGGTGGTGGCCTATTACTGATTAGTCTTTTCGTGATTTTTCTTTTAAATGTTGACGTTGACAAATGGTCTGGCACGCGTTTGCCCACATGGAAAGCGAGAATTGAATCGTATGCTGGCATTGGTGAATCAGGAAGCGACTACCAAAAAACGCAAGCTAAAATTGCCATTGCAACTGGGGGATTAACAGGTAAAGGTCCCGGACATTCCACTCAACGCAATTTTCTTCCCCACCCCTACTCAGATTTCATCTTTGCCATAATTGTAGAAGAATATGGACTCTTAGGAGGTCTAATTCTGATTGCTGCATTCATTGTTCTCCTGTTGAGAAGTTTCAAAATGGTAGTCGAAGCCCAAAAATCATTTGCAGCCCTCGTGGTTTTAGGAATATCATTTTCCATGAGTCTGCAAGCATTCATTCACATGGGTGTAAATGTAGGACGCTTGCCTGTAACTGGACTTACCCTACCCTTGGTCAGTATGGGTGGAACCAGTATCATATTTAACAGCATTGCCTTTGGAATTATTTTAGGTACAAGCAGACATATACGGGAGGAAAAATTAAAAGCGAGCACCCAAGGAGCAGGCGCAGTGCCTGAATCAACATGAGTAAACCGTTGAAGCTTATTTTCAGTGGCGGTGGAACCGGTGGACATATATTTCCGGCGGTTGCGATTGCCCGTGAATTTCAGAACCGATTTAGCCATGTTGAAATATTGTTTGTAGGTGCTTTGGGCAAAATGGAAATGGACAAAGTTCCTTCCGAAGGATTCAAAATCATAGGATTACCGGTTGAAGGATTGATAAGAAGTGTTTCCATAAAAAACATCAAAATCATTTTCAAAGCAATCAGCAGTTACCTCAAGGCTAAAAAAATCATCGAAGATTTTAGGCCAGACGCTGTAATTGGAACTGGCGGCTTTGCCAGCTTGCCCATCACAATTGCAGCAACCCGTTTAGGTATTCCTGTTTTTGCGTGGGAAGGGAACGGTTTCGCCGGACTCACCAATAAATTATTGAAAAAAACTGCCAAGCGAATTTTCTGTGGATTCGATGGTATGGATTCTCAATTCCCTTACAAAAATTGGATACACTCAGGCAATCCAATTAGGCAAGAGATTCTCGAGAAAACAGATAAAAAAAATGCCGTTGATTTTTTTGGATTGGATACTACTCGGCCCATTGTTTTTGTTACCGGGGGAAGTTTGGGCGCTAGAAGCATCAATGAGGCCGTAGAATCATCTATTGGAATATGGCAAAAAGAAGGAATTCAGGTCATTTGGCAAACGGGTAAAAACTATCAATATACTCAACCATCAACGGGTATTTGGGTATCGGCATTTTTAAAAGAAATGCACCTTGCCTACAGCTGTGCAGATTTAGTAGTTTCAAGATCTGGTGCAACCAGCGTATCGGAAATAATGGCTGTAGGAGTGCCTGCTATTTTTGTTCCATCACCCAATGTCACCGATGATCATCAAACAAAAAATGCCGAGAAAGCCACTCAATACGGAGGAGGCATATTGATTAAGGATACTGAAATAAAATCGAAATTAGCAAACCAAGTCGTTGATATGCTTAAAAATAACGATGAACTCAAAACCATGAGGACACAGTTATTGAATCATGCAAAACCAAAAGCCACGCAAGAAATTGTAAACCAAATTCTAAAAGATTTAAATCGTGAATAAGTCGTTTCAAAGAGCATATTTTATTGGCATTGGTGGCATTGGAATGAGTGCCATTTGCCGGTATTTGTTGGAGCAAAATATATCGGTTTGGGGCTATGATAAAACCCGAACAGATCTCACCCTTGAACTAGAAAGCCTAGGTGTAATTATAACTTATGATGACGCTATTGAAGCCTTGCCAGCCCAAGTAAAATCTGACCTCAACAATACTCTATTCGTATACACACCAGCCATACCAAAAGATCACCCTCAATGGAATTGGCTACAAGAACAAGGCATTGCAATACACAAAAGATCACAGATCTTAGGACTGCTTACTCAAGATAGAATTTGCATAGCGGTGGCCGGAACCCATGGCAAAACGACTACATCCACGTTGCTAGCTCATCTATTGAAAACCTGCAATGTGAATTTCAGTGCTTTTTTAGGCGGAATATCAAGCAATTATCAATCAAATTACATCAGCCATACCAACGGCATTCAGCTATTCGACAAAGACATTGTGGTTGTTGAGGCCGATGAATTTGACCGCAGTTTCCATCAGCTGCGTCCAGATGCAGCCATTATTACAGCTATTGATGCTGACCACTTAGATATTTACGGTGATTCAAAATCGTTTTTTGAAGCTTTCGAAGTTTTCACCGAGTTAATATCCCCAGAAAAAATGGGAGATCTTTACTTGGAAGGACGCATTCGAATGAATATTCCTGAACACGTAAAACTGCATGTTTACGGGAATCATGATAAAAATGAATTTTGCTATGAAAATGTGCGCATAGAGAACCACCAATTCGTATTTGAATTGAATGGCCAACATTTTATTTGTGGACTTCCGGGACATCATAATGTATCTAATGCATCGGCTGCAATAGCTCTTTGCTTAAATTCACTGAAGCTTTCTGCTAAACAAATTGCCGAAGGTGTAATGAGTTTCAAAGGGGTAAAACGCCGATTTGAATTTCTCAAAAACAGTCCGGAGCAGGTGATCATAGACGACTATGCGCACCACCCCGAAGAAATAAAAGCCATTATCAGATCGGTGAGAACATTGTACCCGGAAAAGAAAATTACCGGTATTTTTCAGCCGCATCTTTTTAGCAGAACCCGAGACTTTGCTCAAGAATTCTCACAAAGTTTATCCGAAGTTGATGAATTGATTTTGATGGATATTTATCCAGCTAGAGAAAAACCCATAGAAGGCATAACATCTGAGTGGCTATTGAGCCTAGTTAAAAATCAAAATAAGTCCTTGTTGAACCAAGATCAGATACTTGAAAAAATCAAATTGGAATCGCCTGAGTTGGTTCTTATCATGGGTGCAGGCGACATTGATAGATTAAGCGCAAAATTAAAACACCATGAAAGATAAGATAGGATTGGCATTTAGCAGAAGACAATGGATGATCACCATCGCCGCGATTGTGTTCATGATCTTACTTTTCGCATGGTCTAAATTGAGTTTCGCTGGTAAAAACAGAATCATCGGGAACATGGAGGTTGAAATTGACGCCTCGAAATCGGGATACAACTTCTTAACCAAGCAAGCAGTAGTTAATTGGGTTCAACAGCATTTTGATAATCCTGTTGGCAAGCCTGCCTCTGAAGTTGAACTTACCAAAATGGAAATTGAACTCCAAAAAGTACCTTACGTATTTAAAGGAATTATTTATGTGGCCTTTGATGGTACATTAAAGATCCGGGTAAAAGAGAGAGAGCCTATAGCATTGATAAAGAACAATCAAGATTCCTTATTTTTCATTGATTCAGGAGGATATATGATTCCGAAACGCGGAATTCAAACACCTGTCGTTTTGGTTATTAATGGAAATGTGAAGCAAAAATTCGAATCGGGCAAGCGCGCCGGCTCACCACAAATGGTAGAATTACTCAATCTCAGCAAGTACATAAGGTCTAATGAGCTGTGGAACGCGCAATTTGAACAGTGCTATGTAGATAAGTTTGGGAGGTATTTGTTGATTCCCCGAGTAGGAAAGCATAGCATTGTTTTGGATAACACTACGAACATGGAAAAAAAGTTCGAAAACCTGCGTCTTTTCTACGAAAAAGGCCTTCCACAAGTGGGCTGGAACACCTATCGAGAAATCGATATTTCGTATGAAGATCAGATTGTAGGAAGGAGAACTGAACAATAAATTATACAATAAACCAAAATCACTGTCTAATAAGCCAAACATAAATAGTATGACGCCAACGAACAATAACATCATTGCAGGACTGGACATCGGAACCACAAAAATTTGTGTGATTGTATCACAACTTTCCGACAATGGAAAGATCAACATCTTGGGGGTAGGAAAAGCATCATCACAAGGTGGAGTTTCTCGAGGAATGGTAGCTAACGTGAGCAGAGTAGTAACTGCTATCGAAGAAGCTGTCAAACAAGCTGAGAAACTGAGCAGAGTAAAAATCAATACCGTTTACGTTGGTATTGCAGGTCACCACATAAAAAGTTTGCAGCATCGTGGCACTTTGACTCGCAGAAATGGGGAGGAAGAAATCACTAAGGATGAACTGAATAGTCTTACCACAGAAATGGAGAACTTGGCGTTATCTCCTGGCTTGGAAATTCTACATGTTTTGCCTCAAGAATATAGAATTGATGGTGAAGACGGAATCAGAGATCCAGAAGGACGTATAGGTACTCGCGTTGAATGCAATTTCCATATTATTACCGGCGAAACCAGTCGTGCGCGCACCATTGGTAAGGCTGTAATGAAAGCAGGTTTGCACTTGGCAGACCTTGTGGTTGAACCGGTTGCATCTGCACAAGCTATTTTATCTGAGCAAGAGATGGAAGCCGGCGTAGCATTGGTAGATATCGGAGGTGGAACCACTGATATTTGTATTTTCGATTCGGGAAAAATAGTTCATACAGCTATCATTCCTATTGGAGGAGACCGCATTACCCAAGATTTACAGGAGGCCTTTGGAATTCTTAAAGATCAAGCCGAAGAAGTGAAAGTGAAATACGGAAGCTGCTTTAGCTTAGAAAACATGAAGAACGAAGTTGTGGTAATTCCCGGACTTCCCGGCAGATCTCCTCGCGAAATTTCAGTTTATGCTATTTCACAGGTTATCAAAGCCCGCATGGAAGACATAGTTCAGAAAGTAGATTTTGAAATTCAACTTTCAGGAATACAACACCGATTAAATGGAGGTATAGTATTAACTGGCGGTGGTTCAAGCTTGAAAGACATCAACCAATTTTTCAGTTATAACACAGGACTTGATGTTCACTTGAACAGCCCTGGCCAACATTTAGGTAAAGGTATGATTGAAGAAGTTCGCAATCCCATGTATTCTACTGCCATTGGTTTAGTCATGAAGGGAATTGAAACCGAACAACTTAAACCCGGAAATCACCCCAATGTCCATGTGGAAGAAATTGCACAACCCAAATCAACGCCACAACCTGAACCTGTGATGGTTGATGAGGAAATTCAAGATAACTCCCAGAACAAAAAGAAGGGCATCTCTTGGAAGAGTTTATATCCAGGAAATGGTATTTTCAAAAACTTCATCAGTGATTGGATTTCTGATGATGCAGATGATTTTCATCCATAACTAAAGTCTAAAATTATGTTTCAACCAGATTTTCATTCTGAACCTAATCAACCGAATAAATTGAATAACATCATTAAAGTCATTGGAGTAGGTGGCGGCGGAGGTAACGCGGTCAACCATATGTACCGTGAAGGTATTGAAGGTGTAGATTTCTTCATTTGCAATACAGACAACCAGGCTCTTAGACATAGCCCAGTTCCCAACAAAATACAACTTGGGAATGAGCTTACTGCAGGACTTGGTGCTGGATCTGATCCCAATATGGGAGCGAAAGCAGCAGAAGAAAGCAAAGCCGATATTCAAAGAATGTTGGGTGATGGCACCCGAATGATATTCTTGACTGCCGGTATGGGTGGTGGAACAGGTACAGGAGCGGTTCCAATCATTGCAAAATTTGCAAAAGAAATGGGTATTTTAACCGTGGGTATTGTGACCATTCCATTCTCAGATGAAGGTCCAGTCAGAATCAAACAAGCACAACAAGGAATTGCTGATTTGAAACCTCACGTAGATGCTCTCATTTCCATTTCCAATGACCGTATAGTAGACATGTTTGGTGATTTGTCCTTCTTAGAGGCATTCTCTAAAGCTGACGATGTACTTTGCACAGCTGCGCGTGGAATTGCAGAAATCATATTCAAAACCGGACACTTGAACGTTGACTTTAACGATGTTAAAACCGCCATGCAAGGTTCAGGTCAAGCCCTAATGGGTACTGGAACTGCTGCGGGTGAGAATCGTGCTGAGTTAGCTGTTAGAGCTGCCTTAAATAGCCCCTTGCTTGATAGTACTAGAATTTTAGGTGCAAAACACCTGTTGATTAATCTAACCTATGGAACAAAGGCTCCGACCATGTCTGAAACCCGAATCATAACCTCTTATCTCCAAGAAGAGGCGGGTAATAATGCATTGCTCAAAATGGGTATCACCTTAGAACCAGCACTAGAAGATAAAATCAGTGTTACAGTTATTGCAACCGGTTTTGAGGAAGTAACAACGATTCAAAAAGAAACACCTACGAACCAACTAATTGAGGAAGTGGTACAAACTCAATCCTTCGTACCCACTGATCTTCCCCTAGAAATAGAAGACGCTAGTTTTGAAACCCCTGTTAAAGAACCTGTTATTCCTAAGCCAGAACCTATATTGGTTTCTAAGCCCGCTGCGGTATCTGAGCCTATTGCAACTCCAAGTTTGGAAGATTTATTCAAAACCCAAAGTAGCCGCAATTCACAACTGCACTTAAACTACCAACAACCTCCCGTTCAGTCGTTAAGCCGCGAAAACAAAGCGAGCATCCACGACAATGACATGGATATTCCAGCGTATTTAAGAAGAAATGTGGAATTAGTTTCAGCCCCACCAAGCAGCGCAGTAGAGGTGAGTCGATTAACCATTCAAGGAACAGAAACTCAATCTAAAGACACCAATTTTACTGTTCAACCCAACAGAATGTTGCATGACAATGTAGATTAGAGCTCTTTATAGACCGTTGTGATTTGATTTACAATCACTTTCGTATCGTATGTTTTTAATGTTTTCAGTCGGGCTTGATTTCTAAAATCAGCCCGATTGTTTTTTAAGAAGGCTCCAACTTTTTGTGACAGGTTTGATACATCACCAGATTCAACTAAACAGCCATTGATTCCATCTTCAACCATCTCCGGTATACCACCTACCCTAAACCCAGCCACTGGAGTACCCATAGATAAACTCTCTATGATTGTTGTGGGTAGATTGTCTTGCACAGAGGTAATCACATATAAATCGCTCAATTGAAAAGCCAATTTCACCTTTTCTATTTCTGTAACGTATCCCCAATGAGTGAATTTAAATGGAAACGGTCCCAATTCTTCTTGCTTATTATCCCCTAAAACCAATACCTCAAACTCCACTTTCTGTTGGCAAAGTATCTCACACATCTCAACGAAAAATGAAAAACCTTTTGCTGGATTCTGCAAATATGCCGCTGAAAACATCAATAGCGGCTTATCGAATCCGTGAATCGCCCTCAACTTTTGGCGAACTTCATCCTCCAAAGGTTGAAACTTCTCAGTATCTATGGGATTAGGAATCACAGTCATGAGTTGATTATTTTTCATGACAGCACTCACATTGGCTTGCTGGGCAAGCCAATTACTGGGAGTTACAAATCTAATTTGGTTGTTACCCCAAAGCTTCATCTTTTGTTTTATCAAAGAACTTGACAAATCAAATTCTGATGGATGTTTCAAATACTTACAGTTTCCGCAAGCAACTTGATGATTCTCGCAACCCCAAGTATAATAACACCCTCCTGTTACAGGCCACAAATCGTGACAGGTCCAAATAAACTTCTTCCCAGGAACTAATAGAAGTTTTTCCAAAGTTTCAAAAGATTGAAATCCTTTGTGCACCCAATGCAAGTGAATAATATCTGCCCATTGCACTAATTGATGATTCGAAATATCTATTCCTTGACTTGCATGACTAAATTGAAATCTAACCTTCTTAGAGGCCTCAAATCGCAAAAAACTAAGCTTATCTAAGGCATGTTTAAAAAAGGCAAATAATTTCTTTAGAAAAGAATCGGCCCACAAAGTGTAAGTTAAACCATTGTGGCTTGAACTTAAGTTACCAGAAAATACCAAATGCTTGGATTCAACATCTAAACTATATCGATTCAACCCTTCATTCAGTCGCTGGGCTACCACAGAAGCCCCGCCTTCAGAAGATGCATTAATATGGAGAATTTTAATCTTTGACAATTTCCTGTGGAGATTGGTTTAATTGTTTTGCTAATATAATTGCTAAACCAAAATTGATCATCATCAAAATTCCGCCGGCCAAGTATGGGAGCATGTAAAACTGCGCGTATAAAAGTCCACTAAGCAACGGACCTACAGCTCTCGCTAATGAACCGAGCGATTGCATGATACCCAACATTTGACCTTGAGCATTTGCTGGCGCATTTAAGGAAACTAAGCTATTGATGGCCGGCATCAACAGCCCGTTAGCCAATGCAAGGCAGAAGATAGCAAAAAATTGAACGGCATAAAACCACTCTTTCGACGGTAGGGGAATCAATGAAAGTCCAATTCCAGCAATGGGAGCGCCCCAAATAAGCATCTTTCGCAAGCCCAATTTCTTTTGAAAAACTCCAATAAGTCCACCTTGAACTACAGCACTAAAAACTCCGATTACTCCAAAAATATTTCCAATGGCCACTGGGTTTAAATCATATTTTTCTTTCCAAAGTACGCTAGCGTTAATTTGCATCATTGAGAAAGCAGCGATGTAAATAAAATTAATCAACATAAGCTCGCTAATTACAGGAATTTTTCGAGCTTCTAGCATTCCAGTGAAGGTTTCTGTTGGACTTCTTTTTACGGTTGTTTTTTGGGTATTGCTTTCAGGAAGGAACCTCCAAGCCAACACAAAATTCAAAAGGCAAAGCATTGCAGTAAATAAACCTACTATAAAAAGAGAATGATTTGCTGATTCGTGAATATGAAACAACTGCTTTACATCAAACCCAAACAATGTTTCGGAACCGTATAGCCATCCTCCGAGAGGAGGACCAAAAACAAATCCCAATCCAAAAGCAGCACCAATAATACCCATTTTCTTTGCCCTATCTTCATAGTTGGTAATATCGGCAATGTAAGCTTGAGCTGCTGAAATATTAGCACTACCGAATCCGGAGATAATTCTTGCTAAAATCAAGACCCAAAATGACTGCGACAAACCAAACAGAACGTATCCGAAAGCATTCACCAAAATGGAGCCCAAAATGATGGGTCTACGGCCAATTCTATCAGATAAGCTTCCAAATAAAGGGGCGAAAATGAACTGAATGATGGAAAACACTGCAGCAATGAGTCCAACAGCGACATCCGGATTGATGGTTGTGCCTGACTCAACAGATAGTTCCTTGGCCAAATTGGGGAGAATGGGAATGACGATTCCAAATCCCAAAAGATCAATAAAAATGGTTAAAAACAGAATTGCTATTCGGCGATCTTTCATTATTTTTTAATTAAGTCCAAGTTTTGGTGCGGCCCATGATTCATTCAAAGGAATGTACATTGATTCTCTGGCCTGAATCAACTCGGTAATTAATGGATTTAAAATCAGAGTGTTACTCTTGATTCGGCCAGATTCAAGAGCCTGTTTGGCAGTATCTATGGTATAAATCTCAGTGGTATTGCAGAAGGCTTCCCATATTAGTGTTCTTTGGAAGAAATCAACACCTGTTTGACTTTGAAAATCTTTGAGTAATTGAAAAACCTTATCTATGCTGCAACCGGTTGGTGGTGCAACTGACTCATCTACACCAACAATAAGTATTGCTTCGTGTTGAATGGAATAATCAGCAGAAAGTTGGGCTCCATGGGCCTTCCATGAGGACACAAAAGCTGACATCGCCTGATTTAACACTACTATTTCATGCTCACTTAAAATGCGATGGGCGCCAAAAAACCAAAGTCGAGAATGCGCGGGTAAATTTGCTAATAGCACAGAACGTTAGATTAATTGAGGTGCTTGTTAACTAATTCGGCAATATCTAGAACTTCTACTTCATCTTCTTTTTCGAAGTGTTTTGTTCCGTCTTTCATCATGGTCATGCAGAACGGACAATTGACTGCAATGATTTCAGCTTGGGTATTTAAAGCCTCTTCTGCTCGTTCAATATTGATTTCTTTGTCACCATGTTCAGCTTCCTTAAACATCTGAGCCCCTCCGGCACCGCAGCACAAACCATTGGTTTTGCAACGTTTCATTTCGGTCAAGTCTGCATCTAAACGCTCAATGACCATTCTTGGAGCTTCATAAATTCCGTTAGACCTACCCAAATAGCAACTATCGTGATACGTGATTTTCTTTCCTTTGTATGGACCACCTTCAATAGATAACTTACCAGATTCTAGCAACTCATTGATGAGTTGGGTGTGATGTACAACTTGATAGTTTCCACCTAGCGAAGGATATTCATTTTTTAGGGTATTGAAACAATGCGGACAAGCAGTAACAATTCTTTGAATTCCGTATCCATTGAGAACTTCAATATTTTGCATGGCCTGCATTTGAAAAAGGAACTCATTTCCGGCACGTTTTGCTGGATCACCGGTACAACCTTCCTCAACTCCTAAAATAGCAAATTTCACATCGGCTTTTTGCAGAATCTCGGAAAATGCGCGACTTACCCTTTGGGCGCGTTCATCAAAGCTTCCAGCGCAACCAACCCAAAAAAGAATTTCAGGGGTTTCTCCGGCCGATAAATAATCTTGAACTGTACGAATTGGCTGCATAACGTTGCAATTTCGCTAACTATCATCAATACTGCAACAGTAGAATTAAAAAAGGGCCGCTTTTAGCGACCCTAAGGTGTTTTTCGACAAAAAATACACTTTTTAATAGCCAACGGAACCGGTACCCACCACTTCTTGGTACGGCGAAATCAAAATCGGAACTTTCGCTTGTTCACAGACTGCCTGAAAAGCACTCGTTTTAAAAGCACCATCTGAGTTGCTTACCGCTGCAATCCAACAATTTGGCAAATCATTGGATTTTGCAAGCACCGCCTCAGCACAACTTTTATTTTGTACCTCTTCAAGTTTCACATTGATCTTACGTTCTTCCATGTAAATTTTTGCTTGAAGTGCATACATGTGAGAATACTTTTGATCTTCAGTGTCTTTAGGATGTGAAACACCCAAAACCGTTACCAAACTTAAGTAACTCTTCGCCCAATCAGAGGTGGCAAACAACTTTTGCCTGGTTTCCGAATTACCATCAATGGGCAACAACATATTGCGCGGCTCTAACCAATTTTGACTTTGATTTAGGTAAACAATTCTGCATTTGTCAAAACTCTTAACACATGCAGACATACCTCCACCTAATAACCCACCTTTCTGATAGGGTGCAGAAATCAAAACCATTTTAACTCCCTGTTCTTGTGCAACCTTTGCCAATCCTTTCCAAAGTGTTGAAGCTATCCTCATCACTTCAAAGACCCCAGATTGCCCTTCAACAACAAGTGACTCATCAGTTTGAACATAGATAATCTTTCCCTGAGTTTTTCTTGCTAAGGATTTGACAGCCGTAAGAGCTGGTTCTAGTTGGTAGTTTTTGTCGATTGTAAATAAAATGCTTGTATTTTTTTCATCCATAGGCAGATATGATTTGTAACAAAATAACTAAATTCCGTCCAACTTCACAATGAATATTTACATTATTTTCAAAAACTTAACATACCGCCAATCATCACGTATTCAATTAGTTTGTAGAAACAAGTGTTTCATTGACACCTATCTAAAATCACGCTCATTTCTTTTGGTATTTTTATTTTTAAACTTCAATTTTATTACAGCACAATCCTATCGCGGACTACACGTACTGTCTGATTCAATTGTTTGGGTTTCTGGTTCTAAAGGACAGATCTTTCGTTTGGGAAATTCCATGCAATGGCTGAATTGCTCCCCAATTGGTTTTGAAAGAAAAGACTTCAGAGACATACATGCATGGGATCCTTCGGAAGCCATTGCTATGAGCGCTGGCGATTCAGGAGTACTATTAAGAACCACCAATGGTGGCAAAACCTGGACCGAAGTTTTCAATGATTATCGACGAAATGTATTCTTTGATGCTATTGATTTTGAAGGTTCTTACGGCGTGTTGTTTGGTGACCCAATTGATTCAACCCATCTATATTCTTACCTTACCCAAGATAATGGTAAGACATGGTTTAAAATCCCCGACGGAAAATGGAACTCTATCTCACCCAAATTAAGCTCTATGTACGCTGCGAGTGGGAGCTCAGTAAATATTGAATTTTGGATCAAACATAATAAAAATATTGACTTAGGCTTAGTTATTGGTGGCGGAGGTGAAAAAGGTGCCTCAATAAGAAGAGCATCACTAAAATTAGCCATTGATGATACAAAAACCAACCTTGTATTACTGGAAGAGAATTATACAGACATTTCCATTCCGCTTCCTGAAGGAGCCGGCTGGGGAATATATGCCATGTCTGAAATACCTTCTGAGAATCATGTGACTTCTCGCCATGATAAGTTTGCCAATATAAAACCAATTAAAGAATATTTCTTGGGCGGTGGACATTGGCAATATCCTCTTGCTGATACACAAACCGTTTGGAAATTAACCCGTGAAAACAAAGTGATTCCTATGAATTACAAGGGGTACGTTAGCGGTATTTTAGCAACCGGCGATGAGAGTTTTGCCGCTGTTGGAACTAATAATATCCAATCTGGACTGCCTTCAGATATGCCAGTTAGTAACGCGATTCAAAAATCTGAAAACTATTTGTGGATGGTCGGAAAACAAAAACTGTTTTATCCAATTAAGCGAAAAGATTATATTTTAGAATACAATAAATAGCTCTAAACCCGTCTTTCCATCCAATTTTCTTGCCTTCTTCAAACGTTCTTCCATAATAAGAAATTCCTACTTCGTATATTCTTATTTTGGGAACTCGAGCCATTTTTGCAGTCACTTCAGGTTCAAATCCAAATCTCTTTTCCTTCAGTTTTAGCTGCTGTAAAACATCTGTTCTGAACATCTTATAGCATGTTTCCATATCTGTCAAATTGAGATTGGTGAACATGTTACTCAAAAAGGTCAAGAATTTATTGCCAATGCTGTGCCAAAAGAACAATATTCTGTGCGGATTTCCACCCATAAATCGGGAACCGTAAACCACATCCGCTACATCCCTATAAATTGGATCTAACAACAAATTAAATTCATGTGGGTCATATTCTAAATCAGCATCTTGAATCACAGTAACTTCGCCCGTTGCCTTCTGAATACCAGTATGCAAGGCCGCTCCCTTGCCTTGGTTTACAGGATGCTGGAAGAGTTGTAAGTTTTGCTCGGGATTCTGCTTTTGATACTCGTTTAAAACCTTCCACGTATCGTCTTTCGAAGCATCATCAACAACAATAACCTCTTTTGCCATTCCTCCTAACAACTTTACCTCTGCTACCTTATTTAAAATCAAATGAATGGTTGCTGCTTCGTTGTAGGCCGGAATTACAATAGATAAGGTTTTCATAAAGTCAAGAAGCAAAGATAATTAAACCAACTCTACTTCCATTAAACCCGGAACAAGGTATATTTTGGCTGTTTTCACCTCAATACAACGATATCTGCTTCTCAACTTCTCCACTTTCCTGAAAACACGTCCATCTTTGGTTCTGAAATTACCCTCCATCGGCACTTCTTCCACCATCAATTTATTGTCTTGTTGAAGGTCGTATTGCTTCAATGTCCTGAAAAGTTTGGGATCAGTGCAACTGCTCGCTTTAGGATTTCTTAAATATCCATCCAGCGCGAATAATACCGGTTCTGGTAAAAACTCTTTGTTCAAAACCGGAGTTGCAATTTCTCTAAACTCCAATTTCCACTCCTTTCCATGCGGCTTTATATTGTGCCTGCCCCGCTTTTCGAAGTTCACTAAATGAGCTGCTTCATGCAAAAAAGTCACCAAAAAAGCATAAGGATTTAAATTGTTATTGACGCTGATTCGGTGTGGTTCGCCGGGCTTGGGATACCTATAATCTCCAAATTTAGTAGTACGAGGCTTCTTGATATGCAACTGAATTCCATATTTCCAAAGTAAGTCATGGGCATAATCTACGCTGCCCGAGGGTAAATACTTCGTTAAAACTTCTTTTAGATTCCCCATTTTTCTCGGGCTCTATCAGAAATATGCATTCCAATTGACAACGATGACGTAGCCGCCGGACTAGGAGCATTCAACACATGTATAAACTGCTCAGACTCTTGGATATAGAAATCATCAATCAAATTCCCTTGCTTGTCGCAAGCTTGAGCTCTAACCCCAGCTCCCGCTGGCTCTAAGTCGTTCATTGTAACGGCAGGAACCAACTTTTGAAGAGCCTTTGTGAATGCTCTTTTTGAAAACGACCTGTAGTACTCACCAATACCTGTCTGCCAATATTTGAAGGCCACCTTTTGGAATCCACGCCAAAATATACTCTCCAAAAATTCACTTGCACTAAAATCCGTCTTCTTATACCCCTCTCGTTTAAATGCAAAAACAGCATTGGGACCAGCCTCAATTTCACCCGTAATTCGGCGGGTAAAATGCACCCCTAAAAACGGAAAATTCGAATCTGGCACCGGATAAATCAAATTCTTGATAATATGTGCCCTTTCTGGCTTCACCGTGAAATATTCACCCCTGAATGGAATGATCCTTACGTTCAATTTCTCACCAGAAAGCTCGGCTATTTTATCGCAGTAAAGTCCTGCGCAATTGATCGAATAATCCACCTGAATATTTTTTCTGCCTTCAGGAGACGTGTAAGCGATATTTACCTTTGAATCGCTGTAACTAATTGCATTCACTTTTGATGATAATAGTATACTAGCTCTCGAGTTTTGAAGTACCTCTTCTGCTAGTTTCTCTGTCACCCGTTTGTAATCTACAATTCCTGTTTGTGGAACAAAAACCCCTTTTACTCCCGTACATTCCGGTTCAATTTCTTTTATCTCTTGGGATGTTAAATACTTCAAGCCTTTTAGCCCATGCTCATTTCCACGATCGTACAATTTCTCCAAGGCCGAAATTTCATGTTCGTTGATGGCAACAATCACTTTACCACAAAGTTCATAATCAATGTTGTGCTTTTTGCAAAAATCAATGAGAAAATCATACCCTCTGAGACAATTCTTGGCTTTTAAGCTACCCGGTTTGTAATAAATACCCGAATGTATCACTCCGCTATTATTGCCTGTTTGATGCGCTGCCACTCTGTTCTCTTTTTCTAAAAGAATGATCTCACAATCCGAAGTTTCATTCAACAGTTGATATGCTGTTGCAACACCCACAATTCCCCCTCCAATGATGGCGATTTTTTTCATGATTTCTACAAATTTAAGTCCAAAATATCAGTTTATACGTTCCATATTGATTTCCCAATTTCACAATTGCTGCATTTTTTTACGCTGCACCAATTCTGCCACATCGAAATCTGTGAGAAACTATCAAAAGCATTCAAAGGTGCACCATCAATCTTTCTGTATTTCTTTACAATACCATTAACCTCAGGCTTCCATCCCTTCAATAATTTCAAAATCTGATTTTCACTCAAGGATTCATCTCTATGTTCTTTATAAATCAAAAACAACGGTAACCAAGCATTTGCTGCAATTCGAAAAATCTGATCACCTGCGAATTTAGAAAACCCAAATTTATAATCTATCCCCTTTTGACTTTTATTCAAATTGACCCAAGAACCTTCATTCTCAAGCAATACCGTCAAATCTCCATCCCAAGAAGCAACAAACGATAAATACTGAATGAATTTCACCAACGGATAGTTTTGATACCGAACCTTTCCATGATACCAAGGCAACTGTTCACACTTTTCGTTCATTTTCTCCTCCATATACGAAAGCTTATTTTGAACCAACGGAATTATTTGTCGGAAAATAGGCAAATCAGGAGTTGCTTCAAACAATCCAAACCGATACAAAATCTCAACCAACACCTCCTCCCAATTACCTCTTTTCATCTTGTTCAATGAAATATTCCTAAAAACCCTTTCAGCCGATAATCTATTCTGCGGATCAACGCAATACGAGCCCAACCAAATCCAAGCCGTTTGCTCCCAATCATGTTGGGTAAATTCTAATATTTCTTGAATTTTCGTTTTTTGGATATCCAATTTCTTAAATACCGCCCTCTTTTTTTGATTTTCAATGATTTCACCAATCCAATTTAAATCCCTTCTTTCACAAATAATGTTCTCACACATCAAATCAACTGGCCTCTCAATATGTAATTTTTGCAAATCTTTTTTCGTGAAATACCTCGACAGTTCTAAGGTAGGCAGGATTTGTCCCTCTTTATTGCGTAAAGGTTCCATTTTTAAATCATCTTCCCATACCACATGCAAAACCACATTATCGTACTTAGAATCAGACGAATGTTGGTGTTTCAGCCAGTCGCTTGACAACCAGTGCATCTCCATGAAACCGGCTAAAAGCTGCCCATCTATTCTCGCACGAAACCCATGAATATCAGGTCCTTGAAGTAGATTGACTTCACCAAAACTTTGAATCTCTAAAACTTGATTGTTGACTAATTTGAAAACATTTTGCCCCAAATGCTTTGGGTGCCAAAATTGATGCAATACTTCTTCTTTCATCACTTATCTTTTTCACGAAAGAGAAGTTAATGAAATTCCTTTATACCAACAAAGTCTCTAAAGTGGTATGTTGAATCCTGTGTTTTTTCAAAATTTCCCGAACCTGACCTTTGATACTTTCAATCTCTTGAGATTTAACAAGGTCTATTTCCAAAGTAGCTGTAAAAGCACTTCGTGTGGTACTAATGGCCCAAATGTGCATATTTTCAATTCTCCGCAATCCAGGAACCGATAAAAGTTCGTCTGAAACCGTTTTAATATCCAATCCTTCAGGCACCCCATCCAAACTCAGCCTCAAACTACTGCTAAACAATTTCAAGGTTCCCCATAGAATCACCAAACAAATGACTAAACCGAGTGCTGGATCAATCCATTCCGGTGCGCCCAATGACATGAACCAACCACCTAGCACCACCGCTACCGATACCAGAGCATCAGCTGCCATATGCAAAAATGCCGCCCTATTATTCAATTCATTGCTGCTCATAAAAAGCAAAGCGGTAACCGTATTGACAACAACACCCATTCCAGCCACCCACATAATGGTGCCTGTTTCAACTGAATGAGGATTACCAAAACGGTGAATAGCCTCAGCACCCATCACGTAAACCGCAATAAATAACAACACGCAATTGGCCAACGATGCCAAAATTGTTCCTTTCGAATAACCGTAGGTATAATTTTCTGTGGGTTTCTTCGTGGCCATTCTGAATGCCACCCAACTAATGATAAGGCCAGCCACATCTGACAAGTTATGCCAAGCATCCGCAAACAAGGAGATAGACTGAACTTTCCATCCATAGAAAAATTCAACCAAAACAAAAGAAAAATTCAGCACGACACCAATAAGAAACTTCCTACCCATCTCAAGATGATGGTCGTGGTGATCGTGATTATGCATTACAATCCCAATACGCGTTCTTCGGGGCGTTTACCGTCGAAGAGCATCTCTGGGTTCTCAAGAAGGTTCTTAACCCTCACAAGGAAACTTACGCTTTCACGTCCATCAATGATTCTGTGATCGTAACTCAAAGCAAGATACATGATTGGTCTAATCACAATTTGTCCGTTTTCAACCACGGGTCTTTCAACAATATTGTGCATACCCAAAATACCACTTTGAGGAGAATTTATAATTGGAGTACTCATCATGGAACCAAAAACACCACCGTTGGTGATGGTAAAGGTACCACCCGACATTTCATCGATACTCAATTTATTATCACGAGCTTTTGTAGCCAATCGCTTCACTTCTTTTTCAATACCTTCAAGGCTCAAAGTTTCAGCACTTCTAATAACCGGTACAACCAAACCCTTAGGAGCGCTCACCGCAATCGAGATATCGCAATAGTCATGGTATACTATTTCTTCGCCTTCAATACTTGCATTTACCGCAGGCCAATCTTTCAAAGCAATACAAACCGCTCTTGTAAAGAAACTCATGAAACCCAAGTTCACACCAAACTCATCTTTGAATTTGTCTTTATACTGAGTTCTCAGGTCCATCACTGGCTTCATATTAACCTCATTGAATGTGGTCAACATAGCAGTTTCATTCTTCGCTGCCACCAATCTTCTGGCCACCGTTTTGCGCAAATTCGACATTTTTTCGCGTCGAGGTTCGCGATTGGTTTGCGAATAATTATTGGTCTCAGCCTTTTTGGTGCCACCCAATTTCACGATAGCTTCAAGGGCATCCATTTTAGTGATTTTCCCATTTGACCCTGTCCCTTGAACCTGACTTGCATTGATACCATATTCATTCAGCAACTGCAATGCTACGGGCGATGCATTTACATCAGAGCTGTTTTCGGGGGACGTTTTAACCGCCGAAGAAGATTCAGATTTCGCGCTTTCAACTTTAGCACTTGGCGTTGGAGCAGCAACAGGGGCTGCATCCGACTTCGAAGCTACAGGAGCCGCAGGCGCTGCATTTTCTGGTCTTGCCGCTTCGGTATTGATCAAAGCAATAACTGTATTTACATTGATTGTATCACCAACATTACCAATCAGCTTTTCCACTACACCGGCTTTTTCTGCATTTACCTCAAAGGTAGCTTTGTCACTTTCAAATTCTGCGAGTGGTGCGTCCATTTCAACCCAATCGCCTTCTTTTACTAACCAGTTGGCGATGGTAACTTCACTAACAGATTCTCCGGGAGCTGGAACAATGATTTCTATGGCCATGATATTGCACTAAAATTTCAGCAAATTTAGGGGATTTATTGGTGATTTCATCAATAAAAAAGGCTCCCTTGGGAGCCTTTTAATATTAGTTCTTTTTAGATTCTTTTTCTTTCAGTGTTTCAATCTTGGGATTCTTATCTTCCTTACTCAAGAGTCTGTATGACAGTCCCATATGCAATTGATAGTACCAATCATTAAGTCCGTCAGTGGAGCGGGCGGCATTTGAGGAGACCCAACTACCTACACCGTATCCGCTTACCTTTGTGAATTTTGCAGTTGGTTGGCCATCAACAGTAACCAATTTTTGTTCAGGATTGGTGAAATTCTCATTCTCCATAAAATTCTGATACCAAGCATCATAATCACCCCCATACCAAAGACCTGGCCCATAATCATCCAAATAATCAGTGAACGTATAAACTGCCTTCATCTCACCCTTGAAAGCCCAACGTTTTCTGATGTAAGATAATTGCCAAGATAAACCAGTATTCATTGAAACCTTTCCATAAGGTTTTGCATTCTCCAAGTAATTCTGTCCCTCCATTCCTAATTCACGCAAATTGATTCGTTCCTCATTCCAGATTCTCGCTTTATACGCGGCATACGACTCATCGTTCCCTTGATTTCTATAAGCTAAACGATACGGTGTGTAGGTAAAGACTCCGATACTCAATCCAATTGAATTCACAAACTTACCCTTCTGACCTGGTTTTAAATTGTATTTACCAATATGCCAGACGCCTTCTACATCTAAAACTGTAATGGGAGTCACAAACATCAAAGGCCAAGTATTATTGTAAGGTGTCCTTTTATTACCAGCAGTATCTGTTACCTCTGGAACAATACCACCAGAAAACAAGCCTTGCGCCCAAAGATTGTGTACGGATACTGTTGACCGATAAATATTTGATTTAAGAGAGAATGCATTGGTTATATTATATTGTGCATATCCACCTCCACTTAACTCGACAGTACCTGGAGGGCCCGGCATGAATCCACCATTGACATTATCGAATGGGAAAAACTTATGTTTGATATCTCCACCGCCGTAAACTGATCCACCGCCCCAAAAACCAAATTCCCAAGTTTTTAACTTAACGATATCTTTAGGCTTGTGGAACATAGGTATGATTACCATGAATCCAACTTTTGCTTTAAGAGTTGTATCAGGCCATTCTGGACTAATTAAAGTAGTGTCTACACGTCGGTATATTGGTGGAGGCAATTGAGCCGCAGTTAACTTTGGCACGTTGTATTTCAATCCATTTTGCAAGGTTAAAGTCGCCGGATTCCCTTCCAGATAGGTTGAAATCAGGCTGTCACCAGCGAGGTTTTGATTGATGAAAACGGCTCTTCCGAAAGAATCTTTTATCTCCACAATTTTAGGTTGCCCAACTACTTCTAATGCTAAACGTCCAAATTTATGAGTTGCACCCGTGATGAATATCTCATCTCCTCCCTTTTCTTTTAGGTTGGATGTCTCAGTTGCCCCAATTTTAGGTAGACGTGGGTCGCGACGATTATCAAAAATAACTTGTGTACTAGATGAATTAGAGAATACCTTTCCCGATGGAATATTCACCGGAACACCAGAACCGCCACTCACTGAAAGTCCTATATTATTATCACCTGCCTTGTTATTAACAAAAGTCAAATTCCCTAAAGAAACCTGATCGGAAATTACCGTGCGCGCGAAGTCCAAATGAAGAATTCCCATTGAAGCGTTATCACCCTTCAACGTATTATCATTGAAAGTTAAGTTATCTAATGTATACTTGATTCCTAATGAACCAACCTTTTCAAGAATTAAATTCCCGGTATTGTTAAAGAAACGAGAATTGGTTATTTGGAAATCAATATTCTTATTGTCTCTCAAATCTAAAAGCGGAGAAGATGCATAAATCAAAGGCTCTCGAGAATCTATTCCTGAAAACTTTACATTGTTGATACGCACAGACTTTCTGTACCAAAAAGGATCAAATCTAAGTGCCTGAACTAATCCGGAAACCTCAGCATTTTCAACAATAATGTCTTGATTTCGAGATTTATTATCTGCAATCACAATACCCAACCCCGGGGCTTCTGCGTTGCGAGACGTTATCTTTACTGGATTATCTTGTATACCCTTAATGCTCAAGCCCCCGAATACCAACAAACGCGCACCTTCCTCGAAAACTAACGTTTGTCCGGGTTTTACGCTAAAAGTTTCAGAAGAATCTACCACCCTTGTGCCAGATATAACCACTTCGCTAGACTGCGCTTGAAGCATCGAAAACGATGCCAAGGCTAAAATAGTTGAAAAGGTATGAAATATATTTCTCATTGTTGATTACTTAATTTGAATTACTAATGGCTTCTCAAAAACCATGCCCTTTGAACCAGTATTAATATCTGCACCTTGAACTACTATGTATTTCACTTTATCCACTTGGTCTGCTGATAAGGAAATCTTGTTTCCGGCAGAGTTCATTACCTCATTCGTTGCACCAACTAAACGGTATTTAATTTTAGACAATGAATATTTAAACTTCTGCAAATCGGGATGTGTACCATAAATATTTATGAATCCATCGGCTTTTAAACGCGTTCTAGACATTACACCACCACTGGTTCCTTCAGCATATAGAAAGGGTTCAGGAATCTTTTGAACGTAGATTGAGTCCCTCAAAAGTGCTTTACCATCTTTGTTATTGATGATAAAACTGCACCAACCCGCCTTTTGTGGAGTGAAAGTCACCTTATTACTGCTTCTGTTCATTGCAATGTTGGGATCACAATCACAGCTAATTCCAGCTGGGTTTAATAAATTCACATAATGCAATTCTGCCGGTTTACCCTCGTAAAAAATATTGTATTTATTATCTTTTTCGCGCTCAAACGTTTTAGCAATAGAAGTCACTTTCAACGTCTCTTCAACCCCATTCTTTTTGAAACTCAAATTATAAATTCCCACATATTTTGGTACAAAGAACAACGTATCCCCATGCCAATCAGTTAAATCAAATACTTTATCATTTTCTGTGGCGTTGACTTGCATCTCCTCGTGATTAAAAACAACAATTCTTACTGTGTCACCAGGGCGCACAGCCTCCATGTTGTAGGCCATTAACACTAAGTAGTCATCGTTTTGCTCTTCTTTCAAAATAATGCCACCGTTAAGCAACTTCATTCTCAATTTCAAATCGGCCAACCAAGTCACCACAACCCCTGCAGGAACGTGTTTGAACTTCCATTCTACCCAAAGTGTTGCTTTTTCTGATTCCAATCCATTTTTCAAATCGTCCGCAAACAACTTATTAAATTCGGCTTTCTTGGGATTGTTATCTGGGAGAGCTAAGTGATACTTTTTCAACTCAACCAATTTCTCGAAAAGATTATACCCTTTCTTCCAACGAATAAAATACATGTCGGTGCCGCTGTAACTATCTGGATCCTTATAAATCTTTTTATCAATATCGTATCCAACTTCCTTGTAGAATTCCTTTTCAATGGTCTCAATCTGTTGATATACCGCTAAAATCTGTTTGTTATCCATTTCTACAGATGTCGCGTTATTGATGTATTGAGCCATATTAATATTGGTTCTCAACCAGTCAATGGGAATTTGCAAAATTGACAGCGAAATGAACAATAAATACATCACGCTGATTAATTGAAAACGTAGTACCTTGGCTTTTTTTACTCTAACAAAATTTCCCATGTTACTTTATAATTATTACCGGTCTACCCTTTGTAACCACACCATCAGTTTGACCCACCAAGCGAATATTATCAAAAATAAGTACACTGCCGGTCGGAGCTGAGGATTCTAATTCTCTTAGGTCATTTCGCAAAAAACGAGTTGAACTATGGGTTCTCTTAGAAAATCCATTGGGGTGAGTAACACTCATATCAAAATCTACCACTTGCCAAAACGTATTTTTCGCTTCCAACTTGTTTGCTTGGCTCAGTTCAACAGAATTTCCGCTCACATCCATTAAAACTACTTCTTCCTCAGGTTTAACAGTTGCTACAAAGTCAGATTCATCAACAAACTTACCATTGTCAAACATTTGAACACTGAATAATCCTTCACGTTCTGGCTTGATTATCAGCTTCCAACCTTTTCTTTCAACTTTTGCCACCTTTGATGAGAAAGTAATATTCCGGCCCTTAGGCACATAACCACTATCCAGTGTGACATAAATTTCATCACCAACAAATCCTGAAACAGAACTTGCCGAATTGATGAATCTAAACGAAGGAGGAACTACTTTAAACGAGGCAAACAACCTCTTGTCATTTGACATCACTTCTAAAGCGTAATCACCAACTGATGGGGGTAAGAAATACATTTTAAAATCATTAGATCTCAAAGAATCAACTTTTATTGGAGAACCATTGATCTTAACTGTTGGTCTTTTTCCAATTTCTTTTGGACGGATTATTAAATCAAGGGGTTCACCCAAAATTAGATTCTTTTTAAATTTTTGAATAAAATCAGTCTCGTCTAAGGTTAAAATCTCAAACTTTGGAAGTTCAGATTCCTTCTTTTTCATTGCCAAAATTGAATGATAAAGCATAACCGTTTTGAAATGCTCAAGAATTGAAGGAATCACCCCGTTGGGTGTCCCCTTGAAGAAATAATACAATCCCTCAAATTCGGTACCCTTATGGTCTTTTAATGAAATGAATTCTTCCTTTAAATTTTTATTACCTACGGTGTTATAAGTCTTGATAAAATTGCTCAAGGTCTTTTCAATGATTGAGCCCCATTTACCATTACGAACTTCTTGTTCAGCAAATTTATTCTCTCTCAAACGATCACCAGAAATACCTGCTTGTTTTTCATAAGCATAATAAGCCTTTTTCACATCTTCTAGGGAGGCAAGACACTCTAAAGTAGTCTTTTTTAATTCTACATGCTCCGCTAGTTGAGGTTTAAACACGTTCAACTCAGACAGCAAACGCTCGTTTACCATCTTCTGTGACTCCTGCACATCTGGAAACTGCAGAACGTACATTCCAGGAGAGGTAAAGAAGATTTGTACAATGAAAATCAAGTAAAACAAAGACAACCTCATGAATGAGATGTTCTTCGCCTTCGAGATTTTTACGGTCAGTTTTCCCATGAAGGATATTACTTATTCAAAAGCTGATTGTATTGATCGTTGATTTTCTTCAGGTTTTCGTTGTAGTTGGTCATCAAACTATTGAATTCAGTCATTGACTGCTTCATTTGGTTAGACTGATCTGCATTAGTGCGCATTTCCGACTTAATATCATTCACAGCCGATGTCATTTCCTTCAACCCCTCGTTCAACTGAGCCAATGTTTGACTGAACTGCTGCATTGCTGACTGATAACCTGTAGTGTCAACACTAGTACTATTACCTTGATTATCCAATTGTGGAAATACTTGCTCCCATTGGTATTCCTTTTCCGTAACCTTTCTTTCGAACGCAGAAATCAAAAATACAATTGCCTCTACCGTCAAACCAATGATAAACATTTCATTGGCAAAGTTCCAACCCAAGAATTTGAACATCGCTCCGACCAATACGATGGCTGCACCGACTCCATAGACAAAGGTTACTGCATCGAGTTTACCCTTTTGTTCTTTTTGTGTATTACTCATATTGTTTTATTTTTTTAGTAAGTGTTCTTGGAAACTATTCCAATTTGCAACGTTTTGTTTTAATGCCTTTTTAGTTGCAGCATTATTTAATACCAAGAAGATAATCACAACAAGAAGTATGCCAACAATCATCAAAATTAATTGTTGATCAATCTTGCGCCCTAATTCATCTTGCACTCCTTGAACTACTTTATTTTGCTCCTCAAATTTCTTAGTAAAACCATCTAAAGCCAAATTCATTGCTCTTTCATTTTGAGCTTGTAACTCTTGAGATCTACGAATTTCGGCTTGAACATCTGCTTTGGTAGACTCAATGTCTGACTTCAGTCGATAATTAGCATCTTCAAGTTCACTAATTCTTTTGTTTAATACATTATTTTTAGCTTCTAATTGACGAACAGTCGTTTGCAAATCTCCTGATTTATCTGACTGCCCATAAGAAACAAAAGGCATAGTTATTAAAACGATCAGCGCAAATATTCTCATAGATTTATAGTTAAATTTTAAAGCAAAGATACAAGTTATTATCAATTTTATAACTTTCATTCATTAACTATTATGGTCAATCTACAATGATAATTATTTCTTAATTTAGATAAAATTGGTAACTTTGGGGTTATTATACCTTATGTCTTACAGCCGTTGTTTGAAAATTTTAGCCGTCGTTTTTCTAAACAATGTCAATATTTTATTTTCTCAATCTTTTCCTAAAAAAAATATCACACTTCACATTTACGAAGCAGAAACTCAAGAGCCTGTGCCATTCGCCTCAGTATATTGGCAAGGTACAACCTACGGATTTCAAACAGATTTTGAAGGAAAAGTATCTGCATCCATTTTACGTTTTCAATCTGATTCATTGAAAATTGTTTTTGGTGGGCTGCAAACAAAAATCATCAAAATCGATACCCATCAAACAAATCTCAACCTCAATATACTTCTAGAACGTGAAATCATTAAATCAGAAGCGGTTACCATAAATCTGGGCATTAATCCTGCAATCAAATGGGTTGATTTGGCTATTGAAAAACGTTACCAAAATAATTTTGATGAATCCGTCAACTATCAATGTGAAGTATTCTCGAAAACTGTCCTTTCGGTAAATAACCTTTCTAAAAAAATTGAGCGTCTAAAAGTTGGAAAACAAATCAACGCCTTATTTGACACCCTTGAATATATAACCGGTGATACAGAAAAAGCAGTCTTGCCCGTATTTCTATCAAATACAATCAGTACTTATGCCCATCAAAAAGGTGGTACCCTTGAGAGAGAAGACATCCATGCAAGCAGGGTGCACGGTGTTGGCATTACCGATGGTTCCACCATTTCACAACTCACTGGTAGCTCTTTTGCCCGTTATAACATCTACAATAACCGACTTCAAATTTTAGGGAAAGGCATCATTTCTCCAATAGCACCTCAAGCAAAACTCTTTTATAATTACAAACTCGTTGATGTCGACAAAACACATTCGCTGAGGTGGTTCGTTATAAAAGTATCCCCAAAAAATCCTAAAGATATTTTATTCAATGGCCTCATTTGGATAGAAGAACAAACCGGTGCTATTACACGTTTGCATCTTGAAATCAATGAAGCGTCTCAAATCAACTTTTTAGAACGACTTAGAATCACTCAAGAATTTAGCCCCTCGGGATTCAACAACCCTCCTTATACTATTTCTAATTCTCGTTCTTTGGTTGATGTTTCTGAGTTTACTGAAAATACCATCGGCTTCCTTGCAACCAATTTATTAACATTCAGAAAATACCAGCTGATTGAGGAATTCCCAACAGGCTTTTTTGATCAATCTCTAATTATGGAGGAATCTGCTCTTCAACGCAGTGATTCTTTTTGGGCAGCCATTGCGCCTATTAAGGCAAGTCCTTTTGAAGAAAAAGTCATTAACAAAATTGAAGCAGTACGCGAAATCCCTACCATTGATAGAGCATCTAAAGCACTGAATTTTTTGGTGAATGGTTACCTAACCGGAAATAAATGGCCTGTTGACGTTGGCCCTTATTATTATCTCGCCTTATTAAATCCTCTAGAAGGCTTTCGAACACGTTGGGGATTCAGGACTTCAAACTACCTTTCTAAAAAATGGCAATTCGAAGGATTCGGAGCCTATGGCTTTAAGGACCAACGTTTCAAATACGGTGTGAAACTTGCATGGTATCCAAATTTGAAAAAAGGGACCATAGTGAAAATCAGCCATACCGAAGACACTGAACTGTTGGGTTTTGTTGACAATGAAAACATGACCAGCGGCGATGCCCTGATTTTGGCTCTGAACATGTTCTCTTCGAATAGTTTGGTTTACAGTAAAAACACCTATTTCTCCTATGAGCAAGACATTGTTAGAGGACTCAGTTTTCAGGTAAAGTTGAATCACCGTATTTACGATTTGCCAGAGTCCCAAAAAATCAAACTCGGATGGCTCGAAAATGCCAATTCAGAAGATATTTCAACCCATTTAAATAACAGCACCATAAACTTAAAACTTACTTATGAGCCAAAAGTTTTTTATGTGGTAAATGACTATAGAAGAACCAATTGGGCACAACCCGGACCCAAATATTCAATTTCTTTCCAAAAAGCCCTGCCTCAAGTATTAGGAAGCACTTATAATTACTCGAAATTGAGTTTTCTTTATAACTACAACCATATATGGGCAGGTATTGGAAGAACTCAAATGAAGTTGACAGCCAATAAATTATTTGGCAATGTTCCATTTCCGCTGTTAAACATCCCACTTGGAAACCAAGCTATTGTTTACAACACAAGAGCATTTAATCAAATGAATTTATTTGAGTTTGTTACAGATGAAAACGTTGAAGCCATTTTTGAACATCACTTCAACGGATTATTCTTCAACCGAATTCCTTTCATGAATAAATTAGGATGGAGGGAAATTATAAACGCAAAAATCATTGAAGGGTCTTTGAGTGCTTCCAATCGTTCTTTGATACCCACTGAAATTCAAATTAGAAACAATATCACACCTATTAAATCTTTCAACTATACACCGTATGTGGAAGTGGGTTTTGGTATAGAAAACATTTTCAAATTCCTAAGAGTTGACGCTGTTTGGCGACTAACTCACAGAAACGACCAAAATAACTTTGGTGTTAAATTATCCTCTTATATAGATTTTTAACGATTCATTTTCCAAATTCTGTATGCCGAAATACAGAATCCAGCAATCATTAAAACTCCCCCAATAGGAGTAATCATTCCCAACTTTCTTAAAAAGGGCCAAGTTAAATTAGATGTCGCCACCAACCACAATGTGCCTGAAAATATTACCGCGCCCAATAAAATCAAAACCAAAGAACCACTGAACAATCGACCCTTATTTCCTAGAATTTTATGTCCAACATCTTCTCCGTTTTCAACATATTCTCCTCCCTTATTCTGAATAAATCCAACAACACCCAAAACTGCCAATGCCACATAAACCCAATAGGTAGTGGCTTTATCCCATGTGTGCATATCGTGATCATTTAATTTGTTCTCCAAACCATGAGCACCAAATGCCCCTAGCGCAACGGCAATAGCCATCATACATAATGCAATTGCAACATAATTTCTTCGCATAGATAATTTAAATATTAAACTTAAAACCTAAATAAACCCACCTCGGCATCATGGGAACCGTTTGAATTTCTCGATATTGAACATTTCCCAAATTCGTAACATTTAAATAGATACCTGCATTTTTTAACTGATAGTTTATACGTGCATCAACTATTTGATAGGCATCATTATTGATTCTTTCAATATGCCTTAAAACCAAACTGGTGTTAAGATTCTTTGTCCATTGAACGTTGAGACTTGAAACTATTTGCACCTTCACAAAGTTCAATGCCAACTTCGAAAATTGATTAACTCCTTCATTCATAATCCCACTCATGTAGGTGGCATTGGTATTCCAACTTATTTTTTGACCAATGGGAAGATTGATATTTGCTT
>CAYPBJ010000001.1:0-6350 GCA_964408945.1 uncultured Rhizobium sp. | reverse complement strand
GTGGCATTGGTATTCCAACTTATTTTTTGACCAATGGGAAGATTGATATTTGCTTCTAAACCGTTGATCATTTGAGTGCCTAGATTTTCAGGAAACCAGGGCTGATTGATGCTATCTCTGAACCAGTCAATCATTCGGTAAACATCTTTTCTAAACATACTCACCTGAAAACGTGATCCATAAAACTTGCCTTTCAAACCCGCCTCCACAGACTGCGCATTCTCAGACTTCAACAAGGGATTACCGCGGTTTCCTTTATCGGTGTAATACAGATCAGTAAAAGAAGGCAGTCGTTGTCCTACGCCCCAACATCCCCAAAAATCTAAAGATTTATTTAGAGAATAGCGTACATCCAAACCCGGAAAAAGGTCAAACTTGTTGGTTGTTACACCACTCCCCCACATAGCATAAATACCTGCAGTTGCATGAAATTTTGAACCTAACTTAGGCGAAAACTCTGCAAAACTGCCTGTAAACTGCCTCAAATGATTCCCAAGATTATTGCTCTCAATTTGCTCCTGGCGGTTCTCTACCCCAAAACTATAATCCATCCATTTCGATTTTCCCACCAAATTCAACTCCATCATATTCACAACATTGGTGTGTTTGTTTTGATAAAGTTCTGGCTTGGGCTTGTAATAAATGTAATGATCAAAATTACTTCTATTACTTAAAACCGCATTTACAGAGAGGTTTTGAGTTAGCTTATAACCATATTTTGCCGAAAGCAATCTCGTTCTTACAAATTCCGTTGCAGAATGATCATTGGGTGCTGCATAAAAATAACTGGCGCCGAAATCATTGTTTATCAACGATGCCATGACATTAATATAATGCTTTTTAGATGCCCATGTGTATCCCAAAAAATTTCTAAAATTTTCAAATTCCGTATTGGGCCTATAGCCATTACCCATCATCCCTTCGCTTGAATACCAAAGGTTGTGGTGCCTCATTCGGATACTTATTCCGGCCCTATATCCCCAAGCAGAATAACTCACCGAATCGTTTTGAGCGGGAGCACCTGCCCAAGTTTCTACATTGGCGTGAATACCATCAGGTTGATTTGAAGAACCTTCGCTTTTCAAAACCACATTGATCACACCGCTTAACGCATTTAAACCATATCTGCGAGCCATAGGCCCCTTAATTACTTCGATTCTTTCGATTAAATCTAAAGGAATAGGAAGATTCAATTGATGATGCCCGGTTTGTGGGTCACTCATTCTGATTCCGTTAACCAAAACCAATACTTGATCTGAACCCGATCCCCGAATACCCAAATCGGCCTGAATTCCAGAAGGGCCTCTTTGCCTTAAATCAATGCCGCTGACGTATGTCAGGACTTCATTCAAGCTTTGAACTGGGTACTTTTTTCGGAAGGACTTCATATCTATCACCTCCACATTCAAACCCGTTTGATTCAAGTTTTGACTTAATCGGTTCGAATGTAAATTCACTTCATCTAACTTCAATAAATCAGCTGAATTTAGAGAATCAAATTGAGCTTGAACCCAAGTATTTGCACCCAATAAAAGCGCAGTTAAAAATATTTTCCGCATGGTCGTTTAATCGTCTAACCCGCGCTCAATCAAAAATTGCAAATAACCACGGTGGTTAATTAATTCTTGATTTTCCCACGAATTTGAGAGCGTACTAGCCGTTTTCATCATAGTTTCAATGCGTTTAAGTTCTCTATAAATAGATGAACTCGCCACAGCATCCAATCCATTGTTGGACTTACCCATAAATTGAATCAATGCTTCAACATAATTCGTCTGTAACTGTCTACGATGCGTGTTTGGTAGAGATTTGATGTCCGCATCAAAAATTGCAGAAGTTAGATCCTTCAGCATATCTGACACTGTGTAGGAATTTCCCAAATATTTAGCATCTGTTAGTCTGTTCAGTACTGATGGACTCAATAAGTGAGCCATCACCGAATTTTGAATACCTTCAATCTGCTTGTGAATTTTTGGTTCTTCTGTAGACGAAAAAAAGTTAAACCCGCGTCTTTGCTGCTGCAAATGCTGAGCAATTTCGCCAGAAATTTCAAATGCATTAGGAGCAAAAACGTATTTATTCAATGCTTCCATAGCAGCTTTCTGATCTGACAATGAATATGCAGTATATGGGGATTTTCCCTGAACTTGTCCTGGGGTAAATCGCTCAACTTTTACACCACCAATGTACCGTGAAATAATTCCAGCATGAGTTCCGTAACCTCCCATCAATGAGTTCATCACTGAAACCATAGGCTGGTAACTTTGCTGACCATTTCCGTATTTCATCAATAATTTGGGCATCAATGAACGGATTAAATCCATCTTTTCCATACTGAACTTTACCGATTCCCCGCTCAAATCATTGATCATCACCCTCGGATCTAGTCCTTTTCCAGGAGCGCGCATGTCATCGGCATCATTGCCAAAGGTCAAATCAGGTTGAATACTCTTAGATAGAATATTTCTGATACGAGCCTCTTCCTCTTCGGCATTTTCCAACGGAAGACTATACCCAAATTCAATGGCCCATAAATCATAAGGACCTGGTTCTATTTGACAATACTGAATTTTATTTTTAACTCCGTAAGATGGCAAATTAATTGCAGGATAATCCATTACAGAACCAATCAACCCTTGCTTATACGTAATTTCAGGATTATTTAACTCTTCAACGGTTCTCACCTGCGATGCTTTCATATTGTGCATTAATCCCATCGTATGTCCCATCTCATGCAGAATCAAATAGTGAATCGATTCCTCAAGGAGTCTAGACATCTCAATAGTGTCAGCATCTTGGAGATTCATGATTCCTTGGGATGCTTGAAGTTGATGATGCAAGTAAAGTCCTGCATCACATCCATCATGTTTCGAATGATTCTCAAACTCGTTCGTATTGCCTTCAATTCCATAAATCTGTTGAGCACGAACTCTATTGGTTAGGAACACGTATTCCAACATGATATCCGCACCTAAAATCTCACCGGTTCTTGGGTTCACGAAGGAAGGACCGTATCCACCAAACGGCGGATTGGGTGATGATGTCCAACGCAACACATTGTATCTCACGTCACCAGCATCCCAGTCAGCATCATCGGGTTGTTCAAATACTTGAACGGCATTGATGAATCCAAGGGGTTCAAATGCTTTGTTCCACTGAAGTGCCGCATGTTTAATCGTTGCTCGTAATTCCTTGGGAGTGGTATTTTCAATCCACCACACGATAGGTTTTACGGGTTCACTTTTAATGGCATTTGGGTCTTTTTTTCTGAGATCCCATCTGTGAATCAAATCTCTGTAATTGGTAAATCCTTGTGATGTCATATCATTCACATTTTCAGAGAAATAACCAATTCTATAATCATCAAAACGCGGCTTAAAGTCATTATTTGGCACTTCCATGAAACTGTGTTGGAGTAAAATGGAAACACTTCTTGGATCTGTTACTGCCTCAGTAGCCCCGCCTTTTGGCGACGCGTTGTCGTAAACATACTTCACAACAATATCAAGGTTGGCTGGATAATTTTTGATTTTCTCGTATTGTGTTTTGCCTTTGGCTAATCTACCCAATTCAAACCCTCTACCTGGTCTTCCGCCTTCAACCACTTGATGTAATTGCTCAGATAAAAACAATTCATCTGCAGAAATCAACAGGTTGCCTGCTTTATCCCTAGCTACAATTTTCTCATGCGCTAAAATAGCCTCCGAAATATTAGCATTTGCACTTTTTGATACGTTATTTTTAGGGTCAAAATAGAATGAAGTATTTTGCTGAATAAATTCAACTGCTTCGAATTTCCTGACAATCTTAAATATCCTACTCCCGCGATATGCACCTCGGTGATGTCCCGCTTCAAGTACTCCATTCTCGGTGTAAGTAAAATGTATGTAATCTTTATTCAACTGCTCAGGAGAGATCTGCATAAACAGCTCACCCGATGTGGTATCTCTGTAAAGATTAAATAGCCCAGCAATTGTGTCACAACCCTTTACCTTATTCTCTATGGTCTCTGCTTTTTTACCTTTTGCAGGTTGCTCTTGAGCTTGGGGAGTGGTTGGTTTTTCTTTTTTCTTGCTCTTAAATTGAGCCCATGAAGATGGAATCATTGCCGCAGCTGCAGCAACAAATAATACTACTTTTCTCATGCAGGTGCAATGATAGTAATTTTAGTCCGAAAGGCCTTATTTTGACTATCGAGCCAATGAAATAGTGGTAGAAAACTGACCTTCGTTGGTATTAGCCCTCAATACGTAAGTGCCATTCGGCATTTTTTCATTAACCAAAAATACATTCTCAGCTGAGGAAGACTTCAAATTCCCAAAGAATCTACCCGATAAGTCGTAGACTTCTACACTGTGAATTTTCGCAGCAAATACATCCAACTGAATGTCTGAACTATTCACAGGATTTGGATATGCTTTGAAAGACTTTTGAATGCTATTTACTCTGCTATTATTCCTAGCATCAAAAACCAACGCGAAACGCTGATTGGCCTTGCTTTCCGCAGAACCATCAACATCAAATTCAATGATGGTTTCACCTTCTCTATTCAAAGGATGTGTCTTACTTGTAAATCTATCTAACAAATAGGCATCCAATCCTAAGTCACCCGTAAATTCAGCTTTCACGGTGTAGTTTAGATGTCTCAATTGTGAAATTCTAAGATCAACAACCTCTTCGTTTAAAGGTATATCGCGCGACTCAATTGAACAGAACTTATCTCCAACAAAAACAGATAAATTTTCATCTTGATTTATTGGTTTAATTGCATCCTGATCTTCCAACCCATTCGACATTAATGGATCAAATTTTAAAATTAAAGCATCACACATTTTTCCACCAGCCTTAAAACTATCGCGCTGCGACAATTCCAATTTCAAAACCGATTGAGGTGGGATAGTCAAGAAAACCCCAGGATTGATGCTCGAGGTAGACTTATAGCTTTCAGCAAATGTAAGTGATGCAGAACCGTTTGAAGATGTTTTCACAAACGCCGACTGACCAGGTTGAAGAAAAACAGTTTGATCAGAAGATGCCACATTTGAAGTGCTCGTACTCAAATCAAAAGTAACATATCCACCGCGTGTATTTACTTGAGGGTCCCAAACATAAAAATAAGATTTGGACACGTTTGATCCGTTGTCAATCACTGTTTTCATATTCACCGGCGTTGGAAAAGGATTCCCAACAAGACTGAATCCATTCGCAATCTGGCTCAAAGTACTAACTGTAACGTTACCTTGACCCACTGTTCCAGAAGCTCTCAACGTAGTAGCAGTTGGCGTTGGAGAACTAGTCGCAATATCAACAGAACGATCGCCCCTAACCAGAACTCTCAAAGGTGAACCAGCTGTCAGTGTATTGGAGTTTGTATTCAACACTGCTGACCAACTACCATCTGTATTTGCACCAGAAGCATTATTGAATGTAAACAAAGAAGGGTTATTGGTAGCGGTGTTATCAAATCCGTTTGTAGAACCATCCGCACCCGTAATGTGTGTTCCGTAAGATGAATTACTTGAACCACCTTCTTGCCAATTTGCGTAAATTGATGTTGAAGTTGTAACACTAGGAGACAAAATTCTAAAGGCTCTTCGTGCTGGTATATAACGCTCCACTGTTACGCTGTTTGTGATATAAGAACCAGATGATGAACCAGCGGCAACAACCGCGTTTCCGTTCGCATCTGATTTTAGTGTCAAGTAGCCCGCAGAGTTCAGTGTTCCCCCGCTACTAACAGTCAATGTCCCATAATTTGAACCGCCTTGAATGTTTAGTGCACTCGTTAACGTTACAGATGCCGTAGAAGCAATATTTACGTTTTTCACAGTGGCATTGTTGGCCGAAACAGATTGCCCGGAACCAGTAAAAGTCAAGGTTCCCGATGTTGCTGTTAACGTTCCAGAATTGGTAAAATTACCCGCACTTTGATATTCGCCAGCCACATTCAATGTACCACCTGAAACTATGGTTGTAACTCCACTTGTGGAAATTACTGTCGTTCCTGAGGATATAAAAACGGTTTCCCCAGAAGAAACATATAGAGCCTGAGCCAACGTGGTTTGACAGATAGCGACAAATAAAACAATAAAAACAAGTTTCAAAGCATTCATTTTCTTTGGTTAAGACAGAAATAAAGTAGCAAATTTACGGATTATAAATATCCAAATCAAATGAAAACAATGGTATTTGCGAAAATTGCAA
Source organism: uncultured Rhizobium sp. (assembly GCA_964408945.1). Lineage (GTDB taxonomy): Bacteria > Bacteroidota > Bacteroidia > NS11-12g > UBA955 > VMCP01. The sequence goes on along the minus strand of CAYPBJ010000001.1, from coordinate 146 downwards.
AAAACTCTGCCTCTAGTTGTAAATATTCATATTTTTACTATCTTTGCACTCCCGTTTAAGGTTGTTCCCAACCCTTGCAATCTTGAACAACTGCATGCGTAGCTCAATTGGATAGAGCATCTGACTACGGATCAGAAGGTTTGGGG